>NZ_CP032819.1:3078378-3694053 GCF_003991565.1 Butyricimonas faecalis | reverse complement strand
GGAACAGGCTTGCATTAAGCAGGTTGGTGTCATGTGTCGTGAAAATCAACTGTGCATTCCTGGGATTTGTCACTCTGGAATTGAACAGCCCGATGATGCGACTGGTCAACAGAGGGTGCATTTTCGAGTCGAACTCGTCGACAACCAGCCTTTTGCCATGATCCAACGCGTCGATTATAGGATAAGCCAGCGAGAAGTATTTGATCGTACCCTCCGACTCGTTTACGCGGAACGGGAAAGTGACCGTCTTCGTGGCGTTGCCCTCCTCGTCATATTGCTGGTGTGAACTGATGACTGTATTGTCAACCTTGCGTATGTCGTCGATTCCGAAGTCTGCAAACCGGGCAAACTCCACAATACGCCTTTTCATGGACGGATCATCGATCTGGGCTATCGCCATTTCCCAAATCCGCTCGTCGCTGCTGCCAAGAACAATCGTGGTGTTGGCCAACCATCCCATGATTTCCACCGAGACGCTTTCGTTGAACTGTGCTGCCACGGAAAGAAGCAGCGCATTGTCGCGCACCATTTTTTTGGCGACAACCTCTTTGCCGACCGAAAATTTGGGATGCAGTTCATACTCATCGCCGTCACGCAGGAACAGTTCCACCTCCTTTGCCTTGCGCTTGTTGCCCTTTTGATAAAGCCACTCCCGGTGTACACGTTTTTCATCGACTTCGAACCCATAGCGGTATTGGACCGTTTCGTCGGCAAAGACCGCCTCAAAATAACTGGGCTCCTGTTCCGTCCTCCGGTTGAGACGGAAACTTTCCACCCGTATGCTTTCGCCGGACTGCACGCCTTTGGAGGAATTGATGACAAACCATTTGAAGAAATCGAGTGCTTTGACCAGATTCGATTTCCCGCTGGCATTGGCCCCGTAGATGACCGCACTCTTCAGCAAAGAGAGGTTCGTACCTTCAAGCTCAAAAACAATCTCATCGGACCGGGTCTGTTTTTCTTTCAGCGCGGAAGCAGCCAAAGACAAGGTCGCCGGCTCCTTGAACGAAAGGAAATTTTCGACTGTGAACTGAATAATCATATTATATCGCAGTTATATGTAAATTTTATGCAAATATAGGGGATATTTTTCATATATAGATGTTTTATCGGATCTCTTTTTGCGGTTATTTTCCTGCACGTGAAAATCAGACCGTTTTCGTTCTTGCAATGCTGCCCTGCAAAAGGCGACTGCAATTTTCCGAAGCGGCAACATCGGCTTGCGATTCATGCTCCCGATAGTGGAATTTGGGTGGAAAGACGCGAAATTCGCCACATCTTTCCCCTCAATGTGGTACAAATGTACCGTGTATCTGACAGGAGGGGTGTTACAAATGTAGCAACAATACTATAAGTAGTATTATACAAGAAGAAAGAAGAAAGATGTACTTTTTTCTTTGACGCAAAGAAAAAAGATACCAAAAAAGAAACAAATCATGACAGACGGCACGCCGTCTGTTTTTTTGTTTTTTTGAATCGGAAAGTGTTGAAAACGGATAAGATGAGGATTAAAGGACCACTTCCTCCCCAGATACAAGAGAGAGAAACAGAACGAATACCTTATACCGTCACCCTCTTACCGTCTGGCATCCTTGTCGCGGTTCAGCCTTACGACAGAGCGCACGCAGTCACGTACCAGTTCGGCATCCCTCCGCTCCATGAAATAGTTCCCGCATTCCAACCGTTTCCTGTCCGCCGGCCTGTTGTTGTCCCTGCATTCACGGATTTCCAGTATGTCATTCAGGTAATAGTACTTGTCACCGCGTCTGACACGTGTTGCCAGCCGTTCGAGTTCCTTCAGCCGTCCGTTCCATGCAAGCCCTTTCTGGCGTAGAGCATCGGAAAGCCTGCTACGGCCACTGGTTCCGATAGGCAGTATCTGGAGATTCACCGCGTACCCGACTGTTTCATGCAGGGAATAGCGCAGGCTCCCGTCTTCGTCCAGCAGGCAATACAGCACAACACGTCCTTTTGCGTCGATTTCCTTGAAAGCCCCCAGTATTACATGCTCATCCAGGATACTGAGTTTTACCAACTGTCCGTCTTTGGGAGCATAGAGAGATTCCGAACATACACCCCGGCGCTTGTCCCATGCAAGATGGCCTTCGTTCAGCAGGCGTTGGAGGGCAATCTTTTGCTCTGCGCTCGCTTCCCGGCAATCATTCAGAAACATGACCGCGTCATCGGTAACGAGTTCTCTGCCCGCAGTCATCCTTACCGGAACCGACACGCAATTACCCGTGACATCTCCCACAAGTCCGGTTTCCGATGTCCCACCGTTGAAGACGACCATTCCCTTGCGAATGGACGACCCACCCGTGCTGTCTTTCGGAATACTCCCGATTTTCTTCTTATGATATGATTCCATTCTTTCGATTCTTTATCCAGATATTTCCTGTAACAGCAAAATGCCATACTTCATACATAAGTGGATACAATACGGCAAATATACGTATAATTCACCAAAAAGGCAGGTGACTGAACCCCATTTCTTCTGCATTTCCACGGTTTCCTGTATAAAGTCACAAAAACCGTACAAATAAGTCGGAATCCATGTGGATAGCTTCGTTCTGTATATTCTATATGATTAAGGAACAAAACATTACAAGATTGTCCGATTGTGAAAAGCATATCCGAACATACTGAATGACAGGAATACACATCCTCCTTTTCCGTCGTCCAATCCGGTTAAGAACAGTCAATATACCGACGTGTCTCTATATATTTTTTGATGCGTTTTCAGCGTATCTAAAAAACAACTTCAAGCCGGAACCCGGAAATCGTGCAGAAAGTCTGTACACCCGTGAAAATTGAAAGGACAGGCATCCACAAATGAGAATATTTCAAAAATATGGGACATGGTGAACACCAGCACCTTAAGCAACCATGATAAATACAAGTACTTTACTGTATATTTTTTGATACCTGCTTACAGTTTCAATCCGAAAGCCGCATTTTGAGCCATTTTGGAAAACCGGACTTGAAAAAACGGCCCGAGGACAGAGACCGAATCCGCACCCGAGGGTACACCCTCCCTAATCTTTTTATTTTTATTACACCATTGAATATCAATAATTTATTAGGTTTACTTTTGTATAAAGTAAGCCTAAAAACGTCTTTTACATTATCTTTGCTTACAAATTGAAAGTAAAAAAATCTTTTCAGTCCTATTTTATCCATTTTAAGCAGCTAATAATCTGATAATCAATAGACAAAACTGATTTTGATTTTATACATACGTTGAAACGGGGCTTTTTTGATTTTTGCAAAGGAAAAATTTTTTTCAAAGAAAATCATTTTTCTATTTTATTGATATTCAGCTATTTACAAATTTACTTCGCGCGCGTGCGTTCCATATTCGCAAAAAGGCTGTTTTTGGAACGTTCCAAATTTTTTTTCTCAAAAAGTTTTGCAGTTCTGAAAAACGGTTTTATAATAGTCATGTACTCGAAAGCCAAACAAACGGCAAACAAGTACGGAGAAAAACGAATAAAAAAATAGATAGTAAAAAACAGAATTAAAAAACAGAAAAGCAAAGACCGCCGAGAGCGAGAAACAAAAACGGCGTTTACACGAAAGTGAGTTGTTGAGCCGTCAAAGGGTAACACCCGAAACAACACCGTGTGCGTTTAGGTACGCTTAAAGAGTGCGTTAAATAACCACGCTTCGCACGGGGCAATAATACCAGTATTGCCAACCTACGAAAGTAGGGAAATTTATGGAACGGGATAAATCGTATTTATTCCGAGTGCCGGAAATACGTCAAGACTTTTGCAAGTCGCTGGGAGTATTGAGAATACCGCCACTGAAAAGGACGTGCAAGAATAATGCCATAATTGCGCCCTTGTGCGCACGGAGATAAAATGCACGGTAGCGGAAAAACAGTCCGCACGGAGCTTGAGAAAAGAGCATTGCCAATGTTATGCCCATAATCACCAGCCGCCCACCGCCTTACTGTTAGCTGCCGGATTGGAAAAGATCCGGAACGTGCCAGAGAAGCGTCTTGCCGAAATTGGAGTAAAGCAGCGCAGAGCCACGACACGATGAGTAGAACTCGTGCAAAGATACGATATGCCGAAAATGCGCTCATTTGGATAGCTCTGCTATGGGGTACGTTTTAAGTGCGACAAAGTTACGAAAAATTTTGCCGTGCAGGGTGAAATGCACGGCAAATTTTTGGGCGCGTGGCAGGAAATGCCACACTTTGCGCTATGGTGCAGAGTTCGGGGTTCGACTCCCCGAGTGCCCGCAATGCGTGATTTTGCGCAGTGTTTCTAAAATTTTATCATTATGGCAACTTCTAAATTGAACAAGGAACAGTATGCAAACATCGGTTCGTTTGCAGGTATCATGTTGGTTTACAACTCTACCAACAAGGACGGTGAACTCGTGCAGACGGCACAGCACTTTTTCGGTGCGGACTTTGAGCCTGCCGACATGTCGGACAACGAGATTTTCCGTGTGATTAAAAACATGGTCGCAACTATGTGGCACACCATTGCGGAGGAAAAGAAACTGCGTGCCGATGCCGACGGCATACGCTCGAAATTCCGTGCCACAACCCCTGCGGAAATCATCATCTGCGAGAAGTCGGGAAATCGTATCAAGAAGTACGACCTTACCGACAGCGTTTGGGCGCGTATCGGTCTTGTGCCGACCAAAGTAGACCTCGAGAAGTCAAACCGTGATTTCCAAAAGACAATCCATGCCGCTGCAAAGGCTATCCGCAACGCCATGAATTTCGCCCCGAACCTCGCCAGCCTCGAAAAGCCTGCCGAGAAAACGACCAAGACCGGCAAGGCTGAAAAGGTGGCGGAACAGCCTGCCGGAACGGTTGCCGACGAAAGCAAAAAGGCGGCATAAGGGCAACGGAGTAACTGAAACCTGCCCGAAAAAGGCAAAAGGACGGCAGGCAGCCCGCTGAACGTGTGGGACTGCCTGCCCTTTTCGTATCTGCCGTCGTAAGCGCGTGTTCTTGTGACGTATGCCACGGATACGCGCTTTTCATTTCGGGCGAAAGCAACTGTAACGTGATAGGCGAAAAGAATTTCCCGGCAAAAAACGGTGCCGGGACTGTACCTCCGCCGCAGGACGGGGAGTACACCGTGGACGACCTGAAGACCGCTCTGGAAGAGTCCGAGCGGTCGCTGCATGATGCCGTCTTCATAGCCCGCCAAGTGTGGGAGAAGGACTGCGATGCCGTGAAGTTCGACATCGACGACCTTGTGCAGATAGAATCGGCATTGCAGGAGATATGCAACATCACCGCAGGAATTGACAGCGGGGACGATGGCGAGTGACATGACGCGCACACGTGCTGCGGAAACTGCGGGGCGTGCGCGCTTTTTCGGGCATTGATATACACTGTGTCAGGATTGCACCCTGAAATGCCCGCACTTTTCTAAAATTCCCTCCGATATGACTTCCTTGCGCCGTGAGGCGTTGTGCCTACCTTGTATATAACACGGTTAAGCACGGTCTGGCGTTCTGCGGAACCGCCTGCCGTGCTTCCGCTGTTATCCTGTGCGGGGAAGCGGAGAACGGATGTGCCAATAATAAAACGAATAAATATGATAGAAGTGTTTGACGCAAAGCGCACCCGCAGTTACGGGTGCTTTGCCAGTTTCAAGGCTGCCACCGATACGCTTGACAGCCTTGCCGCGACGGGACAGCTCGGAAGTGTGCCCGCTGTCAGCGTGGCGGCGTATTGCAGCGGCGTGTTACAACGGGAATATGAAGCGGTGTTTGTCGGTGGGAAATGGCGTGTGCCGAAATCTCCGAAAAGGCGGATGCCGGAAACGAGACCTGCCCGTGGGAGACGTCGGCGGAAATGGTGCAAGGAGTACGCTACGGCGGAGCTGATGTTCCGAGAAGGGTTTCCCGACCATTTGAACCGCAGTTATCCGCTCTCGGCGGACAGCCTGAGACGGTGCAACCGGAAATGCAGAATTTATATGCAATAATAAAAACGCAATGAGTATGAAAACATTAGCAGACGTGAAACGGAAAATGACGCTTGGCTCGAAGTGGCGGTGTGTCCGGCTGTTCGAGGGCGGAAAAGACCTCGGCGTGCGTGAGGTCGGGAAAGTGCAGGGTAATGCCGTGGCATTCCTCAAACCCGACGGGAAACTCTCGTGGCTATGGTGGCCAAAGGCAAAGGACGTGCAGGTGGAAGAAAACGCCTTCACCGTGCTCCAGAACGGAGTGCCCAAGCTCAAGTACATCTATGCCGGATAGGTGTTCCGGAAAAAATCATGCAAAATAATATGAATTAATAACAACTATGGGGGCGGAATGCCCCTATGCTTTTATAAACGGATAAAGAAAATGACAGAAATAACGAGAAAGCAGATATCTGGTCTGCGGGTAAAGATGTATTAACGGCTATGGGAGAGGAACATAGAATCAACGAGATAAAAGGTGTCATCATCAGCCGTGCCCTGCTCAAGGAATACGGGTATGATGGCGATATGCCCACCGACAAACAGATGCAGGTCATCGGCAACGGGTTACTTGAATACTGGGGCGTAAGCGACGGTTTCAAGGAAGCCCTCGCCAGTACAATGGAGAACATGTTCGGTGTAAAAGCAAAAGATTAGGTCTATGGAAACGAAAGAACTTACTACCCACCAGCGTGGTGTTATTCTACGCGGCATCTGCGGCGGGGCTGCATTGAAAGACAAGTCGCCGCAAATATCTGAAAACAATACCGTCATAACCTGCGCCGGAGGGTTGGAGATTTGGGACATCTGCTGCATCAGCAGTGATGCCGAAGCCTTCGGCCTGAAACCGTCCTTCGGTTATGACGGGCACACGAGAATCACTTTCACCCCCAAAGAATAAGCGGAATGAAATCATATTACTACTTGGACTACCTGCACCGTGAAATCTTCCTTGAAGAGGAGGATATTCAGACCGTTCCGGAATCAGGCAGGGCGGACGATGCCTGTTCCGCCATTGCCGAAAAGCCGTATGTCGTGGAGCAGTTCATGGCGGACTCTTTCCGGACACTCAAAGATGTGGCCAGCCGCCTGTGCGATTCCCCTGATATTAAAAGCCGCCACGATACGCTGATGTATATCGTGTGGAGGGTGGCACTGGACATCAAGGAGTGGCGGACTCTGAGCCATAGCGAAGCCGCCGTCAAGGTAACCCGTGAGGACGGTTTCGTGTGGCTGCTTGTATCGGCGGAAAATGCCCGGAAGCTATGGGAGGCAGACGTATTCTCCCTGTACAGGCTTTATGCCGATGATTCGGAATCCCTGATCGAAAGCGAGGCGGAGCTGGAATCGACCATCAAGGGCGGATACCAGATAGGTATCGAGGTGGGGTTCGCCTCTGTAATGGACCATGCCGCCCGGATGAAGCAACAATAAAAATCGGAAACAATCAAATAACGAAATCAAGAAGAAAGGTATGGAAACAACATTATTGACAAAGGAAAATGCCCATCGTGTGACCATGGTGCGGCGTGTGGATGCCCCGGAAAGCGAACCGGTAGCGTTTCTTTTCAGGGGAAAGAGACACGGGTATTGCAGCTATTCCCATCTTGTAGGGAATCCGGGCAAGGAAGAAATCCTCGCCCCGGCGGACTTTAAGGACTGGGAAGTTGTGGAAGTGGCGCACCCGGGCTATCTGGAAGAATATTTCAAGCAGGCGTGCAGCTCCTACAACCTCACCTCCTTCTCACCCGACGAGCGGGGTGAGTCAGACATCGCCTCGCACGAAAAGGAACTGCACGAGGATTTGCAGTCGATGCCCGAGCAGCAGCGGGAACGTTACATGGAAAACTACAAACGCTATTTCTCTGCCATGATCGCCGCCAACAGCCGTTGTGCCAGCGCGATGATTACGGGACCTGCACGCTTCAACACGGGCCGAAACGAAAAGGCCTGCAACAGCCACGCCAAGAGCGTCACGGCGTTCCGGGAATGGCGAGAACGTGCACTCGAAGCGATTCGCAAGGCTACCGAAGCGGCCAAGCCCGAAGAACAGCGTCTCGAGGAGGAGTGGCAGAAGGTCAAAGCCTTTATCGACGATGCCGCCTCGACCATTCACGGTATCGATACGGGTACGGCACGAGGCTATAGCCGGGCTCTCTTCGTCAGCAACCTCGCCGGGCGACTCTCCACCTATGTCAACCATGGCAACGTGGAAATCATCGACCGTGCCGTCGCTCGTCTGCGAGAGTGGAACGACAAAGTCAAGAAACCTGTCGTCACGGCACGCCATTCAATCTTCAAGTATCCCGAACTCGTCCGCAAGGTGCGGGAAAAGCAGCAGGAACGGGCAAGCCGTGAAAATCGTGAGATTCCGTTCGATGGCGGCAAGGTGGTCTACAACTTCGAAGAAGACCGCCTGCAAATCCTCTTCGACAAAATACCCGATACCGATATGCGTACAACCTTGAAGCGTAACGCTTTCAAGTGGGCGCCACGCAACCAGGCATGGCAGCGCCAGCTCACCCGCAATGCCGAATATGCCGCCGGTCAGGTGTTGAAAATAACCATTTAATCCAGTGCCCATGAGATACATCATCGATTCACGTTATTTCGACGGGACATGCCTCACGTCGATGTCGGATGACATGCACAGCGACTACGGCGGCGAGACGCTGGAAGCACTGCGCGAAAGGGAGAAGAACCCGTACCTGGTCGCTGTATCACCGGTACGCATGACACTGCTTGTGAAGCGTTATACCCGGGCACTTTGCAAGCCCTTCCATGAAATTACGGAGGAACGTTATTACGAACTGCTGGAATGCCTGCCTCCGGCCCGCATGCAGAGCGACTGGTTCTTTGTCGGGGAACCGTATTACCGAAACCTGTACGCGCTCTGTTTCGAGTCGGACGGCAGGTATTTCCGGGCGGAACGTCCCATACGTCTTTCCAATGCGGAAATCTACCGCCAGATTCGGGAACACATGGAGAAAGTAAACCTGCATCCCGCCATCGTCAAGAAGGCTTCCTTTGTCAAATATGTCAATTGGTACAAAAAGACGGTCACCTACATACCGTACTATTTCGAGTATGGAGGTAAAATATATTTCCTGAAGAACCTCGCCACTCGGACGGGATCCGAATTTGGCGACCGCCGGGAACGGAACGAGATGGCGGCATTGCTGAGGAACCTGCGCGGAAACCGCTACGAATACTGCACTTTCTACTCCCAAAAGAAGGACATCTTCGAGTTTTTTGACTGGCTACGGAAGAACAAATACACGCTGGAAATCCAGGGCGACTTGTTCGACTTTGCGGATGACCGCTCCCACGTGGACTTTCACGGCAATGTATGCGAGTATTCGGCTGTGTTCCATTACCGCATCTATTCACGCGAGCTTTTTGGCCATATCATTAACCAGCTACGCACCGTGAAACGGTATCACGCGTGGCATAAAAGGAGGGAAATACGATGAAAATCTCAAATGAACCTACCCCATACCTCCTGCTCAAGGCAGGAACTGACAGTGCATGGGATTGCTGCGACTTTGCAATCGTGTACCTGTCAAAAGAGTGGAGACAGACACAGTCCGGCAGGCTGGAAGCCGTCAAGCCATTCAAGGATGACATCAGTTTCCAGTCTTTGAACTTTTATGACATATCGGTTGGTTTTTACCAGCCGGACGAGGACGGGATACTGGGCAGCGAGGACTTGCCGGAAGACAATAACTGGTGCTTCGTGGAACTGACCGAAACGGAACTGGAAAGGTTGGTTCCGCCGGACAATGTGCTGGTCAGCCATATCTTGGCGGTATTTGCAAACGGGGAAGCCAGATACCGGGCGTACGGCAAACATACCGACGAGCGATTCTGGACTGAAAAATTCCCTTTGCAACAGATTTTGGATATACTGGCGAGTCATGAATCTTAAAATTTCAAAGCAACTATGACAGAAATCATCAAAACGGACGGAACACGCCAACCCGTGCAGCCAGCCAATGGCTCAGACTTCACGCTGGAGGAGATGCAGGCGATTGTCGGCGGCTACATCGAACTGGTGGAACTGGACGGGAGCACGACAATGGTCGTCAACGAGGAAGGCAAACTTATCCCTCTGTCCCTCAATCTTGAAGCGAGCAGGATATTCCGTGCTCATCACCCGGCGTCGAAAGACTTCATCGTTGGGGACGTACTTGTGTGCAATAACAATCAAATCAGATAAAATTATGGATAAAGAGAAAGCAAAAGCGCTCAGCAAGACCCTCGCATGCTACAAAGAATTACAAGAGAATAACAGTGTAAACCTGATCGAGTTCCATACCGCTGACGGGCAGAAACACGGTATCGGCAACCCGGAAGCCATCAAGCTGTTGCTTTCGGTGGCCGTCATCGAACTGGAACGCCAGCTCCGGACCGCACAGTTCGGTGATATTCCGGAAAGCCTGGAGAACAGCCGCGAGTACAAGGCGGCCAAACAGCTGGAATACGCCATGAACGATTTGGGATTCAAGTCCGAACGTTTCGCCCAGGCTCTTCCTTATTTCCACAAGACACTGGAACAGACATTCTTCAGAACGGTAAAGGCTTCCATTACCGCTATGGCAGGGCGTGATTCACGCTGCATTGACGACCGCAACCGTGCTTCATACGAGATGTGTCAAATGCTGGCCTCCATGCTGGAAGATACCCGTCTGCCCTTTATCTAAATGCCATGTTCATAGACGAGAGGACACAAAACCGCCTCCATGCCGTGCCGGGAGAGAGTATCTCCCACGGCACGATGCGCACGCAGGACCTGATTCCGGCGTTCTTGGACGTTATCCGTGACACACCGGAGTACGTGCAGGTGATGAATGCCATCCCCGCCCATGCCATGGAGGACAAAGAAGCAGACTGGTGGAACAGCGATGACGCGGCGGGATTGCTGGAATCGCTGTTCGACACGCTCGATAGTTACTCACCGGAGGGGTACTATTTCGGTGCTCATCTCGGTGACGGGTCCGATTACGGATTTTGGAAAATGGACAAGTGAATGTCGGAACATGGTACGGATTACAAAAGACAAGCGGCATGACATTCTCAAAGACGGGATTTGTATCGGGCAAATCTATCTTGCCCGTGCCGAAAGCAGGAAATTAAGATACTGGGCAATCTCTTGCATGAGTGGAATCGGCTTCAACACTTTCAATGAAGCCCGCAGTTATGCCAAGGATTTCCTTTAATAAAAGAATCGCATGAAAAATTGGATACAACAGATGCTTTTGTGGCGTAAAAAGACGGACAAGGGCAGAATGACACTCGGAAAGGTGCAGAAAGAGTATCGCGAGAATGACGTATGCATGGGAGAACTCCTTGATGCCCTTCCCGCCGACGGCCTTTCCATAGAGGAAGCGTTCGAGCTGGCTATCACCGCCAAGAAGTGGGCGGACGGAGACCGTTTCTACCGGAGTATCAACGATGGAGAACCGGAAGAATTGTAAGGTAAATAACAATAAACAATAATGACAAATGAGCAGATATGATTTTATAAGATTCGGCGGCTTTGTCAACTGGGCGGACGAGGACACGGACACGTTCCGGAAAATGAAAGTCTGCCTGCCGGTAAAGGAGCCTGTCGAAGATGACACGAAAATAGGACTGATTTCCACGGACGAGGACAATCCGGAAGAAATCGCGGTTTCTTATTCCGTCAGGGCAGCCGAACTCATCCCTTGGACGGACTCATTCCAGGAAGGATACTGGAAAGCCCTGATAGTGGCAGAGGCAAACGGAGCAGGCACGGACGTATTGCTGCCCATGCTCAAAGATGCCGGACTATGCCTGATGGAATGTGTCTTCCTGATGCTCCGGAGCGATGCCTGCAAACTGTTTCCGGTCCTGTGCCGGCTGTTCCCGGAAGTGGAGGAAATGTTTGAGATTATCACATGGAATGACAGGGAATATTTTGTCAGGGAACTGACGCTGTTCCGTGGAACGGGCGGGGAATACAAAACCCTGGTCTCTGTAACGGGTCTGCAAGACGTGCTGGTCGGCAAAGACGGCGCACCCATATCGGACGAGGCGGAGGCCGTGGACCGGAAAATCTGCTATTACTTCACGGACGAGGAGTTCCTGCTGCCGGAAGAGCGGCTTGTGGCCCTTGCGGAGGATGCGTGAGAAATCATAATGTATGTACAAAGACCAGAAAATGAATAAAAGAATGAACAAACAGCAAACCACTCCCGTTACCGACACTTTTAAGGGGATGCTACTTATGTCAATGGGTGTCCCTGTAGGAAACATCCGTCCCTACCGTTTGAAGTCGGCACCTTCCTGCCTCGGCGGTTTCGAGCGCATGAGCGTAGCGGCAGCACGAGCCTCGGGAATGGATATCCCGGAGACGGAGAAAGAGAACGATGAAGTTTACATATGCCGCTTGGGACCCGCCGTCTTCCATAAATGGATGCCTGTCTGGATGTTCGAAACCGCTTTCGAACCGGTTCCCGAGCAGAGACGCGGTGACCGCATCCGAACACTTACGGAAGAGATGAACAACCATCACGTGGCGGAGAAAGCCCTGAATGAAAAATGTTACGCCCTGTCCGTGAAGCTGCTTTCCGAGTGTGGCGGCAGCCTTGATGACAACGGTGAACAATCCTCGACCTATCTCCATGTTGTGGACCGTGACCCCGTGGAACTGGTCATCACGAACGCGTCGCTCCGGAAAGACGGGAAAATCTTCATCATGGGTTACAGTTACTACACGGGCGAGGAGTACGAGCAGGAATGTGACGTAGAATCCGGCATGGACATACTGAATTTTATCCTTTCCCAAAAAAGTTTTGAGTGCCATGAATGAAGACAAGATATTGCAAATGTTCTTCGACATAGGCCGGTGGACGAAGGCCATTGAGAAAGGCGTGCTGAAAGACATTAGGAAAGACCAACTTATTCGGCTGACCGACGAGCATACCCGTATGGCGATGGCCTATGCCATGCGACGGGGAAAGTACGAGATTTCCCCTCCCCACACGGCGCAGATACCCAAGGACAACGGTGAGTTCCGCACAGTGTACGTAAACGAGCCGATGGACCGCGTAGTACTGGGTATCGCCAACGACCTGCTCTTCGAGTTGATGCCGGAGATGCTGCACTCTTCGTGCAAGTCCTACCAGACCGGTATAGGGTGCGGCAAGGTAGTTACGGAAGTCAGCCACCGGATGACAGAAACCGGCAATAGCGGCTGTCTGGGCTGGAAGTCCGACCTTTCCAAATACTTCGACAGTGTTCCGATACGGTTCATCGACGAGGCGTTCGACAAGGTGGAGGCCAAACACGGCCAGTCTGCCCTGATAGACGTACTTAGGAAATATTACCACTCGGACCTCTATTTCGATGAAGATAACCGGTTGCAAAGCAAGTATCAATCCTTGAAACAGGGTTGTGCTGTGGCTAGCTGGCTGGCGGATGTACTGCTCTACGACCTAGACAGGGAACTGTCACAAATGAACGGCTACTACGTCCGGTATTCCGACGATATGCTTTTTATCGGCAAGGATTATGAAAAAGCGATGGACACACTCCAAAAACGCCTGGAAGATAAATCCATGAAGCTAAATCCCAAGAAAGTGGAATACCTGGCAGCCGATGTCTGGTTCAAGTTCTTAGGATTCAGTATCAAGGGCGGCATGGTCTCGCTCTCGTCATCACGCATCAAGACCTTCCAGCACGAGATCGAGCGGCGGACAATCCGCTGCCGGGACACGACACTGGCAAAAGCCGTGGACGCCGTGAACCGTTACCTGTACAAGGGCGAGTTCAGCTGGGCGATACAGGTATTGCCGGTCTGTAATGTGAAGAGTGACCTCAACGAGCTGAACAAGTTCGTGATGGACTGCTTTAGAGCCATTCAGACGGGCAGGTGCAAGATCGGCGGTCTGGGATATGTCCGAACCAAACCGGATGGCTGCATCGTCCGGGGACGGGGACGCAACGTGAAGGCCAACCGCGATAAAACAGACCGGGACATACCGGGTTACCTGACTGTCGGCTGCATGCGTAACGCCCTTCTGACCAGCCGGGCGGTGTACAACACGCTGGTGGCATCGCTATAAGTTACGCCGGGCACACGGCAGAACGGGTGGACGGGCAGGCTATTCAACGTTACAGGCTTATAACCAGAATCCATATCGAGATTAACCGGTCTAACACCCGGTTAATCCCATCTCGATTCTGGCTGCGCCTGTAATGTATCGGGAAATTAAAGTCATGTGCCGTCTGTCCCGCACCCGTTACCGGAGCACACCGGGAAAGTTCAAGGAATAGGTTTGGGCATCCCGCGTACCAACGTCTTCTTTCCGAGTCTGAAGGCGGCTGACCGTCGCCTTCGGACTCCGCAGAAGACCCATACGCGGGATACATCGGAAGCATAAAGCCATGTGCCGGTATTATGAGAACTTTCAGTCTTTTCCAGCACGGGAACGTGCGGTTCGGGGGAATGGATTCAGCCTGCTGTCCCCGATAAGCCCGTCTCGCGCCGTCGTATCCCTAACGTTATACGACGGCGCCATTCCGGCTTCCGCCACAGCAGACATCGGACCTGTAAAGGAACGTGCCGGCATTCCGGGAACCGCAAAAAGAACAGCACAGGACAAAGGGGGCAAGGCCGGGATTTCAACAGAGCCGCGATTTACGCGGCTGGAACCTTTGTCATCTCCTGCTAACACGACAGATGACACAGGGGCCAGCCGTACTCGCGGCCCGTATCAGGTTTTTAAAGGGATGTGCCGTCCGGATGAGCCCCCCTGAACAGAAGGGTAGCGCGACCGCATATGCACGAGGGACCCAAATTCAAGATACAGTATTCAAGCTTGGTCCTGAGCCAGGCTACTACCTGGTTCAGGACCGAAGTCCTACTGTATTTATCAGGACTATAAAGATACGCGCCAGGGGTTTGAGTGCCATTAATTGTAAACAGGTGAGAAAATGGAAGATATTTACCGAGAAACCGTCACCGCCATAGAGAACGGCGCAAATTTCCGGATTGATTTCCAGTCCAGAAGTTTAAAAGTAAACGGGAGACACATGATACGGAACGGCAGGTATGATGGCGCTCCGTGGTTGCCGGAGTACGGCTGCGGGGATTTTTTCACGGATGTGGAGGAGCTGTACCGCCGCTATAAACATTCGATACCATCGGAGCGCAGCCAGAGCAAGTCCCGCCGGTATTTCATGGCATTGCCCGAAAGTGACCTCGAGGACGGGGACATGCTGTACGGGCAACACCGGGATACCGCGCAATTCGAGCTGGAATTCTATATCCTCTGCCGGATTATAGGCGGGTTCACATGGAATCCCGAAACGATGGGCAAATGGTTCTGGCAAAGCGAAAAAGACAAGGACCTGGTGATACTCAGAAAATGGGTGGAACCCGGAAGTAATCAACTATTAACAAATTCACAATGAGCAGAAAGAAACAAGAAACAAAAGTCCTGTGCCCCGGATGCGGCACGGAATTCGCCATCGCGGACAAGGAATTTGCCGCCACGGGCACCGTTATCGGCAAGAATTCGGATTTGGGCACCGTCTATCCGGTGGTGGCCGGCCATAATTCTCCCGCCGGACTTCCCAAAGGGGCGCGGGAGCGTATCGAGGCACTCCGCGGTGCCGGTGTGGACGTGAGCTGCCTGTTCGCCATGCAGGGAGCCGAGGGCGGCGAGTATATCGCCTCCAACAAAGACGGGAAACTTACCATCCTGGATGACAACGACCCGATATTCGGCAGCATCATGGCACAGGGTACCGTTCCCAACAACCGACTCTTCCGCCGGTGGGTCATGGCACAAATGTTCCATATGATGTCATACACGCATTACCGTGAAAAAGAGCCGGCAGGGGTGACCGAGATGATTCACCGGAAAGGCTATGATTACCAGTGGAAAATGCTCTTGAACGAGCTGCACGCCCAGATGAAGATGGAACACAAGGACATCACGGGTTTTGCCGAGAGAAACCGCTGGTTCAACCGTGATGTGGTTTTGGCCATCGCGAGCGACTATGTCAACGCGCTGAAAAAACACGTGGGCAACCTGGAAACAAGAAAATGCAAGGGAGTTCCCTACAAGCGTATACACGGCCGTAATATTTTCGTGGAGGACCTGCAATCCAAACTGTACTACCCGCTTTCCATCGCGATAACCCACATCAGGCACGCGTTGGACGCCACACAGCTTTACAACGCGGTCAGACAGTTCAATGACCGTCGTATCCGGCTGCCATGGGGCACTCCTCAAAGCAAGGCATGGATGGATGCCTATAAGGGAGCCGGGGCGTTCTTTACCATGCAGAACCTGATTCGTTTCCACAGTTGCACGGCTGTCAATGACCGGGGTCGGCGTCTGGACAAGTACCAGTCACTGGCGTTCCTGTCAGCCAAGGCGGAAGAGTATAAAAACGGAGAAGGCTGGCGGTTGCTGGCAGTCCTGAAAAAAATGCTGGCGGACAACAATATCAACATCAAAAAGAAGATGGCGGCATGGCGTAAGAAATAGGCCGTCATCTCCATCCGCCCGGTAGGCGGCACGGTGTGGCGGGTCAGAATAAATTAGTACTCCCTCCATTGAAATGATGCTCATCCCTGTTAACACAAGATGAGCATCTTTCAATGGAGGCATTACATCGAAAACGTAAAGAGATGCCCCTGTTTGACGACCATACCGCTATTCTAATCAAAACGACATAATCCTTTATACGATGAGCAAGAAACAACTACGACGCAGGGCCTACCTGCTGTACCGGTTACGAAAACAGGGTATCCGATGCCTGACACGTTGCCGGACCATCTTCTACCCTTACGGGGAGGATCCTAAATCAGTACCGCAGATCTGCAGCCTGATAAGCGAATTCCATTTCCATGTCCAGTTTGAAATACCCGCCTGACATGAAACCGGGAGACATTGCAACGCTGAAAGTGCCCTACAAGGGCTATCGCCGTATAGAGCTGTTGGAACGGCTCCAATACACCTGGCTGGTACGCATCTGCGAGAGCGGGAAGGAGATCGAGGTCTATGAAGACGAGTTCGAAACGGATTAAAGGCACGGAACAATGAAAGGAGAACAACAGGAAGAACGCATACCGAACTTTATCGGCAATGCCGTCATTATCCTCACAGCCGCCCATCTGGGCTGCGAGGTGGAGATGCTCGCCACCGCACAGGAGGTGTGGCGGACGAAACGCCTGCCCGAGGCGGTACTGCTGGGCATGTACGAAAAGGCCGCATGCGATGCCGTGTCGGCTGTCCGGAAGAGAGGTCTGGCGGAACAGGCTGACCGTCTCGGAGAGATATTTTACAGGACGGGGGAATTTCCCCCGCCGGAAGAAGACAATACATAAAAAGGAGTAACAAATGAAAACAAGGACTTTTCAGGAAATATATGATTTCTGCCGTACGGACGATACCTACCGGAGCTATTTCGAGGCATCGGACGAGTCCCGCATTACCGGAGCAAGGGCAAGAAAGTACTATTACGGCGACATCCGCCGAGGCCAGTGCCGCGTGGGGACATTCATCTACTGCCAGTCGATGCGGCAGCTTGAAAGGTTCCTCGAGGGCGCAAGGCAGGACCACTACATCCATGTTGACCCGCCGGCCTGCCGGGAAGTGAGCCTCAAGGACGATATGTTCCCCGGCCAGACCGCCTATATCGTGGTACATGTCAGGAGGCAGGGTGTGCAGATTGAAATCGAACACCCGTTGCATGGTGGATGGGTGCATTTCACGGCACGCTCCCACCGTCCCTTCACCAGGGAGGGAATCATAGCCGAGGCGAAGTCCTACATTGACAGCCACATCCTGCTGGCACCGGGAAGATACCGGGACTTGCAGCTGGAACATATGGTTTCCAAGGAACAGTTCCCCGCATGGTACAGGCAGTATAAAATGAGGCTGCACGACCGGGCGGAAGCCGAACATCGGGATATGGTGGACAGATACAGGCACAGGAACGACCTTACCTACGGAGAAGCCCGTGACATGCTCGCGGCTTCGGGTATATTCTTCGACCTGAACTGCGACGAGTTCGAGCGGGACGAGATTACGGAACAATTTGTAAGACTTTGTAACAAAACATAATACCCAGGCAAATGAATCTATATAATCAAATCAAATATAACGGGTATCGCATCAACATCTATTATGATGATGACGCCCGAAGCCCGCGTGAAGCGTATGACAATCTCGGTACGCTTTATACGGCACATCGTCGCTACCGCCCGGAGAAGGAGTTTGATGACCACTTCGATATCGACAAGGTTTTTGAAGGGCATATCGGAAATTTCCGGGAATCGTTCCTGAAGGAATATATCGCCCTGCCGGTCTACCTCT
The DNA here is from genome assembly GCF_003991565.1 of Butyricimonas faecalis. Classification (NCBI taxonomy): domain Bacteria; kingdom Pseudomonadati; phylum Bacteroidota; class Bacteroidia; order Bacteroidales; family Odoribacteraceae; genus Butyricimonas; species Butyricimonas faecalis. Next base: position 3,675,752 of record NZ_CP032819.1, on the reverse strand, counting down.
ACGACCATGGCGGCATTACAATATCCACCTCGCCGTTCAGCTGCCCGTGGGATTCCGGATTTTTCGGAATCATCGCGGTACCGTTGGACAAGGTGCGCCGGGAATACGGGTGGAAGAACATCACCGCGAAACGCAGGAAGCGGATCGAGGGATACCTGCAAGACGAAATCAGTACCCTTGACAACTACTATACCGGGGAAGTTTTCGGGTATCGCATCATGCCGGAAAGTGACGATGACAATGAACTGGACAGTTGTTGGGGATTCTATGGTACGGAATGTATGAAAGAACTGGAAGCCGAATGCAGGCATATTATCGACGGGCAGAACAAAGCGGCAGCATAAAATAGAAAAATACGCATAATAACTGGAAATACAATGAAGACATCATACGGACTTGAATTTGACACGGTAACAGAAATCAATCCTGAATGGAGCGACTATGACAAGACGATAGCAGGATGTCACCTGGCCAATGCCAGGGTGGTCATCGTGGATACGGAATACGGGCAACCGATAGACAATGAGCATGACCTTGAAGAAATCTACCGGATTCTCGAAAAGAAAAAGACAGGCCATACTAAAAATGAACGACATGGAAGAAAAACGAGATAACAAGGAAATCAGGGTACGCCTGCACCATATCGACCGTGGAAACTGCACGGAAGTGTGGGAGGTGCAGACAGAGAAGGGTAAGCCCAGACGCTATCTGGGACGTGACGACGGTTATGGACCGAAGGAGTGGTACACGCTCTGCGATGCTCCCTACGGCTATTGCGAACGCGACTGCCATGTGAGGGAGGACCTCACCCTCATTGTCTGCGACAAAGATTGGAACGGGGTGTTGCGAGACGGAACGGACAGGGAACGCTTTCCTGAAAGTTTCCCTTCACTGGATGAAGCCTGCAACGAGGCATGGAGCAAGGTCGTGAAAGTGCTTCCGCATGTCACGCACAAAGGTTTCGGGCAGTGGATCACCAAACAGTCATTCCTCCCGCTCAGCCAGACCGAAGAATTGAATTGGCGGGATAGCTACTATGAGGAAGAAGCGAGTGAGATACTCTCACGTTTTACATGGATCGGTGAAGAGTATGCCATATTCAAGGTTACCCAGAGGCACACCAAGTGCGACGCCCAATGGTACGAGTATTACGCGGGGAAGACAAACCGGCAGGAACACGAGTGGTATACCCGTTTCTTCGGTTACGAGTACCATGACCGGCATATCAGCGACGTACTCCGGACACTCGGAAGGCGGTGCGACGACATCATCCGTACTGCGGTGGAAACCCGCACGGACCACTATTACGGGCGTACGGTTTCCTGTTTCATGGACGAGTTCATCGGTTACGACCTGTCCCATGAACAGGTCCGTGACGCCAAGGAATGCAGATTGCGCAAGGCACGGGAAGACTACGACGAAGCGAACGCCTACTATTACAAACTGAAAGAGAATGAGGAAAGCATCCGTGGTATCGAATTGATGCTGCACTGCATAAGACAACAAATCCGAAAAATGAAAAGATAATGGCCAGAAAACTACATGTAGCCAGAGTTTGGCAAATCGAATACAAATATCCGGGTATGTATGGCGGGGACGGTCAGGATATCTTTTATGATATCCTGACAATGTTCGAAGTTGATAACTCCGCAGAAGACGCCTATACCGATGACTTCGAAATAGCCCGTTCGGGTCTGCAGCAGCTAAGAAAACATATCTCAGAACAGGATGAAACCTTCCGGCAGAATGCCGAAGAATTTTATTCCTGCCTGGCAAAGGTCGGGATGGACCGGGAAAAGTTTATCGAAGTACTCGATTGTCTAATCAACGGCAGTGACCAAAGCGATGCCTATGTGCATGTCTCATGGTTTTAATGATATGCCATGAAGGCGTTTCGAGCAAACCTGCCGTAACATCAAACCTGTATGAAACCTAAAGATAACGGGCTGGCCAACCTTCATGACCGGAAACGTGAGAAACGCGGTTTCTGCTGCATGCAACTGATCATATTCCTTACAGACAATGGAGTGAAGAGCTGGGATGAATGGCACCGGGCGCATACCGACGCGGCCCGGGGCGAATGCAGATACCGCAAGCGGTGCCCGGTTTATGGACGTAGCAAACATTTAATGAACAATAAATAATATGGTACTTAATATTGTAAAAAACGACCTGCCTGCCTCATGCATTGCAGAATATGTAAGATGCGTATTTGACAATGCCAAAGTAAACATCAAAGATGAAAATGCAGTATCCGTCGACATCGAAGTGACCGGAAAGAACGAGCTGCACTCTTTGGAAGGATTAAAAGAGTTGGAATACTATTTTAAAGATTATGACATAAGAATATGGTGACCGCCATGCAACGGGCGGCAAACCGGAAATTGTTCAACTACAGATAAAAAACAAGCAACATGGAACAGGAAAAACCTACAAAGCCGGAAACAGACAGAACCTTTCCGGAAGACGATGACACACTTTACCGTGAAATGACAGTGCACATGCCCCGCTGCTATTTTCCGACTTCGCTAGGCGAGAACAGTATCCTCAAATTTGCCGGAGAGGAATTCCGCCGCGTCAAGAATATTGTCTGCCGGCGCTACAACTTTAACGAGGACAAATATATCCGGGAGAACGCCGGCGTATCCCCTTTCGACTCTGTTCGAGGCAACTTCGAGCAGGAAGTGTACAGACGTCTCCGTAAGGATTATGCGCACCTCAGTATCATCTCCATCAGAAGATCACTTATGGAGAAAATCCGCGACGCCGTGAAGAAGGAGAACAACATCATCGGCACGTTCTACCGCAACTGCGGCGTACATTACCGGGAGGCGGAATCAGCGGAGTATGAAACCTCCCCGATAGTGGTGGTCCACAATTCCGCTTTTTACGGATACGGCGGTTATGAAAGTGCGACCGTTTATGAACTTTTCATCGACGGGAACGGCAAACTGCTCTGCACGCTCAACGGCGAAGCCGGCGAGGATTTCGATGAGCCCATCGGACAGGTACAGACCGAGGGATTGCTTGAGATTGCCCACTGGCTGGAAGAACACGGGTTCATCTCCGCTGATGTCAATGACGACGAGATTGTCGTATGCGAGGGGTGCGGTTCAGACAATATACAGACCCAGGCATGGGTGGATCCGAATGCCCGTACATTCATCGGTACCACGGGTATAGACCGCTATGATAACTGGTGCGACGAATGCGAGGACCATCAGCCATTCTGTACTTTAAAAGAGTTCAAAGAACGCATGGAGGAATGGTGGAACTCGTTGGACGCAAATCAAATGGAACAGATCACGGGTTGCCGTCAGGACAAGTGTCCGGCCGGAGACAACCATCAGGGGTTTGCCGAAACCTGCAATGAATGGTGGGAAAACAAGGGCTATGACGAGAAACGTAAAATCTGGAAAGAACATAATGACTGCTGATTATGATTTACAATCTTCTTAAACGCATACAGAACCTGTTGGCTTCCAAGCCGTCCGGGACAAAGGAGGAACAGGAAATCCTGAGTCTGGTCAGCCAGGCGCTTCCTGCAATGCTCAATGGGCATGATACGGAAACACTTGCCGCCAATGAGCTGCTGGTACGGATATGCCCCGACACCAAACGGCCGATCCTCGTATGCCATAACGGCAACGGGCAGTGCCTGTGCCTGCACAATGGGACGACGGAAGAGGATGCCGTCGACGTGGACTTATGGTTGCGTTCCAACGGTAGAGAGTGTAACGGCTACAACAAGTTGCAGGAGGCTGTCGTGGACCTTGCCTACAATGCCGGGGCGGACAACCTGTGGGAGGACAGGGACTCCCGTGCCGTCAATGCCGAGATCGTCCAGTGGGCGGAAGAATTCGAGACTGAGCATGCGGGCACTGATTGGGATGCGGAGGACTACTTCCTTGCCATCGACAGGTTTTACAAGGAAAAGACAAAACAAATGAATCCGGTTACAATACCGGCGAACTGAAAAAATGGCAACCGAATGGACAAGGAAATTGCAGAAGAAATCATCCGGGAAAACCGTTATCCGTCCGGATATGACATACAAGTCTATCTGTTTGACAATGAGGATACTGTGCTTTCTCTGGAGGACGGAACGGAGCTCCTTGATGACTTCGACCTCTGGAAAGACCGTTCCGACCTCGAACTTGAAAAAATCATGGACCGGAACTACTGGTCCTCGACTGGTGGATATTAGATTAAAAACAGGAATATAATTATGGTAAGAGAACTTTATCAACGGCTCAGGGAATATTTCAACAACTTACCCGAACCGACAGAAGAGGAAAGACAATTTATCCGGGAGCTGAACGCCGGGTATTTCCCTATCACGTCCGTCCACCGCGATGACCTGGAAGGACAAGGTTTCGATGTGGAAAAGATCAGCGATGACGACATGCAGAATCTGGCGGAAAAGATGGCCGACGATTACTGCGAACAGTTGTTCTGGCCCAGCATGGAAATCATTGCCGGAGAAATCCTGAGTTTCCCGAAAGTAAAAACAAAAGACATTATCTGTCCGAAATGCAATTCGGAAAATATCCGTTATGATATTCACGAAAGTCGGTTCCACTGCGGCGAGTGTTCCCTGGCATGGGATGACAAGTTATATGCACTCGTGGAATTTCCCGAGGAAAGTGCTCCTTTCGAGGAAGAAGGAACCGGTTATCCGGCATGGGGAAGCGGGGACAACGGGGCGCTTTACGTGCCCGAGGAAGACTATATACGCCATACCGGCAAATCTCCCGAACGGGACAAGTGTTACCGTGCCGTGTGTTGGCCGGACTCCCAGAAATACATGGGAACGAAAGGTTGTGAACCCATACAGGATGAAAACGGGATACGGGATTTCGGCACATCGGCATACTGGGTGCCGCTGCTTCTGACGGAAGAAGCGGCAGAGCGACGAATGGACAAGAAAAAGGCACCGGTATGCCCCGAATGTGGGGGCACAGATATTGACATTCTGAGTGACGAGGGCGTGGCCGTATGCAATGACTGCTGCCTTGAATGGCCTTACGCGGAGGATTGAGAATGGAAACGGTAGATGTTTATACGGAACGAGGCGACCTGGTCACCTGTTCCGATTGCGGCAAGGTGATGCTCCTGCCGTATGGAGCGGATAAATGTCCCGCCTGCAAGAAAGAAGGTTGCCTGGTATGGACGGACGAAAGCTTGCGGGAAGCCGACATCGACTCCCTGCTCGAGAGGCACTGTAACCTGCACCAGAAGAGCGAACTGCAACCGGAGGAGTATCTTTCACTTTCCATACTGGTGACCGAGTATATTCCGTATCTGGCCGATAAACCGCAGACAGCGCGTGAAACCCTGTTCCTACTCCTTGAAACCGGCTCTCTTTTCGAGAAATACTGGCGGGATACAAGATGCTTCCAATCCGAAAATATCTACACGCCCGCCATCAAGACACTGCTTGACAAACTGGACGTGAAACTGCGAGAGGGCGACACGATTCCGGTAGAATACCAGGATTGCCGCTCCCTGGAGGACTTCTTCAGGGTCGTTGCCGGCGAGCGTCCGGCAAAGGAAGAGGTATCGTTTTCTTCAGATAAGGAGGGAAACTATTATTTCAACGGACGCAAGGTCAAGGTGGAAAATTCTGACGAGTACGCCTACCGCCTGCTGAAAACCAAAATACAGACGAGCTACCGGCGTCCGGTAGATTTTTACTTCCGCTTCCTTGCCCGTTTCGGACCATACGGAACTTATGGCAACGTGTATTACCCGAGTATCACGGACCTGATATGCAGGCGTTACCTGCCTGAAACCGCAAAATGAATTCCGGAAAGGCGATGGACAACGGTTCACCGCCTTTCTTATTGTATAACTTTTTTAATATCAATCATTATGGCAACAGCATTAGCAACAACGGCCGCCCCCGTGCAGTTCGATTTCCAGAACAACAACGTCGAGGTGATGACGCTCGACACGCTCCGGCGCACACACAAGGAAAATGACATCTATGGCAACCCGCTCAAGGGAATCTACCATTACGAGGTGATAGAGCGCATGGCGGACATCTGCCAGAAACACAACCTGAATTACGAGGTGGAGGAAATCTTCGCCGCCCAGAACAAGAACAAGGCACAGCCCGGCGTGGTCGTCCTGCCCCAGGTGGAACAAAAGTACGGGGCGATGGCCGTCGAGGCGCATATCCTGCGCCGCGTTTATACGACCATCCGCATTAAGGAATGGGAAACGGACGAGCTGACCACGACGCTTGTCATCGCCTTCCATCAGGACGGCATCCAGGCGGCCATCGGCCCGTGCGTCAGGGTGTGCCACAACCAGTGCATCCTCTCCCCCGAACGCAGTGTGTCGAACTACGGGAAAGACAAAGTCACCACCGAAGAGCTTTTCGGTCGTGTAGACGAGTGGCTCTCGAACTTCGAGGTACAGATGAACGAGGACAGGGAACGCATCCGCCGCCTGAAAGCGAAAGTAATTACCCCGGTGGAGATGTACGCCTACATCGGATTGCTGACAGCATTGCGCGTATCGCATGACAGTTCCGACAAGCGTCTTTCGTCCAAGGTGGAGACCTATCCCCTGAACCAGTCCCAGATTTCCATCTTCACCGAGGACCTGCTCAAACTCACCGAAGAGAAGAAGACGCTCACGGCGTGGGATATCTATAACGTGGCAACCGAAATCTACAAGCCCGGACGTACGGACATTCCGGCCATGATTCCCCAGAACGGGGCGCTGGCCGAGCTGATGCTCTCGGAAGGGTTGCCGGAATCTTAAAAGGCTGCCACGTGACAAGAATCAAGGGACAACTGACGACAGCCGACTACCTGCCCATAGCGGAATATAACAGGCTGGTCCGCGGGCTTGAGAAGGACGGCGAGTACCTGTGGGAGACCTACTGCTGGCTGTCGTTCTGCACGGCATGCAGGGCCTCCGACGTGAGGACCCTGCGCTGGAAAGACATCTTAGGAAAAAGCACCATGACCCGCATCGAGCAGAAAACAAAGAAAAACCGCCTGATCAAGTTCAACAGGGACGTGCAGGAGAAGAACCGTTTCCTGTACGAGATGCTCGGACAACCCGCCCCCGAACAGTACATCTTTCTCAGCCCGCGTACCGGGAAACCTTACTCGCTGGAATACATCAACAGGCTGCTCAAGGTATTCAAGGTAAGGTACAGGCTGCCGATCAGGGCATTCTCCACACATACCTTCCGCAAGACTTTCGGGCGCTATGTCTACGAGCTGATGGGACGCTCGGCCGAGGGCCTGATCCTGCTCAACCAGATATTCCGCCATTCCAACCTGGAAACCACCCGGCGCTACATCGGGCTGGCGCAGGAGGACATCGACAAAGTGTTCGATTCCATACGTCTATGAGAATATTTTCAACGATGCCCGGAACCCGAGCGGGAGGTTCCGGGCTATGCTTTATATAACATATCAAAATCAGAACTGTAAATGGACACACCGATATATATCGACACATACTTCCGCGTCGAGTCCGGCTATGACGGCGGTCGCATGCCGGAAGAGAAAGCCGGACGCTTCTTCGACGAGGTAAAGCGCCTTTTCACGGAAACAGGGTTCAGCATCAAGGAAAACAAATACAAAGACGGTTGTCCCGAGGTGTATCTCGGAAAGACATGCCTGTACTGTCATCCCCAATCGTTATCGGGCCCTGTTCTTAAAGAGCACATGGAGCTTATCGAGAAGATTCTGGCACAAGGAACGACCTTCCGGTACCTACGTACTGACACTTACGGCGAGATTCTCGACCTGACGGAGGAGGAAGAACTCGCGTATTACCACAAGACTCATGACATGACTATCGGGGGTGTCTTTCTCGACGCCTTCCGCACCAAGCGCCGGAACCTGTACAAGAGCCGGGAGCAGGTGCTGGAAATACTCGTCGAAAAGCTGCGTGTCAAGACACTCCGTGGGAAGTCCGTTTATTCGAACACCTCCCCGGCATACCGTTATATCAGGGAAATGTACGGGAAAATGGTGTCCGAAGGACGGCTCGTCGAGGGATGCAAGCAAACCGCTTCCGGGAAACTGCCGCTCTGCCGCACGGCAACCGGCAGGGAACTGAAAATGAAAAGACGGGAAGACGACAGGACGGAATGACACGCGGTTCCGTACCGGACATGGCCGGATACCAGTCCGAAGACTTCTGTAAATCATAATTTTCAAGCCGGACTGTCAATCGAAAGAAGGACGACCCGGCTATACTTCAACAACAAGAGATAGCACTATTATGAGCATACAAATCGGAAAACTGTTGCCGGACGGCAGTGTCCGGCACATCAAGGCGCTCCATGAGACGCTTTCAAAAGACCTTGTGAGGAAACTCCGGGTGTTCTATCCCAATGACAGACGGGTAGATGCCCTGCTGTCGCTGGGCGACATACAAAAACTGGGACCGTCACCCTATGGAAAATGGACAGGAACCGGCGATACCGTCCACTGTTTTTCAAAGATCCGTGACGGACGGGAAACACCGCGGCAATCCGCATCACGCATCGCGGACAACGCAGACATTTTCGGCCGCATGGAGGACACGTGCCTCCTGTTCGATAACGGCAGATGGCATGTCATGGACAAGGGAGAATACTGTGAACTGCCGCTCTTCGTCGAAGATACGCCCTCCCATGACAGCATGAAACCGATCACGGTATATGTGAACAACCATGTCCGACTCGAAAAGATAAATACACCGCAGCACTGGCAGGGACTTGAGGAACTCGCCGAACGGGAATCCAGGATACTCTATGTCTACCGGGGGTGCCGCCTTGTGAGAATCGTCCGTTCGTCCAACCTTAAAAAGAAACTGTATGCGGCACAATAACATCGTATCGGCCATAGAATGGCTGCCGGAACACCTGTTCACGGAAGAGATCGTGGAAGCAGCCGTCGAAAGCAAGGAAATAGAGGTGCTGAGCCATATTCCGGGACGTTTCCTCACACCCGGACGTATAGAACGAATCATCGCGGGCAGCACGGAGAGCTGGCACAGCTTCGAGCTGCGCAATATTCCGGAGGCGTACCGTTCGGGAGCAGTCTGTGACTACGCCATGCGCAAAAAAACGAAGAATATCACGGCCGTTCCCGAAGCAATGGTTACCCGAGAAATGGCAGAAGCGGTCATCCGAAACGGACGCGGGGATTTCGACATTCTCGCCTTCATACCTGAACGCCTTTGGGACGCGCAACTGGCATACCTGGCCTTGCGCAGCTATATTTACGACCCGTATTACACGGACAGCAGGACAGACGCCGTCATGAAAACGGGGCTTATCCTCGGATATGTCCCCGTTGAGGTAAAGACTCAAGAGTTCTATTACGGGATGCTCGACGGGATGAAAATATTGAGCACGGTTACCGATGCCGTCGTGCCGTCCCGTTTCAAGACTGCGGCATACTACCGCAAGATGGCGGAACATGACCTCTCGCTTGTTCCCGCCCGGTTCTATTCCTATGAGATTCTCCATGCGGCTGTCTGTTCGACCGAAGGAAAAAACTTCATCACAGACCCCCAGTTTTTCAAGCCGTTGTCGGTATATCTGGACGACATGCTGGCGGACCGGCTGATGGAGAAACACCCTTACATGTTCGGGGAGTTGCCGAAGCGGTTCAAGACACCGGAAAGACTGGTCATTGCCATCGATAACAGCAAACGGGAGACGAACTGCTATATCGACGAGGAAACTGAACAATCCCTGCTCACGGTGGAAGTGTGCAAGGCATTCATCCGAAGAAACGGCAACTGTCCCGAATTTCCTGAAAATGTATGGACGCGGGAATTTGTCGACTACTGCATGGAGCACGGGACGTGTTTCCGCTGGTTCCGCCAGATGCCCAAAAAGTTCCAGACCTACGCGAACACGCAGGCGGCGTATGATTACGGCCATCACCATATCTGTGACTTTGCCAAACGGTTCATCACCCCACAAATGGCGAAGGAGTGCTACCGGGAGCGCAGTTATGCACGTGCCATCCCCGGACATTTCCTCACGGAGTTCTGCCGACAGACCGGACTGCCCGAGAAGTTCTACGGCGGGGAAACCACGATGCTGTCGCTGAAAAACAGCCGTGACGACTATACTTACTGCAAAGTCGGCAATACCTGTCTGGCCTTTTACCTGAAAGAACAATACGAGCCGTCCTCGGCACATCTGATGATGACGCGGTCGGATTCAAAATACTGCACACCGGAGAAGGTGTTCGACGTGCCTGTCGGAACCTTCCACCGCACGTGGCTGGAAAAGATCGTGGCGGAAAACGACCCCCGCTTTGTCAAACCCCGTGTGGACAAAGCGTTGAAAGCCGTACAGGCGGTCTGCTATTACGGTGTCGAGAAGTTGAAGGACCTGAACCGTACGGAAATCTTCCGCAACACCTTCATGGGCGAGACCATCGGTTACTGCGCCCGCCGCAGGGACCTGACCTACCACAGCGACAACTGCGGGACCCTTATCGAGGGCTTGAAGTTCAAGATCCGGGGAATGGCTGTCCCCGTAACCCTGGCGGAAGACATGACTCCTTATACGGCCGACATGCTGCACCGGAAGTTCGGCTTCTGCTATATCGGAATGACGGCATTCGCCACGGACTACGGCCTGGACATGGAGAAGGCATACACCTTTGCACAGATGCGCCAGATCGTAAGGGAGAAAGGGCACAAGCCGTCATTGAGAAACTACAAACGTGAACTGAAACAAATAAACATCATACAATGAAAAAATACCGGATAGCTATCGAAGAGACGCTCCGTAAGGTCGTGGAGATCGAGGCGGAAACGCCCGGTCTGGCCGTCTGCAGGGCGGAAGACGAATACAATGAAGAGAAACACGTGCTGTCAGCCGACAATTTCGCAGGAGCTGACATCGCGCTCTCGACTGATGACATCACGGTCATGGAGACTCTGGAAGACGTGGGTTTCATCGGATACGTGCAACGCCGTTTTGAGGAATGCCGGGAGTCCATATCCGTCGAAGACAAAGTCCGGCTGGCATTCGGAAGTTTCGACAACGCCCTGTATGAGTTCGGCGAATACCGTAAGGAGGCGGCCCGGAACCGCCCGCAGGTCTACCTGCTGTACCGGAGCGATGCCTGGCACAACCGTTCTTCCATGGAGCTCATAGCCCCGTTCTCCTCCCTCGAAAACATGATGGAGTACCTGCGGCGTAAGAAGAAGGAATTCCGCCTGACGGAAAGTGATCTGGAAGAGTTCAAGAACAACCGGCAGACGAAGGGGCGCGGCGAAAACTACCTGTACGAGTCGGATTATCTGGATGTGCTGCCGGAACAGGAACCCGAACTGCCGCCGAAAGATGACGCTTTCTATGACAAGGTTTTCACCTGCGGGCAATCCGAGCTGTCACGCAGGGAGTTGGAATCTCTGCCGGAGCCGTTCGATACCTACCATGTTACGGACGAAGAAATGGAACAGATTGTGTACGAAACGGAAATGGAGACACGGGACCGGCTGCGGCTCGGTAAAAGAAAGCCCATAGATTTTGACAATGACCGCCATAGTGAAATCTGGTGGGAAGAAATGGAAAAAGCAGTGGTAAGGCACGGCGTACCGTACTACGAGGCCGAATAACGAAAATAGAACCTGTTCATCACATGCCATAATGATGACGGGCCGTCGCGGCTACGGCTGCGGCGGTCTTTTTTTTTTCAAAACGAGGTGAGTATTCCACCCCTTATACAAAACGATTACCTACTCTTAAAAAAACGGATTTATGAAACAGACAAGACAGGATTTCTTCACGGCGAACGGGGAAGGAATCAAAATCATGACATTTACGGAGTTCGCCCGGCATATCCTGCGTATGGAATGCGGGGAAAGTCTGGAACTGTATGCCGTTGTGAACCGGCAGACACGGGAATGCTCCCGGCCGCTCTCTGTCAGAAAGGAACAATGGAACGGTACGCCCTTTTACCTGCTCGGCGGGCACGGGCAGGAAGTCCGTACCATCAATTTTGCGGGTCGTCCGAAAGAGGAGTTTGAAACGACCTGCCATGATGCCTTGGACAGCTACGATGCCGTGGAAAGTATCGGGGCGGTCGTGTCAAGACTGCGTGAATTATCTCCTGAAGAACTGCATAAGCGGATTGCGGAAGAGATGAAGACCGGCTGTAAATACCTGTTGGTCTACCGCAGCGAGGAGGAGATGACGGCCGCACTCGACGGCAAGATATACGCCATCAGCGATACGGACGGCAAATTCCTTTGCGACCTGTATCAGCCGGATTATCTCCATCTGGAAAACGGGGGCGATATTGTGGACACCGCATCCATTCCGGACATGCATTTCCATTCCGATTGGGCAATCGCCAACCCCACGGTACGCGACAAGGTGCTCTCCTCCCGGATGGTGATTATATATACCCACGAAACGGCAACGCTATGATAGAGATTGGCAACAGGATAGAAACGCCGGAAGGTGTGTTCTATGAACTGGAATACGGAGGGGAAGGAAACATCTACAAGAACGAGGATGCCTTTCTCAACCGCCCCGATGAAGTGTGCTATATACCCGAATACGCGGCAGAAGACCGTGAGGACTGGCGTGTGCCGGAGAGCAGTGACGGCTGTTTCACGCATAACTCACTGCTCGCCCTGTGCAAGGGTAATGAAGAGGTGTGCCAGGATCTGTTTTACAGCCTTGAATGGACGTACCCGACCACCTTGCTGGAAGAATGGGACTCGAACGGCTATTTCGATGAGATCGAGGGCTGGTATGACAGTAACGATTAAATGGAACGGCATATCATGGACAGGAAATACAAAATCACATACTCGGGAAAAATCACGGGCAAGACCCCGAACTACATATTGAGCCTGCGGGCGCATCTGAAAGGCATTTTCCCTGAAATGGAACGGTATGGTAAGGAAGAATTCGACCACGTGCTTCATTGCATCAGCTCGTTCATTGATGATTTTACCTTCAAGGTACGCAATTCCCGATACCGGGGAGACATCCTGAAAAGGACTATCAGTAACGACTGCCTGAAAGTGTTCAACCTGGGTGACGAGAAAGTGATACTGACCGTCTCCTTCACCCCGCTGGAAACATGAAACCAACAATATGACAGATATGGATAAAATACAGAAAGACAATGCGGAGCCGGGCAAAGCCCCGGACAAAATGAGCGCCGACAAGCTGCATCTGTTCGCCACCCAGTACGCCTTTATCGACGGACGGCTGCACGAGGCCGAGCAAGCCATGCTGAAATTCATGCTGGAGTTCCTGGCACAATATGGCCGCGTATCACTCGGCCTTACAGAAGAGGAGGAACTCGATGACAACAACTTCCCCGTCACGACAACCTTGTACGGGAAGCACGACACGCCCCGTATCAAGCTTACCGATGTCTACCTGACGGATGACGGGGAATATCTCCTTGCTGACGGAATAGATGCGGAGACCGGGGAAAAACGGGACGGATTCTATATCTACAGCGAACAATACGCCGATATCTTCCAGTTCGTCGGCCACGCTTCGGAGATGAACTGACGAATGAGGAACAACCATAAAACGAAATATCAATGGACTGTATCAAAGATTTACAAGACGCCATCCGCAACATTCTCGTGAACAACGGTCTTACGGAACTCTGTCTGGGAGAGCCTGACGAACTGGACGATCCCACCTATATCATCTGGTATGACAGGCACTGTGAGCCTCACGAAGACCCGGTATTGAAGGTTTGCCTTGAAGATGAGGGCATTGCCGTTGAGGTCGAAGCCCGCAGTTTCGGGAACACGATAACCGTCTACGATTATGACATAGACCGTATTGAATGGTGGAAAGGCATTCATGCCAATATTCTGGAAGTGCTGGAGCGTGACGGCAAGCGCCGGTGTCCGGCCTGTGGCAGGACGGTCAAGGAAAAGCAGCTGTATTGCAGTGCCGGATGCCGTGATTTCATGACTCCCGGACCGACCGTGGAGCAGGTCGCGGAAAAAGCCAACCGGAATATCCGCAAACTGGCAAGCCTTGCCGCCGGAAAGGACAAGGCGTACCGGAAGCGGCTGATAGAGAAATATACCGTCGGCCTGTCATAGGCCGGCTTTGTGACACTAAAAAATGTATGATATTATGGCAACAAGAACCATCTACCTGACCGTACGGCTCGATATCGACAACCCGAAGGCCGATGAGATAACGGACGAAGAGGTTGACGAAATTATCAGCGAAGTGGACTATGAATTCAAAAATTACGGGGACTATGAAATCGACACGGAAATCTGCGGGAAAAATGACGAAGGTGGTCTTTAGACGCTATCCCGACGGACAGGTCATCGCCCTGTTCCCGGACATACCGTGGAGCGGACGGCGGGGTGAAATAACCTCCTACATGCATGTCGGCCAGCATGGCGCAGCCGACTATGCGGGCGTGATCGCCATGACACGGCCAGCCCATGAAAAGGAGTACCGCAACCCGCTTTCCGAACTGAGAGCCATCGGTTACGATGACCTACACATCATGCGGCGTGCAAGACCGAAATTCATAAACAGCTAAAAACAAATCTTATGTCTCATAAACCGAATGCCGTTCCTGTCTTGCAGGAGGGAACGGTCTATACAATTATACTTGACAACGGACGAAAGGTCCACGACGTAATCTATCATGCCTGTGTCGTCTCCGGCAAGTCGTATTTCGCCAAAGGCGATAAGACCTATCCCGCCGAAAAGGTGCGGAACCATTCAATCACCGGACATGCCGCATCGGACGGCTCTAGAAGGAACGGCACACCCAATCCCGACCGCTTCGCCATCACGGATGAAGTGTGCGAGGTCGTTGATGTAGTTACCACGCCGGAAACCAATCCGGAAATGTTCCGGTGTCGTGTCAAATGCCTGATGTATTCAGGCCTGTCACAAGCCGAGGCTGAGAAAGTCATCGCTTCAACGCCACTAAAGCTGGAACTCTTCTACGACGTAGGCCGTGGCAGTTTCGCTATTGACGCCGAGGCAGTTGGCAACACACCGCTGTATAATCCTTACACGGGAAAGGAAATCCCGGATGAAACCTAAGCCGAACTACATCGAATATGAGAGAACTATATATCAAGAATCTCTGCATCGAGATTACCCGACGTTGCAACATGCGCTGTACCCATTGCATGCGGGGAGATGCCGAATCCGTGGATATCCCTTTGAAACATATAAGCAACCTGCTGCGGCATGTCAGGCATATTCACCATTTCAACATCACGGGCGGCGAGCCGTCGCTTAACGTCCGGGCCATCCGCCATATCCTCGAACGGGTACGCGCCTACGGTATTACTGTCAATGACTTTTATATCGTAACCAACGGCTCTGCCACATCCCGTTCGGAGGAATTCATAGAAGCCTGCGCCGCACTGTACGAGTACCAGGAGGAAAAGGAACAGGACTCCGGCCACATGCTCGAAATGAGCGACGACCGCTTCCATGATCCGGCAGAGCATGCCGCCACGCTCGCGGCACTTTCCCCGTATCCCTTTTTCGGAGTCCGGGGACAGGCCGAGCGTATCTTCCTTTTCCGGGAAGGCCGCAGCACGGAGGGGTTTCCGAACCCTGTTCATGGGATTTATCTTACGGAGGAGAACTACGTTTACGGCGACCTCTGTCTCAATGCTGAAGGCATGGTTCTCTCCAACGGGGACCTGAGTTATGCCCGCCAACGGGAACATGCCCTGTGTCCCTGCGGGAAACTGATGCAATATCTCCGGATGACCTTGAAAAAGCGTCAAAAAGAAAGATTGTACGAATAAATACACAAATCAAAAAACTTATGTCAATCGTATGCAGTATCTGCGGCGGCACTGGAGTGAAATGTACCGCCGTCATCGACCCGAACACCAGACAGTTCCTCGAATTTACCCGCAACGCCTTGTCGGACGGCCGGTGCAGCCAGTGCGGCAACGTTGCCCTGACCGACCCTGACGAAGTAAAAGCCGGGCTGGACAAGCTTTGGACGGAATATACGGCGCGGCATCGTGCCGCCCCCAACTACACCTGCTGCGACATTGTCCGGCATGGTGATTACGACGGGTGTGAAAAGGCGTATATCCGCATCGGAGGCCCGTCAGACGTGGTCGAGAAGTATCCGGTCGTGGCCGTGTGCCGCGACCTCGAAGAGCTCAAATCACTTGCGCTCCCTGACCCGACGCGAGAATTTACCCTCATGGGAATTCAAGGGTTCGAGTTCCACGACGTGTTGGAAAACAAGACCTACGAGATCGGGGTGGACGACCTGAAAATTCCCGTCACGACGAAAGAGGTGCTGGACTTTTACCCGGCGGAACATCGGCTGAAAGAAACGGACATCGAACAATATGCCGCGGCTTACACGGCCCGTATCAAGGCGTACAGGGAGTATACCCGTCAGCTCGACGCCACACTCGTGCGGCGGCTTCTCGACGAAGAGCGGCTGATGAAAGTCGGCGAGAGCGACGGTTTCCGCTTGAAACTCCATTTCGACTGGTTTGTCATTTTAAAGCGGGAGAACGAAAGGATGTACGCGCCTTTCAAATACGCTGTAAATGCTTATTGTCTGGATAATATCCAAACTTTCGACCGTCGTTATGTCACGCTCGAAGATGCCTTGCTCCACTGCCTGAACGGTTTCAACGAGAACGCGAACATTCCTAACCGTTACAAGTCCATCGGGCATTACCTGTCGGGGAAATCCTGACGACGGGCAGTGTATCGACGGGTTACCGGAGGCCACGGGTGCTTTCCCCTTGACCGGAATACCGTCGGAACAAGTAACAATGTAACCAAAGAATAAAAAATATGATGAATGATTATAAAATCAAGAACATTCTCGAATCCCTGAAAGAGGAGGTCGAGAACGGGAAGGTATCCCTGCGGGAAGCTGCTGTCGAACTTCATAAAGCCGGCTGGACGAATTTCATCGACATCGACGCCACGAGGAACCTACTGAAGACCCGGAATGTAACGGGGAACGGAAATGTCCCGGGAGTTTCCGACATGATGGGAAAATACCGCGAGATGAAAGCGGCGCACCCGGATGCCCTGTACATTTTCCGAAACGGGGAATCTTGTGAATTGTATGAGGATGATGCCATCGCCGCTTCCGGCATTTTGGGCATTGCCACCGCCGAACGCGTCGACGGGCAAGGGAAAGGCGTCAAGGAACTGCGGTTTTCTTTTCGTGACCTGGACGTGTATCTCCCCAAACTGATACGCGCCGGAAACCGGGTGGCTGTCTGCGAACCGAATCAAACCGGTTCGGGCAAACGAGTTTGATAACCATTAAATAACAAATATTCAAAACCCAAAGACACATGATAAAGATAACAACGATTTTCGGCGAGGACGCCGTACGGGAATATGAAGAGAACAATGAACTGCCTTCTGAAGAATGGCTGGCGGATAACGGGGGCGTCGTGGACGAGAAAGAGTTCGAGACTGAGGCGGAGTACAATGCCTACATCGCCGGGGTAAACGATGCCGACGGATGGAGTGATTATCATATCATACGCCACCGGTCGGAAGAGGCGGACACCTCGAGAGAGGAAAATCTCTGGCTACGTCTCGGAATTAGCGTCCGGGGCAGCCGGGAGGACATCGAAAGGATTCTAAACGGGGACACCGAAACCCTTCGGAAACTGCTCGATGCCGGACGTTATGGGATTGGCGGAGAGACCTATGTCCCTGGTTCGACCGTCGAGGGGTACAACGAGGACCACGACACGGAGTTCGAGGAGGAAGACGTGGAGTTCCATTTATAATAAAACCACACCATCTGCAATAATGATAACAGTAAAAGTTCTACTCGGTAAGGATACTGTAAGCATATACAGGAAAACCGGGGATATCTCGTCGGTGGAGAGCACGGCCGAATCCGGGGGATATGTGATAACCAGACATTTCGAGACCGAAGCTGAATACAAAGCCTACGCAATGGCTGTGGAAGACCTGGACGGACATGAAGACTGGCAGATGCTGGCTCCTGCCGTTACGCCGGAAGCTCCGTTCCGCAAAGGGGAATTTGTCCGGCTGACAGACGATGCAATTAAGCGGATACGTGAAAGTTTCGGGGACGGACCGGCTGACTACAGAAAGGAAATGATTTTGGAGGTGATTGCCTGGTGCCGCTATGAAGGCACATGGATCATTGAAGTCCGAGATATCCGTGAAGACGATACTCAGGAGTTCGATGCCGTTTTTCTGCGCCCCTTGACGGCACGGGATCTCGTGGCTATTTCCGCACCCCGACACCCGCTATCCACTGCGATATATCCTATTCACATCCGATAACTTAAATGATGCATGATGGAAAATATATTCATACTGCCCGGAAACGAACAGGAACTGTTTAACCGGTATTTAGATAACAACGAATACGGCCCTCTGAAAGAACGGCTGGAACTGGTCAGGAAAGCCTTGAGCAACAAGCTTTCCCCGGATGAACGCAATAAGCACGGGCTGAACGTGGGTGTGCATGAACTGTCCATGGAACGTAAGGAACTGGAAAGAAAGATATTCCAAATGGCACTCAAATCCTTTGCAGAACGGGTTTGTGACGAGCAACGCGCTCTTTGCGAACAGGGGTTCTGGCAGGCACCGTGCGGCAAAGAGGCGGAATATATCTCCTCCGCTCCGGTTCCGGACCTTGTAACGGACGTGAAGCAGTACAAGACCATTTGCCGCTGGTGGGAGAAGCTGTCCGATACCAGGAGGCTGAAGGTAGCGGCGATGTTTGCAAACGAACTGGGACCGATATACGGGCACGACACCGAAACGCTGGAACGGATTTATAGCCGCTGGTTTCTACTCTCCTTAGATGGCAAACAACGCATCTACCATTCATGGACCACAAACGAAAAACAGACTTCACTATGCCATACAAAAGCTCGGGAATAATCATCAGCGGGACACAATATGACCGCAGGCAGAAGCTCACTCCTTTTCAGAAGGCTGAAATTTTCCACCGTTACATGACAGAAGCTGTCAGCCAGCGCCAGCTTGCCCGGGAATACGGTGTCAGCCGCAGGCTGATAACCTTCATTGTGAACCCAGAAAGCGAAGAGCGGAACAAGGAACTGCTGAGAGAGAACAAGGCAAAAGGCTTGTATAAATATGACCGGAAGAAACATACCGAAAATATACGCAACCACCGTCGTTACAAACAGAGATTATTTCAAGAAGGTAAAATCATACTAAAAGATGGATAGACAATGAGAATACAGGAGAAACAAAAAGCGTTGGAACAGGAAGTTATAGCCAACCTGTGTGCGATACCGAAAATGCCGGAAAATATGTTGCCCCATACGGTATATGTCGAGGAGGAAGGGGAAGACGGGTATGGGCACGGGATACCGGTATACACCATGTACCGGTTGGAGGAGATACGCACGGACGGAAGCTGCACGCTTTACAACGCGGAAAGCCGGGAGCGTTTCACCTGCCGCCACCTGCATGAGATTAACATGGACTGGCTGGTGACAGTCTGGGAACGTTATCTGGAACTCTGTGTCGAGCAGGATATCTGGAAAGGGAATGCCGTTGCATTCCTGAAAGACCGTACCGGCAAACCGGAAGAGGAAATCATTTCATTCGTGGAAACCTCGTGGGACAAATGCCAGGCTTATACAGACAACCTCAAGGCGTTTCTTGGGGAAGATAAAGACCGGGAAATATGGATATTCTCTTTCCCGCTGGACGAATTTGAACGTGACGTTCCGGCCGGGAAAATCATCGTTGATTACGAAAATAACCCCGCAACGCGGGTTGAGAAGATGATACCGCTGGAATTTACGGCCAACATCAATGATGAATGTTTTGATGACCGGAACAATTGGGTAAGAGCCATTGAACTTCCCAAGCAGGAATAATAAACTATTTGAATCAATAAATATGATTACAAAAGAAAACATTGGCAACGAGACCTTTGAGTCTATGACCATCAATGACACGCCTGCATTGTTTACGGATATGCGGATTGACCGGAATGCCGTTCCGGAGGGACTGTACGCATACGATATCCGGGAGTCGGATGACGGGGACCGTCTGGCGACCATCGAACCGACGGTGATGGTAAATCATGGCGGAACCATCCTGACCAGGAAAGAGTTTATCACGGAAAAGGACGGCTATGTACAGATTGACGAATACGGTTTCGAGGACTCCATGACACTGGAAGAGTGGCTTGAGGAAAACAATTAAATGTATAAAGGATATGGATATTAAGGAACTGACAGAAAGGTATCGGGATCGTTTCGATGCCCATTACCTGCAAGACGATAACGGAACCGGCAGAAAAGGTCGGAAACGGAAAAAGGAAGTTGAGACCCCGAATTTTCTCAAGGATGTCATCCGGCCGATCCTGGACACTTTGCCGGACTTGTTGCCGGAGTACGGGTTCACCAAAACTACGGATGATTACGCCATGTACGGCGAGTATTACCGTATCAAGGCGGGTATCGTCCTCGTGGGAGGTTTTTCCATCGATGAGGATTTTAACCTGTACTTCACGCCATTGTTCCATGGCAAAGCCTGCGGTAAGAGTCAAAAAATCGACAGCATCGGACAACTCGTTGAAATCATCCGCGAACAATTTGAAAGAAGGGAGGTGAAGATGAAAGGATAGTTTCATGCAATAGACATGGGTCGTTCCGTAATTTATTGTATATTTGTCAGATGAAGAAAGTCTGTATATGTATTTCGGACGAAAGCCCGGCAGTTGAACGGATTACAGGCACTTTCATGTTTGGCTGACATCAAACCTAATATATCTATTTGATATGAAAAAGGAAGAGATTATTCGCCGCTGTTACGGCGGCATGAAGGAAAGGCATGGCGTGGAAACCATCATCCTTTTCCATGTCGGAGATTCATTCGAGGCGTATTTTGATGATGCCGAAACGATTACCCGGATCACGGAAGTGCCCCGGTTCAAGATGACGGCGGCGGGTATACCTGCCATCAGGATTTCCGACGCCGCCTTGGAAGAATGTAGAAACCGGTTGCTGGATGCAGGATGCAAGGTATGCGTGTCCGAGGTCCGGGGGGTATCCGGCCGCCACATTCTCAAAATCAATGAAACAAATACGGAAACGGGCCGATGAATTGGTATTGATAGCGGCAGCAATAGGTCCTTGGACACTGTTGGTGGTAGCGGTATTAATCATCGGAACGCTGAAATGCTGTCTGACCACGGACTCGGACAGCATTGACGAAAGTATCAACAAATCACCGGGGATAGTCGCGCATGTCATGGTACTGGACAGTACGGATAATGGTTTTCGGGTGGTTTATGCGACGGCTGAGCCGGTAACGGATGAAAGGTTTGCCGAGATATGCGACAGGCCGGGTATTCTGGAGGGGTTCGAGAACCTGAAACGGAAAGCTCCCGAACACTTTGGCGGCAACCTGCTGGAAACCGACATCTGTGACTTCGCGTTGTACGCCTACCGGTTTCCTATCGATAAGGACGTACGGATACACAATATCTTTGTCGCCGGTAAAGAGAAAATGGACTTCTATGTCCGGAACAACCCGGACCTGCCCGGGTGCGCTACATGGATGCACCACGGTACGGAACAAGGGAACCAATATCTGAATGCTGACGATATAAATCACTGTATACCCAACGGAAGGCGGATTTACCGTTATTGGAAATGCCGTTATCTACTGCAAACTTCTGATACTGACGAGCGTTTCAGTCATTTTACAGAGGAGGAAAGGCTGTACTGAATGCAGCCTTTTCTCTATATATATTACACATAACCATCTGAAAATTAATAACTAAAACGTTTTGTTGGCGTGAAAAATTGGCATATATTTGTATGGAAAAGTGACCCATTGAAAACAGATTGTCAATTGAAAGCAATAGATTGAATATGAAAGAACAGTAATATGACATCGGAAAAATCGCAACTGAAGTTTGCGAGATCGGAAGAGACGGGCGAACTGATAGGGTTCGTTTCGCGCCATTCCAAGACACGTAAATTGATGGGAGTCCGTGAAGACTCAAGATTCGGCAAGCAGATTTGTGTCCTTTCGGAAGACCTGAAAGGAACTCTCGAGCCAAACATACTATACTCGGTAGAGTTGAAACCCATGCACAAAGCCAACGGGTATGTAGTCGTTGCCGCTACCCCCGTGTTATTTCAGGCGCATGTGGAAACAGTGATCGTCCCGAAGACATTGTATCAAGTAACTGTGACGTTCGGCAACAAAAAGATTTTCTTCGACCCGAAAGACGGCAAGAGCGTAATGAGCCGCACAATAGACGGTGTGCTGGAAATCCTCAAGGGACGCAAGGATATCAAGTACAAGGAAGGTGTCATCACCGACTATCTGAATCAGGCGCGTGCTCTGGTACGACGTATGGAATCCGACGGGTTCATCTATACGGGAGACAGACATCAGGGAGGAATTCAATGAAAGAAAAACCGGTCGTGGGTATTGCGACCGACGGTGCCCATTCTGCAAAAGAGAGGTTGACACGCTTCCGGGCTGTCGACCTCTCTTCAGGAAAAGAACTCTTTTCCAAAGCTATCGGTAACTGGACGAACAATATCGGGGAGTTTCTCGGCATTGTCGAGGCGGTCAGATATGTCATGGAACATCCGGAAAGTCCGCGAACAATCTACTCGGACAGCATTACAGCCATCACGTGGTATTGTAACAAACAGACAGCCTCTTCACGCAGATGCCCGGCATTGCAGAAAGCGGAGATATTCCTCAAAGTGATGGAGGCAAGAATCAAGGACATCGAAGTGCTGCACTGGGACAACCGCCTGTGGGGTGAGATTCCTGCCGACTTCGGAAACAAATAACAACATCAATATGGCAAAATTAAAATCACAGTCACAGAAATATGTTGAGCTGAAGGAGGAAGACTACCTGCTGCTCATCGAGAATACCATCAAGATGGAAGCCCTGAAGATTGCCGGTATCGAAAAGATGCCCATATACAAGGCTATGGAACATATCCTTGAACACGAGCACATCGACCTGCTCGTCAAACCCGTTTCAAGGAGATATTCTTGATTTTTTTAGGTGGACAATAATACACCCCACAAGCAAAATCAATGCTTATCAGTACCAAATGATAGTATATAATAACAATTAATGTAAATCAATGCAAATCAGATGATTAAGAAAGTGGCGCATGTACGGAATTATCTATACCATACATGCGCCACTTTGCTCTATACACTTTTTGATTTCCTTGATTGATAAAAGAAGGTTCTTTTCCAGTGTTTTACAATCCGACTTTTTTATATACTTTTGTCTTCAGTATCAGTTGGTTATTGAAACCCTCTATGTATGCTTATAAGTAGAGATTAGCTTTTTTAAGCGAAACTAACTACTGGTTATCAATCAATTATCAAACAAAAAAAGTTTGCCAATGTGACACGCCCTCATTTTCTATTTATATAAAACAATGAATATACCCAGGAGAATTAGAGATACTCTACAATATGAGTAACCGTCAAAACATCATCTTCATATTGTAATATTTTTTCAACACAACCGTTTTCATTGAAAGAGTATTCATAACGGTAATTGGACGTCTCATTCCCTTCTTTTGTTTGACAAGTGAGCACTAAATTTTTGTTGGGTTTCCCAAAATACGAACCATTGTAAAGCTCATCGTAAAAATGGTAGTCTCCAAGATAAGAAGAAAAATCAAAATCAACTTTATTTTCTACGGAAGAATAAGTAAATTCGCTCGTACTTTCGTACACCTCACCGAATGCCTCAACAACTTTTACAATATTTCCGTCTCTCCATGTAAAGATGTGAATATCACCGTCTGTATATTCCATTTTCTGTAATTGATCAAGGTTGTCATAAGTGTATGCAATCTCTTCATCTTCACTCTCTCCTTGTACGATATATCCGTTATCATTCAGTTTCCATATCTCCTCCCCGTCTTCAAGCCCGTTCACTACGATTTGGTTACTTTTATAAGTATAGGTAACAATCTGGTTTTCATCATACACGCATTTAATCATTCTGCCTTGACTATCGTAACTGTATGTACGAATTTCATCTTCATCTTCGTCCTCGTGAAAGTGAGCTGTAATTTTACTTACCTTATAACCTTTTTCGGTATCACCATTACCATCGTCATCAGAACAAGCGGTAAATCCCAAACTGCAAATCATTACCCATAAATAAACAAACATTCTTTTCATAATTTCCTCTTTTAAGTTATACATGATAATTTTATTTAGACAGAATCTTTTCAAACACTGCTCGTTTAAGATTTTGATTTTCTCCCGTATTGAATTTATAATTACGAGAGGGATGATGGATACAATAGGTTGGAATACCATTTAACGTGGTTTCCTGAATTAAATTATATTTTTCCACGGGGGTAACCAACAACGATTGTAGAGGCTTATCAAAATACGGCCGCAAATTATCTCGTGCAGGAATCCCCATTAATAGTAAATGTTTGGGAGATACTAGACGGATTAATTCCATGTTCTTCTTCACGCAAAATTGTAACGCTTCCCGTCCACCCTGATTCATGCGTTTTCGTAATTCTTGGAAATTACCCGTGTTGAAATATACAATGTTCGTGATCACTGCTTTTTCAAAGACAGGACGTAAAATTGGTCCGGAAAACAACTCGCACAAACTTCTCATACTCCCCCAACCATCATTTACAAGAAATTGGTTATGATCACTAATTCCCAAGTTATTTGCAGTACGACGTTCCCGTCCTTGTTCACGATTCATCGTTGAATATTCTTTATTTCCCCCAGGATTACTACCAATAATCATTAGTTCGGGTTGAAAACTTACGTTAGATTGGAAAGCATAAAAGTCCATGTCCATGTTGTAGGTAGGATTCGTGACTATCTCGTGACAACCATCCGCCACTTCCCGCAACCAACGATTTAGTTTTTGAGTGAATTGATTTTCCATAAATTAAAGTATTAAGTATTATAATTCAATAATTTCCACATACAAAGGTGCTAATATATTTATATCTTGCCCTTTCTTTTTATAAATTGTTTTTAGATTGGGATTAGAATAACAAGTCAATTTTTCTAAAGAGGTACAACTGCTAACATCTAAAGTTGTGAGTTGATTATCATAACACCATAATACTTTCAAAGAAGTACAACCACTAACATTTAAAGTCGTGAGTTGATTTCCATAGCAGTACAATTCTTTCAAAGAAGTATAACCACTAACATCTAAAGTTGTGAGTTGATTTCTAGCGCAGTCCAACTCTGCTAGAGAAGTACAACCACTAATATTCAAATTCGTGACTTGATTGTCCCAACAATCTAATTTTTCTAAAATTGGACAATCTTTGATAGACAACGAATATAATTGCCCCTCCTCTATCGAACCCCAAGAAACAGATTGCAACTTTGTACAATTCTCTATTTCTAAGAATTTTAATTGAGTAGTACAACCATCATGAGAAATATTACTAAGCTTCTGCAATCCGCTATTATTACTTATTTTTAAAGATTCCAATTGTTTAGGAAATGACAAGGAAGCCAATTGAGGACAATTAGTAATCTCTAGATTTTGAATGGGATTATCTCCACACAATAAAAATTTCAAGTTCGGGCAGGAATTTACATCCAAGGAAGCAAGTTGATTATTATCACATACAAGATCTTCTAACATTGCATTTTCAGGTAAACCCAATTTCGTGATTTGATTATCGTCACAATATAAGGATTTTAGATCTTTATGATTTTTCAAATCCAAAGTTGTTATTTTATTACTAGAACACCACAAATATTCCAAGCCCAAATTTCGAGAGAGATCCAATTCTGCCAATTGATTAAATCGACAATCTAAAGACATTAAATACTTATTGTGGCTTACATCCAATTTCTGTAAACCAAATTGTGAATCAAAATTTAAAGGACAACAAGACAAAAGTCGAAGTTCTGGGAAATAGTTCAAACCATCGAGATTCAAATAATTGCCTTGTATAGCAATCCCCATTACCTCACGTGCCTCCGAAACGGATAAATACCCATCATGATTTTTGTCATAGTTTTTGAGTAAATACTTTTGGAGTTCTACATCTGAGAAATTCAAATTCCCGTCCTTGAAACTTTGGGAGAAATAAACGGTATCAGAACAAAAACGTCCAGCGTTTATCACCCAGCGGGTAATTCGGTCTTCGGTGTCAGGATTCGCTTTTGCCAGTACTTGTACATCAATATCCCCGAATCCCGAGAAAACGGAAGGTTGACACCATGCATCTGCCGCCGTGATTGTCCACGTGTAATTGGAAACGATAGACAACGTGTCTGTTCCCCCATCCGAAGAAAATAGGAAACGAGAAGATGAGATCGAAAGAGTTGCCTGTTCTTCCGGTATATCCGGCAAATCCGGTAAACCGGAATCTTTATCCTTGCTACAAGCAAAGCAAAAAAGAATGCACAATAAAAATAAATAAGATTTCATAAAACATTTCTTTCTTAGTTCAATGCCATTATTAGATTCCTCGATACTAACTTAACTTTTGAAAATTGAAATTACTAGTCGTACAATGACATGAAGACACGGTGACACCGTACTTGTTTTTTATCGCCTCGATAATGTGTTTCGCCTGTGGTTTAGCACTTGTATTCTCCATGATGATTTCAACGGTCATGCCTTTAACTAATTGTCCTGCATTTTTCACGACATCAACTTTCCACAAATATTTAGCCATAACAAACATATTTGTGCTTTCAATTCCCAGAAAAGCAGTTAAAAAAAGAGAAGCGTGGGAACTTTCAGTTTATTCACTTTGAGGTATCGCCAAACACCTTGTTACAAATAAACAGTCACCCCACGCTAAACCAGTATATATAACAGAATTGTATATATGGCAAGCATGAGCGTTTGTACCGTTTATCCCTGTAACTCAAAAATTGGCGATTTTCAAAGTGAGGATAAAAACTAAACGCCTTTTACTAAATATGTTACTGCCCAGATCACTCTAAACAGTACACAAAAATAAATAATAATTGGCATTTTACAAACACTCACAGGGGTGACTGTAAGGCAAAATTAGGCTAATCAACGGAATAAAAGAATTTATTCTCAAGATTCCCTCTGCACCCACAAAAGAAAAACCCTCTCAATCATCTGACCAAGAGGGTTATCTTTCGATTTTTTGTACCCAGGGCGGGAACAAACCCATAGAAAAACAAGAAATCAAAAGCAACAATTACATCTGATTTGCAAATAATTACATTATTATATTTTTCTCTTAATTTCATAAAACATTCTTTTTTTTGTTGATTTTTGCACCCTATTTGCACCCCCGGAAAAAATATTATTATACCTTTGCAAACAAGGGAAACAAAGGTAAATAAGATTGACAAAAAATGGCAAAGAATGACACAAAAGTAACAGATAACCCCAAATTAAAAGAAAAAACACTTTCTGATGGGCAAATAAGTTTGTATTTAGAGTATTATTTAGGCTATTCAAAGCAATATGATGAGGAGAAAGATAAAGAAGTGGTAAAGATTATCAGGAAAAAAGAATTTTTAAATCTCTATATCTGGCAAGCCCCAAGAACCCCACTTGAAAGACAACAAAACCGGGAAACGTTGGAATTAGCCAAAAAGATCAGGTTTGAACGAGAACAAGAACTTAAAGCGGGGAAATTGGGGTATCGGCTAGACAAGAAAGATAGCATCAATTTCTTGGATTACTTTCAAAACTACATCGACAATTACCAAAAGAAAGACGTTAGGGTTATCATGATGGCTCTAGCTAAATTTAAAGCGTTCCTTGCAAAAAAACACCCCATTTATGCCAATTTCATCAAACCTAACAACCTAAACCGGG
Source organism: Butyricimonas faecalis (assembly GCF_003991565.1). Lineage (NCBI taxonomy): Bacteria > Pseudomonadati > Bacteroidota > Bacteroidia > Bacteroidales > Odoribacteraceae > Butyricimonas > Butyricimonas faecalis. The sequence continues at coordinate 3,647,935 of NZ_CP032819.1, read as the reverse complement.
ATTTGATATTAGAATTTGTTGAATACTTGCAAAGTATCTGCACGGGAGAAGGGGCACATACCATATTTCAACGATTCAAAAAGGTAGTCAAGTATGCCGAGGAACATGATGTAATACACAAAAACCCATGCAACGGTATCACTTGCAAAATAGACGATCAAGTCATTAAAAAGGACATTCTAAGTCTTGAAGAGATTGAAATGTTACTAAACACCCACTATCAAGGCCAAAACCCCGATATAAGAAGATCTTTTATATTTTGCCTTTACACGGGCATCCGCTTTTGTGATGTTGTGGGGTTAAGGTTTTCAAACGTGGATTATCCAAACAGGCTTTTATCATTTGAGCAAAACAAGACAAGCGGACACAGCAAGGCTAGTAACGTGGTGATACCTTTGAATGATGGCTTAATTTCCCTCATTGGGCACCCCTCGTCACCTGATAACATGGATGAGGTAATATTTAAACTTCCCTCCCATACCATGTGCCTAAAAGCGTTAAGACACTGGACGGCTAGAGCCGGGATCACAAAACATATTACTTGGCATTGTGCCCGTCATTCATTTGCCGTGAACATCCTCAACAACGGAGCCAATATAAAGACCGTGGCTAGCCTTTTGGGGCATTCTGGACTAAAACACACGGAGAAGTACACCCGTGCCGTGGATAAGTTGAAAGAGGATGCAATAAATAGTTTACCTGAACTTAAATTATAAACCACATGGAAGAAACAGGAATAAGTAACAAACCTAAACCAAGTAAAGAATGGATGGAGCTACAAACCCAATTTGTTAGTTTGTGTGAAGAGCAAGAGGCGTTATATAGACCAGACTTTGAAAAAGTATTTAAAGCAATATATGAAATAGATAACAGCCAAGAGAGTGTGTATAATACAAACGGCTGGAATATTGGTTGTACTTTACCCGATGAAGCAAACCAAGACACAATACAAAAAGCACTTGAAAAAACAGGGTTTGCCAATGATGAGGCTTTTTGCAAAGACTTTTCCAAATATGCAAACATTGTAATAGTAGGTAAAAAGAATATGCAAGAAAGAGCCGCTTTGAATATAAAGGAAGAAATGGAGCGATGCCAGCCAATAACCAAAACTAATGAATGGCAGTTTATACCAATAAGGATTTTTGCCTCAAAAGAGATAATGAGCAATGTAATAAATCCAATAATGGAAAAGAATGCCAAAGAGGGTAAAGGGCTGTATGGCAACATCACTGATATTCCAGAAGAAGATGAGAGTTTAGATGAATGGTTTGATATAGAAGCCTATGGAATTAAGTGCAGCTTAGAATCCCTTTATAGAGATTTACAAAATTATGGTGTTGTGGATAGCGTGTTGAAAAATGACACAATAAAGGAATATTATTTGAAAACTATAAAGAGTTTGATATATTTCATTAGGGATAACACAGATAAGCCCAACAGAATAAGAAACCATATATCAAGTACTTTAAAAGAATTAGATGATATATCCACCCTGGGATTATTACTACAAATACTATTATTACAAGGGCTTATAAAATGGTTTGAAGATGTAGATTTGAAAGAAAGTGATAACGGTTACAAGGAAGCGTGCAATCTAATTCAATGGATAGGGGAACAACTAATGAAAAAAGAAATAAGATTTTGCTATTATAGATGGGGAGAGGGCGATAAAGAATATCTAAAACCTCTTTGCAACTATCTTCTTTCAACTGAAATAGGGGAATTTGTACAAGATCTCCTCTTTAAAAAACAAATAGATTGTAGTTACATAATTGACGGTGAGCATGAAACAAGAAAAATACCCAAAGAGGCCGGAAATAATGAAAAAACAACAGATAAGATAAGTTTACCAAGTGAATTAGACACAGAGAAAGCCAGAAAATATTTTGCCAAAGCTATTAATGTGGGCTATATGAAGAAAGAAGATAGCAACTATAAATGGATGTATGGAGGCGAGAAAGGGCAAGCCAGATTAGGGTATTTTTGCAATAAGATATACAGTTCTCCCAGACCTATAAATAAATTAGAGGAGTTTTTTGGTGTAAAAAAACTATCTGCATCTATAACCAACGCTGATAATGAAGCAAAAAGAGCCGATGTAAAGAAGTGGAGAAATGAAATGAACAACAATATTTTCAATGATTAGACACTAAAAGTAAGTGTTTTTATAGGGGCTATGAATAGACTATTTGTAGCCCCTTTTCTTATCTTTTTTTACCCTCTACCTTTGCCCTTGTAGTCTGATGGATAGCAAGTGCAAGACTATTCCAGAAGATTACACAGGCAAAGACGGGGAAGTCTTGCACCTTTCCCCAGACAGCCCAAACCCTCTAAATAAAAAAGGCATGACAGAGGATTTAAAACAGGTTGCCAACGAGGTGACAGCTAACACTATATTTTGCACAAAGGAAGTATTAACGAGTGACGAGGCAGCCCGCTACATGGGTATTTCAAAGAGTTATTTATACAAGCTCACGATGAGGGGCGAGATACCACATTTTAAACCGATGGGAAAGATGTGTTATTTCAACCGAGTAGAACTAGAGCAATGGTTACAAAGGAACCGAGTAGCCACGAGTGAAGAAATCGAGCAAAAAGCGCAAAATTACTGCATGAAGAAAGGAGGTATTCTATGATCACTCCAAATATACGCTACTATGCCAAGATGGAAGATTGCACGGGATCCGGGAAAATACCCAAATACGTAATAACAACCGAGGCGGGGTATTACCCACCGATGGAAAAAATAACAGGTAGGGACGGGAAGGTATCAATGTATTTGCAAGTGAGCAAGGATAGCGGCAGCAAGAAAGATAATGCCCCATCCATGAAATTACAAGCTAAAAACAGCCTCAATTTTACTGGGTTAAAAGAATATTTCATTAATGGAAAACTAAGCGGTTACGCTTATGGTTATCCTCTGGCAGACAAAAACTACTCTAAAGATAAAAAGCCTAACCCGTTTTTTGAATACCGGGATGACGGTTTTCTCTTCATCATTCATCAAGATAAAACAGCGACAACAACCAAAGATCAAATCAAACCCGACATTATAGAGTTGATTGTACTAGAGGGTGCAAAAGTATTGATCGCTTCATATTGCAAGCAACTCATGATGGGAGGTTTTGACGAGGCTATAAAGGCTTTAAGGGAGCAAGCAAAACGGGTGGAAGCCTCGACCCGGTAATATGTAACTTGTACCCAAAATTTGGTAACAATGTACGACAAGGTAAAGTTATGGGTGATGAGGACAAGGGATACCCCCGATGTTAGTAATTTCCTTGATAAAGCAAAAGATCACGTGGATCATGAAACGGGAGAGGTTTGCACCTTTGGTAGCCTGGAGGGGTTGAAAGTGTCAATTTACACGGGTGGAATCTCTATAATAGGGAGTTTGGCAAAGTTTCTTTATCCAAACAACATTTACCCGTTAGATCGCCACGGCACGAGGCAAGCGATAACAAAGCTATCGGATAGCCTGCATTTGGACGTTGCCGATGCCAAGGTTACAAGCATGGAATTTGGACGAGCTTTTGTGATGAGGCACCCGGTAGAGAATTACCTTTCAAAATTGGGAAACACGCCAAAGTTGTTGAGGTATCATTTTGACGTGGGGACGCTTTACTACAAACCCCAAAGCCCACGCCAACACAAGGTACTAGCTTTTTATGACAAGAAAGCAGATGCAAGGGTTAAAGGGATGGTTTTACCAGATGGATTTGATAACGCTAACTTGTTAAAGTATGAAATGAGGTTCAACGGGCGATTACCCCAACAAATGAACGTGCCAGAGGTTACCGCCTCAACCCTATCAGAAAGTGTCTTTTACCATCTGATGGTGAGAAAATACCAAGAAAACTATTTTGCAATATCCAAGTTAAACCAAGTAAAAACAGACATCATGAGCGAGATTAAGACCGTTTCCGACGCTTTTGACGTGTTGGTTGCTCGTCTTATCAACCAAAGCGACCAAACGCAAATAGCGACTTTTATGGAAGAATTGAAAGAGGCTAAAGTTTTTGACGATAGGAAAAGCTACACACGGCTAAAGAAAAAAATACAAGACGTGGCAACCAAGGCGGGCGTGACCGTTTCCGATGGACTGGTCAAGGAACTAGACGATGAAATTAAAAACGTGGGGGCTTACGTATAGTTACCACGGGTAATATGCAAGTTGTTACCAAAAATTGGGTACAAGTGTACCGTTAAAAGTAAAAATGACACTATTAACATAATCACAAATCGAGTGAGAAGCAGAACATGGGAAAATATCGTTAGGGTGTCTTATAATAAGTGGTAGATGTACCCAAAATTTGGTAACAAATTCATGAATTGGGATGAATGACCAAAAATACATCAAGTGTTAAAACGATATTTTGGAACGAGAACAAAAACACCACATCATGCAAAAGACAGGAGAGGATAAAAACTACGTTTATTTCATGGATCACTTTCAAGATACCCCAGTACAAGTGATGCAAGACGAGAAAACCGGGGAGATATTTTTCAATGCCGATGATATTGTCAAGATCCTAGGTTTAGGGGATAACATCAAGGAGTTTCTTGGAACCGACAGGGGGCTAGACTTCATCAACGATTTCAAGAGGGATCATCCCGGCATTGACGTGTTTGGGAACAAGGGAATGATCAGGGAAGTGATAAAGGATTAACTAGAGCTTCACCTCATCAACACTTTCAAGGTGATACAATGGTGAGGATTGCAAGGACTACAACAAGGGGAAACAAAAAAATCACGGCAAGATTACGGCAAGGGTGTCACCAGAACGGGATAAGGTTAGGACAAGGGTAAAAACAAAAATTGGGTCAAGGTTAGGTCAAGGGTAAAAGGGTAACATCACGGTAAGAGTAAAAATATTATTAACACAATTCAATTTTAAAATTTATGGAACCAATTAAAAAAAACGGGCTTGATAGAGAGGTCAAGCGTCATGAAATGAATGTTGAAAAAATCCAGACGATCGTGAACGACATGATCGAGATGGGATTTGTTTTTGAAACCGGGGAATTGAGGGACTTGGGTTCATCGTGTGTGATCTTGCATGATCGAGCAATCGAGATGGCGCAAAAAGATTCATCAAGAATAAGAATCAGTTTCAAGCGTGATGCCGATTATAAAGAAACGCTGTATAGATTGAACGAGGCCATCGAGAACAACGCTAAAGAATTGAAAAATACTCTATTACATCACACGTCTACCCCCTTGGAGATAGAGGCGTTTGAGATCAACGGGGGTGTTGTGAGCGTTTCCCTTGATTGGATGGAAAGCAAGGAGAGAGAATACACGATCCTACCGACAGGAGAACGGGAACACGCCCTGCAACTTGTTGACAACGTGAAAAAGGCGATTGACGAGTTAAACACGTTTGTTGTAGGTAACGACAATTTTGGCAAGGGAATCAGTACCTCACAGGATGGCCGCAGGTGCCTATGCTGGCTAGACGGTGACGGTAATTTCCATGAAGATAAAGAAGCGTATGAATTTATTTAAACCGGGAAAACATGACAACGAGCGAGAGAAAGAGATTTGACGAGCTGCAAAGGCGATTAAGCGAGAACCCGTCAAGCAGGATGAGTTTTTTTGCCAACGTGACAGGGATAGAACAACCAGAACTCGCCAACAATCCCTATGATAACTGGGCGAGACGGGCAACGTTTGAGAACAAGGCTATTTGCATGTATCTAGGGATAGAATACAACGAGGATGATTTTACCACGTCTGGCGAGGCTTTGGCTCGATCGTGGGCGCAAAGTTTACCGGGCAAGGAGTGATATGAAAACAACATTCATCTACATATTTCTTGAATTAAATTTTGAGCATCAAGAGAGAATAGCTAGATTTGCTACCCCTAAATCTACTAGCGATCGCCTAAAGCGGTTGTAATGAACGTATTTTGCCCTTTGCATGGTGGTGGTAGTGGAAACACCCACACGGCAACTAGTAGAGCCGAGGACACCTAAACAATGGGCTTTTTTTATCCCTAAATTTACTAGAAATGAAATCACAAGACACTTACACGAACCTAAAGAACTGGCCGTGCAACCTAGAGAAAATCCATGAAGATGCAACCAACATCATGTACGTTGACAATTTTAACGGGGATAAAATATTTATTCACGTGCAACAAGGCGGCAAAATCTACATAGAAGTACCAGCCGAGATTGAAAAAGGCAATATCATCAACGATTACATTAAAACCGTCTGTAAACCGTCTATTTTCAACAATAACGGTGACAAGGTTTGCCGATGGCGTTTTGGTAACGATTGTATTATTTTTAGGTTGGAAGAATCGGGGTATATGTATGTTTCAAGCAATAAAATAGAGCTGGTAAACCTTTATTGTGAACCCGACAACGTGAAACGGGTTAAAAACTTCCTCAACAGATACTAACATCACCCATCCAGTTTGCAAGCGTCCCCGGTCCAATCATGGCCGGGGATTTTATTCATGAAATCAAGCGTTAAACAAGCGTTGACAGAATAAAACCTGATGCGTCAAGCTTGAACGAGCAGCAAAACACGTGATCCCGTTTTGTTACCGATTTTATAACCACATTCATCCTAACAAGAAAATAGATCCTAGCAGGATTGATTTCCCTTTTATTTCACGTTGTGGTTGAAATTTGCACCCTATTTGCGCCCCGCAAAATCAAAATCCCCTCAAAATCAAATGATTAAGAGGGGATTTTTGTACCCAGGGCGGGAATCGAACCCGCACGTCTTTAAGGGACACTGGATTTTGAGTCCAGCGCGTCTACCAATTCCGCCACCTGGGCGTGAACTCGGGTGCAAAAGTAGATGTTTTTTCTCAATCTCCAAACAAAATGACCTTTTTTTTACAAGAAAAAATAGAAAATATTTACAATAACATTTTTACATTATCATAATATCAAGATAATCAAATAGTTTTCATTCACACATCACTCTATTGAAAAAAGACGAGAAAAGTGGGCAAGCATATTACGACCTGATTACACCCCTGAATGAACTTTGGAATTAGATTTAGACGATCTCCCTGTTGACAAATCAGCTATTTTAACGTAAGTCCGATATAAGGATTAAATTATTTTTTTCGAGTATTACAAGCATAGAGATAAAAGCATTCGATATGTATTGTATCATTTCATACTATATAGAGGCACTGTTAAAACAACAAAAGTATAACAAATCAGGATCACTAGCAGATCTCTACCGTGTATAAAATTTTTAGTAAGCTATTAAAATGCTATTAGAACGCTATTCTGTATAGCGTTTTAATAGGGTTTTAATAGCGTTCTAATAGCGTTCTAATAGCGTTTTACACGGTAGTGATCCGGATGTAATCCTGTTTCAATCTTGATTTCGTGTATTAAATCGGACTATATACCGGATTATTTTCCCATAACTCTCTCCTCTAATTCTTTACAAGTCCTCGCGTGGTCGCTCTCCTTGTTTTATGTTGATTTATTTCGAACTCATGTTATTTTAATTACTTTTGCAAGAGATACAAAAGCAACATGAAAATTATAGTACGATTTGTTTTTACCCTGTTATCATTTCTTCCACTTTGTCTTTCCGCTCAACAAAAAGGAGTCGTGAAGGGGCGAGTTGTCGATAGTAAAAACAATGAACCCGTACCTTTCGCCAACGTGGTTATCTGGAAAACAACTACAGGTACGGCTACCGACGAGAATGGATACTTCCGCATAGAAAATGTTCCACTGGGTTATAACCGCCTGGAGATAAGCAGCGTGGGTTATACCACAAAACTATCGGAGGAATTCTTGGTAAACACCGCTTCGGAACGCACGGTAAACGTGGAGTTGGAAGAAAGCCAAGTCAACTTGGAACAAGTAACGGTCAAGGCCAACCCATTCCGCAAAACAGTGGAAAGTCCAGTTTCCTTACAACGTATCGGGATTGCCGAAATAGAAAAGAACCCGGGAGGGAACCGGGATATATCGAAAGTATTACAATCCATGCCGGGAGTTCTCTCCTCTCCCGCTTTCAGAAACGATTTTATCGTCCGAGGAGGGGGTCCCAGCGAAAACCGCTTCTACTTGGACGACGTGGAATTGCCCAACCTGAATCACTTTGCCACGCAAGGGGCATCGGGAGGCGTGGTCAGTATCGTGAACATCGATTTCGTGAAAGAAGTAAATTTCTACTCGGGAGCGTTCCCTGCCTCCCGGGGAAACCTTATGAGTTCCTTGCTCGACTTCCGGCAAATAGCGGGAAACCCGGACAAGATAAAGGTGCGGGGAACGTTAGGCGCGACAGATTTCGGTTTGTCTTTGGATGGTCCCCTGGCTCCTAAAACCACGTTCATCATGTCTGCACGCAGGAGTTATCTGAAATTTCTGTTCGACATGATCGGCCTCCCCTTTCTGCCTGTATACAATGATTTCCAGTTCAAGGCGGAAACCAAGTTCAACCAGAAAAACGAGTTGACCCTACTGGGCATCGGGGCTTACGATGTCAATAATCTCAACAAAGGGATGAAAGATCCCGATGATGACCAAAGATACATGCTCAACTACCTGCCGGAGAGTGTGCAATGGAGCTACACGATCGGGATTACCTACAAACATTACGGGGATCGTTGGAATCACCTCTTCGTGCTCAGCCGCAGCACCTTGCAAAATAAAATCGAGAAATACGCCAATAATGATAAAAGTCAAACAAAGTTGGTGGATTACAATTCCGGTGAAACAGAGAATAAATTCCGCTTCGAACACAATCATTTTTTACGGCACGATATCAAGTTGAACGCGGGGGCCGGAATCGAACACGCTACTTACAAAAACAAGACAACGAGGGAATTATACACCTCTCGGGAATTGAATCATGTACGCTATGACACGGATTTTGATTTCTTCAAATGGTCCCTGTTCGGGCAAGCCAGTAAAAATTTCTTTTTGGAACGTCTCGCCCTGTCAATAGGGGTTCGGGTTGACGGGAATAGTTATACTGCCGGAATGAATAATCCTTTCAAACATATATCCCCCCGGCTGTCGCTCTCCTACTCGCTCACGCCCGAATGGTTTATCAACGCGAATGCCGGACGCTATTACCAGCTTCCTTCATACACCACGATGGGATATGCCGACGAACACGGGAAATTAGTGAACAAGCAAAACGGATTGAAGTATATCGGGACGAACCACTATGTCATGGGTTTGGAATATCGTCCCGGTAGCCGGACGAGAATCACGTTGGAAGGATTTTATAAAACGTACGACCATTACCCCGTCTCTTTGCTGGATAGTATCGTGCTGGCCAATAAAGGTACCGATTACGTGGCGGTAGGTGACGAACCTGTAAGATCTCTCGGCGAAGGACGTGCATACGGGGTTGAACTGATGATACGCACACAAGAGTTATTCGGGATAGTGGCCTCACTCGCTTACACGTATTATTATTCCGAGTTCAAAAAAATGGATCATGACTTGCACCCGATCTCGGAATATATACCCAGCAGTTGGGACAACCGCCATATTCTTTCCCTCACGGCAACCCGCAAGCTGGGCCTTTGGGATATCGGTATGAAATGGCGGATCGCGAACGGGGCGCCCTTTACTCCTTACAACCCGGAAACCAGTTCGCTTGTCGCGGCTTGGAATGTTAAACGGCAACCTTATCTCGACTACTCTCGTTACAACAGCGAACGGGCATCCTCGTTTCACCAACTGGACATTCGGGTTGACCGGAGCTTTTATTTCAAAAAATGGTCGTTAATCCTGTATGCCGATATACAGAATATCTATAACCACAAGACCAAAAGCCCCGACCTACTCGTTCCACAGGAGAACGCGGACGGAAGTTACAAAATTGACCCCGAACGCCCGGATCACTACCTGATGAGATGCATCAAGAATGACACGGGTACGTTGCTGCCGTCCGTTGGAATTATTATTGATTTTTAAACAAATAACCGATTAATATTGAGAATATGAAAAACATTATTTTCGACCTAGGGGGAGTTGTTGTTGAATGGAATGCCAAACGAGTGCTTGAGACCTTCAAAGGGAATCCTATTCTTGTAAATTTTGTCAAAGAAAACAGTCTTTTCTTGAATGATTGGCAGGACTATGACCGGGGAGACGTCACTCGTCAAGAACTAATCGACAAAGTTGCTCTTCTATCCGGCTGCCCTCCCGAAGATTGTAATGAATTCATTGAACACGTGAAACATTCATTAACTCCCATTCCTGAAACCGAGGCCTTGATTAAAGAACTTTCCACACGGGGATTCAAACTTTATTGTCTTTCCAATATGTCGGCCGATTTCTACGATTACTTGAAAACGCGGGAAGTGTTCAAGTATTTTGACGGGCAAGTCATATCCGCCTTGGAACACATGGTGAAACCTGACCGGGAAATTTATGACTTGATTCTGAATCGCTACCACTTAAAACCCGAAGAAACTCTATTCATCGATGACTTTGAACCAAACGTGAAAGCCGCACAAGCAATAGGAATAAACACGATACATTTCACCGACAGGCATAAAGGCTACGAGGAAATCCGGGAAAGGCTAAAAGAGAAGAAACAACGGGCAACAATTAATTTTTAAACGTAAAAGGATGAAGGAGCAATTAGCGACCTACCTGAAAGAAAAGGTTCTTGGTAAAATTCTAAGAACGGACGATGTGATTTATCTTCTTGATGAAGGAAAGTTGAAAGACGTGTATTCCGACCAAATGATGTTTTCCGATGTGGTGCTTACGGAAAACGGATTACATTTTAACATGACGACAATAGCGAAAGAAAGAGTCTATTTCTTGGATGAAAAAGGAGAACACGTCGGCATCAAGAAGGATTACACCGGAACAAGCGTGTTCCATTACGAACTGGCAAAGCGAAAAAGCACCCGTGAATTTACCGGATATATGCGAATGATCTCGACAACAACAATAGCTCCCGAAATGGATGCGGTTGTACAAGGAGTTTACGACGTGAAACTGGAAGACAACGAATTAAGGTGGAAGGAGCAACAACTTCTTTACAGGGATATGCCTTCTACTGACGGGAATTTTCATCCTGTTGCTTTTGACGCAAATGCTCGTTTTTACATGGAAGAAGGGAAACTAAGATTTGAATACATACCCTTTTATTATGACGTGAATCCCGAATCAATGGCAAGAGAACTGTCGGCAGACAAACTCCCCGCTTTTATTGCCAAGGAGATATAGATTAAATATCTTTTTGCCGCAAGAAATGATAGAACCGCCAGCACATCATTCCCCCGGTAAGCGTTAAGCCCACGGGGTAACCGATCCATATTCCCTCGATTCCCCAATCCAACACGAAACCACAGATATAAGAAACCGGTAACGCGATCACGAAATACCCGATAAAAGAGATCACCGCCATAGAGGTCACGTCTGCCACGCCACGCAAGGCATTGGCAAAAATAATTTGCAAGCTGTCGCCAAACTGGTAGAATACCAAAATAATCATTAACACGGCAACCAAGTTCGCCACGTCCTCTGACGAAGTATATAACCACCCGATATGCTCCCGCACCAACAAAAAGAACACGGAAACCGAGATTGCCAATACTGCAAGTAAATGAGTTCCTGCCAAGGTAGCCCGTCGGACGCCTGTTATATCTCCCCGTCCGAAGAAATTACTCACCCGGATAGAAACAGCCGCTCCGACTCCATAATAGACCATAAATCCTAACGTGGAGATAGAGGCCACCACCTGATGGGCTGCCAAAGGAACCGTTCCCAACCAACCGATCATGATACCACTGATACTGAATAATGCCGTCTCCATCCCCATTTGCAAGCCGACCATCATCCCCATTCTATTCAGTACTTTCAAATCTCCCGTGTTATACGTTGTCCGGTGATAGCCGACAAGGTAACGCCGATAAGATTGCTTTCGGAAAAAGATAATAGCAAAAGCCACGAACATGAAAATTCGCGAAGCCAGCGTAGAAATCCCCGCTCCCGTCAATCCCAATGCCGGAAGTCCCCACACACCATATATCAAGAGAGAATTTCCGATAATATTCAACAGGTTCGCCGACAACATGATCCACATGGAAGTCTTTGTATCCGTGATGCCATCAGCAAACTGCTTGAAGCTATTAAACATCATGACAAACACGAGAGAGGTCAACTGTAACAGAAAATAAGGTCGAATCAAGGGTAACAGCTCTTCCGGTTGTCCCATTCTATCCACGTTCAAGTACATAATTCCCATCGCCACAGAAAGGAATAACCCGATCATAAAGTTTGCCAACAAACTGTTACGCAACAGCCCGCCAACCCGGAACTTGTCACCTCGCCCGAAGAATTGCCCGACCAAAGGGGTCAGGCCGTAAGAAAACCCCATCCCGAACAGGATCGGAATATTAAACACGCTATTCACGAAAGAAGCGGCTGCCAAGTCGGACGTACTGAAATGTCCCACCATGATATTATCCACCAACCCGACAATCACAATCCCCAATTGCCCCAACACGATCGGTATCCCGATTTTGATCGTTGCCGAATAATCTTCTCTATATTTTTGCAGCCAATATCTCATACTTCGTATTTGAGCGGTAAAAATAAAGAATAATATTCTCTTCATAACCTTGTTTTGTTTCTATTTAAAAAAAATAAAAAAACGATGTCATACATTTTAAGGGGGAGGTTGTTCTATTAACAAAAAAGAAGATATGGATTATAACAAGCAAGATATAGAATTTGCATTCACCATTTTGAATCATCGTGAAATGTTGGATGATGAAGAAGTTACAGAATGGTTAAAAGATCCTGCTCACCTAGCGTTAATGACCGACATTACTGTAATCCGACAAAAGTTATCCCATCGAGATTACAAGAAAATGAAAAAAGAAGTCGGTTTACACATCAAACAGGAGATACGAAATGACCGGAACAGACGCCTGATAACTTACTGGAGTTCCAGCGTTGCCGCCATACTTATCATCGGATTATTTATCTATTACAGTGTTGGTTTTCCTGATACGCAAGATGCCATTAACACTAAAACAGAATTTGCCATCATCACTCCCGGCAGACCTCAAGCCCGCTTGATATTACCTGACGGAAACGTGAAAGAACTCGACAATCTCACGCGAACTATCGAGACTCAATTTATTGAAGGAGTTAAAAATGATTCTTTATCAGGTCTAAGTTATTCTCAAGTCAAAATAGATACCAGTAACCTGTCTGCAGCTGAAATATACAACACGTTAGTTGTTCCTGCCGGGGGATTTTATCCCATTGAATTATCCGACGGAACGCAAGTATGGATTAATTCAGAATCGGAATTACGTTTCCCTGTTAAATTTTTATCCGGGAAACGAGAAGTATTCCTAAAAGGAGAAGCTCTTTTCGTCGTAAAAAGAGATAGCACAAAACCATTTATTGTAAATATAAACAACGCTTCTATCGAGGTTTTGGGAACAACGTTCAACGTGAATACATACGCGGATAACCAGTGTATATACACCACTCTTGTCAACGGTTCCATAAAATTCATTTCCAACAAGAATAAGCAGGAAGTCACGCTGAAACCCGGAACTCAAAGTGTCACCGACACGATCACGGGTAACACGAGTATTAGAGAAGTAGACGTGAAGAATTATATCTCGTGGAGGGAAGGACGTTTCATTTTCGATGAAATGAGCCTGGAGCTTATCATGTGTCAACTGCAACGTTGGTATGATATTGACGTATTTTACCAGAATTCGATGATAAAGAAACATAAATTCAGGGGTGTTATAAATAAAGACATGCCCCTCGAAAAAGTACTGGATATGATTTCAGAAGCAACCGATATCAAATTTAATGTGAAAAACAGAACGATTACAATATACAAATAAAGGAAAAACAGGGATTGTTGTCACCAATCCCTGTAAAGTTCCCATATAAAAACTTTAGTAATTATTTAGCACACAAAGTTATGAAAAAAAAACGAAGCGAGAGCTATCCTTACACGTGTAAAAAATTCATCAAATTATTACGAATTATGAAACTCGTGATCTTTTTTCTATGCGTGAGTTTCACGCATTTATCAGCCCGTGTTTATGCACAACAGGCATTAGTCAATCTAAAAGTAGAAAACACTTCACTCATGCAGATACTGCAAGAAGTGGAAAAACAACTCAAACAAGATTTCTTTTTCAGTAAAGAAGAGATCGATGTAAAACAAAAACTATCTGTCAATCTCACCAAAGCGACACTGGATGAAGTCGTAAGAACCATTTTCGGACCAAATTACAAATACCGAATCATTGATAACGTTATCGTGATTTCTCCCGTGAAAGATTCCCCGGAAGAGGTAAAAAAGATCACGATAAGGGGGAAGACCATGGATAAAGACTCCATTCCCATTCCCGGTGTCACGATCAGAATAAAAGGAACCGGCCTGGGCGTTGCAACCGATAAAGAGGGTAAATTCTCGTTGACTTTCCCTGAAATGAAGAATCCGACTCTTGTGTTCACGTTTATCGGTATGCAAAGACGGGAAATCCAGATACAACCTCAAACGACTTTCCTGAACGTGATTATGCAAGAGGAGACCGAAGCATTGGAAGACGTAGTGGTTACGGGATATGCCACAATTCGTAAAGAGAGTTTCACGGGGACTTCCACGAAAGTCAGCAAAGCCGATTTGTTGAAGGTGTCACCTCACAACGTGATAAAAGCTTTGGCGACCTTCGATCCTTCTTTCAAGTCGATCCAAAACAATGTCATGGGATCCGATCCGAACACGATGCCGGAATACTATATCCGGGGACGTTCGGGAACCTCTGAATTGAAAGAACTGGACAAGCTGACATCTGACGACGTGTCTGAATTTGCCTTAAAAAACAACCCGAGTGCCCCGATCTTTATTTTAGACGGGTTCGAGGTTGACATGGAGAAAGTGTACGACATGGATGTCAATCGCATCGAGAGTGTTACGATCCTAAAAGATGCTGCAGCGACGGCCGTTTATGGCTCCAGAGCTGCCAATGGCGTGATCGTTATAGAAACATCGGCCCCCGCCGCCGGAGAGATACGCATCAGTTATTCCGGTACAGCCACGCTTACCGCTCCTGATCTCAGCAGTTACAATTTATTGAATGCAAGAGAGGCTTTGGAAGCTGAATATCATGCCGGATTATTCGAATCGGCAACCAAGGACGACGGGAACGCGGGAGGTCTGATCAATTACGGCAATTTATACAATAATATCATCCGGGGGGTTGATACAGATTGGATTTCCAAACCTTTACAAAACGAGTTTAATCATAAACACTACCTTTATATCGATGGCGGTAGCGAATCTTTGCGATGGGGGCTGAATCTGAACTACCAAAGTAAAGGCGGAGTGATGAAAGGTTCGTACCGGAACGTGAGTGGGGCCGGAATCACGGTTGACTATCGTTACAAAACCTTACAAATCAAAAATCAGGCAACATTAAACCTGATGTCATCCAAAAACTCCCCTTACGGGACGTTTAGCAACTACGTGCAAATGAAGCCCTATTTGACTCCCCGAGATCCGGAAACAGGCAATTATTACAAGATATTCAGTATCTATCGGAATATCCGGTCATCCGTGAGTAAGCCCGTATACATTAACAACCCCCTTTACGAGGCTTCCATTGACAGTTTCGATAAAAGTAAATACAAGGAATTTATTAACAACCTAAGTGTAAGCTGGTATATTAATAATTATTTATTGCTAAAAGGTACATTTAGCGCATCCTTCAAATTACAGGACGAGGACGTGTACGTGGATCCCAGTTCAGGCACATTCAGTAATGCAGATATTTACGAGAAGGGAAGTTATAAAGATGGAGAGATCAGAACCAGCAAATGGAACTTAAACGCCTTACTATCTTACAACAGACAGATCGGCAAACACAATCTTAATTTCACGTTAGGAGTTGAGGCTTACGAAACGAAGTCAAATTCCACGTATGCCTATTATAAAGGATTTGTCGAAGGAGCCGTACCCTCTCCGAGCAATGCCTTGGCTATCAAAGATGAGCCGACATTCCAAGATAGTAATACCCGACGTTTTGGTACTTATCTACAATTCAACTACACGTACAACAATATCTATTTGTTCGATGTTTCCGGACGTTATGATGGCTCGTCGGCATTCGGGGCTAACAAGAAAATGGGTACGTTTTGGTCTTTCGGCGCCGGGATCAACTTCCACAATTACGCTTTCATGCAGGGTGTGGATTTTTTGAACCAATTTAAGATCAAAGCCACTTACGGACAGACCGGTAAAGCTAATTTTAGCCCCTATCAGGCAAGAACGACTTATAACATGTTATACGACGCTCCCTATAAAGATATGTGGGGAATGACATTAAAAGCCCTAGGTAATGAAGATTTAATGTGGGAAAAAGTGCGGAAATTAAATTTGGGTACGGAAATTTCTTTGCTCCAAAATATATTATCTTTAAATGTCGACTATTATCACGAAAAGACCATGGATCAAGTGGAAAACATTTCTATCCCGTCATCTTCCGGTTTCAGCACTTACAAAGGTAATGTCGGCGAAGTATTAAATGAAGGAGTAGACATTAAGATCAACGCCAAAGTCTATTCCTCTAAAAATTGGGATGTCTATCTTTTTGCCAACGCCAATCATAATAGAAATGTCATCACGAAGATCGGAGATGCGTTAAAAAATTACAACGAGCAAATCGATGAATTCTTTTCCAAGTATTCGAAAGATAATACAAACAGCATTTATAGCACACCTTTTACCAAATACGAGGTTGGAAACTCCTTATCCGCCATCTATGGGATGAAATCCTACGGTATTGATCCTGCCACCGGAAATGAGCTCTACATCAAACGAGACGGGACGGTGACTTACACGTGGTCATCAGCCGAGCAGCAACGTCTAGGAGACACTGATCCGAAGATGTCTGGAACTTGCGGTTTAAACCTAAGATGGAAGAACTTGACATTATACTCGACATTCTCTTACAGGTGGGGAGGACAGGCTTACAACAATACACTGGTTGCGGTGGAAAACGTCAACCTTGAAAAATGTAGCGGTGATCGCAGAATCCTAACCGATCGCTGGAAACAAGCCGGAGATGAAGCCACATTGAAAAGCATTAAAGACCGGACCTATGTTACCCGTCCAACATCCCGATTCGTTCAAGACGATAACACGCTAACTTTCAATTCTCTCTCGCTAGGTTATGATTTTAACCGACAACTTGTACAAAGATGGGGATTAAGCATGGTACGTTTACAATTCAACATGGAAGACATAGCGACGTTCTCATCCATTAAGCAAGAACGGGGTACATCTTACCCTTTTGCCCGAACTTTTAATTTTAGTTTGAACATCACGTTATAATACTTAATGATGCCGATTATGAAAAATATTAAAATATTACCGATCGTTTTAGCCTTATTCTTTTCCGGATGCTTATGTTCTTGTAATGATTGGCTAGAAACCGGATCGAATGATGAAGTGCTTGAAGACGATGCTTTCTCATCAGCCAAAGGCTTCAGAAGTGCCCTAATTGGAATTTATAGACTCGTGGCTTCGGAAAATCTTTACGGTCAAGAACTAACTTGGGGTCTTCTCAGTTCCATTAGCTGGAATTATCAACCCGGTTATGCAATACCCAAGTACCGGGGAGCACTTCAACACGATGATTACACCGATAATAATACCAAAACAGTTGTCTCAAGTGTTTGGGGGGCAGCTTACAATGCCATTGCAAATTGTAATAATTTACTCAAACAGATCGAGAGCAGTAATGCTAATTTTGAGTACACGTGGGAAAAAGATATGATTATGGCTGAAGCTCGAGGATTGCGAGCCCTTCTACATTTTGAAATGCTCCGGCTCTTTGCCCCGGCTCCCATTACCGGTTACAAGGGAACGACTATCCCATACGTGACTGACTATCCCAATTTATTGCCCCAGCACAAAAGCATGGACGAGGTGTTAACTTCCATTATCGAAGATTTGGAATACGCAAAACAGACATTGCGCCCCATTGATGTCGACGAACTGCGTAATAAAAGTGTATGGATCGTAAACGGGAATCGAATGGATAATATAGAATACGTACTTTTCCAAGGCGTTTTGAATTTAAAATCCGACGGAACCCGTGAAGGATACGGTAACGGTTTCTTTGCTTTCCGCGGATACCGTTTCAATTATTGGGGAGCTACCGCCCTGTTAGCGAGGGTTTATTCCTACATGAGGGATAATACTAAAGCGGAACAATATGCCGATACGATTTTGAATGACTGGGTGGGGAGTGACAAATTCCATTTGTATTCCCAAAATCCCAAAGCCGCATCGAACCCGAACGCCATAGACGGGAAACGTATCCCGGAACCTCTCATCGCATTCTGGAATGACAAAGTTTGTGATAATTACACCTCGGCCATTAGCAAGATCTATAACAGAATTGTCAATCTTCAATACCTTTTCGATGGTGATTTATCAGATGACTACAGATATACAAATCTCTACAATTCCAGTAATTATCGTTACCGGGTATGGGACGGACAGGATGCCTCTTATTCAACGAACAACTCTATCGTGAACTATAGTAATCCTCTTATTCCCGTGTTGGAATTACCGGAAATCTATCTCATCAAAGCGGAATGTTTAGCTGCCCGCGGTGAAATCGCCGGAGCCGTGGCCCTCTTGAAAGAGATCAGGGACGCCCGTGGTTGCACGAATTCCATTTCCGCTTCAGACTATGATAGTTTCATGGAAAAATTAGTCAATGAAGCAAACCGCGATTTCATTGCCAGAGGACAGACTTGGCATTTCCTGAAAAAACTCAACTGGCCCAAACTTTACAACGGGACTCCCGCAAATAAGACTGTACCAGACGGCTGGTATGTATTACCTATGCCAGATAGCGAAACTGCTTATTATTGATTTTTAAAATAAAGCGATATGAAATATATATTACATATTATTATGATAGGGGCTATCTATTCATCATGTAGCTGCTCAAAAGAAGAAATTCTTACCTATAACAACAACACTTCGGAACGTTTTATTCACTTCGAGAAGTCAGAAGCAGACTCATCGGATATATCGTTCTTCACCTATCCGGGCGAAACCGAGATCTATTTCCCGGTTGTTGTGGAAAGCTCCGGTTTCAGCAACCAAAACGAAGAATACAAAATTGTTGTGATGGACGAATACACAACCGCCGCACCTTCAGATTATGAAATACCCGACAAATTTGTCTTCAAAGCCGGAGCTGTCAATGACACGTGTTATATAAAATTAAAATACTCTTCCAAGTTGGATGCGAATAAAGTGCGTATCGTCATTAGATTGGCAAGTAACGAAAACTTCACGGAAGGAGAAAGCACGTATCGGGTTGCCGTCATCTGGTTTCACAACATCATCTCGCAACCTAATTGGTGGACCAGCACGGTAACTTCCTATTATCTTGGCACTTATTCCGATTTGAAATACAGCCTTTTCAATAGCGTTGTCGGGGTTGACCTAACGGATGCCGACGAGAGTACGATAAGGCATTATGCCCTCGTGTTCAAACAATACCTGGAAGAACAAAAAGCAGCGGGCAATACCATACTTGAAGCCAACGGAACAGAAATGACCGTTGTGGCCGGAGGCAAACTAAAATAATCTATAAAATTGACTTTTATGAAAAACATTATATTTTCAAGTATCCTTTTCATAGTGAGTTACTTCATGATCGGTTGTATTGATGATAAATCAAAAGATTTTCAATTCAATATGCCGAATGTAATTATCGGATCTGACGATAATATTAATTTCCCCGTCAAAAAAGAAAAAACATACACTCCGACAATCGAATGGGCTAATACCGATTCAACAAACTATGATTTTTTGTGGACCTATAACGGACGGGAAAAATTGTCTACCGAAAAAACGTTAACACACACATTCACGGAAGCAGGAACTTTTTACTTAACTTTCCAAATGACAGATCGGACAAGTAAATTAACCTACGGACAAGATTTCAAACTAACTGTCAGTTCTGAATACTTCCTGGGATGGCTTATTCTTGCCGAAGACGAAACTGACGGGCACTCGGCCTTATCGTTTATCCACATGCAGACCTACGAACTCTATCCTGACGTTTACAAAACGCTCTATCCGAACAATCCGTTAGGTTCTAAACCATACCGCATAGAAACACACTACACGAGCAAAGCAGATGAAATTCTCATCATGCAGAAAGGAGGAGATGGTTTGGTTGAACTAAACGGGAGCAACTTTAAGAAAGTAATTCGGACAGAAGAGGAATTTATCGGAGGTGCATATCCTTATGCCGGATTCAACCCGATCCGGGTAGCGTACACCCATAAAGGTCCGGAACTCTTGCTCACGGATCAAGGAGAAATTTATGACCGCATCAACAAAAAAACGACCAGCATGTTCCAAACAGCTTCTTACTCCACCATACCTTTCCTTCATACGAGCGGTAGTACATCGTTTACTTATTTCACTTTTTCGGGATCAACCAATTTCCAATTAATGTTTGATAATGCAAACAAAAGGTGGTTGGCATACCACAATACATCAACCATTCCTTATGCTATCCCGATTTTCACGAAAGGATACACGGACAATAGTTATCCGGGAGTATTCGACTTTTGCAATGGCATGGACGCAAATATCGACCTCGCATACGCGGAAACATGTAATGAATCGTCCAATAAATGCTATCTTGTTCACGTTTTAAAAGATAATACAACAGGCAAACATTACATTCAAGTACCGACCCTCACGTTTTCGACATCAAACTATCGCATAACGGTCACCAAACCCGAACAAAAAGAATTCGCTTCCGGGTATGGTATTGACGACAAAACGCAATATTGTTTGTTACGAGGCTCCAATACGTCCTTCACGGCCGATCCCCACTTGTTCTTTAGTGTCGGTAAAAAGGTTTATTTCTATCGTTGGAGCAATGATAAAATCTATCTCTATAAAGACTTCGGGACAGGAGAAAATGCTCCTACCGGAGACCTCGTATCCATGCACACGAACGGGAATGCCGTTGAAATGGGATTTGGATTCAGTGATGGACATTTCTATATCTGCAACATAAAAAAGGACATCATTGATAAAATTGCCAGAGGAGATATCGACCCGTTAACCGATAATCAAATCGAAATTCAACATTATTCCGGATTAGGAAAAATTGTTCACTCGGTATTCAAATATGGGAAATCAACTAATTACCTGAATGCAAGAATAGAATACTAGCAGAAAAATCTCTCTATTTTCCACTTGTAGAAGCTCGTGGGAAATAGAGAATAGATCAGAGTAAAAGATATAATAAGCCGGAAATAATTCTTGGCGTTAATAACTATTATCAATTTAATTTCATTTCATGAAAACGAAAAAACTGTATGTAGGGCTACTTTTAGCAGCCATGTTGGCTCCTTGTATCGGAACTTCAGGGGTCGAACGTAAAAAGGAGACGAAAAAAGACGAAAAGACGGAGACGAAAAAAGACGAAAAGACGGAGACGACAAAAGGAAAAGTTACCAAGTATGACAAATTACTCAAGAAACCGGGAGTCGTCTCTGCCAAAGGGGAGTTTGTAACGCTACATAAAATAGACAAAAAAGTCTATCTCGAATATCCGCTAAAATACGTAGGACGTCGAATATTAATCGGGGGAACCGTTTCCTCGGTTAGCAATCCGACTTTCATAAATGTGGGATACAAATACTCGAACCCGTTACACCTTCAAGTAGAATTGCAGGATAGTTCCGTTATCTTCAACAAACCCAATACCTCGGCAACGTTGAATAGTAACGATCCCGGTCTACGAGCTGCATTTGAAAAAAATTATACGCCCAAATTCTACAAAAGATTCCCCATCGCGGCCTACACTCCCGACAGTACAGCCGTTGTATTCGATATTACGGCTATGGTATTTGAAATGGGACCCCACAATAATAATCTGACTCCCCCAAAAGAAGGCAGCAAGGAAGAAAAGGAAAAAACATCTCTTGGCAGGATTAAATCTTTTACTGACAATGCTTCCATAGAAATCAGCCAAGAGGTTGAAGTCATGCAACAAATCCTCATATTCCGCTTCAAACTAGGAGAAGTATCCACGACCTCGAACGTTTCTATTCTATTATTGCCAGAAGAACAAATGTCACCCCGCATACAAGACTCCCGCATTGGAGTATTCTGGAGCATGGATGCAAACACACCGACCGCAACCTCAAAACACGAAATATCCTCGATTGAAGACGGGATGCGTCCCTACATCCTTGCCAATCGCTGGCGTCTGGAACCGACGGATATCGCTGCCTGGAAAAAAGGTGTAACAGTTGACGTAAAGAAACCCATTGTTTGGTACGTGGACAACACCTTCCCCGCAGAATGGAAATCCTCTATCCGGAAAGGTGTTCTCGTGTGGAACAAAGCCTTTGAAAAAATAGGTTTAAAGAACGTGATGCAAGTTCGGGATTTCCCAACAGAAGAAGAAGATCCCTCTTTCGACCCAGACAACCTAAAATATTCGTGTATTCGTTATTCTCCAAGCGCTACGATGAACGCAATGGGCCCGTCGTGGGTAGACCCGGTAACCGGAGAAATTCTAAATGCGAGCGTGATCGTATATAACGATATCATCAAGTTAATCAATAACTGGCGTTTCGTGCAAACAGCCCAAGTCGACGAGCGGGTACGCACGAAAAAAATGCCCCAAGACGTGGTAGACGAGTCCATGATATATGTAATCGCGCATGAAATTGGGCACACGTTAGGCTTGATGCACAACATGGGAGCCTCCTCTGCTTTCCCGGTAGATTCTTTACGTTCCATCAGTTTTACGCAGAAATATGGAACCACGCCTTCAATCATGGACTACGCCCGTCATAATTACGTGGCACAACCGGAAGACAAGGGTGTAAAATTAACACCTCCCGATCTGGGCGTTTATGACGAGTATGTCATTCAATGGTTGTACAAACCTGTTCCCGAAGCAAAAGACATGTGGGAAGAAGCAGAGATTGCCGGTCGATTGCTTGACGAAAAAGCAGGTGATCCTTTCTACCGATACGGTCGCCAACAAATCCAGTCACAAGGATTTAGTCAATATGATCCGAGTGCCCTTACGGAAGACTTGGGGGATGATCCCATAAAAGCCGGTAATTACGGGATAAAGAATCTTAAATACATTCTACCCCGGGTAAATGAATGGATTGAAGAAGATGAAAATACCAGTCATCGTCAAAGTTTGTACAACCAAATTGTAAACCAATACTACCGATACCTCACAAACACGCTTTGCCAGATCGGTGGAATTTATTTAACGGAAGTGAAAGACGGGACGCCCGGCAAGCCGGCGATTCCAGTAGATCGAGAACGTCAAAAATCATCTTTGTCCTGGGTGTTGAAAGAATTACGTTCATGCGATTGGATCAATAACCCGCAACTAACGGAGAAATTCCCGTTACACACGAAAATGTCTGCAAAAATTTGTTCTCTCGTCGCCAGCAACCTGTTAACGACCATTCCGACAAACGTGACTTTATCATCACACATTGCCCCAGAAAAAACGGCTTATACCATTCGGGAATATTTCGATGATCTCTATAATGAAGTTTTCTTCTCTACTCTTCAAAACCGCAAGTTAACGGATGAAGAAAAGATTCTTCAACGTGCGATAGTAACGGCTATGGCCAAACCTATGATTGCAGAAAAGAATGCACAAAAAATCACGTCCGACCCGATTATCTCGATTGAAACTTCTTTACCCTCGTTGGAAGAATTACGATTCCTTGGTTTGATTCATCCTGCTTTACAGGATCGTTTCGACGCTCAATTAGAGTATATCGAAGAGAAATTCGGCAAAGGAGCCGTTGCTTCCGCTTTATTGACAGAACAATTCGGAGAGTCAAGACTTCCTTTCCAAAGAACAGTGGACGTAAACAATATCAGCGAGATCAATGTCTACAAACAAACCATGATAAGCAAGATTGACAAACTGCTAAAGAGCAAACTAAACAATGCTCACGTTGAGGATCTGGCTCATTACGAGTATTTATGGAGACAGACTCGCAACGCATTAACTATTAATTAATCACGATAAACCACAAACTTATTCTCGTGACATATTTAAGCCTGATCCGGAGTTTTTCGAGATCAGGCTTATTTAGAAAAGAGACTTCCCTCAGTCCTATTTGATCATAACACGCGGATAAAAGTTCCCAGTTTATTTTGCTAACAACCAGAACAAGAATAACATCTCATCTCGTAATTCTTCCCTTAAATAGTTAATCGCTCTAACAACATGAGTCTTCGCAGTGTTCACACTTATGCCAAATTTTTCCGCAATTTGTTTATACGTCTCTCCATCCACGAAATGGGCTATTAACATGAGACGTTGTTTTTCAGACAATTTCGATAATTTACTCTCCAATCGGGACAAACATTGCTCATAGTATTCCAACTCCTCCGTTACATTCTCGTTCAATTCAATGATATTACGCTCATTATTTTCAATGACTTTCTGATGTTTTATATAATTCAGGGCACAATTCTTTGCAAAATTAAACAGGTACGTCTTTAAGGAATATAATGAATACAATTTGTTTCTATTCTTCCAAAGCGTCAAAAAAACATCATGAACAATATCTTTTGCCACTTCTTCATCCCGCACATAACTACATACGAATCCCATCAAGTTCTCAAAATGAAGATCAAACAATTCTTCAAAATCTTTCTCAGACAATACCACTTTGCTAGGATTCATAAATCATTTTTCAAATTCTTCCATTCACAAACACCTTTACAAAGATAAGGTATTTTTCGAAAATTTGATCTACATCAAACGATGTACTTAAAAAGAACGAAGTTGTCTCCCCATACAGGAGACACTCCTTTATTCCCCATATTCAAACTCCTACAAATACCCTTTTGCCTTCAACGCCTCCTCTACCTTCGCTGCAATTTTCATTCCCCATTGTTGTCCGACAGCCATACTTTCAGAGGCGATTGCCGGTTGTGCGGCAGCCATTTTCTTCCCGACAGGAGATTCGTAAAATTTAGTAATTTCCTGCAAATCGGATAAAGTAAGGCGTTTATGATAGATTGGAGCTAACATTTCAGCCAAGTCATCCACCAATGTCTTCGTCATCTCTTTTTCAGCCTCACTCCAAAATTCAGCGGGAACATTCGGGAGTTGTTGTTGCATCATGGCAAACATTTGCGGGATAAGAAGTCTGAATGTTGCATCACTCCCGGAAACCACGATCATTTTTTTCAATGCGACAACATATTCTTTAGAAGGTTGAGTTTGTGCTGTCTGAGCAACACTTACACCTCCTATACCCAAAACAAGAACAAGGATAAATAAAATCTTTTTCATAACATCATATTTTAAATTGTGTTACAAAGATGACAAAACTCGCTCACATACGGATGGATTTCAGAGGAATAATGCAAAGTGCTTGGACGAGAAAGGGATAAGTCGTTTTGTTCCACATTCTTCCATTTGAGGTTTTTGACCTGTTTTTGGGGAGTTAGGCAAACAAATCGCTACTTATCCGTTGCCTTTTCGGGATTGAAAATAGGTATGAAATTTACTTCCAAAACTGTTTTTCTACCCCTGTTCACCACCGCAAGAACGCTGTTCTGTCTGTTTTTTGCTAATGCAAAGTTAGTCAAAATTTTCCGTATCAGGAAAAAATACAGTCTCAGATTGGAAGTCAAGGGGGCTTTTTCTATATTCCGCTATATTTTTCATGCCATTCATTTGCTCACTATATAATAATTTTGCAAACAAAGGAATAGGTTATGAATCAGGCAAATGTAAAGGTGTCGTTCTACCTGAAAAAGAGCGAGGCGGATGCCAATGGCGAATGTCCAGTAATGGCTAAGTTGAACATCGGAAAATACTCTGAAGCGGCATTCAGCGTGAAGATGAAAGTGCCGCAATCCCGATGGACTTCGGGGCGTGCGTCTGGCAAGAGTGTGACGGCAAAGGAAATCAACAACCGGCTGGATGAGATCCGTGCGGTGGCGTTGAGTATCTATAACGAGCAGTCTGCCGTCCGTGACGGTGTGACCGCTGAGGAAGTGAAAAGCATTTTGCTTGGAATGGCAAGCGGGCAGGAAACACTGTTGAGCTATTTCAGGCAATTCATCAACAACTTTGAAAAGCGAGTTGGAGTCAACCGCACAGCCAAAAGTTTGCAGGCATACCGCAATGCCTATAGGCACATTGAGAAGTTTCTGCAAGAAAAATACAGGCTAACGGATATTCCTTTCTCGGCATTGGACCGCTCCTTCATCGACAAATACGACCTGTACCTTCGTACCGAACGCAATCTCGCTCCCGGAACCGTCATCAACCTGACCGTCCAACTGAAAACCATCGTGGGTGAGGCTATCGCTGACGGTATCATTACCGTTTATCCGTTCATGGGTTACGAGCCGGTTCGTCCGAAAGCGGTGCAGAAGTATCTTACCGATGAAGAGCTGCAACGGCTTATGACCACTCCGCTCCATAGGCAGACACTTTACCTTGTCCGTGACATGTTCCTGTTTTCCTGCTTCACCGGCATTTCATACAGGGATATGCGCTCGCTGACAAAAGAAAACCTGTCGCTTGCGGAAGACGGCACATGGTGGATTAAAAGTGCCCGCCAGAAGACCAAGATAGAATTTGAAATCCCCTTGTTGGACTTGCCGTTACAGATTCTGAAAAAGTACAGTGATGCCGTTTCTGATAACAGGCTGCTACCGATGTATTGTAATTCCAACATGAATCTCTACCTGAAAGAGATTGCCCGGATTTGCAACATCAACCGTCCGCTGGTATTTCACGTGGCCAGGCACACCTACGCCACGGAAATCACCCTTTCGCATGGGGTTCCTCTTGAAACCGTCAGCAAAATGCTCGGACATAGCCGGATTGAAACCACACGTATTTACGCGAAAGTGACCGATGACAAGATTGATTCCGACACAAGGACTTTGAACCGGAAAATATCGGAACGTTTTTCCGTCGTGATTTGATTACCTCTTAAAAAAACAAGAACATGGAAAAGAATATAGAAAACCAGAATATCAAGCGGCGTAGTACATTTGCCGTATTGTTCTATATAAACCGCACGAAAGTCCGCAAGGACGGAATGTGCCAGTTATTGTGCAAGGTAAGCATCGATGCCGAATGGGCACAGATAGGAACCAAAGTATCCGTCAATCCCTCTATTTGGAATCCCGACAAAGGACGCGCCGACGGACGGAGTGAAAATGCAGTTACGGTGAACCGCGCCATAGATGACCTGACAGACGAGATAACCGGACATTACGACAGGATAAAGAACAGTCTGGGGTTCATTACAGCGGAACTTGTCAAGAATGCAGTCAAAGGCATCGGGCAGAAACCACTTACCCTGCTTGCCTTGTTCAGGGAGCATAACGAGGAGTTCAAGAAGCGTATCGGGATAGACCGCATACAGGAAACATACGACTCCTACAAGCGTTCCTACAAGCACCTTTCCGCTTTTGTTCAGGAGAAGAAAGGCGTGGAGGACGTGACATTGAGAAGCCTTGACCGTGCGTTTTATGACGACTTCGAGTTGTTCCTGCGCACGAACCGCAACCAAAAACCCAAGACCGTACATGAACACCTGTACCGCCTGAAGAAGCTGACAATGCGGGCGGTCAGCCAGGGGACATTGCGCCGTGACCCTTACTGCCGCCTGCATCCCGAACTGCCAAAAAGAAAAAGCCGGCACATGAAATTGGAGGACTTGAAGACACTGATGACCACCCCGGTGGAGAAGCCTCAACTGCAATTCGTAAGGGATATGTTCATTTTCTCGACATTTACCGGATTGGCGTATGCGGACTTGAAAAAACTGTCGGTCAATGATGTCACGCAGGCTGAGGACGGCACATGGTGGATTCACATCCACAGGCAAAAGACGGATACGCTTTCGTCTGTCCGCCTGTTGGATATTCCCCTTCAAATCATCGAGAAATATCGTAGCCAAAGAACCGGGGACAAGGTATTCAATGTTTACAATCGTGGATATTTTATAACATTGACACGAGAGCTGGGACAGGTATATGGCTTTGATTTGACCTACCATCAGGCCAGGCATAATTTCGGGACCCACATCACCCTCTCGCTCGGTGTGCCGATAGAGACGGTCAGCCGCATGATGGGACACAACTCCATTTCCACCACCCAGCTGTATGCCCAAGTAACGGACACCAAAGTGGACGAGGATATGAAACGGCTAAAGTCCACAGGTTTCGGAAAACAGATACAGCTTTGCGAAGAAGATTTCATCGTCAAGAAAAAACGGGGAAGAAAGTCTGAAATGGCATAAAATAAAAACGGAGAAATGCCCTTTGTAAAAAGGAAATCATTTCTCCGTCTCTTTTAGTGAACGATGCTATACCCATCGTTGTTCTTCCCGGCAACGCTTGTAGGAATCCTCCAGTATCTTCAGAATATCCGATTCCTTATACAGAGTCTTGCCCTGCACCATGTAATAAGGAACCACCCCGAATGTCCGGTACTCCTGCAATGTGCGCCTGCTTACCCGCAGGACTTTGGAGAGTTCCTCGTCAGTGAGGAAGCGCTCACCGTTAAAGAGGGATTTCGGCATCTTCTCAATCACGGAGAGCATCTTCTCCATTTTTTCCAGCCCTTGAAACATCACGTCGATCCGAGGGTCTTTGTCGTCCAAGAAATGATAGCTCATAATCTGCTTTTTATTAAAGGGTGATAATTCAAATCCAACAATCTCTGTACGTCTTCAGGCTTGTAGAACAGCTTGTTCTTGATACGGCTGAAAGGCAATATCCCTTTGTTGCGATATACCTGTAGTGTCTTCTTGTTGATGCGAAGCACATCGCACACCTCCTGATTATCCAGCCAGTTTTTCAAGCCGAGGTCCTCGGCCGGACGGCATACCCGCGTCATCCGTTCCTCAAAATCACAGAACCGGACACGCAATTCTTCAAAAGTCTGTTTGTCAACACATATTATTTCCATAATCCTTGCTTCATTTTAATTAAACATTTGGCTGATGTCTGAACCTCGCCGGCAATGACTTGCCCTTTTGGTTGAGGAACGCCTCCACTTCGGATGCCTTGTAGTAGGTTCTCCCGTCAATCATGTAATAGGTCACGAGCTTCTTCTGGCGGTAACGCGCCAGCGTGCGTTTGGTGATGCCGAGCAGCCGGCACAGGTCGTAGTTGTCCAAGAGCGTGTCGCCGTCCAGGCATTCCTTCAGCTTGTTCATACGCTCCAATGCCCGCTCTATCCTGTCGAACCGTTCCATGATTTGGGCGAACATCTCGCTGTTTATCTGTAACATGAGTAATCTGTTTTAAGTGTAACTTATCGTTTGCTTACACCTTGTTGCGCAACAGGTTATATCATATTATAAGGCCAACAGCGTACCAATGACACCGATAGACACCAAGAGGAACTGATATAACATTGTATATCAGTGAAATAAAAATCTGAGGCTGTAAAAATGAATAAATGGCGAATCTTGCAAATTGCAAGATTTCCTTGCAGGATGCAATGGACTATCGCGAGGATTTGCGATAAATGAGACGGACAATCCCGTTTTTGAAAGCAACTGTCCTGTAAAGTTTCCAACGATTGACCGGAAGTCGATGCAGGCAGTCCGTACCGTTGCCTGTTGTCAGAGGAAGAATGTAGATGATGATTTCGTCAATGAGGTGGTAGATGGAAAGCCCGTGTAGCAAGTCAAGGCTCTTTGGGTCGGATATTTCTGAGGTAAAGGTAAAGGAGTCCGGTTTCTCGTCCTTTTCACAAATCAAGTCCAGCATGGGATAGCCGGGAAACAGCGTGAAGGTACTCCTCTCGTGCCAGAACGGGAAACCTTGGCTGTCCGTCTTCACCCATTGCAACAACTCTTCATTCGGGTCGGGAAGATAACCGTCCAATGTCACTGCCGTTATGATTTGTATTCTTGCCATACCTGTCCGTCTAAAAAAAGAAGCGTGGTAGCCACGCACTCAGACAGAGGCTCTGGTAAAGCCTAAAGGAGAACACGCAACACCACGCTATGACAGAGCATAGCATAAGCATTACGCAATCATTCTCCTTTAACGTCAATTTACCAGATTTCTGTCCGAGAAGCTTGCGCTCTTATGTTATATAATCAGCAGAGGGGTTTTCCCTCCACCGGTTTTCTTCTATGTTTCAGACCGGCAAGGCTATACCCTGCCAAATCTTTTGCAAATTTACAAAATTTCAGTCGGATTGAAAAATCATTTCAATATATTCTGTGTCAACACTGTTGCCGGAAATAGATAGAATATCGGGGATTATCTTATCCCGTATTTCTTCATCTTCCGGTACAGTGTTGAAGAGTTTACATTCAACAATCGTGCGGTCTGTTCACGATGCCCGTTGCACGCTTGAAGGGCATTTGCAATGGCTTCCCTCTCGCTGTTTTCGTCTTTCAAAGGCAATATGTCCGGAGTTTTCTCCGTAATCCGAATATCAGTCTGACTGTCTGCGTTCAAGTCCGGCAACTCCAATACAGGGGTTTCCGTAAGCAACACCGCCCGTTTGATCCGGTTCTGCAATTCCCTGACATTGCCCGGCCAACGATAAGAACGAAGTCGGTATATGGCATCTTTTGAAAAGCCTTTTGTCTCTTTCTTAAGTTCTTTGGAAAACCGTTCACGGAAAAATTCCGCCAAAGGCAAAATGTCATCAGCACACTCGGCCAAAGATGGCATCCTGATTTCCATCTCTGCCAGACGGTGGTACAGGTCTTCCCGGAATCGTCCTTCCTTGATGGCCCGTTCCAGATTTTCATTCGTTGCCGCCACAATCCGCACGTCTGCCATCCGCTCCCTGTCGCTGCCGATAGGGGTATAGGTATTCTCCTGCAACACTCTAAGGAGCATGGACTGTATGTCAATAGGCATCGTGCCGATTTCATCCAGGAAGAGCGTACCGCCTTTTGCCATGTCGAAATATCCGTTCTTTGCCGTATCCGCACCGGTGAAGGCGCCTTTCTCGTGTCCGAACAGGAGGGATGCCGCAAGTTCGCGTGGCAACGCTCCGCAATTGACCGCTACAAACTTGCCGTCACGTCCGCTGTTCGCGTGAATGCCCTGTGCCACGGACTCCTTGCCGGTACCGTTGGCACCGAGTATCAGCACCGACATATCCGACGGGGCTACTATCCTCGCGTATCTCTCCACCTCAAGTATTTTAGGGCAGGTACGTCTGAACAGGTCTTTCGGTTTCGTGCGGACAGTCGCGAGCGGACGGAATATCTCTTCCGCCAGTTCAAGCAGGTGTTCCCGGTGTACCGGCTTGGGCAGATAGTCTTTTGCCCCCAACTTGATGGCGCGTACCGCATCCGGTATAGACCCGTATTCCGTTGTCACTATGAATGGAATGTCTTTCTTCTCTTTTGTGAGCCACTCTAAAAGCGATATTCCGTCACCTTCAGGCAAGCGCACATCGGACAATATGAAGTCGAACCGATGCTTGCGTATCAATGCACGTGCGGCCGGTTCACGCATGGCGGTCATTACATCGTACCCCGCC
Organism: Butyricimonas faecalis; assembly: GCF_003991565.1. Lineage (NCBI taxonomy): Bacteria > Pseudomonadati > Bacteroidota > Bacteroidia > Bacteroidales > Odoribacteraceae > Butyricimonas > Butyricimonas faecalis. The sequence continues at coordinate 3,616,370 of NZ_CP032819.1, read as the reverse complement.
TGTTCAAGCCAGTCTTTCTGGCGTTGTGACAAACTTATATTGTCTTCAACTATCAGTACCTTCTGTTTCATCGCTCATTTTCTTTATTTCCTTTTCAGCTTCTGTTATAAGTCCGGAGATGTGTCCTATCAGCAGCTTCACCTGTTCATTGACGGTATTCATATCGCATGCAGAATCGTTTAACGTGGTGCGGAGTTTTACCAGTGGAGCATCGGCCCGTAACAACTCCAACGAGGGCTTTATCTCGTGGGCTATGTCATGGAGCTTTTCAATGTCCCCTGTCTTTATTGCCGATTGCAAGTCTGCCATATTTTGTTCGGACTGGATAATGAAAGTTCTTAGCAGTTCTCTTTTATCAAGCACATCTGCCGTGAACGTGGCAAAATCCGGTGTATGTGACTCTTCCACATCGCGTGACACCACAGAAGAGACCATATCCAACAGTTCTCTCATGGAAAACGGCTTGTGGATGGAGTCCGTGAATCCGCCCTTTATGAATGCCTCTTTTTCTCCTTCTCCTCGTGCAGTCATGGCTACTATCGGAATTGTGTGTGAATTTCCGATGCTGGATTTGCGAAGCAATGCCAGAATTTCAAAACCGTTGGTTTCCGGCATCTGTATGTCGCTTAGCAGCAAGTCGTAATCCTGCCTGCGCATCTCATTGACCAGTTCTTTGGCATTGGAACAGGTGGTACACGATACTCCGTTGCGTTCAAGCATTTCCTTGGCTATTTCCAGTTGTAATGTGTCATTGTCTATAACAAGTACGCGCTGTGGCAATGGCAGACGGTCTTGCGGAACTGCCGACGCTTCACTATTGATTTTCTCATTGGAAACCGCTAACGGCAGGGATACACGAAATGTGCTGCCATGCCCGATTTTACTTTCCACATCAATGCTGCCTCCTAAAAGTTTGACCAATCCTTTTGTGATGGGCAAGCCCAACCCGAAACCTTCGGCATTCGCCTCAGACGACAGGCGTTCAAACGGACGGAAGATACGCGAAACGGTGTCTTGATCCATACCGATTCCCGTATCCTTTATTTCTATATAAAGCATTCCATTTTCATATCGGACATTGAACTGTATCATACCGGCGTTTGTAAACTTCACAGCATTCGTCAGTAGATTGTCTATAATTTGAGAGATACGATCCATGTCACCGCACAGTACGACATCCGTATTTTGGGAATCATGGTGGAATATGATTCCCTTATTATTGGCAATATGTGAAAATCCGGTCACAATACGTTCCAACAGATCATTAAGGTTGAACGGTACATTGTTGCAGGTTTCCTTGGACTCGTTCAGGCGGTACACGTCCAGCAGATTGTTCAGCAGGTGCAGGATATGTTTGCACTCCGTTTCGATATTTTCCAAATGGTGATTCCTGCGTTTCCTGTCCCGGGTATCTTTTGCCAGTTCGACATATCCGTAAATGATGTTCAGGGGGCCGCGTATGTCATGCGAGATAGTAAGTATGACGTTTTTACGCGTTTCCAGCAGTTCATTATTCCGGTCAATGACACCCTCCATCTTTTTCCTGAGCAGCGAATCCCGTTTCAGATGTTTCTGGATAATCAGGTACGAGAACACCAGCAGGAGGATGGCGGCGATGATCAGCCCGGTGATGATGGAGGTGGAGCGTTGGTGCGCTTGGGCTATCTGCTCTTCCCTGTCCCGGAAGGCGGCTTGTGCATGGTCTCTGATGTTACCGAGCAGGGCGAACAGTTTGCGGTTCAGTTCCCTGTTGCGGATGCGCAGGCTGTCGGTGTAATTCTCCATGTTGCGTATCCGCTCCGCTTGCAGGGCGATAAGCTGTTCGTTCAGCGAGCGGAGCTTGTCGGACGAGGCGGGCACTTGCACCGTTTCCTTGCCGCCGAACCATCCGGCTATGCCTTTCTTCTTCTGCACGACGGTACGGGTCTGTGTCGCTTGCCTTGCAGCTTCTGGCAGATGGTTCACCAGCAGGCTGTCGGCTTTGTCCTGCCGGTGGAACACCTGCATGATTTGGTGCAGGTGTGTCTCCTTGTCCGCCAACAACTGTTGCAGGGTATCTATCTGCGACAGACCGAATATGTAGCTATGGTTCGTTTGCAGCATTTGCAGCAGGCTGTCCACCCTCAGCCGTCTCGTTTGGTAGGCATGGTAGTCCTCATCCTCCCAAGCGATGACGCTCTCGCCCAATGAGGCGAGTACCGTGATGTTGCGGTGTATCTCGGATATGTCACGGCGTGCCTGTCTGATTTCGTAGGTGTCGGCCTCGATTTTCCGAAGGCGTGCGTGTTCATGGAAAAGAATAGCGGCCATGCTGATGATGACCGCCATTAACATCATATAGCCGAAGAGGATTTTAGCTTGCAGGGGTATGTTTCTGTTCATATATAACAAGGTCATATTAAACATCTGTATCGTAAATCCTCTTTTGCAGCAGGTCTATAAAGTTCATGGCATCCATAGGGGTGGAGCGAGAGAGGTCGAACGAGAGTATCATAGCCTGCAGGCTGTTGTCATACGAACTTTTGCTGCCCTTGCGGTCTTGCCCGCCCTCCGTTTTTTCGGGGATGGAGACCAACGCCTCCGCTTCGCTGCCGTCTATGCCGGAAAAGACGAAAGAACCGTCGTCCTGCCGGTCGATTTTCCCTCCGGCGGCTATTATCTGTTCCATCACTTTCCCTACATGGCTTTCCGGGAATCCTGTGGTCAGCACAAAATTTCCGCCTTTACGCTGCCGGTGCATGACACGGTAGCCTGTGGCGCGTGCCAAGGCGAAAGCCCCGCAACCGTAGGCGGAGAAAAACTTGCCCGACCGGGTCACGAGGAAACGGCTGTCGCCGAGTTCCTGCTGTTGTTGTATCAATTCGCGTTCTGTCATACAGTCCTCCTCAGTTCTTTGATTTCATTACAAATCTCCTCTTTTTTGCATTCAATCTGTCTGTACCGTTTTTTCAACACGACTTTCTCCAAGTGTCCGGCAAAATAGATGACCTGCCACCATTCCTTACCGATACGGCTCATGACCTTGCACCGCAGGTTGTAGGAGGAAAAATGCCGCATCATTCCCAAATAGGAGTTTATCGTACTGACAAACTCCTCCCCGTGGGTTTTCACGTAATCGGGCGAGCCTGCCGCCAAGCGGTTCAGGCGGTCGATGGCATCGTAGCAGAAGCCGACTGTGCGGTTGCTCAGGTATTTCCGCCCCGGAAGTATCATCCCTCCGATAAACAGGACACCTTTCGTGTAATGTTGCAGATAGATCTTGCGCGGGTGCAGCGACAGCCCGTGTTCGGAGAGCCAGCCGGCAATTTTCGCTTTCACCTCTATCAGGTGCTCTTTCGAGGGATGGACAAGCACCATGTCGTCCACATACCTGCCGTAGTGCTTCACGCCCCATTCTTCGCTGATGAGATGGTCCAGTCCGTCCAGGAAGTTAAGGGCGAGCAACTGGCTTGTCAGGTTGCCGATAGGCAGTCCGCACGAGCCGTCGGAATGGAACAGGCTCTTGTCTTTGGGCAATCCGCGCCAGCTTTGGGGAGGCGTCTTGCGGATGCAGTTCTTTTCCGGACGGTTGAATATCGTCTCACGGAGCAGATAGAGCAGTATCGCCAGGTCGTTTCCCCCGTAGCGTTCGTGCAAGAGTTCTTCGGTCAGGTCATACAGCCGCCTCTTCGATATTTTCATGAAGAACGAACGGATGTCTATTTTCAGGATATAGCAATCCCGCGTGTAGTTCTCGGAGCAGAGCCGGATATGTTCTTCCACCCGTTCTATGCCGTAGAGCGTACCCTTTCCCTTGCGGGTACTGTAACTGTCATCGATGAACTTCTCTTCCAAAAGCGGAACGAGCCTGTGGGCTATGAGGTGGTGTACAACACGGTCGCGGAAGTCGGCGGCGAAAATCTCCCGTTTCACGGGTTTGTTGATAATGAAAGCGATGGAACGCGAAGGGCGGTATGTGCCGGCATTGATTTCCCGCCACAGTTCCACACACCTCGTTCGTAATCGCTCTCGAAGGCAAGGGCATTGCAGGTATTGCGTTTCTTTTTACGGCACTCGAAATACGCCTCGAAGACATCCTCCAACGGAATGCCTCCGAGTTCCTCATCTGTAAAAAGACTTTGTTGCAACTCCATATCGCTATACCATTTTGTTTATCGTAAAGTTTTTATTGAAAAAGCCAAGACCGGACGCACGTAACTATTTCTGTTGTTCTTATTGTTGTTGTTCACGTTGCCGTTGTTCACATTCACATAAAGAGCGTTGTTCGCCGGATTGTTGTAGAACTCCGAGGAGGACCAGTAAATGTTGTCTGTTTTTGTCTTTGCGAGCCTCCCTGCACGAGGAAAGCCTGCCGACAACCCTTTTTCAATAATAAACAGTTCGCTTCGGGAAGCCTTGACCGCCCGAATCCCGACTGATAAATCATTGCCTTTTATCTTCCTGTTTCTTCATTCCGCGTTCGTTATATTGTTTCCAGCTCGTAGCCTGCTTGCCTATCTTCTCCAACAGCAGCCCGAACGAGGCGTATTTGCGCTCGGTAATGACCTTCTGCTCCACACATACGCGGAAAAGCATCTGCAACATGCGGTAACGGTCGAGAAATTCGGTCAATACGCCCACTTTTTCATAGCTGCTGTTCGCCTTGTAAATCAGAGAAAGCATATCCAAAGTCAAATCCACCATACGGCTGCCCATACTGTAGCGGAAGAAGCGCGGAAAATCCTGCGTCAGGATCAACAGGTTGTTCAACAACCGGTAAGTGTCGCGGTATAGGGGTAATTCTTCGGATAATGCCATAACTCGATTTTTCAAAAATTTTTCCGACCCGCTTCGCGGGTATTCAGCCTTTATCAACGAGCGGCTACGCCGCAAATAGATAAATAGATTGAATAGGTAAATAGGTCAGAAAGCCAAGACCGGACGCACGTAACTATTCCTGTCGTCCTTACTGTAGTTGTACACGTTGCCGCCGCTCACACTCACATAAAGAGCGCCGCTCGCCGGAAGGTCGCAGAACTCCGAGGAGGACCAGTACCAGTCAGACTTTAAGCCTGATACCACTGTCTTGCCTTCAAACAAAGAAGCGCGGTTTTGATAAACATTCCACATCTGGCCGATGGAGGGCAAAAACCAGCCGGTGCTATTGGCAGGGGACGGGACTTTGTGCGCATAATCCACAACGGCATAGTAGGTGGCAGGATAACCGGAATCTTCGGTGGCATTCAACTTGTCCTTGCCGCCGGCAGCGGTGATGATTTTCTGTGTCCAGGCGTAGCCGCTCCAGTCGATGTCAGGTGCAGAGTAATTGTTCTGTTTCTTTCCGCTTCCATCCGTGGGGCAGCAACCCAACTCGGTTCCGTAAACGCCCCACTGACAATGACCGTTTGTGGCATCCTGCAAGGCAACGGCATAGCCGTGGCACTTCTGCTGACCGATACCGGTGGCGGAGTAATCGGAGGCATCGTTTTCGTGATGACCGGCATGGAACACGATGGCGATAACGCTTGCTTTCTGTTCTTCGGTCAAAGTTTCGTCTTTGCCTACAATATTGCCGTCGGCAAGGAGGTAGTCCCCTACTTGCAAATTGTGATCTTTGTCAATCGTCGGTGCTCCGTCCACCTTATAGGTCTTGTATGAGCTTACGCTGATATTGTTCGGGGTGATGAAAAACTCCTTCTTGCCGTCGGCATAGCTGCCGGTGAGGGTTACGGTATTGCCTTGTCCGGGACGGACGAAGTAGCGGTATGTGCCGTCCGTATTGCGGCAGGGCTTGGCCTCTCCACTGAAATCGGCTGTAGTAGCAATCACATAGTCGGGAATGGAGGTGTCGGTGAACTTATACACCGTCTTGGGCATTTCGACTACGGCGAGTGCCATGCGGTGGGTCATGGAGAATGAGAGCGAGAGCTTGCCGTCGGCTTTGCTTCCCGAGCCCGTGGCGGTCATGAGGTCGGAGGCTGTGTAGCCTTGCGTGTAGTCGCTCTGATCAGCTTCCGGCTGCCAGTCATTGATAAGCGTGGCGAAGAAATCGCCATCGCTCGTGGTGTCGGTGGCATTTACCTTGCCCGCCATCTTCGCTGTCTCTTGATAGGGATAGTAGAGGAAATACTTCTCGCCCGCCATTCCGCCGGCAAGGGTTACGCCCGCTTCGGGTTGCCAGGTAAGACTGCCGTTCGTGCCTGCTGTGGCGGTGAGTTTCACATTGTCATAGACTATCGCCCCATTGCGCACAAGGTAGAGTCCGCAGGCGTCACTGGCGGTAAACTCGGTACGGTAACCGTCCTCGGTAGCACGGGTAGCGGCTTTCTGCGAGCCGTCAGCCGAAGTTGTCAGGGCATAGCCGCCGTCGGTGATGGTGATGGCGAGCGGTGCGGCATTGTCAGCACCGGGCAGGGGAAGCTCCTCCTGCGTGCAGGCGGTCAGCAGCAGTGCCGCCGCCCAAAGGGTATGTAGGATATTTCGTTTCATTGTCACACTTTTTATTTTAACTTTACGTTACTTGTTTTTATCTTCCTTGCGGGGCAAAGACTGCAAGCGGCCGTTGCCACAATTCCGTTTGTAAATCCGACCCGCTTCGCGGGTATTCAGCCTTTATCAACGAGCGGCTACGCCGCATAATAGATAAATAGGCTGAATAGGTAAATAGGTCAGAAAGCCAAGACCGGACGCACGAAACTAAATCTGCTGCTCTTACGGTCGAGGTTCACGCGGTCGTTGCTCACATTCACAAAAAGAGCGTAGTCCGCCGGAAGGCTGTAGAACTCCGAGGAGGACCAGTACCAGTCAGACTTTAAGCCTGATACCACTGTCTTGCCTTCAAACAAAGAAGCGCGGTTTTGATAAACATTCCACATCTGGCCGATGGAGGGCAAAAACCAGCCGGTGCTATTGGCAGGGGACGGGACTTTGTGCGCATAATCCACAACGGCATAGTAGGTGGCAGGATAACCGGAATCTTCGGTGGCATTCAACTTGTCCTTGCCGCCGGCAGCGGTGATGATTTTCTGTGTCCAGGCGTAGCCGCTCCAGTCGATGTCAGGTGCAGAGTAATTGTTCTGTTTCTTTCCGCTTCCATCCGTGGGGCAGCAACCCAACTCGGTTCCGTAAACGCCCCACTGACAATGACCGTTTGTGGCATCCTGCAAGGCAACGGCATAGCCGTGGCACTTCTGCTGACCGATACCGGTGGCGGAGTAATCGGAGGCATCGTTTTCGTGATGACCGGCATGGAACACGATGGCGATAACGTTCTTACCGTTCTCCGGCTGCGGCTTGGTCTCTGCCCACTCCATCGTGCCGTCGGCATAGAGCTTGCGCAGGCCACCGTCGCTCCAGGTGCCGTCGGAGTAGTAATAGTCGCCGATTTTCGGTTCTGTTTCCGTGCCGTCATAGGTGATGGTCACGCCCACATTCTCGCTGCCGCCGGCGTTCCACGTTCCGCCCTTGGCTGCGGTCACCTCTATGCCACTGGCTTTCACGGTGATGGTGTAGGCATACCGCTTGCCACCGAAAAACCCAAATTTGCCGGCAGCTTCTGTTTCGGGAGTGTAGGTAAAGTCATTGCTGCCTATGCTGATTCGGATGAGCGGCTTGCCCGTCATATCCTGCGGCGGCACTAACGCCTCGTATTTCTTCGTTGCGGCATCGTAATAGGGCTTTATCTCGCCGTCCGATTGGTCAACCGGTGATACCAAGCCGGCGGTTGAGTGCGTTAGCGGGTCTCCGAAAATGGTGACGGTCGCACCCTCCAACTCCTCTTCCGTAATGCCTTCGCCAGCTTTGAGAATTACTTCGATTTTCGCCATGCGGTGGATGAAACGGAGATTTATGGCTTGGTCATAACGCCCTATGGCACTGGCGTACAGGACATCGAAAGCGGCGTACCCGCCACTTTGGTCGGAAATATCCGTTTCCGATTCTATGTCCGGGGTCCATGCACTGACGCGGGCTTCATCGGTGTTCTTCCAATAGAAGGCATTATCGGCATCCTTCGGGCTTGCATTGCCCGATGCGTCCATCACGTATGTTTTGTTACCAAACACGCCTTCCAGTGACACTCTAATCTCCTCGCCGCCCGTCCACGCATCCTTACCTCCGGCGCGGGTCTGCGGCTGCGCCACCTCCGCCGTCAGTTGCAGCGGGTACTTGCCGTCGGGCAGGGGCGCGGTGCTTTCATCCTCACTGCTACAGGAAGCGAGCACCCCACAGATGAGCATCATAACCGGCAACCAGCCGCCGATGCTCGGCCACGGCCTTCTCGCTATGTTCCTTATTATTTTCATATTGTCTTTATTTATTTCGTTTTGTGCCACTGCCCGTTGCGACGCGGGCTGCCGCACCATTTATTATATATGGCGTGCCTCCGTCTTACGCCTGATGCACGGCAGTGGCTTTCAGACACACTACATTTTTGCATCACCCGCATGGCTACCACCGTCGTTCCAGTTTTCGATGGTGCTTCCGCTAAGGGTCAGCCCCGTCTTCTTCACCGTGATGGTGTAGGTATAAGAATAACCGGCCTCCAACGCGGGTTTGATCATGTCCTTGTTGGAGTAGCTCTGGTATTCCCCGTCATCGGGAGATATCTCAAGCACCAAAGCGTTGGCGAGTGTCTGCGGGAGCAGGATCATGGTGAAAGTCATCACGCCCGTGGCGGCGTCAAAGGTTGCCACGCACTTGTCCGTGGCCGTATTCGGGGCACCGGTGCACTGGCGTAACATCCAGTCGCTCACAACGCTGCCCGTGGCCGCGGCGGTACCGGTCTTCACATCGAACGTTCCCTCGTGAACCAGGCCGCCCAGCTTGTAGTCGGCGAATTCCAGCACGGCAGTGTCGTCGAAACCGTCGGTGTTCGACACCTGCACCTTGAGGATAAGACGGGCCATCTTGTGCTTGAAGGAGCAGTCGCTGCCGCCCGCGGCGGTGTTGTCCGTGAAGCTGACGGTCGGGCTGTCTTTATCGGCCTTGGCTCCCGTGGCATGGATGTAGTCCACCTTCTCCTGTTCCGTGGTCGTGGGCTGGTTGCTTGTATTTACCGTAATCTTCCCGTCTGTACCAGGCAGGGTGGAGGCGTTTGCGCCCGATGCGTAAGGCGCGTAGGCGGCAAAAGTAAACTCGAGGAAAGCATCCTCGAAGAAGATGCCGCCACCCGCCGTCATCGGGGTGAAGTCCGCGTTGGTGCCGGTACTCGTGGTCGCGTATCCCACGTTCTTGTACTTGTCGCCCATGGTCGTGGTCGTGCCAGGGGCATCCACCACCATCACGCCGATTCGGTCGGCGTTCCACCCGTTGTCCACAGCACGGGTCTTCGGCCCGCTCACGCCTGCCGTGATTCGTGCTTCCACCGGATTGTTCTGTACCTCGTTCTCTTGTGTACACGCAGCCAATAGCGTTGCTGCTGCAATAATGAAAAACCTCATGTTCATTGTCATAATCTTGTTTTTTTGATTAAAATATTTATCGTCAGTTAGCATCCCCATTGCCGCTTTCTACCTCGTTCCAGCCCGTGATGGTTGCGCCCGTTACCCCGGCCTCTACGGGCAAAAGCAGATTACCCGTGAGTTTAACCGGTTTGGTGCCGTTATTGAAGTCCCTTATGGCCTCGGTAAGGTCGCTCACTACCCGCTGCGTGTCACCGTTGTTGAAAGTGATGTCCACCGTCAGCGTATGCGTTTCCGTCGGGACGATGCCGAGCAGTCGGAAAAAGATTGTGAACTTGTTGCCGTCCTGCCTGAAAGCGTTTGTTACTTGTGCCGCTGCACTCCGGTCGCCTGTTGCCATATCCGCTGCCGAAGCCACGCCGGAGAGCGTTGCCGTAGCCGACTGTACACGGCTGTAGTCGCCTTCCGTGGCGGTCAGTTCGATGTCGAGCCTGCGCACGTATTGTCTCATCGGGGCGGTGACGTGCAGGGTGTCATCCGCCACGACGCTGATGTCCTGGTGCGAGGCGAAGAGGTAGCCGGGGTGCGGCTCTATTGCACCCGTCAGATCCACCGGATTCACCGTTGCCTTGTTTCCGTCGATACTAATCCCCTCCGGGGAGTTGTACACCGTCAGGCCGTAGCCACCGGGCGCGAGCAGCGCGTCGAACACGTTGGTCGCCGCACTCACGTTCTGTTCCCTCCCGCCGATGCGCAGTGTGTATGCCTGCGGTATGTCCGCCTCGGTGCTCTTTCCGCTCCAGTCTGTGGTTACGACCACCGCCCCACGGTCGGGGTGCGGCGTGTCATAGAGGTCGTCCTTCACGCACGAGGTCAGTATGGCCACCGCACCTATTAGATATAATAAGGTATAAGCCTTTCCGTATGCTCCCGTATATTCCTTTATCTGTCGTATGATTATCGTTGTATTCATTGTTCCTCCTTTCCGCTAAAAGATGTTCCACACCAGGGTGACACCCGCCGAAACAGGACCCCACCAGTTCTTTGTTCCGCTGCCGCGCCTTACCCTCACGCCGTTGATGACCACATACTTGTCATAGTCGGCATGGATATAGCCGATGCCGAGGTTGAAATCAAGAGAAAGGGCATTGTTGAGTTTCAGCTGATAACCTCCGACGATACCACCGCCCATGAGGTCGCCCTGACGGCCTGTTTCGGACAGCTTGTAGTTGAACTGCCCGGCCTTGTACATCGCACCGATATAGCCCCGTTTCTCCTTGCCGAGATACCATCGCACTTCGGGGGCCACTTCCCAAAGGGCATAGCGGCGGTTCTTGTCGTCCCAGCTCCATGAAGCCCACGTACCGTTCACGGCAATACCCACATGGCGGTTGATGCGCCACTCGATACCCAAATCGGGAGTGAGGGTTGCCCAACGCAGGAGGTTGGCACGCAAGGCAAAATGATACGGGGTGGCTATTGCCGTTTCTTCAGCTTGCAGGCGGGCTTGTTCCTCCGCTTCCAGACGCTCTTTTTCGACTTGTTCCGCTGCCATGCGTTCACGCTCCATCCGTTCCGCCTCGGCTTTCTCTCGGGCTGCCTGCTCTGCAGCGATACGCTCCTGTTCTGCCTTTTCCTTGGCAGTCTGTTCCGCTTTTGCCTGCTCTTTCGCTGCCATACGTTCGCGCTCCGCCTCGCCAGACACCTCTTTGTTATAGGCTTCCACTCTGGCGGCGGCTTCCGCACCGGCTATCTCCGCCACTTTCTCAACAGAGGCAGGGAGGGTGACGATGACCATGTTGTGCAGGGATTTTCCGTTCCCGTCCGTATAGGCTTCGTCAAACAACTGGTCGGTGACGAAGTTCGACTCTTTTATCTTGCCGCGCACAATCAGTTCCGACTTCACACGATTGCGGCGTGTCTTTGCCACTTGCGCCGCAGTCTGTTCTTCGTTGCCGTCCGTAGCGTAGCTTGTCACTAAAAGATACATTTGTCCGGCTTCGATGGCGGGGCGGTGTTCGTCGATGGCTGCAAGCAACCGCTCAAGTTCCTGTCCGTTGCCGCTCCACGGGGAGAAGAACATATCGTTCTCTGCCACGAACCGGAAACGGTAGGCAGTGGAGTCCGGCTTCTCCTGTGCCGAAAGCGACAATCCTGTAACGGCAAGAAAGACCGTCAATAATATTCGTTTTATCACTGTCATATTTGATAAGATTTGTTGTTACGGGTTAATAAAAAAGCATATCGGCGGCGTATGCGGGCATTGTTGTTCCATGCTCCGGCATACACCGCCGACGGATATGACGATACGCGCCCCCGATTGGTGAGGGCGGCATGTAAAGGTTCGGATAATAACGTGGAAAGGAGAGATATTCCGGAAAACGGACTCTCCGTAAGTGATTGGTATTTAAGGAATATTTTGTATATTGACGCGCGTAGCCATGAGAGAGAGAGAGAGAGAGAGAGAGAGAGAGAGAGAGAGTAACCGAATTATCTGAATATCCAAATAATCGGCACACATTTTAAGCGCATCGGACAAATATTTTCCGGATATGGAAACAACTTTACGAAACGGTAATGACACGAAAAAAGCCTCCGTCTTATAGGACGAAGCACCGCCTGAACAAAAAATATTTGTTATATACGGGTGGTATTTATATGTGCTTTTATTGCCGTTCATACATCGTTAACAAAACATTCTCGAAATACAATAGCAAAAGTACAAATAATTTCTCATTCCGCAATGAATTGAATGATATTATTTTGCAGAAACTTTTCCGGCAAGGCGGTTCCACTTTTTCATATTTGCTTTTGCCTGTCTTATACCCCTATCGGATTGACTTTCATCGTTTCTAAGTTCAGGAACAGCCCGTGATGCTCAATCATCCCGTGGCGGAACATTTTCCAGAGGATATTGCAGCCGAGTTGCGCCAGCGTGGAGTTGATAAACAGATCCTGTTTTTCCAATGCCTCTGCCAGTGAGCAACTCGGTCCGGAATCCACTTCTTTCACTCTCGCATATTTCACAAAACGGGTAATGACTTTCAGTGAGCCGACCGTTTCATACATCGTGGAAACCGGCTGTTTGATTTTCTTCGGCACGGTTCCCAGTACAACCTGCCCGGCGGTCTTTGTATTCCCGAAATCCATCCAGTAGAGCGGTGTGTTATTGTCCGTATAGGAGGATGAAGGAACTTTCGCAAGCACGTTCCACAAATCGAGTCTGGATTTTATATTATCCGTACAGGTAATGGTGATGTTCGCAATTTCGGTCCGCTTTACCTCCTTCAATACCGACGGATAGAAACTCGCCTCCGCTTTCCAGTCGTTTCCGAAAAAATTGTTTATCCTTGTGACCAGACATTGTGACTTGTTCAGTCCCAGGTCCGACGGTCCGAAGAGCTGCCGCCCAATGTTTGCGTCCGTCACGATGTCTGGATCGTAGACCGTTACGAACAATCCCGGATGTCCGAGTGCACGGAGCGTGACATCCAGTCTTGCCATACCGGTCAGCACTTGCGAGCCTGTACCGCCCGCGCCTATGATGTTTACCGTCACCGGATGTTGCGGGTTCATCAGGTAACTGTCTGTATAATGTACTCTTTTCATCGCAATATGTCTTTTAGTTTCAGTTTTTTTAAAGGTTGCAGTTCGTCAAGGTCAAAAGGCTTGTCCTTTGCCGCTTTCGTTACCAGTACCAGATTGGATTTCGTGGGGTTCCCACCTCCACCCAGATGGGAGAACTCCGTCAGCCAGAACCTCTTTTCCCAATACTCCAGCAGGTTCGTGTAGGTCAGGTCTTTCGGCTTCTCAATTTTTGCGGAGCCCAGACAGACGCTCGCTCCCGTCACATTGAAGAACGGAGCCGCAAAAAGGTCCGAATTGTCTGTCAGTTCAACATCTGTATAGGCATAGACATTCAGACGGTTTTCTCCGGCCTCATAGATCACGCCCGGCAGGTTGTATTCCGCGCTTTCAATCTTCAGGATGTCATGGAAGAACATCATGCGCTTTTGGGGCGGGTTGTACCAGATGTATTTCTCACTGCCCTTGCGCGGGTCAAACCACAGCAGGTTGGACGGTATCCTGCCGTATGGTGTCACACTGTGGCTTTCGGAATAGCCCCGTACCAGTTCGTTCATGAACTCCACCGTCACCGGACGGCCTTCGCCCATTGTCCCATTTTCGTCTATGTCCCTGACTTCGATAAAATAACCGTCGTCATCCGTGCTGTGGTTGTCATTCTCTTCCGCATAGACAATCAACGCCGCCCTCGGATGAAGCAGCGTCCTCAGTTTTCTTGTAAGTTCATTCGTTTCTACCATAATCTTTCAATATACAATGTTAATAAATTCATCCGCCCACTTGAAGAACCGTTCCGGATAGTCATCCATGATAAACAGGCGGTCGGTTTCCGGTGACAGGGCACAGGTGGTAATCGGGATGATATCGTATGTCTCCTGGCTGTTATTATTGTAATAGTCCACCAGATATTCGGACACCATGTCGTCGCAGTCATAGACCACCCTTATCTGCTGATCCAGACGCATCGGCTGAAAATCCGGTTCCTCCTCGTAAAAGGCATCATAGCCGTATTGCATGATACCGTGTTCCGGGTTAAGGAAGGGCAATCCCTTTTTCATCGCTCCGACAATGGAACGCTCGAAGTCGTTTTGCGGGGTGTATTTTTCAAGTGCCTTCGGCAAATCCTTGTAATAGGACTTTTTTTCAACATGCTTTAGCAGCCTGCCGATTTTCCCTTTCTCGTATGACCGTACCAGTTCCAGTCTTTTGACAGTTTCCTCTTCCTCCTCCTGCGAATCATCCTCTTTCAGCCACATGAATATATAATCCGTGTCCTCTTCGTCCAAAATGGTAGAGATTCCGTTTGCCCACATCAGCTTGTTAATGAATGTAATGGAAATCCTCCTGAGCGTAGAATTGAGAGATTCAACGAATTTCATCGGGAAATAGTACAAGGTCAGTTCGCCCCATTTGTGACACTTCCACAGATTGAAATAGAGCCTGCCGTTATCCTGTTCGATATTCACATTCATCCCTTCCCCGACAAGTTTGTCCATCTCGTCGTACAGATTGGCTATGCTTGCCCCGATACTTTTGCCCGGAGTATGCACCGCTTCCTGTTTCAACAAAAGGGCATAGTTGAAAAACGAGTCACGCAGGAACTCGTAGTTTTCCTGCGTAATCACGTTGATGCCATTACTGCCGTATGAATCCACGACAATACTTTTCTGTGCTATCGGGGCAAGTGCCGTATTCAGAAAAGAATTACGGCCCCGCTTGGAGCCGTAATCCGTTCTGTCCTGTTCACACCGTGTCGTACATTCCGTTCTGTCTGGCCGATGATGAGCCTTGCGAGCAGTGCCGACTGATGTTCGTCCAATGGTACACATGATTTCTTCTTTTTATTGTCCTTCTTCATGGTTTCCTATCCTTTTGTCCCGATGGTGGTCTTGAACTCGTACACCGCCTTGTCATTCTTGATGACCGGTCCGTGTACCGTCGCCGTGGTCAGCTCCGGGTAGAAGTTGGAGTAGTAACTCATGACCATTTCGGGGCTGTCCGACGGGTTGGGATCGTCGAGCGTAATCATTCCGCTGCCTTTCTTGAACGTGAACGAGCGTGTCATTCCTGTGATTTCGAGTGCCATAATCTTAAACTGTCTGATAAGGTGAATACTTGGGTTCTAACATGGATTGGGGAAAATCGGGATATTCCTCGTAATCCTTGGGATTGTAATTGATTTCTCCGTCCGCGGGATATTGCGCAGGGTAGTCTTCGGGAGAGAATGCCTGTTCCTGCCAGTGCGTGTCAGACTGTGCCCCGTATGGAGGCTGCGGAGCCGTAGGCTGTTGTCCGGCATATTGCGGCTGTGGCGGAAGCGGTCTTTGCGGCGGTTGTTGCGGTGGCCACATCGAAGGCTGTTGCAGCGGTTGTGCCGTCATAGGCCGCTGCGGTTGTCCTGCTATCGGTCTCGGAGCCTGGGGCTGCGGCGGATAGGGCGGTTGCTGCATGGGAACTGCCATTGGTCGTGGCTGTGGCTGTTGTGCCGTTGCCGCCATAGGTTGCGGTTGCTGCTGTGGCTGTGGCTGCGGTTGCGGTGCCGGTTCATCCATCAGCTCGAACAGGCTGCCCTTGTTCATCGCCTTCTTCTGTTCCTCCACCATGCTGTCAATCTTCTTCAGGTCTTGCGGCTTGGCATGGAGGCGTGCCTGGCCGAGTGCGGAGACAGCCTCGCTGTGCTTCCCGGCGGCAATCAGTTCCTCCGCCTTCTTGAGATGCTTCTCGTACTTCTCGCGTTTCTCCTTCTCCTCCTTCGTCTCTTTGGCTTTTTCTTCCTTCGCCGCCTTGCTGTCGGCAGCGGCCTTGTCAGCCTGCGCCTCGAACTGCGCCATGTTGGTGATCAGTCCCGCCACCTTCTGTATCGGCCGGGCGACGGTTTGCAGGAATCCCGCGTCCAGTTCCTCCGGCAGTCCGCTGACCGTCAGGGGCACGATGTGGTTCTGGGCCTCGTCCTTCAGCCCGTTCGACTTCGGCAGTGTGGATACCGCCATTTGTCCGTTCGCTTTGCGGATGACTATCGTGAGGTCCACGCCCTCGGTCATCATCTGGTTGATTGCTGTAAAAAACATAACTGTAATAATTTAAAGTGTGAATAATCGTATTTTTTATCGGTTGAAGAACTCCGCCAGCAGCCTGTCCCTGTCGGGATGGTGGCATATTTCCAGGATGGGGTTCAGCAGCGTGGAGATGTGTACCGGTCCTGTGCCTCTTGGCGGGAACTTGACTACGGGATTCGGCTCCACTGTCCTTTTTCTTCTTGTTGCGGGCATCGGCATCTGCACCGGTGCCATCGGCGGTCTTGAGATGATTGCTTGGTTCATGACTTTATAATTTTAATTGTGAATATCCGGGCTTTGGCAGCCCGTTGAACTACAAGGGCTTTACGGTAAACGCTTCCGGAAAGGCAAGGCTTTCGGGAAAAATACCGGAGCGCAGCGAGGATGATTTTTCCGCGAAACCCGAAGGGCCCGGCCTTGCCGTCCGAAAAGAAGCGTTTGCCAACTTTGCCCTGTAGTTCACGGTCTGTCAATGGCTGTATGCGCTTCCCTGTCTTTTCCATGCGTGTCCTCGTCATTCTCATTTCCATAAGGCATGGGAAACAAAAAGAGCCGCCCGAAAGGACAGCCCTGTTCCGCGAGGTGATATTTGGACCTGTATGGTATATCCGCTTCATATGTCTGTATCTTTAGAAAACCAGATAGCTGAGAATGCAGAAAAGTATAGCCGCCGCTACCAGCAGGCAGGCTATTTTATATAAAAACCTGAAGAATCCCTTGAAACACACGATGGCGACTGCCGCCCATACGGGCGATATTCCTCTTGAGTGGAGATAGCTGAACACGATGAAGGCGACAATGGCCAATGCCATAATCCTTATCCATTTGGCTGTCCTGAGTTTTTCGATACATTCCCTTGTTTTCATGACCGTATATGGTTAATGGGTGAAACATGTCATTTCCAATTTCAGGGGCCGGAAAGCGGACCGCCTCCACCGGCAAGGTTTTCGGGGAAAATACCGGAACGCGAGTGAGGATGATTTTCCCCGAAACCTGCAAGGCCCGACCTTGCGGGTGGAAACGGGCGGTTCCGCTACCTTTGCCCTTGAATTGGAATGGCAGTGCATTATTTCCCCTTCCCTCCCTTGGGCTTGGGGAACGAGAGTTTCAGGTTGAAGTCCGCGTCAAAGGCTACCGCGGCGTCGAAAGAGGCCCCTTTCTTGCCCTTGACCCCCTTGATCAGCCTGGTGGAGCCGGAAGAGAAAAGCTGTTCCAGATGCTGGTCGGTCAGCTCCTTGTTCAGGAAACGGCGGAACACCAGCAGTCCGCACCCCTCATGGTCGCACTTGGCGACTTTTGCCTTCACTATCACATTGCCGGTCTTGCACTTGGGGCAGGTAAAGGCGCGTGACGACGGTTCGGGGAATTTGAGACGCAGTATCTCACCGGTCACTTTCCCGGTGTATTCCCGGATGGAGAGCATGAAGCTTTCCGGATCGAGGGTGTGCCCCTCTATCTGTGCCAGTGCCTTCTCCCATGTACCGGTCAGTTCGGCATCGGCCACCATCATGCCCTTGACCGACTCGTAGAGGTAAAGCCCCTTTTCCGTCGGGCGGATGCTCTTGCCGGAACGCTCGATATAGTCACGCTTGAAAAGGGTCGTGATGATGGCGGCACGGGTAGCGGGCGTGCCGATGCCCAGCTCCTTCACCGCTTCCCGTGCCTGTCCGTCAGCGATTTCCTTACCGCAGTTCTCCATGGCGGTGAGCAAGGTCGCTTCCGTGTAAAGGGGTCTGGGCAGGGTCTTTTTCTGTGCCAGCCCGTATCCCATGACCGGGATTTCCTCGCCTTCGGCAAACACCGCCGTTCCCCCGTTACCTTCCGGCTCGTCCTTTTCACGGTCTTCCTTCCGGGAGAACACGGCACGCCAGCCGGGATTGACGATGACGGCGGATTGTGAGCGGAAATCCATACCCTCGCACACGCACTCCATCTTCAGTGACTCTTTCTCGCAGCGTGGAGAGAAGGCTTCCAGCATCCTTCCGGCTATCATCTCATAAACAACCGCTTCCGCCTCGGACAGCCCTTCGGGAACGACGCCCGTGACGATCAGTGCATGGTGGTCGGTCACTTTCGTGGCGTCCACGCTCCGGGTGTTCAGGCCGGAAAGGTCGAAAGTCCGTCCGTATTCCCTGAACCAGGGCATGGTGATGACCTTTTCCAGCAAGGCCGGGACATGTGCCATGACATCCTCCGGGATATAACGGCTGCCCGTTCTCGGGTAGGAGACCAGTTTCTTTTCGTACAGGGACTGGGCGATGGAAAGGGTCTTGTCCGCCGAAAGGTCGTGGTGGATGTTGCAGTCCTTCTGTAGTGCGGTAAGGTCATACAGAAGCGGAGCCTGCTGAAATACCGTCTTTCGTTCTACCTTATTTATGGTCACCACAGAGTCGGAAGTAATGCGCCTGTACGCGGCCTCCGCCCCATTCTTGTCCCTGAAGTCCTCCGGGTGGAAGAACTGCCGGTGCACGTCGTCTTTTTTCAGCGCGATATGCAGCTGCCAGTATGGAGTGGAGACGAAGTTCCGGTTTTCCTTGAAGCGTGCGCATATCATGGCGAGCGTGGGAGTCTGCACACGGCCTATGGAGTTGTTCGCCGATCCGGAGGCTGTCGCCAGGGCGCGGCTCGCGTTCATGCCCACCAGCCAGTCGGCCTTCGCACGGCTGTCGGCGGCGGCATAGAGGCTGTCGTATCCGCTTCCCTCCCTGAGGTTCGCCATGCCCTCGCGGATGGCCTCGTCGGTAAGCGAGGAGATCCACAGCCGTCTGAAGGGCTTGGTATAGCCCAGATAAGAATATATCCACCGGAAGATAAGTTCCCCCTCGCGGCCCGCGTCCGTTGCCACGATGATGCTGTCGCATTTGGAGAATACTTCATCAATGATTTTGAGCTGTTTGCCGGCGGCGATGTCCGTCACCATCCCCCTGTCCGTGCGTATCTGCCGTGGCACAAGGCGGAACGGTTCGGGAATCATCGGGAGGTCTTCGGCGGTGGTCCTCGTGTAGCCGTATGTTCCCGGCAATGCCAGCGACACTAAATGTCCCAGCGCCCATGTCACCATGTAGCCGTTTCCTGTTATGTAGCCGTCCATTTTTTCTGTAGCCCCGACTACGCGGGCTATGTCCTGACCGACACTCGGTTTCTCTGCTATGATTGCTATCATGATTCGGATAAAATTTAAGCCGTTTCCCGCTTGCCGGTACGCGAAGACGGGAAACGGCGGTTATACATTCGGTTTACATATTATAAGAAGGCGGGGTTACTGTTCCACGGGCTTGATACCGAGGATTTCGAGCAGCGGGTCGCCGTCCTTGCGTACCAACTGGAGTGTGGCGTCCATCACCACGTCCACGCCGAGCAGCACCAGGCTGAGCGATACCACGTTTGTCTTCTCACCGCTGAGCAGCGTATCGAGTTCCCCGGCCATTTCCAGTTCATCCTTCAGGATGCCGATGGCTGCCAGCTCGTCCCAGTTCACGTCTTCCGCCTTGAAAGGCGTGTTGTTTTCCTTGTTCATTTCCATGTTCTGATTCTTTTGGGTTCAACATTCGTTTTGCTTTGACCGTCAGGCTATGCTCGCCCCCCTGGATTGGCGGTTTTCCTCTCCCTGTCTTTGTGTGGCGGACACCACGTTGCGCTGCGAGGCGTCGCGTCTGCGGTCGGGATTCTCGTTGTAGAAGTCCAGTCTGCCCTGGTTGAAGTTCGCCTTGACGTACTGCGAGATGGTCTTGCCGTCATACCCCTTGATGCCCTCGACCAGCACCGCCTTGCCGCTCTGGAGGTCGGCACGCTGCTTGCGGGTAAGCTCTACGTCCCATACCTTGGCCGGTATCTTGAACTCCTCGCGCTGGTCGAAGCCGTCCCGGGTGCGCGAGTAGCTCAGCCTGCCCGTTTCGAGGTCTGCCTTGATGAACGAGGAGAATTCCTCTCCCTTGCGGTTCACCATGTCGTTGAGGAAGATGGGCTTCCCTTCGCGCAACTCTTTCTGTTCCTCGGGAGTGATTTTCACGCCATTGATTTCATTCGGGATGTAGATTTCCCGTGCGCCTTCCGGGGAGTCGGGATTGTAGCGGGTGTAGGACGGGCGGCCTGTCGCCTCGTCGAGTTTCACGTAGGAGGAGAACAGTTCCCCGTCCTTGCGCTTCATGCCCTCCACGAAGATGGCCTTGCCCTCGTTCAGGTCGTCAATCTGCTTCTTGGTCAGTTCGACGCCTCCCAAAGACTGCCGGTTGAAGAGCTTGTCGTTCTCGAAGATGAATTCCACGCCCCTGCGCTCGGCGTTGACCTGGAGGTGGGCGTCGAACGGGTTGCCCGATCTGGCTGTCATTCCTTCGACGAATATCTTCTTGCCTTCCCGCAGGTCGTTCTGCTCCTGCTCGGTCAGTTCAACTCCGCTGATTTCACGCGGTATGAAGACATTCTCGGCTTTCATCGCCACCACCTCGTTGGTCAGCTTGTCGATGCTGACGAAAGAGGGGACATACTCGCCGTTGCGGTTCTTCAGTTCCACGACACGCCCCATGTTGCCCGTCTCAAGCAAATTTTTCTTGTCCTCGTCCGAGAAGATGTGCCCGAAGTAGGGACGGTCGAGGTCGGGTTTCTGCCGGATACCGTGGATGCCCAGCACGATGTCTCCGGAGCGGGACTGCTGGAACGAGAGCCTCGCGTCGGTGCGTAGCACGGCGGAGCCGAAGTTCATGCTGATGGGCACGACCTGGTTGGTCTTGTAGCCCCTGAGCATCTGGTCGAGCAGCCCCCGTTCCTGGAGTTCTTCACGGGAGAGCCCGAAGTTCTTCAGCTGCTCCCAGTTGATCATGGACTCGTTGTAGCGGTACTGGGGCTGCTGCTGCGTGCCGTCACCTTGGGCGGCCTGCTGCTGTGTTTCGTTTTTCTTTGCCATTTCTTCTTGATTTTGATGGTTGATACTTTGGTTTTCCTTGTCGCGGGGGACAATCTCGTACTGTTTGAGGAATTCCTCCACCGCGTCTGTCTTTTTTCCGGCGGCGAGGTCTTCGACGGCCTGCCGCACTTTCGGGTCGTCCAGCGTGTCTTCCTTGATGGAAAGGATGCCGAAGCGTGTCGGGTCCTTGAGCTGGCTCCAGAAGTTCTTCAGGAAATTCTCGAACATGTTCGCGTAACGGTCGATTTTGAGGAAGGAGTTGCGGTGCTCCTTGTCTGCCGGCACTGTTTCGTACCTGCCGTCCTTGTCGAGCTTGCTGACCGCCTGGAGGAGCAGCTCCATCTTGTCGAGGATAAGGACGATGTCACTCATCTGCTCGTTCTCGGTGACTTGCGGTTTGAGGGGTTCGTCCCTCACGTTTTTCTTTGCCATAACTTTGAGTTTTTAGCGTTGATAATTGTTGTTGTCACCGCAAATATATAGGCATAATTTTGATAAATGACTATGTTTCAATGCGTTAGGCTATCCATTTCATCAAGTGTCATCATGTTTCACCGCGAGAGGAAAGAGTGTGGGCCGGAAAATGGGAAAAACGGAGGGAGAAGCCGGAACAACGCACCAAAGCCCGAAAGCGGAAAAAAGGGGGAAGCGTACGGACAGCCGCAACCAATCGAGGAAAAACGGCAGGGACGACACGGAAAACGGAGGCAAACCGCAAGGACGGCACGCAAACGGCAAAGGAAAAACTGTAATATGCAGAGTTGGGAGCGAGCGCAGCCCTTGTCCCCGTTTGAGGTATCCCCTGATGGGACAGGAAGAAGATTTTGTTTGGAAAACTCCGGGTGGCGTGACCCATTGGGATATCATAACGCGGCAAAATATCCCCCGGCAGATTTTTTCATTGACCTTGTATTATGCGTCGTAGGTCGCTTCGCTTGCCAAGTCCCAAACCTTTCCGCAACTCGGACGGCAATACCGGAGCGTTTTTTCGGGCGGAAAATTACCGCAGGGAATTTTATGTCCCGAAAACCGAAGGCTTGAACGTGCAGGTATTCGCCCTCCGAGTTACCTTCTTGATGGGACTTGGTAAGGGAAGCGACATTAATAAGCCCGGCTATTGCTATTGGAGAAATTTGGTACTTTTCCCATTTTTTTCCAATAGAATAATCGCACTACAGATAATTTTTACTACTTTTGCAACATGAAAATACCAAGAGACAAATACTTACAAGAGCTGCAAAGTGTGATGCACAACGGAATGATTAAGATTATTACCGGTGTACGACGTTGTGGAAAATCTTACCTTCTATTTGAGTTATTCAAACAATCATTACTTGATAATGGCGTGAATGAAGATCATGTTATTCAAGTAGATTTGGAAAACCGACGTAGTAAAGATCTCAGGAATCCGGACACATTATTGGATTATATTGACGGGCATATTGTAGATAACGATATGTACTACATACTATTGGATGAGATTCAACTTGTTCCAGAATTTGAAGATGTACTCAATAGCTATCTGAAAATTAAAAATGCAGATGTATATGTGACCGGTAGTAATAGTCGAATGCTATCCAGTGATGTAAAAACCGAATTTCGTGGTCGAGGATATGAAATCAGAGTACATCCTTTAAGTTTTTCGGAATTTCTCAAGACAGGACAGTACGCAAGCGAACTTAACGCTCTGCAAGACTATATGATTTATGGAGGAATGCCGCAGATTGTGTCTTTTTCTGACAAAAAGAAGAAAGAAAACTATCTTAAATCATTGTTTCAGGGTACTTATATACGCGATATAAAAGAACGGTATAATATTAGGAATGATGATGATTTGAACGAACTTATAGACATTATAGCTTCTAATATCGGTTGCCTGACAAATCCGACAAACCTTGAAAATACATTCAAATCTGTGAAAGGTCATAGTATCTCAGATACAACCATACAGAGTTATCTCGGGATGTTACAAGATGCGTTTATGGTGGAAAAAGCCATTCGGTATGACATTAAAGGTAAGCATTACATCAATACACCTTCAAAATACTATTTTGAAGATGTAGGATTGCGCAATGCCCGTCTGAATTATCGTCAGATTGACGGTGGCCACCTTATGGAAAATATTATATATAATGAACTGCGTATCAGAGGGTATTCTGTTGATGTCGGGCAAGTGGAGGTGAGAACAACAAATGCCGAAGGAAAGAAAATACGAAAACTATTGGAAGTGGATTTTATTTGTAACAGTGGGAACAAACGTATGTATATACAATCAGCACTTGATATGCCTACTCCTGAGAAAATTGATCAGGAAACAAATTCACTTCGTCATATCAATGATGGATTCCCTAAAATAGTCATAGTTGGAGGCTTAACCCCTTCTTATGTGAATACTGATGGCATATCAATCATGAATGTGATTGACTTCCTTAAAGATACAGAAATGGGGCTATTGTAAATAATTACAATATGGGCAAAATGGTGTGCTAAAAATGGTGCGTAGGTCTCTATACAAGATGACCTACGCATCATTTTTATAATCCAGGATTCCTTTTAGAGATATACAAGTTCAAGTATGTATACTCCAGCCGTGTATGGGAGTCAGTGTAACCGCATAAGACTGGTCCGGTTTTCCATGGTAAAGCAATCCTCCGACAATACCGCTGCTTCCGTTAGCGGCCACTTCCGCAAAACCGAATGAATGTGGGGCGAAATCCCGGTAGAGTTCAATTTCATACCTGCCGTTTGAGTTCTTCTCCCATTGTTTGAGGCGTTCAATGCAATTCTGAAATGTTGTGTCGCCGATACTTTTGGCGTACTCCACTACCTTATCGTAGTGTTCCTGACATCTGATTTTCATAACATGATTTAATTGGATTTATAATAGTTCTTCGTATGTTCCGAAACCGATACACTCTGCTATGGTGAAATCTTCCCTGCCTTTGTCCGCCATGGATTTCATATCATTCAGGCTGTCGCAGTAGAAGAATATTTCATCGTCCTTTTCCGTATCGGCATCCATAGCCAAAGCAATTCTTGCCTCTTCCGTTTCCAACGTATCGTTCCACCGTATCACGCAATCCGCGTAATGAGGTTCACATCCTTTTTCTGTATAGAATTTAAGATAATGGCTTCCGATTTCCTTTCTGACCTCATCCGGCTTTTTCCATGAACTGTCATCCACGATTTCAAAACCCAGCCCTTCGACCAGCAGGCAAGTACCATTATCATATACCATCATGGTGCGTTTGCCGATGTGTTTTTTACGCATTTCCGCCCAGTCGGGTATATCCCAACGCTCGGTAGTCCATACCCCGCGATAGGCTTCAGATATGGAATTGTATTCGCTTAATGTTATCTTCTTCATGTCAATGTTTTTATAGGATACAGAAAGTTACCTTATAAGTCTTGCACGCCTTTCCGAATGCCGGATTGGTGTCGAATTCGTTGTATGACTCCCAATCCACCGACATGGTGTAACCGTTCGGAAAGTTTTCAACGATGAACTTGGTTATCATCTCCTTGTCTTCATCGGGCAGGAACAGTTCCTCGTCGATGCCGTACTCCAATGAAAAAATCGCCCATTCGGGAATGTTGTCCCAAACGATCGTCTTGCTGTTATTGTTATTCATAGTCCTGCTGATTATTGGGGTGAAACCATAAGTCTTTTTATAATTTCGTCAAGCTCCGTTTCCCACTTGTCCGCCCCCTCAATGAGTGACGGGTAGGTCAGCTGTTTCCACTGTCGGTAATCGAACAGTTTCATCCGTAGCGGATAGTAGTCGAACAGCTTCCTGTTGTCAGCGAATATTCTCAGGTGGTTGGTTCCCACCTCCATCAGTTTCAGTCCGTATCGGTCGATTATCTCTTTGAACCGTCCCATCGGTGTAAAGTTGCTTCTGCTCATACCTTTTGTTTTTTGAGTTAGACATCCCCGGCTTTGTAGAGCCGAGATTTTATTTCTTGCCTGCCCCGCCGTTCCGTGCCGGATTGCGCAAGGCTTTCGGGAAAAATACCGCAAGCGCAGCGAGGATGATTTTTCCGCGAAACCCGAAGGGCCCGGCCTTGCACAATCCATAAGGCACGGGACGAACTTTGCAGGCTGAAATAAAACAGCGGTGTCCTATTCCTCTTTTTTTCCGTCCTCCTGTGGAATCAGGTGTTTCAAATCCGGGTCATTGGCAATTCTTTCCATCTCATCTTCAATTATTTGCAGTACGTCCGCCTTGATACGGGAGTAGTTGCGGTCTATCTGCTGCTGCATGATGTCGTTACCGTCTGCATCCTTGAACTCGTTGATGACAGGGATTTTTTTGTAGGCTCTGGTCTCCGCCGCCACCTTCTCGTTATCGACGATGATACGGGCATGGAAAATCTTCTGCTCGATTTCCTCACCGAAGTTGTCCGCCACGCTGCCCACGAATGTACCCTGCGAGAGGTTGGCAATCTTGGAAGCGGGTATCAGGGAATCCAATTGCGTGTTGATGGAGGTGGATGTGTCCTGCCGGTTGATGGATATGGACTGCCTTTGCTGAAGGATTTTGCCGAAACGCTCCGAAAGGTTCTTTGCCGTTTCGCCTACCACCTGTCCGGAGAAAATATTGCCGACTGTATTTTGGATCACTTTCGCCTCTTTTTCACCGTAGTCACGGGTCAGCTGCGAGAAGTCCTGGAAGCCGAGACATACCGCCACCTTGTTGCTTCGGGCGGTGGCTATCAGGTTGTCGATGCCGCGGAAATAGATGGTCGGTAGCTCGTCTATAATAATGGAACTCTTCAGCTGTCCCTTCTTGTTCACCAACTTCACGATACGGGAATTGTACAGTCCCAAGGCCGCCGAATAGATGTTCTGCCTGTCAGGATTGTTTCCCACACAGAGGATTTTGGGCTGTTCCGGATTGTTCAGATCAAGTGTAAAATCATCGCCCGTCATCACCCAATACAACTGGGGTGAAATCATCCTCGAAAGCGGAATTTTTGCGGACGCTATCTGGCCCTGGAGCTGATCTTGCGCTCCAGATTGCCAGGCATCCATGAATGGGGAAAGGTAGTTTTCCAGCGAGGGATAAGAGGTAAGAATCGTGAAGATATCGGCATACGGCTTGTTAAGAAATTCTATCGCGTGGGGGAAGGTGCAATACTTGCCGTCTTTGTAAATCCGCAAGTACCAGATAATCGCCGCGAGCAGGATAATCGGTGACTCCACGAAGAAATCACCCTGTTTCTGTATCCAGGTCTTGTTCAAATTGAGCATTATCGTGTAGGCGGATTCGTAGGCATCGGAAATATCCACCATGAATTTGGGATTGATGGGATTGCACCTGTGCGAGCGTCGGGGGTCATCGAAGTTTATGACATAGAACTCCGGTTTAACCTTGTAATGTTCCTTGTGTTTAAGCAGGTGATTATAAGCTATTTCGGATAAATCCGGAAACTTGTAATCATAAATGTACATGGCAAAGGATTTCTCGATTTGCTGTTTGATGTAGTTGTTTACCACCGCGTAGGATTTCCCGCTGCCCGGTGTTCCAAGCACGATGGACGCACGAAAAACGTTTACAACGTTGATCCATCCGTCCCATTCCTTGCCCTGATACACGAACTTGGTCGGCAGGTTGACGGAATACTCGTTTTCCATAAAGCGGGTTTCCTGCATGAAACTCTCGTTGGCGGTGTTGAACACGTCCTCCATAAGGTTGTGTTTCAGCATACGGCTTATCCATACGCCCGACATCAAAAGAAGGATGTACCCGGCGGTCAGCGTTACCGTGTAAATGGCGGCATTGACCGTAGGATTGAACGGCAAATCAAGCATCCACCAGTTCATGAAGAACAATACAAGCCCCGAAAGGAAGGCGGTATATATCTTCCGCCAGGTCATCTTCTGGTTCTTCACGCCCTTCGTGCCCAAACATGACAGGGCAAGGAATATGACGGCGAATACTTTTGTCACCAGCAGGTTGCTGAAAAGCCCCGCCGTCCTCTGGAAATTCAGGAGTATCTTATCGACCACTCCGATGTTGATACCCGCATCCACGAATGCCCGGTAACAGAACCAATAAACGTGGATGACGACAAACACGATGGATATGGCACGCATGAACTCCATGACCTTTGCCAATCCTCTCAAATCATCTTCTTGTTGCATATTGAATAATTTTAATGGTGAATGAATACTGTTTTCAGGAGATACCCCGTGAGCGGCGTTTCTTTTTCTTCTTGCGTTGCAGCCTGCGTGCGAGAGCCTCTTCCTGCGGGTCGGGACCATTGGCTTCAAAATCGAAGATTCCGAAAGCCTGCCCGATGGCGTTTTCCATGTCGGCAGAGAAACTGCTTTGCCTGCTGATTTCCGGTGTGGGAGCATCCAAGTCAGGAATATTGTTCGGCCCATTGAACAATCGTTCAAAGGCATTTGCCGAGAACTCCTTTCCGAGCCGCGAGCCGTTATACACCTCCCTGTTCTTGTGGTCGATGAAAGTAGCACCGTAAATGCGGCCTTCATTATTTTCACGGAATACCACGTCTATTCCCTGCCTGTTGAGCAGGCGGATGAAGTCCTCCCGGTTGCCCCGGCAGCCGTGCATGGCGAGTGCGACACCGTTCCGTATCTTGGGCTGCCATTTCTTGTCCTTGTATTCACGGGCATTGAATCCGATACGCTTTTCCAGTCCTTCATAGCCGAAGCGTTTTCCGATAAGGGAGGACTTGATGGGCGTACATATCGGCTTGCCTGTATCGTCTGTCATGGTATAGACAATGCCGTTGTAAGGCGTCCCTTCAAATTCGCCCCTGACCTGCTTCGCCTCGATGTTGAAGCAGGACAGCAACGCGCTGTACTCCCCGAATGACTGAAAGCGGTAAGTGGAGAACACGCTCTTGAGGATGTTGGAAACTTGTTGCTTTACATCGCCATTCTGATAGTCTGCTTTTTTCAGATATGGTTCCAACATTTCCCTGCGTTTGTCCTCCACCTGCTTCAGTCCGAACTTGCGTTCCAGTTCCCGGCAGGCTTTCATCGAGCGATTCCACTCGTAGGCGTCATCTATCTTTTCCCCTTTCTCGTTCACGCAGGTGGAAACGATATGGATATGCCTGCGGTCTATGTCCTCGTGGATATACACGATGTAAGGCTGGTCGCCGTAGCCCATGCGTTGCATATACTCCCTTGCCAAATCCGCAAACTGGCTATCGGTCAGTTTGTCGTCCACAGAAGGATTAAGGGATATATGCAGTATGGGCTTTTCCGTATTCTTGTTGGCGAGCAGGTAGTTCTCGAATGCCCAAAGCGTGTTCCTCATGACCTGCTCCGGATTACCCGTGACATCGGCAATCATGCGGTTGCCCGAAATGATGCGTGCCGTGGAGTCGTCCACTTTCTGCTGGTTGTAGATGACAGCCCCATAGAGCGAGGCGCCCCTGTTGATTTTCGCCACCATGTCATTCCTCCTCCCTCTGCTTTTTGATAAGGTAGGTTTCCTCAAACTCATGGGTCAGCATGATGATCCGCTTGCTCAGCACCACCAGATCTATGGTCGTCTTTTCCAGATTGCGGAGCAGGGCGTATGCCCGTTTCTCCCCGAAATTGTTCTTGATTGCCTTGACCGTCTGGTTGTAGTTGTTGCCGATGGCCTGGAACTGGTGGTAGAAATTGGTAAGGCGGACATAGTAGTCCATCGTCGCCTTGTCGATTCTGACCACCTTGATTTCCTTTCCGAAAATCATTGCCTTGATGAATTTGGAGCGTTCCCTCAGTCCCGATTTTTGAAACTGGATATCGAACTTTACGTTCTCTTCCGAGTTTAGCCGCACCACATAACGGTACACGGCAGGGTCGGTTTTCGGTTTCCGCCCTACACCTTTTCTTGTTTTTCTGTTCTTGTTTTCTTCCATACGCATTGATGTTTTTTGTTTCTTATCTTCCGTCATGGATTCACGACTTTGGAGTGAATCCCACCCCGAGCCGGCAGGCGAGCGGCAAGTTGTTTTGAGTGCCCGAATTCATTTCGGGTGCCTCAAAACACAACTTGCTATTACCGCTTGGTAATGAATTTTCCTTCGTCAAATTAAATTTTGACCTTCAGCCTCATTCTTCGGCTTCGGGAAACCTCCGCAGCGGTATCCGTTCCGTTGTCGGTGCAAAGTTATGGCGGTTTATCCTGTTGTAAAATAGCGGGTTATATGTAACGTGATGACATATGGTGACACAGGTCGTCACCTCCCTTGAAACATAGTGATGATATGAAAAAATACCTTTTTATTTGCAACATAAACGGTAAAACAAACCAATAGTCAAGTAACTGTCCGTTGTATTGCTGGTTAGCGAAAACACTTGTTGCAACAGGTGGGCAGTGATTGTTTACTTGCTTTGTTAGGGCAGATAACTATCGGTTGGTCGGTTTGCCGGTTGGTGAGCACAAAGTAACCATATCACTAACAAACCTTGTCACAAAGTAAATAACAGACAAGTAAAACAATAGTGTAATAAACCATTAAAAAAGTTCAGTTATGAAGAAGAATCCGTTATTCGTTGCGGTCAGCAACCAGAAAGGTGGGGTCGGCAAAAGTACCATGCTGGTAACGCTTGCCAGTCTCCTGAATTATTCGATGGATAAGAGTGTGGCCATCGTTGATTGTGACTCCACCCAGCGCAGCCTGTTCAATCTGAGGGAACGGGACATGGAGATGGTGGAGAAGAACAAGAAGTACATGGTGCTGTTGGAAGAGCAGAGGCTTAGGGGGTGCAGGATTTATCCTATCAGGCAGGCAAAGCCGGAGAATGCACGCCAGGTGGCCGGAGAGTTGGCGGCAAAAGCAGATTTTGATATCGTTTTCATAGATTTGCCAGGGTCTATGGACATATCCGGTGTGTTGCAGACCATTTTCAATGTGGATTATGTATTGACCCCCATTGCCGCTGACAATTTCGTTATGGACAGCAGTTTTGTCTTTGCCAAAAGCGTCATGAAGTTTTTGGAAAACCGGAAGAATATTCCTTTGAAAGACGTGTTCCTGTTCTGGACCAAGGTAAAGAAAAGAAGCAATACTGAAGTGCTTGACAACTATATGGCACTGATGAAGAAACAGGGGCTGAAAATTCTGGATTCAGCCATTCCGGACCTCTGCCGTTATGACAAGGAACTCTCATCCCGGACCCGCACCTATTTCCGCTGTTCACTCCTTCCACCGCCGGCAGGACAACTTAAAGGCAGCGGATTGCAGGAACTGGCAAATGAACTGATTGTAAAATTTAACCTGTAATTGAGGTATGGCAAAGAATATAGTAAAAGTAAATGAAGAGGAAATCAGGGGGTATATGGTCGGTAACATTCCTGATGCCATTGAGAAAGAGGATGTCATCGTGGTAGAAGTTCCAGCAGAGGAAACCGATAAAAGGCCGGATAAGGAAAAGGAAACAGCCTCGGAAAATCCCGAACCTCACCCAAAGCGTAAAAGTGAAAGCGGTTTCCGTCAGAAGTATCTGGTGAATACCCCCATGCCCGGACGTATCCAGGTGTACCTGAACCGCAAGCTGTACGACGAGATAAAGAATTATCTCAATGTGATAGCTCCCGAAGTAAGTATCGCGAGCTATATCAGTAACATCATAGCCGAGCATATAGAACTCAACATCGAGGAAATCACCCGAATGTATAAAGACCGTTTTTCACCCCCTAAAATTCAATAGTCATGGAAACAACATTAATTTATTTTTCAGTAAAAGCCATGTCGGCAACCTATATATTATATAAGGTATGGATGTTTATATTCAGTCCGAAAGTTTATAAATTCTGGGACAATCAGCTTCGTTATATGCGTATGGCACGTATCCGGTTATGGAAATCACGTAAAAAACGAATGGTGGAAAAAGCAAGGAAAGCCCGGTATAGGGCAAGACTGGACAAGGCTGAAGCATGGATCGCACAAGCGGAGAACGATATCCTAAAAGTCGGGCATGAAAAGAAAACCGAAACGCAGCCGAATCCCATGGACGAGTACAATGAAGTAATCGGCAAGACGAAGATAGTCTATCTTGAAGACCCGGAAGTGGCGAGAAAAACTCCCACACGTTCTGAACCTATGAAAAAGGAACCCATAGAGGAGGATAAGGATATAAATACGGATGACGTGATTGATGACTTTACTCCCAAAAAAGGACTGACTGAATCAGAAAAACGGGAACTCATGTCAAATGACGGGTGCGTTCCTGACCCGGATTTTTCAAGGGCATTGACTTTTGAAGAACTGAACAATGTCGCTGATGTGCTTATTTCGGGAACGGATGACAGAAAGAAAATCCGAAATGCTGCCGAAACCCTGTACCAACTTCAGGATACAGACCTGTTCAGTTTTTTTTCAACCGAACTGAGTACTCAAAGCCAATTGGAAAAACTGCTCAAAGAAAATATGCCAAATGGAAAAGAGACATCAAAACAGTCTTTGGAACAGATTGGAATTGATTGGAATAAATACATGTAAATATGGAATCGAATATGAAGGACAAAAAACAACAAGCAGTACCGCAGTCAGAAGCAGAATCTTTTGGCATAAAAAGAAATCCTGCAGTTCGTGCCCCACGCATCTGTCTATCTGAAGAAGAAGTCATCAGAATTATGCGGAATGAAGACGCTATCAAAAAGAAGATAGGAAATCTTATTGATAGTATGCTTTGTGATGACTCGCAAATTTCAGAAATGGATAATACAAAAAATAAGACAGAGGCATTCGATATAGATGAATTCGTTTAATTGTTTCTTTTTGCTGTCATAGTTTCAGAAGGCATGTCGATGTGATATCGGCCTGCCTTTGATTTTTAAGTATTATTCAACTCTTTTGGCATTATCTAATCTCCTATGACAGTAAGAAATCAAAGACAAAATTTCTAAAGCATCTTGTTCACTCACTGGCCACTCAATTTTTGGTTGATGAGCTTCTGGATTCCTAAACATATTGCACAAACCTTCTAAGATTGCCTCGAAACCTTTCTGTTCATCTTTTTCCTGTTTGGATTTATACGAATTGATTACCAATATAGGATGATTAAACACATATTCCACTAACCGTATTCCATCAGTATTAATTAATGACAGTTGCCGTATTCTTGCAAATAACCCTTTGCAAGCTTCAAATACAGCATGAAAGTAGTTCTTATCAACTAGTTCTGTTGTGCAATATTTGAATATTTCTTGATGTGCATTCCTCATCTGAAGATTTACTAAAAGGTCATTTGCACGTTGTTGGGCTTCACTAATAGTTTTTGCAGTAGTAACGACCCTAAAACGGCCGTTTGATTGTAATTCATAACCTACATAAGATAGGCATTCATTAATCGCCTTTCTTTTTGTCTCAAAAATTTGATTATCTGTAAAACGCGCAGGGTTCAATACAATTTGGATGAATCTCAATATTTTGTTTGAACATTTATCAAAGTTCTGAACGGATGCAAGTGCACTGTAAAGCCTTTTCCATTTCGTTATTTCAGGAGTCACATCTTTAATATTACACTGCTGAAGGAAATAAGATATTTCAGATCCAGTAAGTCCATTCGATGTATCTCCTAGTATTTTTGAAATACGTTCCAATATACCTTGGTTTAAGCAATATCTTAGTTCCATAACTGTCAATATATATAAGTGTTATCAATAAATGTTGAACAAACTAATTTCATCAATGTCTATTACTGGAGTGTAACTATCCCTTACCCATTCAGTGCAAATTTTATATTGAGGAAACGCACCCTTATAGGTAGGGTGTTCAAAATCCTCATAATTTTTATGTCCAAATTATCCCAAAAATGAATGTCTAACTAACAGTAAATCAACAAACTGCAATTTTAAAATCGTGCAGGATTCCCATTCCGATACATTATGCATATAATTGTTGCAGAATATCAGTGAGTTATAGCGTTTATTTGGTCAAAAATCGTGCGGGATTTTTTCTGGATTTTGAACACCCTACCTTATAGGGTTCATCTACCCAATCATTATTCCATAAATTAACGCCAGTCTCACCATTTACGATTTTACATATATTTTCAGTATATGTAACAGGGTGAGGCAAATTAAATGCTATACGTTGAATCCATATTTGAATTTCGCCAATATTCGGAAACCTCTGAAACTTCGCATAAACATTATTAACAATTCGCTCTCTTTCATCTGTCGAAGGAATTTTACTAAGGAGTTTACTGATGATAGAAAGAATTACCTTGTACGTTTTCGGACTATATAGTGCTATTTCTGTGAAAATTGATATCATCACAAGGTAATCGCCACAAATCGCAATTTTTTTGTTCAATCTTTGGGCAAAAGTTGTTAAAAGTTTTATTAGTGTACCGCTGTTTGGATGTTTTTTGGAAAATTGGTATATAAAAAGAGCCTCCTGCTGAAGATTGGACATTGTAGAGTATATCCTTTTCTGCGTTTTCCTATAAATTGGACCTTCTGAAATATATGCTTTCTTATCAGGTTTTATAGAATCACTGATGACATCTTCTGTCAGATATGTCTTTTTCCCATTCAATTGAAAATTGAGTTCTGCAAGAACTTCTTGAAGAAAGAATGCTATTCGTTCTGTATCCTCTTTTGAATTGCAAAAAATACGATAGTCATCTCGGTATCTTACTATATGATAGTTAGATATTCCATTTGTATTTAGTCTTTCGCTAAGTAGCTTATCTGCATACGCAAGTACTATTTCTGCAATAAAGTCAGATAACGTACTTCCCTGAGGTATACCATTTGTTTGACCATATTGCATACCTTGCATATAGTTGTCAATAATATTTCCCAATAGTCCTGACTTATTGCGTTTTTCTTTAGCTTGTTCTTTTCCCATCAATGCCCACGCAATGGTATGAGTATATATAGCACAGTAACAATTCGTAATATCGGTAACAAACATATATCTATAAGACAAAGCTAACTCAAGGCTTCTTTGTTCAACATTTTCCCACCAAGAACTTACTGATGCTGACATATGTGATTTGTCTGTGTCTCCTTTAACTTTAGGAATACTCGCAACTTCTATGTTTGGTACTTTCAGCTCAGCAAAGCGATCTTTTATCTCCTTCCAACTACTCTTATTTGTCATAGCCTTGACAAGCAGATAATAAAGGTATGGATTAATTAACTGAATAGGCCTATATGAATACTGTGCATCCTTCTTGACTAACATCTTATGATTTACGTTTTCATAATCAGAAGGCATTCTCTTAGGATCTTTTAGAATGTCTCTCAATTCTTTATTTCCGACAGAATTTTGGACATATTCTATCACGGGCTTAAAATCTATGTATTTGGGAAACTGCATATTACAATAGTTTTGCGATTCCAAGAAATACTGTCTTGCTTTTATATGCGAAAGTTCAAGAATGGTCTTCATCGACAATATTTTACTATATTTTTCTGATTGACTTTTATTATTGACGACACTTATGTGTTTATATATCTAAACTATCTTCTTTGAGTAAGAAATCAAATAACCCGACTGTGAGAATCCCTTCCTCATTTCGGCGAGGCATAATGTGATCTTTGACAACAATGATTTTCTTGAATGAATCATTGATATTCGTCAACGAACGGGATTCCTGTATTTCTTTCTCTCTATCCGGTATAGACAATGCCGACTGTATATAGTACTTCTTGCTGCCAAGAGTCGCTATAAAATCCACTTCAAGGTGGATGCGAGTCCACTTCCCGTCCTTATCCGGCTTCTTTATCTCCACCATTCCAACATCGACACTATAACCACGGACAATCAATTCATTGTAAATGATGTTTTCCATGATATGCGTTTCCTCTTGTTGGCGCATATCAAGAATGGCATTTCTTAAGCCAATGTCCGTAAAATAATACTTGGAAAGCGTATTGATGTACTTCTTTCCTTTAACGTCGTAACGTACAGCCCTATTCAAGAGGAACGATTCTGACAAGTAGTTCAGATATTTGGAAATAGTTTGACTGCCAATTTTCACATTTTTCAAACTTTTGAAAGTATTCGACAATTTTGTAGGGTTGCATGGAGCACCTATAGATGATGCCATAATGAGAAGTAATTCACGCATTTCATTCTCATTCTTGATTTTGTGCCTCTCGATAATATCTGCCAAATAAACAGTCTCAAATAGATTTTTCAGATAGTTTATCTTCTTTTGTTCGGTTTCAAATGACTGGACAAGAGGTAAACCACCGTAGGTGAAGTATTCGCGCCACGCATCTTGTTTGTCTCCACCTTTAGCCAAATAAAATTCAGAAAAAGACAGAGGATTTACATGAATCGTCTCTCCCCGGCCTCTAAACTCCGTTGGAATATCGGATGACAGGAAATGGGAATTGCTTCCTGTTACATACGTATCGGCATTTTCGATATGGCGGAAACTGTTCAATACATCGACAAATTCATCCATCAGCTGTACCTCATCAATAATGATATAGTAAAGTTCCTTGTCCTTGATTCTGTCGTGAACATAGTGAAGCATCATATCCGGATTCCTTAAATCCTTGTTCATCCGATCTTCAAGGTCAATCCGGATAATGTGATCATCTGCAATTCCATTTTCCAACAAATAGTGGTAGAATAAAACATTCAGCAGGTATGACTTGCCGCATCTGCGGATTCCTGTCACTACCTTGATAAAACCATCTTGACGGCTTTCTATCAGTTGCTGAAGATATCTGTCTCTTTTTATTTCCATCATCACATTAAATTTCTGCCAATATTGGCATTTTTTTACAATACAAAGGTAATGACTATAATCCGTCCATGCAAGGATTATATTATTTTTTTGCCAATATTGGCACTTATATATTATGGACTACCCGTTGGCGGAATTAATTTAGTGCATACTTAATTCTGCCAATGGGCTTGTTGTTGATGAAGTTTACGTATTGCAGAATGGTAAGTGCACTAATTTTGCCGATGATTCTGGCAAACAAACCATTCGTTATTTTCGCATAGTTTCTGATGGCCAAGAACTGGTCTGTAAGTTGTGAGAATATTGTCTCAATCCTCTTTCTTGCCTTTGCAAACGGAATGAATGTCGGCTTCCAGTCCTTCTGGTTGAGCCGATACGGACACTCCAGTCTTATGTGTGCGGTTTCGAACAAGTCAAGCTGTACATCAGCTCCAATATACCCTTTGTCGCCATAGATGCTACAGTCGTGATAAGCATGTTTCACATCCTTCATATAATGGAGATCAGCCGCACTTGCCTTTGAGAGATCATAGGAATGGATAACTCCACATAACCAACAGAGAGCGTGTAACTTATAACCAAAATAATACGTGTTCTGCGAAGCGCAGAAACCGAAGTCTGGAGCTTGCGAGAAATCACCGGTACGTCCCATCTTGCATCGTTTCCCTCTTGCAACCCTACAGACCTCTATTGGCTTGGAGTCAACAAAGAATTGTTCCTCTCCACCATCCATTTCCATGGCAACCCTTTTGCGCAGTTCCTCACACAAGCCTGCAGTTTTCTTCCTGCGGTCATTGAACTGTCTCCTTGATATGAGATTGGGAATGCAGTCCTTGTACTCTTGCAATTTATAGTCGAACAACCACTTCTCACTATCAATGCTCTCTGTCTCTGCTGTCAGGGACAGTGCCACTACTTCCAAGTCAGAAAACTTAGGAACAGGACCACGGCGTGGAACATTACCCGATTCATTGACGAGATTTTCAGAGAATTGCTTGCATATCTCAAGTATTTTGACGAATTTTGTATAAAGGTTGTACATACGATGGTTTGAACTTAATGTTTTGATTGTTGCTAAGTTACTAAAAATCAACGATATGTGCAACTTTTTACTCATCTTTATCAACTTAAATTAATTCCGCCAACGGGTAACAAGCAATTAAAAAACAACTTATTATGGTAAAGAAATTTTTAACAATCATGTTTGCTTCAGTGATGGCAATGCTCGCTTTCACTGCTTACAGCAACGACGATGAGCCACAAGGACCGTTTGGAGAAAAAATGTTGGAGAATATCGACAAGATAATAGTCGACCAAGCTGATGCCGGAAATCTCTATCAGAAAAAGGATGATGCTGCCCGGTTTATATTGGTAGCAGACTCAAAGGAGGCTGCCCATGGAGTGTGTGAGAAGTTCATTCTCGATCAGTGGGACGGAAAGCAACGCACTGTCAAACTCCCTGACAACTGCGGCAGAATCTCACTCACACCCGGTTCGGACGAAAGTATCTTTTACACCGTTTCGTTCAATGCTCTCAAGAATTTCAAAGAACCGGACATGACAGTCGTAATCGTTCCGGAGGAATACATGGACGGGGATAATCTTGCTATAGACCAATACTTCCCGGCAAGATGGACTGAAAAATGTCCCAATTGTGGTCATAAGTGGAAAACATTTGCATCCGGACCATATACATGCTCCGAATGTGGTCATAAGTTTGATTAGTATGCACAATACTTTCCGCGCTATCTTGGCAATGACAACGTTCCTGGTAACAGGAGCGTTGTCATCCTGTAATCATACCGATGAGTTGGAGCCGGAATCTCCGGCACCACAGATTGTTTTTCTCTTCTCTCCGGGGGGATTGGGTGACATGAGCTATAATGACCGTATACTTGAGGGTGTTCAGAGATTCAAGATGGAAAACGGAGATATAGACATCTATATCTACTCCCCGGAATCCCTGCAAGAGGCTGAGAAAATTTTTGCGGACTGGCTTGAACGTCCCCAAAGCAGCATACCCGTGCTTTTTGTATTAGGTAGCAGTGATTATGAGCCAATGGCGGAACTTTATCTGGCAGAACACGACTTGACACCCAACAAAAGTATTCTGCTTTTTGAAAGCCGGAAACAGTATAAGGACGAGAACATCCATACCTTCCAGATTTCGATGTTCGGGGCTTCATACCTTGCAGGAGTATGTGCAAGAAAATGTTCTGAGATGACACCTCTGGTGCTGCTTGCCAATAATACCGACAGCCCCATCAACATAGCCAAGGACGGTTTTATTGCAGGCTATGGCAGCGACTGCGATGTGGAGTATCTGGCGGATGATTGGACGGGATATGTGTCGGCTTCGCTCGCTTACCGGAAAATGAGCGATTGGGCGGTTGATTACGACTTCATCTTTCCGGTGGCAGGTGGCTCCAACGCCGGTATATACCGCTACTCCCGTGAATTTGAGGTCTCACCGTACCTTGCAGGTATGGACATCGATCAGTCAAGCCTCTCCAACCGGATTACGGGTTCGGTCATTAAGCATATTGACCAATTGATTTACAGGTATCTGACGGAATGGGTCGTCACAGGGGATATGCCGGAGAACCAACTTTACGGTCTTGAAAGCGGGTATGCCGACTGGCTGGTCGCACCCCGATACGTGAATGATTTCAGCAGCTTAGTCAATGGAATGCGCCCTCAGGCTATGATTTTTGAGAAAGAGTATTATGAAACAAGTGGTTATTAAACTTATTGCACCGCTCCTCTGCCTGATTGGTCTGTGGAGCTGTTCGGACGATGAGCCTTCCCTGTCTCCTGACAACAAGCAGTGGACAGAGAAGGTTGTTGCCGTGGTGCTTCCCATGGAGAAAGGGCTTGATGTGCATTGGAAAAGGACATTGGGAATGTTTACAACCAACTTTGAGCGTGCATTCAAGAACCACGAAGCGGGTATAAGGTTAAAGTTTGAATACTACGATGAGGCAAAGACCGATGTGCGGGAACTTGCCCGGTCGCTGGCATTCAACGACGAGGTGTATGCCGTAATCGGCGGGCTGTATTCTTCCAATGCGGCAATCCTCGCGGCGGAACTGACTATTGTGGGCAAAACATTCTTCACTCTCGCCACCGCCGAACAACTGGTTCGTGCATACGCATCGACAGGCTATCTTTGGGCGATGACCGAGACCGACATTACGCAATGTGAGGTGCTTCTCTCCAAGGTGATTAACTATGAGGGTAAAAGTGTGGCACTTTTGGTCAAGGAGAACGACGGTTACGGACAAACGTTCATTGACTGGTTCGCATTTCAAGCACGCGAACTGGGCTTGGAAAACATGGGATGCTATGCTTACACCTCTGACAATATAGCTGATGTGTCTCGCCAAGCCATGCAGTCAGGTGCAGAGTATGTGATATGTATCCCCTCTGAAATAGAAGAGATGAAGCCGATGCTTGAAGCGCATAAAGCACAAAGTCTGAACGGGCGCAGTGTACCGCGGATGTTGTTTTCGGATACCGCCTACGGTGCGGATGTACTCAAGATTCACGGTGATGCCGCCGAAGGCATAGAGGGAGTCGCATTTGGTGCCGACCCTGAGTCGGGGTTTGACGTAAGTTACAGGACCTTTTTCAATGCTACGCCTACTCTTGGAGAATCTCAGCTCTACGATGCCGCTATGCTCATCGGCTATGCCGCATGGTACCAGCAGTTCAGACCGGAGTTGTCGTTACAGAAATCATTAAGGGCCGTTGTTTCGGGTGAAGGCTTGAACATGGGCAGCTGGACAGGTGAGGATATGGGGCTTGTGGTGGATGCGCTCGCTGCCGGAAAGTCGCCCTATGTCCGTGGAGCGTCAGGACATTTAAGGTTCGATGCCAAGGTGTTTACCAATGTACTTGCCACCACTTACTATAATTTCAAGGTTTACAACGGACAGTACATCATCCTTGACTATAACACCAGCGACGGGGGGAACCGCACGATGCGACACTTGCCGGTTGGAACTGGAAAGCCTCCCGGATGCAGGATTTCGACAATTCAGGAGAATTCAATTACCCTGCACATACCGGCAACTGGGCACTCCTTGTCGCTTCCTCCAAGGAATGGACCAATTACCGCCATCAGGCAGATGTGCTCGCTATCTATCAGCAGCTCAGACAAGCCGGATATACCGACGACCGTATCATTCTCATTGTCGAGGATGACATAGCCGATAATATATCAAATCCCAACAAGGGAGTCATACAGGTGACTATCGGGGGAAACAATGTATACGAAAATGTAGAGATTGATTATCGTATGTCATCGTTGAATACAAAAGATATACTTGCCATTCTCAGTGGCGAAAAAAGCGAAAAACTGCCCACGGTAATCGAATCTACTGAGAACGACAACCTGTTCGTTTTCTGGAGCGGACACGGTGTGCCGGGGGCCATGTGTTGGGATGAGGAAGCTTACGCCATGACAGGCGATAAACTGTCTTCTGTTTTTGAGGATATGAACCGCAAAAGGCGTTACCGTAAACTTCTCATGATGGTGGAGGCTTGTTTTTCGGGCGGTGTGATGAAGCAGTGCGAGGGCATCCCCGGGATGCTGTTCGTCACTGCGGCCAACGGCGACGAAACATCCAAGGCTGATGTCTTCAATTCAGAGATGAAAGTGTGGATGAGCAACCGTTTCACCTCCACCTTTATCGAACAAATAACCGATAACAAGGAGGTGGCTATGCGCGACCTCTATTACCGGCTGTTCATCAATACTGTCGGAAGCCATGTTATGGTGTATAATGCTGAAAACTATGGCAATCTTTATTCAGCCAATATGTCAGAATTTATAAATTCAATAGTTCGTTAAAAAATAGCCACGCCTAAGCGGCTCTGGCAGTAAATAAAATGAGTTCTTTGAAAAGTTTGTCAATAACTTGCATGTCTGGGTTAATCCCGAACACGCAAATAAATCGTTCAAGCATATAAGCATTGTGTATAAAAGACTTGCAGGAGGATATGGAATAGGTTATTCCGAGCCTCTTACATGCCGCTTTGGCCAAGTTGACAGCAGCAAGCGATGCATTGAAGTGAAAATCCAACTTTCTGAAGTCGGTTGACTGACAGTTGGTGATTCCTGCATGTTGCTTACCATCTCTCAAAATTCCAATTGGAACCTGGTTCTGTAATAATCCAGAACCTCCCGTCCATCCATCGAATCGTCTGTAGAGAAGTAAAGCTGCCACTTGTCTGTCCTCCCGTCCATCGGATACCAGATGGCTAAGGAAACATACCTTTTGAGAGCTTTTGCATATACCCTCAATCCGTATAGCTTTCCTTTGTTCACCTCGTATTCCTTGCACCGGGTCAGATCCAGATTGGCAAAGTCGATTCTTCCGTCAAACCACTTTGGATGGCCACGTTTTCCTGTTTTCTGTTCCAATGTCGGATAGTACAGGATTACGTCATTCCGAAAGCGGCTGATGACATGGAAATCGTTCTCACACATAGGCGTTATGAATGTTTCCTTGGAAAAGAATGCGTCTGCAACCACCGTTCTTGATATGCTCTGTATCTTGTCTTTTCTACTGATAAGATAGCTGCTGTACCAGTCAACGAGGTTCTTGTCCATATTATCCAAGGTTTTACAATCCGGTGTCTGAATGGAACCTAAAGTCATGCATTCATGGTTGTCGATGTCTATGACACCGATGCCCATGATTTCCAATCCACGCTTGTACTCTCCTGCACAACCAGACCAGAAGTAACCTATCCAAGGTGTCTTCTTGCCTGATTTGGAGATATAGGAAGGATCGATGGCGATGGCTTTTCTTTTACCTGTGAGATGCTTGCTGATGATAGAGCCGTTGAACGCAAACCAGTCGAAAGTTTCATGCTCAAAAAGGTTACGGTAGGTCTGTTCCGAAAAACGTCCATACCTACCCAATTGGAGGAAGTTTATACGATCAGGGATGGCCATGAATAATTTCATTGCATCCATGAACGTTTTTTCAAAAGGTTTGTGTATATTCACGACTGATTTGAGAGCCGATAGGCACTCGGATTGGTATTGCATAAGGAGTGTTTCTTTAGTCATAATCAGAAGAGTTGGGAGACTTCTAATTTACTAAAAATCAACGAATTATGCAATACTTTCCACCTTTATTATCAGCAGGTTAGCACTCTTTTTTCAGTACATTTCTTCATGCTTAACCATTCGTTTTTGACAACATTTCAATGACCTCTTTAGTGTTTTCGAACCAGCTTTTGCCGGTTCTATTGTTTAACTTTTAATTTTTCGGTAAAAATTTACCGAAGTATTGTAAATTTCAAAAACAATAAATCAAAATGAAAAGTTCAATCAAAAAAATGTCAGCACTGCTGACGATGATGGCTGTCGCCATCCTTACTTTCACCTTCACCGCTTGCAGCGATGATGACGATCCTGTGACGGAAGTGACTTACACCTACGGCTTCTCCAGCATGTCGGCCTCACACCCCGACTTTCTCGAAGAGATGGGGAAAATAGAGAACGCCTTCCAGTCAGCCCTCGGTATCACCGGCAAGCTCTTCACCAAGAAAGGTACGATAGAAGAATGTGACAAACAGGTTTACGAGGCTTGCCGGAAAGCATTCGATTCGCTCAAAAGCGAGGCCTGGCAAGGGGATTACACCTTCCAGGTTACGAACGTAGGAACAGGCAAGGTGGTATGCACGGCTACATTCTGTGCCGACAACGAAAACTTTATATAGTTTTATTAGCATGACCTGTTGGCGGAATTAAAATAGCGCATATTTAACTCTGCCAATAGGCTTTTCATTTTTGTAGTTAATATATTGAAGGATTGTAAGTGCGCTAATCTTCCCAATAATCCGGGCAAACAATCCATCTGTATCTTTCGCATAATTCCTTATAATCATAAACTGGTCACACAATTGCGAGAATAGGGTTTCAATTCTTTTTCTCGCTTTGGCAAAAGCTGGGAATGTTGGCTTCCATTCTTTTTGATTACATCTGTATGGTACCTCCAATCTGATATTGGCAGTTTCAAACAAATCCAATTGCACTTGGGCACTTATATATCCTCTGTCCCCTATGACTGTACAATTACTATAATCCACTTTCACATCCTTCAGGTAATGAATGTCATGCACACTTGCCTTAGTGAGGTCAAAGGAATGGATGATACCACTTAACCAGCAGACTGCATGGAGTTTATACCCATAATAATACATGCTTTGTGATGCGCAGTATCCTACCCCAGGTGCTTTTCTAAAATCCTTCTTTCCCATACTGCAACGTTTGGAACGGGCAATACGACATACTTCTATCGGTTTCGAATCAATACAGAAATAGTCTTCACCACCATCCATTTTAGAAACCATTCTTTCTCGGATTGCATTACATAGGGAGGAAGTTATTTTACGCCTGTCATTGTATTGTCGGCGGGAAATAAGGTTGGGTATTTCAACCCTATATTCCTGTAGCTTTGCAAACAACAGCGACTCACTGTCAATACCAACAGCCTCTGATGCCATGTTCAAAGCCACTACTTCAAGGTCTGAGAATTTAGGGACGACTCCTCGTCTTGGTACATTCCCGGATTCATTGACTAAATTGCCGGCAATTTGCTTGCATATGTTCAGTAATTTTGCGAATATTGCATATAAGTTGTGCATA
Source organism: Butyricimonas faecalis (assembly GCF_003991565.1). Classification (NCBI taxonomy): domain Bacteria; kingdom Pseudomonadati; phylum Bacteroidota; class Bacteroidia; order Bacteroidales; family Odoribacteraceae; genus Butyricimonas; species Butyricimonas faecalis. The sequence goes on along the minus strand of NZ_CP032819.1, from coordinate 3,573,091 downwards.
CGATATTTGTCTATTAAAAGTTTAGTCACCTTTAATTTACTAAATATCAACAATATGCACAACTTTTTAAACATAAATCTTTTATAATTTATAGGTATAGGCGTTTAGAGCGCACTACATTCACAGCTGATTATCAGTCAGTTTTCTTTTGACAAATCATTCGACGAAGTAGCATATCGAAGATTGTGTCCATATTATTACGGCGGTTGAACCTGAAATGATACTCGTCAAGGTATCCTTGAAGATGCTCTTTGGAGCAATGGTGGTGTATTCCACGCAACCATCCCTTTATGTTCATGATGTGAATATGAATCTGTGGATGCCCTTTGCCCTTATCCGAAGGGCGTTGCTCCAATTTTGGATAATCTTTCTTTAACGGCAGGTAGCCTGACCATTCATCGGTTATGACTTTTGCGTCCTTTGATATGTATCTGTCGAAGAACGGACGAAAAGAACTTGCCGAAGCATCATCTATCACTTGGGCATACGCACGTCCCACGCCGTCTCGGACAATCTCCAACGCGACTATCACAAGCTTCTTTTTGCCTTCCGTGCTTCGTCCAATGATTCCTTCCTCTTCTCCTCCGATATAAAACTCATCGACATGTACCTCTCCTTTAAGAGGATAATTACCGCTGCTCCGCATGGCTTTCTGTATCTTACGCTTGAATTCCCATACGGTTTTCTGACGCATACAATATTCTTCCGCCAGTTCCAAAGAGGACATCCCTTTCTTCTTTGTCGATATTTTGAAGGCTATGTGGAAAGCGTAGACAAGCGGGAATTTTATCTTGTCGAACATGCTTCCGCTGGTAACGCTCTCGTCATACTTACAGCGTGTACAACGGCGAGAATAGGGATATCTGTCATTGCAATAATTGGTATGACCGCATTTCTTGCATTTGAAGCCGTCTGCCCACTTTATCGAGGACAAGTACTCAAGGCATGAGGCATCATCGGTAAAACGACTATAAAATTTGATTGATTCCACTCCTTTGAATTTATCGCGTTGTTCCATGCCTGCAAAAGTAGGCAAAATCCATAAAGTTAGTGCGCACTAAACGCCTATACCTATAATTTAATTCCGCCAACAGGTATGGACTATAAGATAATGCTGACAAACAAGTATTTAAGAGAAATCAATGCAAAAATTCTATCTTTGCAAAAAAAATGAACGATGGCAATGACAAAAGCGATATTGGAAAAATGGATGGTGGCGCAGAAGCGTCACCGCCTTTCGGACAAGCAGGTACAGATGGCCCGTGAACTGGGTCTGAACCCCGACAAGCTCGGCAAGATAGACAACCACAAGCAGGAGGCATGGAAAGCCCCGCTTCCGCAGTTCATTGAAAGTATCTATTTCAAACGATTCAAGCGTGAAAACCCGGAAACGGTCAAGCCCTTAAAGCAGATTATGGCTGAAATGGAGGTCAAGAAGAAGCAACAGAAAGCGAAGAAGGAGGAACGGAGGAAACAGCGTGCCCTCTCTTCCGGTTCTGAGGAATAGGTAATGTATATATGAAAAGAAGCGAAGTGTGAAGGCCGACCGGCTTTCACACTTCGCTTTTCCATTCCAATACAGACAGCCGCTATTTCATCCTTTCATAAAGATTGATGACCGACTTTCCGCTTTCCAACGCCTTGTTCACCGTGTAGAATGTTCCCCCTTTCGGTACAAGATCCCAATAGGCTATGACTGTATCCGCTTTACGCACCATGTATTCATCCCTGCGAAGGTAGCAGCCCTTGTGGTAATTCTCGGAAACCATGACCACCCGGTCCATCCTTTCCAACAGACGGGCATACAACAGCTGGTCTTCCGCTTCAAACCACAAGGGCTGTTTCCGAAAAGGTACTGCCGCTATGAGCTTGATATCTTCGTATCTCTCCCTGACCTGCAAGACCGCCTCCGCAGCAGTCATATCAAATCCGCTGGCCATCCCGGTGTAGTATTCCTTGTATCCCTGCCCGTACAGTTCTGTTACCACTCCGGTCACAGCTTCCCTGATTTGTGCAAGTATCCGGGAATCGTTTCCGGACCCTTGCAGAATACGTTCCTTACGGTGTCCCGTGAAAGCCACTGTCTGATTGTTTCTTGTTTCCATGTTATCTTCTGTTTTTTGTTTTTACATATATCCATTCAAACCGAACGGTATTTTATTTCCTGAAGGCTTTTCCGCCCCGGTCCGGAATCCCGCAAGGCTTGCCGTGAAAAAATACCGCAAGCGCAGCGAGGATGATTATTTCACGGCAACCAGCCCGCAGGGCCGCCTTGCCGGGTTTCCCGGGACACGGGGCTACCTTTGCCGGAAGAAATGAAATGCCGCTTTCTCCTTATCCCTGTTTTTACTGTTTCATATTGCCGGGAAAACCCTTTTTGAATGCTTGAAAACCCCTTGCCGATGTAACGTGACGTCATAAGGTGTCACAAGTCGTACAGTTTGTAAATCAATGGATTAAGCACTATATATTCGCAGTCGAAATCATTTTTGTCTCACCAATTAAAAGTTTCGACACATGAAAAAAAGATTCTTTTTGGCAGCCATGACGCTGCTGGTTTCAATGGGGGCTTTCGCCCAAGGCAACGGTATCGCCGGTATCTCGGAAGCGACCAACATGGTCACTTCGTATTTCGATCCCGGAACCAAGTTGATTTACGCCATCGGCGCCGTTATCGGCCTTATCGGGGGCGTGAAGGTATATTCCAAGTTCTCGTCGGGTGACCCGGACACTTCAAAGACCGCCGCCAGCTGGTTCGGTGCGTGTATCTTCCTGATTGTGGCTGCCACCATCTTACGTTCATTCTTCCTGTAATATGGCGAAGTATCCTGTCAACAAGGGAATCGGTCGCAGCCCGGAGTTCAAGGGACTCAAGAGCCAGTACCTGTTCATCTTTGCCGGAGGGTTGCTCGCCCTGTTCGTGGTGTTCGTCATCATGTACATGGCAGGCATAGGCCAGTGGGTCTGCATCGGTTTCGGGGTCATCTCCGCATTGGTGCTGGTCTGGGCGACCTTCAGCATGAACACGAAATACGGCGAATGGGGGCTTATGAAACTCCATGCGCTGCGCAGCCATCCCCGCTACATCATCAGCCGGAGAAAGTTCCTCCGGTTGTTTTCTTCAACTATTAAAAACAGAAAGGCATGAAAAACGTAATGAAAACAGCCACGCTGGAAAGCAAGTTTCCGTTATTGGCCGTGGAGAACGGCTGCATCATCAGCAAGGATGCGGACATCACCGTGGCATACCGGGTGGAACTGCCGGAACTCTTCACGCTGACACGGGCCGAGTACGAGTCCATGCACTCCACCTGGGCGAAGGCGGTCAAGGTATTGCCGAACTACAGCATCGTGCATAAGCAGGACTTCTTCATCGAAGAGGGTTACAGGCCGGACATCTGCAAGGAAGACCTGAGTTTTCTGAGCCGCAGTTTCGAGCGGCATTTCAACGAACGGCCGTACTTGCAGCACACCTGTTACCTTTTCCTGACGAAGACCACGAAAGAGCACAGCCGGACAACCAGCAGTTTCAACGCGCTTACACGGGGATTCATCATTCCCAAAGAGATGCAGGACAAGGAAACCGTTACCCGTTTTATGGAAAGTTGCGGGCAGTTCGAGCGCATCGTGAACGACAGCGGTCTGATCCGTATCATCCGCCTGACGGATGAGGAAATTATCGGAACCAAGAATTCAGCCGGCATCATAGAGAAATATTTTTCCATGTCCCAGGAAGACACCACCTGCTTGCAGGATCTGTCTCTCGGTGCAGGGGAAATGAAGGTCGGGGACAATTACCTTTGCCTTCATACGCTTTCCGATCCGGAAGACCTGCCGTCAAACGTATCCACCGACTGCCGGTATGAACGGCTTTCGACAGACCGGAGCGACTGCCGCCTGTCCTTTGCCGCACCGATAGGCGTCCTGCTCACGTGCAACCATATCGTGAACCAGTACCTCTTCATCGACGATTCGGCGGAGATTCTCAGGAAGTTCGAGCAGACCGCCCGGAACATGCACTCGCTTTCCCGTTACAGCCGTTCCAACCAGATCAACCGCGAATGGATTGAGGAGTATCTGAACGAGGCGCACAGCAAGGGGCTGGTTTCCATCCGTGCGCACTGCAATGTCATGGCATGGAGCGATGACCGGGAAAAGCTCAAGCGCATCAAGAACGATGTGGGCAGCCAACTGGCGTTGATGGAAGCCAAACCGCGCCACAACACGGTGGATGTGCCGACCCTGTTCTGGGCGGCGATACCCGGCAATGCCGGAGATTTCCCGTCCGAGGAGAGTTTCCACACCTTTATCGAGCAGGCCCTGTGCCTGTTCATCGGGGAAACCTCCTACAAGGACTCGCTCTCTCCGTTTGGCATCCGCATGGTGGACCGCCTGACCGGAAAACCCGTCCATCTGGATATTTCCGACCTGCCGATGAAGAACGGCACAATCACCAACCGGAACAAATTCATCCTCGGCCCTTCGGGCAGCGGGAAATCTTTTTTCACCAACCACATGGTACGCCAGTATTACGAGCAGGGTGCGCATGTGCTGTTAGTGGATACCGGAAACTCCTATCAGGGACTGTGCAGCCTTATCCATGCGCGTACACACGGCGAGGACGGGATTTATTTCACTTATGAAGAAAAAGACCCGATAGCTTTCAATCCTTTTTACGTGGAAGACGGGATTTTCGATATCGAGAAGAAAGAATCCGTCAAGACGCTTATCCTTACCCTGTGGAAGCGTGACGACGAGCCGCCGACACGTGCCGAGGAAGTGGCGCTATCCAATGCGGTCAATCTCTTTCTGGAGAAAATCCGCAGGGACAGCAGCATAAAACCCTCCTTCAATACCTTCTATGAATTTATCCGTGACGAGTATCAGGATATCCTGAAAGAGAAGCGAACCCGTGAGAAGGATTTTGATGTATGGGGATTCCTGAATGTGCTGGAACCCTATTACCGTGGCGGTGAATATGACTTCCTGCTCAACTCCGACAAGCAGTTGGACTTGCTGAACAGACGCTTCATCGTTTTTGAGCTGGACAACATTCGCGATAACAAAGTGCTGCTTCCGATTGTCACCATCATCATCATGGAGACTTTTATCACCAAGATGCGCAAGTTGAAAGGTATCCGGAAAATAATCCTTATCGAAGAGTGCTGGAAGGCATTGGCATCCGCCAATATGAGCAATTACATCCGCTATCTTTTCAAGACCGTCAGAAAATTTTTCGGCGAGGCCGTGGTCGTGACCCAGGAAGTGGAGGACATCATTTCTTCTCCGATTGTCAAGGGTACCATCATTAATAATAGTGACTGTAAGATTCTGCTTGACCAGCGCAAGTATATGAACAAGTTCGATGAGATCCAAGCGTTGCTCGGTCTGACCGACAAGGAGCGGGCACAGATACTTTCCATCAATATGGCGAACAATCCGTCCAGAAAGTACAAGGAAGTCTGGATTGGTCTGGGCGGTACGCAGTCGGCGGTCTATGCCACGGAAGTCTCACTTGAGGAGTACATATGCTACACTACTGAAGAAACCGAGAAACTTGAACTTATGCGGCTTACGGAAAGAATCGGTGGCAACATCGAACTTGCCATCAAGCAGTTGGCAGAAAGCAAGCGAAACAAGTGATAGGGATTGAAATCATATGGAAACCGAAAAACAATCATGAATCATGGGAATGGAAGAATGGATAAAAGAACAGCAACGCCGCTATCTGGACGAGCCACGCCTCAAGGAGTTGACGGAAGTGATGAAACAGATAAGAAAGTTCGTCCGGGAAAAGGAGTACCGGAAGCTGACGGAACTGGTCAGGCGGTACAGGAAGTCCGAGGATGTGATTACCCAAGTTGCCTGCCTGTTGTCAAACTCGCACCTGTTCCCGACACCGGAAAAAACGGTGGAAACGGACAGGTCAGAATTGATGACGGCATTGAAAAACACGTATTTCATGGAGAAGAACGGTTGCTGGCTTGCGGATGTCAATCCCGAAAAAGCCGATTCCGTCCACGGAATGCTCGCCATGCACACGTTCATGCGGGATGCTTACTTGAAGGTATATCCTGAAAGCAAGCAGGAACGGCCGTCACCGGAAGAAGTACGGTCATCTGTACGGATTCTGGATTTCCATCGGAAAGAGAGTGACGTGTGGGAACTCTGCAACCTGGCTGTGTATCTTATGCCGCCCTCACGGTATGTGGCACTCAGGTACGGGCTTGCGGATGATTATGACAGGCTTGACAGACTGCACCGTTCCGGACCGGAACCGGCATATGACGAGGGGGTGGCATTGGAAAGCCGCCTGTGCAGGAATGCGGAAAAGGCAGCGGAAAGCATCGGGGATGTCCGTCTGCCGGATTTCTACCTGGAAAAGCTGAATGGGGAACTGGAGAATTTGGGACGGATTGCGGCCTCGCCGGATGCCGTCCACGACATACTGCATATCAGTCCTGACTTTCTCACCAAGTACGGCATAGACAAGAACGCTTCCGCGACGGAACGCTCGTGCCAGGCGGAGAAAGCCTACCGGGAGCTGGACGCCCGTTTCGTCAGAATGACCGGACGCAGGCCGTATGCAGACGAATTCTTCGCATTCCTCAGACACGGGAAAGAAAAAGTGGCAGAGGTAGACCGTCCGAGACCGGTACACAAGCCTATCCTCCGGAACCCGCCGTCCAAAGGACGGAAAATGGGAATCTGACTTTTAACAGAATTATTCACAATTAAAAACAGGAACATCATGAAAAAGAAAATTCTTATGCTGTGCATGGGCTGTTTCCTTGTCAGCCTCACAGCGAAAGCCCAATGGGTAGTGAGCGACCCGGGCAATCTGGCGCAGGGAATCATCAATGCCGCCAAGAACATCGTTCACACGTCCTCCACTGCCACCAATATGGCGAATAGTTTTCAGGAAACCGTGAAAATCTACCGGCAGGGCAAGGAGTATTACGACGGGCTTCGCAAGGTCAAGAACCTTGTCCGCGATGCCCGCAAGGTTCAGCAGACCATCCTGATGGTGGGCGATATCACGGACATCTATGTCACCAGCTTCGAGCGTATGCTCAGCGACCCGTATTTTACGCCGGAAGAACTGAGCGCGATTGCTTTGGGGTACACCAAACTGCTGGAAGAAAGTGCCCATCTGCTGAACGATTTGAAGACGGTGGTCAACGAGAACGGGCTTTCCATGAACGACAAGGAAAGGATGGATATCATCGACCGCTGCTACAACGACATGTTGCAAAACCGCAGTCTGGTACAGTATTACACCAACAAGAACATCGGGGTGTCCTACCTGCGCGCCAAGAAACGGAACGACCTGGACCGCGTGATGGCACTCTACGGCTCACCGAACGAACGTTATTGGTAATTATTCCTAATCCGCTTTCATTATGTTATTGTTGGCTATAGATTTTGACAACCTGCATCAGATTTTACAGAATCTGTATGTGGAAATGATGCCGCTCTGCTCAAAGATGACCGGTGTGGCAAGAGGCCTTGCCGGTTTGGGAGCGCTTTTCTATGTGGCGTATCGTGTATGGCAGGCTCTGGCCCGTGCCGAGCCTGTGGATGTCTTTCCACTTTTGCGTCCGTTCGCCTTGGGGCTTTGTATCATGTTCTTTCCGACACTCGTTCTGGGTACGCTGAACAGCATCCTCTCGCCCGTCGTGAAAGGGACCCATACCATATTGGAGTCGCAGACCTTTGACATGAACGAGTACAGGGCGCAGAAGGACAAGCTGGAGACTGAGGCGATGAAACGGAATCCCGAGACAGCCTATCTGGTCGACAAGGAGACTTTTGACAACAGGCTGGACGAGCTGGGCGCGTTTGACGCTATAGAAGCTTGCGGAATGTATGTGGACCGTGCCATGTACAACATGAAAAGGGCCGTGCAGAATTTCTTCCGCGAACTGCTGGAACTCCTGTTCAATGCGGCGGCGCTGGTCATCGACACGCTGAGGACATTCTTCCTGATCGTGCTTTCGATACTCGGTCCCGTTTCCTTTGCCATCTCCTGCTGGGACGGTTTCCAGGCTTCTCTCAGCCAGTGGTTCGTCCGCTACATCAGTATCTACCTGTGGCTTCCCGTAAGCGACCTGTTCAGCAGCGTGCTGGCGAGAATCCAGGTATTGATGCTGCAGAGGGACATCGAACAGCTTTCCGACCCGGATTTCATCCCCGACAGCTCAAACGGGGTTTACATCACTTTCCTCATTATCGGCATCATCGGGTATTTCACCATCCCGACCGTATCGAACTGGATTGTGCAGGCCGGAGGCGGTGCGGGCAATTATGGAAAGAACGTGAACCAGGCGGCATCCAAGACAGGCTCCGTGGTGGCCGGGACTGCCGGAGCGGCGGTGGGAAACATTGCCGGCAGGCTTATCAAGTAATAACAGTATAAAACATTTACAGAATGGAATTCAAATCATTGAAAAATATCGAGACCAGCTTCCGACACCTGCGTCTGTTCGGAATCGTCTATCTGTGTGTATGCACCCTGCTTGTGGGATTTTCCGTATGGAAGGCTTACAGCTTCGCGGAAGCGCAACGGGAGAAGATCTATGTGCTGGATGAAGGCAAGTCACTGATGCTGGCCCTTTCACAAGACCTGGAGCAGAACCGCCCGGTAGAGGCAAGGGAGCATGTCAGACGGTTCCACGAACTGTTCTTTACGCTCTCGCCTGACAAGAATGCGATTGAAGGCAATATCCGGAGGGCCATGTTCCTCAGTGACCGTTCCGCCTATGCCCATTATGTGGATCTGGCAGAGCAGGGATATTACAACCGGATAATTTCCGGTAACGTGAACCAGCGTGTAGGGATTGACAGCGTCAAGTGCGATTTCCATACCTATCCGTATGAGGTCGTGACCTACGCGAAGCTTTCCATTATCAGGGAGAAGAGCGTGACCGAGCGCAGCCTCGTCACGCGGGGCAGGCTGCTGAACTCCACCCGTAGCGACAATAATCCGCACGGCTTCATCCTCGAAGCCTTCCGTGTGGTGGAGAACAGGGATATAAGAGTGTATGACCGTTAAAATTCAGAATGTATGAAAAAGATGTTTGTAAAAATCAAGGAATCCGTGGAAGAAAAGCTGCGGAAGCTGTGTTCCGGGCTTAGCCCGGAAAAGAGAGTGCCGGCAATTGTCGTGCTGGCTGCCCTGTTTGCCATCGGAAATTTCTATATGATTTTCCGTGCCATCCATGACATCGGACGGGAGGATGTACGGCCGGAAATCATAGAGATACCCCCGATGGAAATTCCGGATATCGTTCCTGCCGATACACTCCCGGATAAAAGGGTGCAGGAAATGGAAGAGTTTTTTAACCGATTCAATCAGAAAGAAAATGGGTAATGATGTCAATAAATTGAAACAGAGGCTGGAAATCAGGAAATACCTGGTTTTTGCCGGGATGTTCCTCCTGTTCCTCGGGGCGATGTGGCTCATTTTCGCACCGTCCGAAGAGGAAAAAAGGAAAGAGGAAAAAAATGCGGGATTCAACACCGAGCTTCCCGATCCGAGGGGAGCGGGCATAGAAGGGGACAAGATTGCCGCCTATGAGCAGGCTGACATGAAACGCAAACAGACGGAAAAACTGCGTACGCTGGAGGATTTCTCCGAGATGGCAGATGGGAACTCCGGGACTGTCGTGGAATTGTCACCGGATGCGGATGCCAAGGATGGCAGTTCACGTGAAGGTGACAGAAGGAATGAAGCCTGTTCTTCATCCGTCTCCGCCTACAATGACATCAACAGGACGCTCGGCAACTTTTACGAGTCGCCTCAGGAAGATCCGGAGAAGGAGGCTTTGAAAGCCGAGGTGGAACAACTCAAGCAGGCGGTCGCCACACAGAACGCGCAGCCGGGTTACGAGGAGCAGGTGGCTCTCTTGGAAAAATCCTATGAGCTTGCGGCCAGGTATATGCCGGGCAATGGCGGTGTGAATACGGACAGCCGTTCCGATAATGAAAGTCCCGGGCGGAACGGAAAGGCGAAAGCCGTTCCCGTGGGACTGGTTTCCACACCGGTGGTATCATCGTTGCCGCAACCGGTCAGTGATTCTATACAGCTTACGGGAATGGCACAACCGGAAAGATTCCACACGCCAATCGGTAATAAAGAAGAGAGAAACGTGAGGAATACCATCCGGGCCTGCATCCACGGGGACCAGACCGTCATCAGCGGTCAGGGAGTGAGGATGAGACTGCTGGAGCCGATGCGTGTAGGGAAGCATATCCTGCCCAAAAACTCCCTGCTTACCGGAGAAGGGCGCATACAGGGTGAAAGGCTTCACGTCAATATCCTTCAGGTGGAATATGGCGGTATCATCATCCCCGTGGAACTTGCCGTGTATGACAATGACGGGCAGGGCGGCATATTCATTCCGGGGTCAATGGAGGCTAACGCTGTCAGGGAGGTTGCCGCCAATCTGGGGCAGAATCTCGGCACGAGCATCTCCATCACCAACCAGTCGGCAGGCGACCAGCTGCTTTCCGAACTCGGAAAGGGTGCCATACAAGGTGTCTCGCAGTATATATCCCGGAAGATGCGTGAGGAGAAGGTGCATCTCAAGTCAGGCTATACCCTGATGCTTTATCAAGACAACGATCAATAACAATCCATTAAAATTCAATCGACATGAAAAAGTTTTTTGTAATGCTTGCCCTTGCATGGGGCACTGTGGGTGCTTTCGCCCAAAATGAAGCCGACAGCGTAGCGGCGGTAAACAATGCCATCACACTGGCCAAGGATGTGTATCCTCAAAAAGAGGAGGACGGAGACCTCTATCACGGTCTGACCCGTAAACTCACCTTTGACAGGATGATACCTCCATACGGGCTGGAAGTGACCTATGGAAAGACCACGCACATCATTTTCCCGTCATCGGTGCGTTATGTGGACCTCGGTTCTCCGAACCTCATTGCAGGCAAGGCGGACGGTGCGGAGAATGTCATCCGTGTAAAGGCCACCGTGAAGGACTTCCGTGAGGAGACCAACATGTCCGTGATTACCGAAAGCGGAAGTTTTTACACCTTCAATGTGAAGTATGCGGAAGAGCCGCTGCTGCTAAATATCGAGATGAAGGATTTCATTCATGACGGAAGTGAGGTGAACCGCCCCAACAACGCCCTTGACATCTACCTGAAGGAATTGGGCTGCGAATCGCCTAAATTGGTACACCTTATCTCGAAGTCCATCCACAAGGACAACAGACGGCACATCAAGCATATCGGGTGCAAGGCGTTCGGCATCCAGTACCTGCTCCGCGGACTCTATACGCACAACGGCCTGCTTTATTTTCATACACAGATAAAGAACCGCTCCAACGTGCCTTATGAGGTGGATTTCGTGACTTTTAAAATTGTGGACAAGAAGCTGATGAAACGTACCGCCATCCAGGAACAGGTGATATTCCCACTGCGTGCTTACGACTATGTAACGTCCGTCGCGGGAAAAAAGGACGGGCGCACCGTTTTTGTCTTCGACAAATTCACCATCCCCTCGGACAAGGTACTGGTGGTGGAGATGCACGAGAAAGGCGGTGGCAGACACCAGACCTTCACCGTGGAAAGTGAGGACATCGTGAGAGCCGGGGTTATCAACGAACTTAAAGTGAAGTAGCCATGAAGAAGTATCTGTTCCTTTTTGTTACAGTCGTGTCGCTTGCCCTGTTTTCAGGGCGGGCGCACGCCCAGCGGTACCTGCCCGGGATGAAGGGCGTGGAACTGCGCGGAGGATTTGCGAACGGCTCAAAGTCCCCCTTGAATTATTATACCGGATTTGCCGTTTCCGGATACACCCCAAAAGCCAACCGCTGGGTCATAGGCGCCGAGTATCTGATGAAGAACTACGGGTATCGGGATGCGAGCGTACCCCGTGCGCAGTTCACGGCAGAAGGCGGCTATTACCTGAAATTCCTGTCTGATCCGACAAAGACGGTCTTCCTCTCGGTCGGCGGTTCCGCACTGGCCGGCTATGAAACCGTGAATTGGGGAGACAGGATGCTGTTTGACGGTTCAACGCTGCTCGCCAAGGATGCGTTTGTCTATGGCGGCGCGATAACCCTGGAGCTTGAGGCATACCTGACAGACCGCATCGTCCTTCTTGCCGGTATCCGGGAACGTGTATTGTGGGGAAGCTCGCTGGACCTGTTCACGACACAGTTCGGTCTGGGCGTAAAATTCATAATCCATTAAAACCGTACCGCTTATGACTATAGAAGAGATAAGAGACATTCCTATCGCCGTTTTTCTGGCACGGATGGGATATGAACCGGCAAGAAGACGGGGGGATGAATATTGGTATCTGGCCCCGTACCGGGAGGAGCGCACCGCCTCGTTCCAGCTGAATGTCCGTAAAGATATATGGCATGACTTCGGTACCGGACAGGGAGGCGACATATTCACCCTTGCCGGGGAGTTTATCGGCAGCGGGGATTTCAAGGCGCAGGCCAGGTTCATAACAGAGATATGGGGCGGTCTTGCTCCCGAACACAAGACCGTTTTCCGCTCCGGGGAAAATGACAGGGAGGATTCCCATAGGCAGGAAAGTTTCACGAAGGTACAGTCCGGACCGCTGCACAACAGAGTCCTGCTCCGTTATCTGGCGGAACGTGGCATTAGCGGTGATGTGGCTATGCCGAACTGCAAGGAGATCAGGTATACCTTGCACGGGAAGCGGTATTTCGCCATCGGTTTCAGGAATGTCAGCGGTGGATACGAGGTGCGCAACCGCTTTTTTAAGGCCAGTCTCTCCCCGAAAGACATTTCGCTGATGGACAACGGTTCGGATACTTGCAATCTCTTCGAGGGGTTTATCGACTGCCTCTCGTGGATGCAACTCGAATTGGGATGTGGCGACGACTATCTCGTACTGAACTCGGTGGCATTGCTGGAACGCTCGTTCCCCGTTCTTGACAGGTATGAGAGAGTCAACTGTTACCTGGACCGGGACGAAGCCGGACGGCGCACGCTGGAGGCTCTCCGCAAACGCTACGCGGATAAAATAGTGGACTGTTCCTCTTTGTACAAAGGATACAAGGATCTGAACGAATACCTGCAAAACAAGTTTCTGTAAAAATAGAATTAAGTATAACGTTTTAAAATCTGATTGAATATGAATGCATTGAATAAAAAAAGAGGATTGGTCGGAATGACGGCAATCCTGTTCCTGGGTCTGGTGGCTTGTCTGTTGTCCGCCTGCAATGATGAAGTGGATGTACAGCAGTCCTATCCGTTCAAGGTGGAGACCCTGCCTGTCCCCACACGTATTGTGAAAGGCGAGACGGTGGAAATACGGTGTGAACTCAAACGTGAGGGACGGTTTTCCGATGCCCGCTACACCATCCGATATTTCCAGCCGGACGGCAAGGGTACGCTCCGTATGGATGACGGGATGGTGCTGCTGCCCAATGACCGCTATCCCCTTGACAGGGAGGTGTTCAGGCTATACTACACTTCTGAAAGCGAGGACCAGCAGACGATAGACATCTATTTCGAGGACAATAGCGAACCGGCACAGCTTTGCCAATTGACTTTTGACTTCAACAACGAGACGGAGGACGAGGATTCCGTCGTGACTGCGGATAGTAAGGAATTGCCGGTCACAACAGTCAGACACTAAGCCGGTCCTGCCTATGATGAAGTTAAAAGCAATATGGTTTGCGGTGCTTTCCGCTGCGGTCTTTTTTTCAGGTATGCCTTCAAGGGCGGAGAATCCGGTAAAGGCAAGTCCGGACAAGTTCAGTCTTGCGGTCGAGTGTGTCAAGCGATTCGAGGGTTGGCATGGAGAGAAAAAGCATTGGCCTTATGTCGGGTGGGGTCACAAAGTTCTTCCCGGGGAGAGGTTTACCAACGGTATTACAAAAGCACAGGGCGATTCCATTCTGAGAGCAGACCTCCGTAAGTTGTGCCGCATGTTCAGTTATCTGGGACGTGATTCTTTGTTGGCAGCAGTCCTTTCATATAATGTGGGACCCTACAGATTAAAAGGATATGGGAAAAGACCGAAGAGCCGGCTGTTGAAGAAACTGGAGTCGGGCGACCGTAATATTTACAAGGAATATGTCTCTTTCAGGTGCTATAAAGGGAAAGTGGTTCCGAGCATCGAACGGAGAAGGAAGGTGGAATTCATGCTGCTTTTTGAAGAGTAATTGAAAAAGGGAGAACCTTTCAGTTGTTATCACTGTCAGGTTCTCCCTTATTTCTTTGGTTTGAGAAGCTTGCATGTCAGTTTACCTGAACGGCATCCTGTACTTCCAGCTCTTCCGGCAGACGGGAAAGCAGGAGTTCCGCCATGGCTCCGTTCTGTGGAATAAGGGCCGGGAAGTCTGTCTTTCCGGGCTTGTATATCTCTGTGGCTATATTGTATAATTCCCAAGCGGTAATCTGTCCTTTGCTCATGGCCAGTTTAAGCACCTCTTCCGTGAAGATGGAAATCTGTCCCTGGTTCAGTGGATAGGTTTCCACGGAGGATGAGAGGTCCCTGTCCGAACTGTCGTGGGAGACACGCAACGCGGTCAGCAGACCTATGTACATATAGATTTCCTCCATAGATATAATCCGGCGTTTCAACCGTTGTATGCGTTCGATGTCCTCGTTCATGTTCACCTCGAAATTGGCCAGCCAACCATCCACGGTTTCGAACACCTCTTCCGTCGAGACTTTCTTCTTGCCGTAATTGCAGACGCTTCGCTCGGGTGAAAGGATACACTGGTTATGACAGATTAGCACGCAGGGGCCTATGGCTGCCTGTATGCCGTCCTGGTGGTAGGCGATGACCAATGTCGTGGTCAGTTCGTCCGTTTCCCAATCCTTGATCCGGATGGTAGCGAAAATACGGCGCAGGATATGGGCTTCCACGGCTTTTTCGCCATGTGTCTGTTCAACCTGCGGGAGGATGCTCACTCCCGGCTGTGTCTTGTTCCTGTTCTGGGCAGCGAAGATTTCTTCCACCTCATAGTCGAGATTGTATTTCTCGCAGATGTCCATCATGCGCCGGATGACCTGGTAATGGTAGATGCCCTGCACCGGATTGTTGTAGATGTCATTCTCTTTATAGGTGCGTTGAAGTGTCTCGAAGTTCATCACTTCAATTCCGTTTTTCTGGAAGTCAAACTGCTGTTGTCTTTCCATTACTGCCAATGTCGTTTCCATATTGAATTGAATTTTATAAAGTTAATATTGTCGTTTGCCTCTCATCAGGTGTGTATCTGCCATCCATGGAACGGCTGTAGTGTCACGGCGAAAGAACGGTCCGGTATTCCGTGATAGAGCAGACCGCCCACGATGCCTGTCCTTCCGTCGGGATAGCGTTGGGTGAAGCCGAACGAGTACGGGGCATGGTCATAGTAGAGTGAGATTTCGCTGGGACAGTCAGGATTTTCTTCCCAGCTCTTCAACCGTTCCAGGCATTTCTGGAGTGAGATGTCACCGATGGATTCGGCATAACGCTTTACATTCTCGAAATGTTCTTCATTCAGGATTTTCATGATTCATTGTATTTTATCTGTTAAACACGTCCGGCTCCGGGAGCCGGTATTTTTATTTCTCGCCTGCTTGACTGTCCCGTGGCAGTACCCGCAAGGTTTGGCGAAAGAAAATACCGCAGCCGTCAGGCGAGGATGATTTTCTTTCAGCCAACCCCGCAAGGGGCCTGACCTTGACAGGGTACACCGGACACGGGACTACCTTTGCAGGGTGGGAAATAAAATACACGGTAGTGTGCTTTGCATGGTCTGTGGCGATTCTCTTCCTGATTTGTTCGCCATTGCCGGACAAAAGATGTATTTTTGCAATTCTAATTTCAGTTTTATGGAAAACTATATAAAGAAAGCGGCGGATGCTTTCCTTGTGGAGCGTCCGTACGGTATGCGTGTGGATTACAGGAAGAAAGGATTCGTGCTGTTTAACCGTAACCTCAATGTGTTGGGAAATGCGGAACAGACCCGTCTGGAAGAACTGCCTCTGGAGCGGTTCAATGTGGAGGAGATTCCGTTGGAGGGTGAAGTCGTGGAGGAACACGCAGGATTTACCGATGTATTCTTCTATACCGATCTGACCAATCCCTATGCCGGATATGTACTGAATTTGCAAAAGCTTAAAGCCTATAACCGGTTTATGTTTCCGCTGGCAATGGCGCTGAACCGTGAGTTGTGAGGCCGGAAGATGGCAGCGGTAACAGTTGCATGAAGCAGGCCGTTACCGCCAGCATTTATTGTTTGCCCTCTTTTTCTGTTATGAACGCAAGATAGGCGGACACGGCCTTATGGCATCCGGTAAAGTCCGGAGTCCAGTGACCTTTGATTTTCCGGTAACTGATGGTTCCTTCCTTATTTATGCCCATAACATGCCTGTTGAATGTCCCTTTGGTTCTGATATGGATGTCAAAACCGTCCCTTCCGGTGATTTCAAGGAACATTCCTCCCGTGATCCGTTCCCCGTCCAGGAATTTCTGTTTCTGTTCATCGAGCAGCCGCTGATGTTGCTCTTCCCGCGCTCTGCGCTCTTCCGCCTCTTTCTCCTCCCACTCCCTGCGTTTCTGTTCCTGCTTCCTTTTGTACGCCTCACGGGCTTGCACCAAGGGGGTGGCGTCAAGTCCGAGAGCCTCGAACACGCGGACGGAGATCAACCTGACGAAGGTTCCTCTTTCCGCATCCTGAAGCGTATCCGCGATCCAGTTCCTGCAATAGGTGGCGGCTTCCTCTCTGCAACCTTCTCCCTTGAGAAACCGGCGTGAATACTGCCCGCTGGAAAAATAAACGTTTTCAATCCGGCAGACCACATGGAAACAGTCATCGTCTTCATTCCCGTCTTCGTTCTTTCTCGACAGGGAGAGATATACATTCTCCGCATACGGCTCCAGTTCCATATAAGGAGCCACGACGGTATTCCCGTCAGACTTGTACTTGAACACTTTTGCTTTCATATTATCGTTCAGTTTGTCGGTTGTTGAATATTTCATCTATAATCTCTTTCCCGCTTCTTTCACCCTTCAGGAAGGCAAGGAAGCGCCTCAAAAAGAGCCGGGCACAGTCAGTGCCCAGTTGGGAGCTTTCACCGTCTTTGGTTGCGCATACCGCAAAACGCCCCAGTCCGAAACTGTCCTGTTGCGGTATGATGTGGTAAGACAAGTCCTCGCTTGCGTTGATGTGCAACCCACGACGGAAAACATAGAAAGTTTTCGGGATTCTTCTGTCGGTATCGATTTCCATACGCTTGTAACCGTGGTGTTCCAATAACCGGACCAGTTCCCTGTTTGTCGGAATTGTATGTCCGATCCAGTCCGGCCAGCTTATATTTTCTATTATGTGTCCGTAATTGTCATATAATATGTTGAACTGTTCCTGGTATTCATCGTAAAATTCCCCGTTCCCGTTGCACATTTCCTCCAACGCGATGCCGTTTTTACGGACAAGGGCAAGGTCGCCCAGTCCACACGCGATTTCATTGAGCAGCGTGCGTTCCTCATCCCTGTCTTTTGCCGTTCCGTAAATTCTAAGCAGGGAATACCGGTGTAGCGCCGAACGGGATGGCATATCCAGTTTTTCCCATATCCCATCGTCTCCTATAGCCTGTCTGGTGTTTTCCGGAAGTCCGTACCACCACTTGTCCAAATTGTTTGTATCCATAATTCCTGAATCAGATTGTTTTCAAATTCTGTTTTGAGTACCATGCCTGATACGCGGCGGCATACTCCTGACGTTCCCGTTCCAGGGAATCTCTCATCTCAGGGGTGTACCCGAGCAGGCGGATGTATCCTCCGTTATAGCCGGTGAGTTCGCACCTTATTCCGGCTTCCTCCAGTTTGTCGATGCGTTTTTGGGCCATTTTTGCGCTTGAATATTCCTTCGGCCAAAAATAGAGTTCGCCCCGTGAGCCGAAACAGTCTTCCCCCAGAATTATTTCCCCGGCATACTTCCGGCTTTCGATGAAGCCGAAACGCGCTTTGCCCAATGCCCGGCGCATTGCCTTGTGTGCCGGACCTTCCGGATGCTTGAATACCTCCGGCTTGTCTTTGCTGCCGAGTCTGGGCGGTTCCACCTTGTACGGCTGTTTGTAACTTCCGATTCCGAGCGTCAGGTAAAAGTTGGTATGGAAATAGTCCGTCATGGGGTCGCTGTCATCGAAATTGTACGACATGATGAAATCGCAGATATTCATCATTACTTCTTTTGCCCTGTCCGTCAAGGATTTGTCTGAATGGATATGATGGTGGTTGACATCGCCTTGAACTTTTCCAGACTCTTTGGTGAACGCCTCGAAATCCGCTTTCATCAACCGGATATGGATGGAGTGGCAATTCTCCCGTCTGACGGAGAACTTGTATCCCGGATAGGTCTCCTTGAGCCATGCCCGTACCAGTTCCACGATTTCCGGCGCGTGCTGTCCCTTGTAATTGCGGCCTTTCCAGCGGTATTCGTTATACACGTACTCGGTGTATTCCTTTGCCGTGGCTCCCGGATAGTCATGTTCATATCCGGTTGAAGCCGCTGAAACATCCGGTTTGTCTTTCCATATCCCGTACAGTTTTTCAAACTCGGTGTTCACCCGTTGCATGATTGCAGTGTCACCACCCTTGTCCGGATGGTGCTGCAATGCCAGGCAGCGGTATTCCTTCTTCAGATCCGCCATGCTGTGTATGTTCTGAAAATAAGCCATAGCCATAAGTCTTTATGCCCCTGCGAGGCGGTTGATAAAATATTCCTGATAATCAAGGTCAAGCCCGAGGTTGCTGCACGCCATCCCGATGTCGTCTCCCCTCAAGTCATCCGCTTCCTGCAATTCACGCAGGTATCTGATTTCGGAATCCAGGTATTCCTGCGCTTCCGTCTGACTGCAACCGCATGAGTTACTTATCAGTTCAATGATGTTTGTCTGCATATCATTCGTTGTTTGAGGTATGTTTATTATAGATTTCCCGTTTATATTCGTAGTCCCGGCTGTTCCACCACCGGCCTGCCGCATCGACAAATGTCTGCGGACTTTCGGCAGGCGGACAGTCACAGACTTTCAACCCTGTGATTTGTTCTTTTGACTCAAGACCACATGACTCCCACCAGGACTGCATCTTTTGTGTGAATTCCGCTTTGGTACAGAAAAAGGTCTGGTCAACGCATTCTTCACACCATTTGCCGTCACACCAGTGCCCGTCATTGTCATCATACACATAGCTGATACGTTCATCCGTGTTGGCGTTTATCCATACTTGAATTTCCAACTGCCGTGAGCCGCATTCTTTGCATACAAGGATGTCGGAATCGTCCGGTTCTTTTCGGAAAGCCCTGCCGTCATAAAGCGTAACGGCACGTTCAACAAGTAACTTCTGATAGTTCTCCGACAATCCGGCAAAGAACCGTTCCGCGGCACCGAAAATGGCATTGTCTGCCGACACGGACCATTTATCCCAAAAGTGCCGGTACATATCTCCAAATACTACCTTGCATTCTTCCTTGCTCCAGGCGTTCCACATGTAGTGGAAGAAACTGGAGACTGCATTTTCCGCCTGATATTTCATGGTTCTTCCGTTTTGGGTTCAACATCTTTTGTCTCTTCCAATTGCCGCCATGCAGCATCGTACATTTCATGGAGCCAGTCTATATTCCTTGCGCCGAGTTCAAACGGGCCGTAGCATTCCACCTCATCACCGCTTTCTTTCTCTTCGGCAATGACGGTCAGGCTGCCCTCCATTATCCGGACACCCGTTACCCGGCATTCATACGGGTCTCCGTTTTTCCCGAACCAGATTATCCATACCGGGTCATCTTCCCGGTTCGTAAAGGCAAGTTCCGCCAGTGAGTGCGCCTGAAGCAACTGCCGTATCGCTTCAATGATGCCATTACGTAGTTCCTCAATCCGGTCGCTGAAATTCATCGCGATGTATTTTGCCCGGGCTTTCCTGCCCGTTTCCTTGATCGAGAGTATCTGCGATTCGGGATGGATGCCGAAGTTCCAGTCCGTTACCTCGTCATCATCGCGTGTCGTGTGGATATTGCCGCCCAGTACCAGACCGCAGTCTTCCTCTACCATTCTTTTTGCTTCTTCGCGGTTCCCTGCCGCTACCATGTAAGTGCCCTCGAAGGCGTATCTTACCCTTACTTCATATTTTGCCATACTCCTATAATTGGGTTGTTGATTGTTGATGTTACATGATTGATTGTTGTCCTGATTCCTCGAAGTATGCCGGTGATATCCGGTACAGTTCGGGAAGGTTCAGTTTTACCATCGGGTATTCCACCCATCCGCTCCTGCGCCTGTAACCCGTATCTTCGGCAAGATTGTATCTTATGAGAAAGTCCATCGCTTCCGGATTGTTGTTGATGTCAACAAATGCCTTGTCGGGAATCCCGAAGGCCGGAAAGTCCTCCAGATTGACGGTCAGTACCGTATAAGCTTCCCCGGTCTTCGGTACTTCCAGGCTCAAGGCAAGCCAGCCATTCGGATAAAACCCAGGGACAAGTTTCAATTTTCTTTTATGGTATGGATATGTCTTGCCATGCCGGTTCTGACCGGAATCCATGATTTCGAAATCTTCTTCGCCTTCAGTAAATGACCGCATCGGGCAGGATACATCATAATAGCAGCCGTCTTCGTGACAGCACAGGTATTCCTTTCCTTCGGAGAGGATGATGACATATTTCTTTTCCATGACTTTATGATTTTAATGGTGGATACTTGATTTTATGAGGCGACAAGGCTTATCCTCTCACCGAAAAAGGAGTCATCCACCCCGTACACATGCCGGATGGAGCATTCATACTTGGAACGTTCGTCATCCAGCCGGAAACGGAAACCGTGATAGTCTTTCACTTCCAATTTCAGCCTTACGTCTTTCTTCAGTTCCATTTCAAGCAGGCTTCCGCCGCCATATGTTGAACTGAAAAGTCCGCAACAGTTGCCTTTGGGGATAACGACCTCTTCCAATGAAAAGCCGGCTTCATACAGTTCTTTCAGGTTCACCCTGCCTATATAGGTCAGCAGGTTTGCCCCGCAGCAGGAATTGATAAGCTCCTCATAGAACTGTTCGTATGAGACCTGCTCCCTGCCGTTCCGGTTTTTACGGTTCGGGAAACGCCCGTAGGCCTTGTAGCCGTGCTTTGTCAGGATTTTCTTTACTCTCGCCGGATTGAGGTTCAGGCTGTCCACCATGTCCCCGAAATAGGACTCCTCGTACCTGTAACCGCCCTGCGATTCAAACCAGTGGGAGTTGATGCAGTCATAGTTGGAAAGCATCTCCACCCGGATGGGGATGTCGTCCGTATGCATTATCAGCTCCTTTATCACATCCGAATCATTTCGGCTGTAAATCTCGTCACGGATTTCATCTTCGTGCTCATCGAAGAAGTCATCCACATCCTCTTCGTCAAAGTCATTAAAGACGGTACATTCCTCTTTCAGTTTCGCGATGATTCCACGGACAGCCTCCCATTCGGCATCGCTGTACCACACGTCTGCCTCTTCCCACAAATGCTCACGGCTCTTGCTGTCAAGGCATTTTTGAATCAGGCCGCGGTGGTTGTCAAGATTGTCATCATAGTCCGTCCATACCAGCGTATAGGCCGGTTCCATCAGGGATTTGATGAAATCCAATGTCAATGTTTTCTGTTCATCCATTTCTGTTACCTGTGTACGGCAGGGTTCCTTTTCCCGTACATACCGTTATAAATGACAGAAGCGGCCTTCAAGCCGCCTCCGTGTGTTTCCTAACCATATAGTTCCTTCACGATCTTGTCGTATATTTCCTTTGCCATTTCCGTATTCCGGTTGAAGTGGAAATAAGCCGTGTATCTGTATCCTGTTCTTGGCACTCCTCCGCACTGCTGTATCGCCCTGTCTATCTCCCAGTCGATATCACCTATGCCGAGGGATATGCTTGTGCCATGCAGCATACATCGGGCAAGTTTCAGCGCGGAATCCTTCCTGTCGTCCTTGCGGAGCCTGTCGAAAGCCATCAGCGCGATTTCCCTGTTGCTTATCGTTATGGTGTCCATATCCTGTTCAGTTTAGTGTCAGACTGTCTTTATTCCGTTCCCTGTTGCGGCTTGCCAGTATCCCGAAATGGATGCTGAATATGCGCCGGCTGAAGCAGACAGGGGAATTGTATTCCATACGTTGCCACAGCGTGAAGTGGTTGCCGGAGAACGACCACCTGAAATATCCTGACAGCGAGCCGAATTGCGGATTGGTATTCCTGTTTATCAGGAACCTGTTCACATCCACGATGTGCCTTGCCGTCAGGAGAATGTTCAGGATCTCCACGAACGCCATTTGCGAGTAGGGGTCAACCGGCATTACCGGTCCTTTGAAGTTGATTTCCATCCTGTATATGTTTTAATCGTAATTGTCATCGAATACCTCGAAGTGGGGAATGCCCGTGTCGAAGTAATTGCTTGATATGCCCGGGTAGTACGGCAGGCTGTCATCCCCGCTGTCCGGGCATGGCTCATCACCGGTATAGGCCGTGTTCCCGAAAAGTTCGATGTAATGCGCCACCAGCAGGTGTGCATCTTCCGTGCTTATGTCATGCCCGTAGCGGTCACACCAGTCGAAGAAACAATCCTTGTCGGGTTCTTCCAGCTGTTCCATCGCTTCCCGTATCTCAAAAAAGTTGGGGCACAGCCATTCCATGTTGATGAGTGAGTCCGGAATGTCCTCCCATTTCATGTACCTGTATTCCGGTGTCTCCTCTTCGGCGAACAGTTCGGAACAGGTGCACAGGAATTCCCCCATGTCGCCGAAGTCAGACATCTGCAACCAGTTGTCCTTCTCCTGCCTTGTGTCTATGAGATGCTGCGTGGTCACTGCCACTTCCGCTTGATTCAAGTCCATAATTCTTCATTTATCAGTTAATGATTGGAACCGGGGATTTCATTCCACAGGCTCCAAAAGGTCCGCACCCCGGCAGCGCAGGGTTTTTCGGGGAAATACCGGAGCCCCCGGCGAGGATGATTTCCCCGAAAACCGCCTGCGGCCTGACCTTGCCCTGCCGGTAAGGGGGTGGGCTACCTTTGCCTGTGGAATGGAATCTGCGGTTTCCCATTAGTTTTCCCTTTTTTCAATTCATTATGCGCTGGCTTCCCCAGCTGATGTGTATCCTGCCTTCGCTGTCGCACTCCCTTACCAGCAGGCTCTCGATGACGGACATGGTGACGTCGAACTCCTCGAAGATCTCGGACTGTTCCTTGACCTCACCCGTCTTGATGAACTCGTTCAGCCGTTCCTTCGTAAGTACCAGCGCCATTAGGTTCTGCTCCACGGAATCCTTATAGGTGACATAATGCACGTCCTTCTGCTCTTTGGAGTCAAGACGGATAAATCGGAAATAGAACTGTTCCATCTTCGGGATGTTCCATTGCAGGGATTCCAGTATCACGTCGTTGCAGGTGGGTATGTTCACCGAACTGCTCAGGCTCTGCTGCGTGCAGACCAGTATGCCGTTGACGGTGGAATCGAACTCCGTCACAACGCTTTGTCGTTTCTTGAACGCCACGTCTCCCTTGACCACGAATACAGGACGCTCCGGGAAACATTCGCGGAGACGCTTCTCGTAAAGGTCGAATGCGGCTATGGACGTGCAACCGACAGCCACCTTGCCGGGTATCTTCCGCACCAGCCTTTCGATATACTTTGTCTTGTTCGGAATTCCGTCGCCGGAATAGCCCTCTATCAGGTGGGGGACGGAACAGGCCTTGATGAGCAGCTTGATCTGGCGCATAAGCCGGAGACCGGCATCCTTCTTCGTGTCACCCGTGCTGTTGTAATACAGCTCGCAGATGCGGCAGAACTCCTCGATGATGACACGGTAAACCTCACGCTCGCCGTCGGACGGGCTGACGGTATGTGTCCGTATCCTGTATTTCTCGCCCGCGAAATCCCTGAACTTGCGGGTGATGACGGTCTTGCCGATAAGCTCTGCCAGTTCCTCCTTGTTATAGACATCCTGGTTCTGTTTCTCAATGCCGAAGACGGTGGATTTTCCCGGACAATGGCAGGCACGGAAAAGCACATGCCCCCTGAAAGCCGAGAACGGTTCGCCGTAATGGGGATTTGTGTCTTCCTCTATCTCCTTGTCCTTGTTATCGTGGTACACCCGGCCGCTCCAACAAATCATATTGACGGAGTTGTTATAGAGCAGTTCGAACTGGCTGTACAGTTCCGCGATATTGTTGCGGGTGGTCGTGCCGGTGTCGAGTATCTTGTACCTGAGACGGCGGAAGAGGCAGAGGATATGCCTTGTCCGCTGTGACGACGGGTTGGTTATCTCGTCCGACTCGTCGAAAACGAGGCACAGTTTTCTTGAGGTGCGCTTGACAAACCTTGCCAGCCCCCGTTTCAGCTTGCTGAGCATGGAGGTGGAGAGGATGAGGAACACGCCTTCCGGCACCGTTTCCAGGTCGGCATTGCACCTTGCCACACGGAACTGTTCCCTGTTCATTGAGAGGAAGGGTATCCATGTCATGTTGGTGGCGATGGCGGGAGCCAGTATGACGGCATTCCGTACCTTGCGGTATTTGAGCAGGTACTTAGCGCGGTGGTACACGGCGGCCGTCTTGCCCGAGCCTTGCTGCCAGTTCAGCAGCGCATAGCGTTTCTGCAGGACAAGGTTAAGGTCGTGTTTCTGGAGCGTGGTGAACTCACATACGTCACCGTCCTTGTTGATGAAGGTCGTGCGGTCAAGGTATTCTTTCAGCCTGTCATCTTCCTCCATCTCCGGGAACTGCCGGTCCTGCATTTCATACTCTCTCCGCTTGCGCCGTATCAGTTTCTCCGCCGCACGGATTTGGCGCATGTTCTTTTCTGTCGGCACTTCCGGCATGGGCAGTTCGGCACGCTCCAGCACGAGGTCGTTGATACTTGCCGCCTTGTGCGGAACTTTGTCCAACAGACGCGGCGCATATTGTTTCAGTTTGAATCCGTATGAGGTCTTCACCAACGCCACTTCCTTGCGAGGTACAGTATTTTGCGAGGTGATGTACCTGCGGATGACAGCAAGCACTTTCTTCGGGGTCAGCTTGTTCTTCTCCCATTGGTTCACCTGTTCCCGTGTGGCGTTCCCGGGCGGTTTCTGGTTGCGGAATTTCGTGACCAAAGCCTCCGTCTTGCCGATATACCTGTTCAACTTGGCGTGTACCTTCAACTCGTACATGTACTTGGCAAGTCTGTACTCGAACAGTTCAAGCTCTTCCTTGTCGATCCTGTTGGTCTCGCGCATCAGGTCGAAACGCAACCGGTGTTTCATAGCCCTTGCCCCGCCGATGCGTTTTTTCAATTCTTCCACCGTTATGAATTCCTCCGCGCTGTAAGCCCGCATCCCGATGTGGACCGATTTACGGAGAAATACCATAATCTTCGTATTGAAATCATGGACTCCGGTTGCAGCAAAGGCTGACGGGGCCAGCTTCGTCTGACCGACAAAGGAGAAATTACTGTTTATGCCGGCTATCCGTGTCTTTTCCCAGAATCCGCTCTGCATGAAAGAGCCAGGCACGATTATCATCAGGATTCCTGCCGGATTAAGCACATCATAAGCCTTGTCCATATAGTATTCCTGCGACAGTTTGTAGTCGAACTTCAGGTTGAAAGGAGGATTGCCGATGACAATATCGAAGCGTTGTTCCGGATAGTATTGCCGGAGGTCGCATTTCTCGATATGCGCGTCAGGATAGAGGTATCGTGCCACGGAAACGGCCTTGCCGTCTATGTCGAAGCCGTAGGCGTTATGCAGGTTGGGCAGGTGGTTGAAGAAATTGCCCATGCCGCAGCACATGTCAAGTATCATTTCCGAGGAGGTGGGAGAAAGCATATCCGCCATGTCCCGGCATACTTCATGCGGGGTGAAGAACTGTCCCATCTCGGATTCCTTCTTCGCTTCGGCGTACTCGTGGTAATTGGCAAAATCGGACTGCTTGAGGTTGTGCAGTCCTCCGATGCCGGTGTAGCAGTTGTAGATGCTCTCCGCCGGAATGAGGTCCTTGCCGGAGTCTATGGCGAAAAGTATCTTTTCGTTGACCTCGGCACGCATACCTTGCGGGATCTGTTGGGGATGATGGCATACATGGCTTTATCTGTTTATCGTTGAAAATGAAAACACCCCGCAAGGATCGGCTTACGGGGTGTTGTGGGATTCTTCTCATGGTCAGTTCTCTCTTTGAGTGATTTCATCCAGCCGGAGACGTTTGAAGCAGTTCCCAGCTGCCGCGCTGTCCTTGAACCGGACATCGATGCGTCCGTTCTTGTAGAACCGGATCTGCTCGGCATTGGTGGTCGTGAGGTCGTACCAGTCAGTGACGGAAACATCGTTGTCATCGAAACGGATGATCATCTTTGAATTCCCGTTCAGTATGTCGTCCGCACCGTAGGCGATGCCGGCGCACAGGGTTTCCAAATCCCCGCCATAGTTGTAACTGATTTTGCACCTGTTGTTGTATTGTATGTAATAATCGTCGAAACGGATGATTTCGGGAAATACAATCCTGTCCTTCTTCAGCTCCGTCTTGACTTTACTCCAGCAGGAAGGTTTGACGACTCTGGCAACCCTGGCAAGAAGTTCCTCCACCGCCGTTTCCCGGAAACTCTTGCCACCCAGGTGTTCGATAACCACATCTACATATGTCCCATAGACAGGACGGGAGCCCATCTGAAGGGTCTTTTCGTCTATTTTATATTCAGGGACCGACACGTTGTAAGTCCTGTTGAAATAAGAAATGATGCGGCCCGCAAAGTTCGCGTTGGCGTTGCGGTTCTTATCCACCAGGTCATTGATCAGGTCGAACGGCTTGAACTCGTTGTGAGAATAGTCGTCCCTGTTGTTATGGTAAGTATAGAAATCCCGCATGGACACCTTGCCGTTCTCCTCGTAATGGAACTTGCGCTCGGCTTGATACTGTTCTGCCTCCTCCTTGAAGACGGCGTACCAACGGTCAATCTGGTCGAGTGTCTTGTAAAGCAGTTCTTGCTGCATCTGGCAATAGAGCCGGTCTTGTTCCGTAATCTTGTCCTCGTTTCTCACTTGTACGCTCAGGATACCGGAAAGCAGGTCGGGAGCGTTACCGGCCTTGGTCACTGTCGTTTGCATATCTGTTGGATTTTAAGTGTTAGAAATTATCTGGTTTGATTCGGTAGAAGTACGTGATGTGCTTTTCCATGTCCTTGACTATCTTGACCTGTTCGGGGTGGAAGTTGAGCCTCCGTTCTTCGGCAGGGGCATCAACCGTTTTCCACTCGGCGGAAGGTAGAAACACATATTCCCGACGGAAACACCATAACACGATTTGATTTTCCCAATTTCCCTTGAACACCGTTCCTTCGTAGTCCTTCAGGAACTGCCAGAACTCGGCTTCATCCCGGAAAGCGATGTCAAAGCCTTGATAGAGGTTGCCGCTTTCCGATTCATCCCTTTTGTTCAGGTAAAACTTCCGGTAGGTCTCTGTCGTGAAATCTCCATACCTGGAATTGGGTTCGGCATAGAACCATAAAGGCACTTTGGCAATGAACGTCACCGAACCGTTGGCGCATGCACCGCAGTGTCCCCAGTCCTTGAACGCTCCTTCCGTCCATTTCAGGAATTTCATGTCCTTCGGATTTACGGAGTGGAACGCTCCGCCGCTGACACTCAGACGGATGCTCCCGCCTTCTTCCCACACGAAAGGAACATAGGGCTGTTCGCATATGGATAGGTATCCTTCCTTTGTACTTTTGCCATCAATAAGAGCGTTCCCGTAATAATCCCCATGTTCGGTTACATATACCAGCCTGTCGCCGATTTGCGGTGTGACTTCAGAGCGTGTCCGCTCGATAAGCTGCACATGATTGTTGGCCATATCCACATCTTTCTGTGTCAGTCCATGTTCATGGTCGTATGAAACATTCCGTTCTTTGAGTGTCTCGATACCGTACTTTTCCTTTGTTGCCTGTTGTAGCATGACAATTATATTTTTTTGTTAGTCCGGCTTTTCGGGGCCGGAGTTCCCGTAACTACAGGCTATGAAAGGCCGTGTCCCGTACATGCAAGGTTGGCGGGAAAAATACCGCAAGCCCTCCGGGCGAGGATGATTTTTCCACGACACCCGGAGGGCTTGACCTTGCTTGTACGAGCAGGACACGGGGTACCTTTGCCTGTGAGTTAGGGGAACTCGGCTTCGGTATGACTGTCATGTCCGATACAGGTTATTTCATTGGTTCATCATGAATTTGTACCCGGAAAACTCCGGTATTCTCAGAAAAAATGCTATCTTTGCATCGAAACAAAGAGTTATTTGAAAGCATGAGGAATATAGTGATTCTGAACAGTCCGGCATTTTCTTATCCGTTGCCCGTTCTCATGCGAGTTGAATGTAATTCGTTGATAGTCAAATAAAATACTTCATACTATCACAAATATACCTTTTTTACACAAAAGTGCGGACGAGACAAGAAAAAACAGAAATAATTTATACCTTGCAGCGCAATAACGCAAAGAACTGAACTATGAGATATGTATTTTCACTTTTCGTAACTCTATTATTAGCTTGCGGATCAGTACTTGCAAACGGTCCGCTGTTACAGAAATTACAGCAAATCAAAGAAATATCCGGTATTCGAGAACTAAAAGTTCAACCTTACACGGAATACTACGAATTCTGGTACGAGCAACCGATAGACCACAATAACCCCTCGAAAGGAACTTTTAAACAACGGGTATTGTTGGGGCATCGGGATTTCAATGCACCCATGGTAGCCATCCTCGAAGGATACGGGATTTATTCCCCGGCAGAAAGCGAGTTGTCAAAACTATTCAACACGAACCAGCTTACCATCGAACATCGCTTTTTCAATAACAGCAAGCCTGAAGGCGAAACCCCATGGGCTGACTTAACCTTGAAACAAGCCGCCACAGACCAGCACGAGATTATTCAAACCTTACGGCAAAAGATATACCCAAATACGAAATGGATATCCACAGGCATCAGCAAAGGGGGACAGACGACCGTCTATCACCGTTATTTCTACCCGGAAGACGTGGAGATAAGTGTACCTTACGTGGCTCCCATTAATTTGGAAAAAATTGATCCCCGGTTAGAGAAATTCCTCTCTAAACTGGGAGGAACCCCGGAAAACAGGAAATTATTGGAAGGTGGCGGGAAAGACATCAAATGGCAAATCTTCGATTTTCAAAAAAGATGTCTTGAGAATTTGAACAAACTCATGCCGCTCATGCAGGAATTAACACAAGCCAAAGGATATTCGTTCAATAAAGTCGGTGGAACAGAACGGGCTTTAAAACTTACCATCCTAGAGTTCCCGTTTGCATTCTGGCAATGGGGAAATAACATCAATAACATGCCTCAACCGGAAGAAGATGATTATAACGAAATATTCAATTACCTGGTGAACGTGTCATCCCCTGATTTCTTTGACGACAAAGCCATTGAAAATTTGCAGGCTTTCTATTATGCTGCTCTAACGGAAACAGGAATGTACGCCTATAATACCAAACCTTTCAAGAAATTCTTCAAGGATGAACCGGAGCCGATCATCACGTTCGACTTCGCCATGCCTAAAGGATATGAAAATACCCCGTTCAACACGCAACAATTACAAAATATTAATCGCTGGTTACAAACCGATGCAGAAAATATTCTTTTCATCTATGGAGGAAGTGATCCCTGGAGCGCCACGGCTGTCGATCTGAAGAAAAACGACAAATGCCGCAAGTACATCAAAGCCAACATGGACCACAAATGTCGCATTGCAAGTTTCGAAAACCTTACCCGTTCTGCCATTATCAAAGTATTGAAATCATGGCTCACGGGGACGGAAGTCGAAGAAGAAATTGAAGAAGTTTTAATCTACTAACTGACGAATAATCACGTCTGTCGCACCAAGTTGTTGATTGACGAACTTTAAAGCACTTTGCCCGGCCGCCTCAGCGATTGCCGGGCTATTTATTAACGAATCCATCAAGGATGTAAATTGCTCTTTATCCGAGATCGAAAACGCCCCACCGCAAGCGATCAAATCAACAGCCTCTTTAAACTTGTGATATTTCGGTCCGAATATAACCGGAATACCATAGATTGCAGCCTCAAGCGTATTGTGAATTCCTTTCCCGAAGCCACCTCCGATATAGGAAATGGAACCATAACGATAAATCGATGACAACACCCCGATCGTATCGACCACGAGAACCTGACATTTCGTCATATCGGCAGTTTCATCCGTATAGCGGGCTACCGACTTACGGCACTTACCCAAAATATCCTTGATATGACTTTCCCCTATTTCATGAGGCACGATAATCCACTTGTAATTTCCTTCCTGTGCATTGATATAATCCAAAATAATATCTTCATCTCCAGGCCAAGTACTTCCACAGACCACGGCCCTCCGGTCATTACAGAAAGCCTCCACCTTTTCAATTCTCTTTGCCGCATCAGCAATCTGCTTTACCCGGTCAAAACGAGTGTCCCCTGTCTGTTGCACGTGAGTAATGCCAATCGTAGACAGCAACTTCACGGATTCTTCATCCTGCACGAAAAGACGAGTAAAGAACCCGAGCATACGACGATGAAGATTCCCCCATTTCTTGAAGAATGGTTGCTCCGGACGGAAAATAGCAGAAATCAAATACGTCTGTACCTGATGTTTATGCAATTCATTCAAATAATTATACCAGTATTCGTATTTCACAAACACGGCTGCATCCGGTTTCCACATTTCCACAAAATGACGGGCATTAGACGGGGTATCTATCGGTAAATAATAAATATAATCGGCCCCTTGGTAATTTTTGCGAATCTCGTATCCGGAAGGAGAGAAAAAGGTCAATAATACTTTCGTGTGAGGCTCTATTTCTTTCAATCTTTCAATCACCGGACGTCCTTGCTCGAATTCCCCTAGCGATGCGGCGTGGAACCATACTAAACGTCCTTTCCCCCGCTCAACTGCCGCCATTCGTTTCCATATACCTTTTCGTCCTTTCACCCATAACGCCGCTTTCTCGTTAAAAAGAGAAGCCACGCCAATAGCACAACGATATGCAATAATTCCCAAATTATACATGACCATTTATGATTTATTTTTCGCTGCCAAAGGTATAAAATTTATTGCCCAATGGTATAACTTTTGTAAATAACGTTAAGCAGGAGAATACCAAACGAGTTATTACATTACATTTACACTCCAAAGAGAAGTATGTGTCAATAAAACATTAAAATAATCAGATTATGAAGATCAAAAGTCTATTCACATGCATGATGATAAGCCTTGTCACAATCCTGCCATTACAGGCTCAGGTCGGCAAGGAAATGAAAGCATTCCGCAATAAGGATGGCATAACCGTAACGATGCTAAATCCATCACTCTACAGTCTTTATAAACAAGGAGATCTATCCCTATCCGCGGAAGAGGCTTTGAAAGATATAAAAGAGATCAACGTGATGCAGGTTGACATGAAACGGACCACCTCAAAGGTTGTTGAAGAAATTTCTCAACGCATCACCCCCATCGTGGAAAATGAAGCGAAATATACACTTGTACGCAGTCACCGGGGAGCTTACAGTCAAGAATATCTCTACGTGACACAACATGAAGAACGTATTACATCTCTCGTCTTATGGAGCGAGGATGCAGAAACACTCTCTATCGTGGAACTCAAGGGTAACATTCAACTGGACAACGTGGATGAAATTGCCAATGCTCTAAAAGTGAAAGGGCTTGATCGCTTAGCTTACATCAATACCCCGACAGATCAAGTTGCATCCGGTTCTGATTTTATCAAGAAATTAGAAGAACGTTTTGGTATAAAAAGAGATTCCATTTTCGGGAAAGATCCTTTTGGTTCATTCCGGGAAAGTTTCGGCAGCATCGATGACATGCTCAAAAAAGCAGAAGAAATGTTCCGCGATATGGGGCCTATGTTTAGCGGAGAATCGGACATGGACGGCATGAGTGAATCCATATCCAACGGACTGGAAGTCATTCAGGAAAACGGGAAAACCCGTATAAAAGTAAATGCCAAAAACTCGGAAGTATCTTACGTGATCGACGGTATCGAATACGTTGCAGACTCCCTTAAAAACGGTATCCCAGACGAAATCGCCACCGTGAACATGATTACTTCCCCGACGAATGCAAAAAAATCATACGTGATAATCAACACAAAACAAAAAAAAGGACAATTTATCAGTTATGCCAACGGCGTGCTGAAATACAAGTACGACAAACAGGAATACACGTTAAATCCCGAGAAACTGGAAGAGCCGGCACTTCTTATCAACAACCGTCTAACAAGACAATTCAATATTGATCCGCTACAGATTATACAGATTCGCCCGGCCTCCGAGCTGGAGCGCCAGTTATTCAGTGCCCCATCAGCACAAGTCATTATCGTAACCGATAAAATGGGCTTTTTCTTCTAACATTTTCTTTTAGGAAACGTATAGCAGCTATAACGAGGGTTGTCTAACAAACCTATTTTGAAACAACTACCTCCCCTACCCCTCCTCACACAGGAGGGGATCTGCTTGGTAATCAACCCTCCCCCTGTGCAAGGGGGAGTTGGAGGGGGTAGTTTGTGGATATCGTAGAAGACTTTTTTTGACACGCCCTCGCTATAAACTAACAATCAACACTCACGTTATGAAATTGGCTGCTATCAAGAGAATGGAAAGTTATTTCCTAACATTATTTCTATCTACCCTTATTCCTTCTACCGGAAATGCTGGGCAATACCTACCCGACCAACCGGAAAAGATCAAGCCGTATAAAAAGGTAAGCGAACAATCGAACCTGCAACAAACTTTACCCTCCAACGATGAATGGTGGCGATTGTTCAAAGATCCGATTCTCGACACGCTTATCAATAAAGCCGTTATCAAGAACCACGACGTGCGGAACGCTATCCGCAAAATAGAGATGGCAAAGGCAAAACTACGAGTTGATCGCAGTCCCTACTATCCGACCATCTATTTTTCAGCCAACTATGCTCCGGAAAAGAGCAGTCTTAGCGCGGATAAAAAAAACATCATCGAACGGAATGGAACCGCCACCGTCAATCTGAATTGGGAACTCGACGTGTTCGGACGAATCCGGAAAGAGAGTTCTTCACAAAAAGAATTTTACCTCGCCGCACAAGAAGATTACCGAGGTGTGATGGTATCTCTCGCCGCACAATTATCCACGGCATACATTAATTTGCGAAGCGCACAAAAACAATTGGAAGTAACCCGTGAAAACATCGAATCGCAGAAGAAGGTCATGGAACTCACCGAATCAAGATTTAAACTCGGACTAGCCTCCCAACTCGATGCGGCGCAAGCGAAAAGTCTTTACCTACAAACCAAAGCCTCATTACCGGGAATCGAATCGACCATTGCCCAACAGATTAACCTGATCGGAGTTCTCATCGGTGAACATTCGGTTGCCATCCGGGACTCGTTACTAAAAATCCGTCCCATTCCGACCAATCCCCGGCAAGCAGCGAACGGGATTCCGGCCAACCTGATCCGGCAGCGTCCTGACGTGCGTTCGGCGGAGAGAACGATCGACGGACTGGCCGAAGCCGTGGGAGCAAGCCGAGCAGACTGGTGGCCTAAATTCCTTGTGACCGGATTCTTCGGTTACTCGTCCGAGAACTTCGAACAATTCACCAACAAGGAAAACATGATTTGGCAAATCGCCCCTTCCATCAAATGGACTATTTTCAGCGGTAGAAACCTGGTGGAATCCAAGAAGTCCGCCCAACTACAACTTGACGAAGAGATCAACTCGTATAATCAAATATTGCTGACCGCCTTGCAAGAGGTGGATAACGCCCTGGTGACTTACAACAAATCACTCCTGCAAATATCCGCCTTGAATGACGCGTTCCAACAGTCACAATTAACGTTGGATTTAGCCATAGAACAATATAAAAACGGATTAACCAGTTACCAAACCGTGTTAAGTTCCCAAATCAGTCTCTTGAATTACGAAAATTCCCTCGTGGAAGCCCGAACAGCCTCTCTTCGCTACTTGATAGAACTTTATCAAGCCCTAGGGGGCGGATGGCCGGTAGGAGAGTTTTAACCTTATGAACTTTATAAACGAATCATATGAAAGCATTTTCTATTATTTGCGTTATTTCCATCCTTCTTTTTGCCGGATGCAGTAAATCGAAGAAACAACAGGAAACGCCCCAGGCGCCCTCGGTAGCCGTTGATCATCCGCAGTTGCGCACAGTGATTTACACGTTCGAATACCCCGGGTACCTACAAGCAGAACAAACGGTTCATCTCGTGGCACGAGTTTCGGGCTACCTGGAATCTTATCAATTTACTCCCGGACAACGGGTTCACGAAGGGCAAACTCTTTTCGTGATCGAACCGCAACCTTATAAAGACAAAGTGACACAAGCCGAAGCGAACGTGGAAAGTAGTAAATCGAAACTTGCCTACACGAAAGCATCCTACGAACGGATGCAGGAAGCCGTGAAGACCAAAGCAATCAGCGAGATTGACTATCTTCAAGCCCAATCCGACTATGGAGAAGCCCTTGCGGCTTACGAAGAGGCCCGGAGTCAGCTAAGTTTAGCCAATATAAACCTTTCGTACTGCATCGTGAAAGCCCCTTTTAGCGGACGAATCTCCCGCAACATGATCGATCCGGGCAATATAGTCGGAACAGATGCCGATAATTCGGCACTAGCAACCATATACAAGGACAACCAAATGTATCTCTATTTCAATATGGCTTACCCGGATTTTGCCCGATTACCCCAAAATACCCCATCCGCTCTTCCGGTTACGATACAAGACGTGAATAATCCTGAAAAAACTTGGGTTGCCGCATTAGATTACAGTTCCCCGAACATTGATCTCAACACGGGAACCCTCAGCCTGCGAGCCATAGCCCGCAACCCGAACGGAGAACTCCTCAGCGGAATGTACGTGAAAGTCATCGTCCCCTACAAAAGTGTCCCGAAAGCGATCGTCATTCCTGAATCGTCCCTCGGCACCAATCAAGGCGGACGCTATGTTTATCTCGTGGGACCGGATGACACCATCGTCTTCCGTCAAGTTGAAGTCGGCGTACTCACTCCCGATGGCATGCGGGAAATCACCGGTGGCCTCACGCTGGAAGATCGCTACGTGACCAAGGCCCTCATCAACGTACGCCCGGGAATGAAAATCAAACCCACGTTATGATTTACGATTTATGATTTTAGATTTTAGATTCCAGACGCGCAAAAACAACGCTTCGAGAATTACAAAATCTAAAATCATACATCGAGAGCATAAACAGAATCCAAAATCATATACCTAAAATCCGAAATAAAAATGTTATCTCGCTTTTTCATCAATCGACCGATATTTGCCACAGTCCTATCCATATTGATCGTGGTTGCGGGAGTGGTCTCGCTGAGATCCCTGCCCGTGGAACAATACCCCACGATAACACCCCCCACGGTAGTCGTGGAAGCACAATATCCGGGAGCAAACGCCACCACCATTGCCCAAATGGTGGCCACCCCGATCGAGCAACAAGTCAATGGAGTAGAAGGAATGCTTTACATGTCATCCACGTCTTCCAGTGCCGGAGTTTATCATCTTACCGTAACTTTCGAGGTAGGAACCGACCTGGACATGGCAACCGTTCTCGTACAGAATCGGGTAAACATGACGCTAAATTCACTTCCTCAAGAAGTGACAAAAATAGGGGTCACCACCACCAAAGAATCCACCAACGTGGTCATGTTTATCACGTTAACCTCCGATAATCCAAGCTATGACGCTCTTTACCTGTCCAACTATGCAGAGTTGAACCTCGTGAACGAATTATCTCGGGTGAAAGGAGTGGGGAGTGTCGGGGAATTCGGAGCCGGGAACTACAGCATGCGTCTATGGCTGAATCCCGACTTGCTGACGATCCGGGGTGTCAGTCCGCAAGAGATCATCTCCGCC
Organism: Butyricimonas faecalis; assembly: GCF_003991565.1. Classification (NCBI taxonomy): domain Bacteria; kingdom Pseudomonadati; phylum Bacteroidota; class Bacteroidia; order Bacteroidales; family Odoribacteraceae; genus Butyricimonas; species Butyricimonas faecalis. The sequence goes on along the minus strand of NZ_CP032819.1, from coordinate 3,537,155 downwards.
ATTGAAAGCCAAAACATACAAGTAGCCCCCGGGGCCGTCGGGGCTCCCCCACTTGCCGGTCCTGTAGCTTTCCAATACACGTTGGAAACCCAAGGATTACTGGTCAGTGAAGAAGAATTCGGGAACATCATTATAAAAACGCTCTCTGACGGTAGATACCTACGGCTGAAAGACGTGGCGACCATCGAGCTAGGTAGCCAAACGTACTCGACAAATGCCCTGCTACAAGGCCAGTCTGTGGCCGCCATAGCCATCTATCAACTCCCGGGAGCAAACGCCTTAGACGTGGCCCAACGCGTCAAATCCCGGGTAAACACGTTATCTTCGTATTTACCCGAAGGGGTACACCTGAATATCACGCTCGACACAACCGAATTCATTCACGCGTCAATCAAAGAAATATATAAAACGCTGGGAACAGCTTTTTTACTCGTGTTGATTGTCATTCTGATCTTCTTACAAAACTGGAGAGCCATGCTGATTCCCCTGATCGCCATCCCGGTATCACTTGTCGGGACCTTCACATTCATGGAACTCATGGGCTTTTCCATCAATACCCTAACTCTGTTCGGGCTGGTTTTGGCCATCGGATTGGTCGTGGATGACGCGATCATTATTGTCGAAAACAGCTACCGCCTGATCGAAACCGGGAAATATGCGGACATGAAAGCCGCCGTCACCCAAGCCATGAAAGAGGTGTCGGGAGCTATCGTGGGAATTATCCTTGTCCTCTTGGCCGTATTCATCCCGACCGCATTTATCGGAGGAATCACGGGAATGCTTTACAAACAATTCGCCCTAACCATCGCGGCCGCAACGGTCATTAGCGGATTCAATGCCCTGACGCTAAGTCCGGCATTATGCGCCCTTTTCCTGAAACCGGCCAAACCATCCAATTTCTTCCTGTTCAAGGGATTCAACAAGTTTTTCGAGAAAACCACGAACGGGTACACGTGGGTAGTACAAGGCTTTATCCGGAAATCGGCATTAGCCATACTGGCATTCCTGGTACTCGCCATACTGGCATTCATCGGTTTCTTACGATTACCGACAACTTTCGTTCCAAACGAAGACCAGGGATATTTCATGGTTTCCATGCAACTACCGGATGGCTCTTCCCTCTCCCGCACAGAATCCGCGTCAGCCAAAGCAGGTGAGATACTGAAACAAATCGACGGCGTAAAAACCTATATTGCCATCAATGGCTTCTCCATGATGGATAACGCCCAAAATTCCAACGCGGCCTCCATTTTTGTCATGCTCGAAAACTGGGACAAACGGAAAAGCAAAGCCCTGGGAGTAGATGCCATCACAACACGATTCAATGAACTGGCTTATCTCGAAATTCCGGAAGCGCAAAGTTATGCTGTTTCTCCACCCCCTATCCCCGGTTTGGGAGAAAGTAGCGGATTCGAACTCATGGTGGAAGACATCAACAACTACGGTTCCACCTCCCTGCAACAGGCCGTCAATCATCTGGTTGATGCCGGAAATGAAACGCCCGGTCTGTCCATGCTCCGTTCCACGTTCAGTGCCAGTGTTCCGCAATATTACCTGAACATCGACCGGGACAAGGTTGAATTAATGCAAATTCCGATAGGAAACGTGTTTAATGCTCTCTCGGCATATATCGGCTCCATTTACGTGAATAACTTCGTTAAATATGGCAGGACCTTCCAAGTTAAACTCCAAGGTCTTCCCGATAGCCGGAGGGTAATTGACGACGTTTTGTTCCTAAATGTCAAAAATACACAAGGTGAAATGGTACCCTTCTCTGCCTTCACGACGGTAGAACAACGTTTGGGGACAGAACTTCTTCCCAAATACAACACCTATTCGGCAGCCTCCTTGTCCGGAAGTGCAGCCTCAGGATATAGTTCCGGTCAAGCCTTAACCATCATGCAACAGGTATTTGAGCAGGAATTAGGCAACACGTTCGGTTACGAATGGACCGGACTGGCCTACCAGGAAGAGAGTGCAGGATCGACCACGACAATGATTTTCATACTCGCCATTCTCGTGGCTTTCCTCATTCTTGCTGCCCAATATGAAAGCTGGACTTCGCCGTTCGCGGTAATTATGGGATTGCCCATTGCCCTGCTGGGAGTTGTCATCGGATGTCTCGCGATGAATCTTCCGATCAGTGTCTACACACAAATCGGTATCATCCTGCTAATTGCCCTAACCGCCAAGAATGCCATTCTGATCGTGGAATTCGCACGGGATTATCGAAGTGCCGGAAAACCCATCTCCGAAGCTGCCATTGAAGCCGGAAAGGTTCGTTTACGCCCGATCCTGATGACCTCATTCGCGTTCATCCTCGGTGTTTTCCCGTTGGTCGTTTCCAGCGGAGCCGGGGCAGCAAGTCGAATCTCGTTAGGAATAGCCGTCTTTGCCGGCATGTTGATGACTTCGTTAGCGGGTACTCTTTTCATGCCCAATTTCTACTATGTCATGCAGTCTTTACAAGAAAGACTAACCCCAAAAAGGCTGAAATCCTAAGGAAATTTTACAGTCAACAAACTCCCTCCCGGCTTCGCCGTGCTCCCTCTATAAACAGAGGGAGAGCTAAGTAACTCACCATCTTCGGGAAGAAGTACCAACTCTCCCCCTGTGTAACCTTAGCTTTGTATCATGAAAAGTAAATGGAATAAAAAAGTAATATTTATATTTGTAAAGTATGAACTAATTTGAAAGAAAGGAAACCGAGGTGTGAACCGTGAGCTGTGTTTGAAAACAGCTTCATCCCCCTATTTGGACACCTTGGCTTTCTTGAACGGGGACCTGTATAAGAAATTAACTTTCTTGTTGTTAAGGTTTTTAGGTGACGTTCAATATCCTTTCCCTCTTCAAATTGCTAAACACAAAGATATGGAAAACTTTTATTTTATCGGGGTAGACGTTAGTAAAAAGAAACTTGATTTTTGCGTGTTGCTAAACGGCACGATAGTTCTTGAAGAAGTAGTAAACAATAACATCCCGTCGATACGTCGTTTCCTGGAAACGTTCTTGGTTGATTTTAAAACCTCGATCGATAACCTGCTAGTCTGTGCCGAGCACACGGGGCAGTACACCTTCCCCCTGTCAATCGCTTGCCAGTCTCTCTCTTGTGGTTTATGGCTTGAAAATCCAGCGCAGATCAAGTATTCTTCGGGCTTCTCACGTGGGAAGAATGACAAGGTCGATGCTCACCGAATCGCTCGCTACGCCTCTCGTTTCAGTGACAACGCTCGTTATTACCAGCGTCCTCGGGAAGAGATCGAGCGCCTCAAGCAGTTAAGGAACGAGCAAGACCTTTACAAGTCGGACTTGGCCAAGTACAAGGGGCAACTCTCCGACCAACGAGAGTTCATGCTTGATCGAGTCTATCAAGAGAAGGCTCAAAGACTGGAACGGTTGATAGAAGAGCTGGAAAAATTGATCAAAGATATCGATCTACTCGTCGAGACAATTATCCGTTCCTGCCGTGTTCTCTGGCGGCAGCGGGAGTTGTTGCTATCAGTCGAGGGGGTTGGGCCGAGTGTCGCCCTTTGCTTGATCATCGAGACTGAAGCGTTCACGCGCTTCGATGATCCCCGCAAGTTCGCCTGTCATGCCGGGGTAGCACCTTTCCGTTACACCTCGGGAAGCAGTCAACATTCCAGGAACAAGGTATCCCAGCGGGCGAACAAGCAAATCAAGACGTTGTTACACATGGCTGCCTTGTCGATCACGGGAAGGAAGTCTGGTGAGTTAAAGGCGTATTACGAGAGAAAGGTTAAGGAAGGAAAGAACAAGATGACGGTCATTAACGCGATCAGGGCAAAGCTGATCGCGAGAATGTTTGCTGTCATCAAAAAAGATCAATTTTATACCCCTGTTTATTCATGAAATATTTGCATAAATCATAAGAATAGGGGGAGTTGGAGGGGGTAGGACGGAAGAGTTTGAGGTAAAACATTGCTTGTGCTCATTTACTATAAAATGGTATATAATTACCATAATTTGATCACACCGTTCCTGTATAAAGAATTGCATAAAACAAATTGGCTAGTCCCAAATAACTGCGATGTTATTTAGGACTAGCCAATATAGCTTTCAATTCAGCCTTTCGACGAGACTACCCGACAATTAAAATACAATCGTCATCTCGTTGATTAAGTTTTGTGCATTCGCGATTTTGTCCACGATGAACAACATGTAACGAGCATCCAAGTTGATACATCTTTGCAAGTTTTCCTCAAAATCAATATCACCGGACATCGCCTCAGAGTTTCCGTCAAACGCGGTTCCGATCAACTCGCCGTTGCCATTGATAACCGGAGAACCGGAGTTACCACCTGTAATATCATTGTTCGTGATGAAGTTCACGGAAATGTTGTCGGCACCGTAACGTCCGAAATCCTTCGCGTGATACAAATCTTTCAATTTTTGCGGAACTTCGAATTCACCACCTTTCGGGCCTTCTTTTTCCATAACACCGGTTAACGTGGTGTAATAATCATAGAACACGGCATCTCTCGGCTTGTAGCTCTTCACGTTTCCATAAGTCAAACGGATCGTAGAGTTAGCGTTCGGAGCCCATACTTTGTTCGGTTCCATTGCCATCAATCCATTCACGAACAAACGATCTCCTTTGGCAATATTGCTACGCATAGCACTCATTTCCTCTCTCAATTTCTGGAAAACCTCGAACAAGCTTGCTCCCGTGATATAGCCCAGATCTTTATTCAATTTTTTCATATCCGGTTTTTCAAGGAACGCGTTCAAACGAGCCTCATCCGTGAAAATAGACTTGTCAGACAATTCTTTAGCGAATTTTTCGTAATTACCTTTGTATTTCTTGTTGATCAAGTTGAACACGTCCGGATGCCATTCAGCAGCCACGTTATCGCTATAAATTTTTAATAACGCTGCTACCAAGTTTTTATCAACATCTTTGTTAAAATCCTTAAAGAAAGCTGCCGCGTTACTCTTGATTGCCTTGAGGTACATTTCTTTCACTTCGGCCGTGTTTTTTGCATCGAAAGCTCTTTCTAAAGTATTACCCACTTGGAAAGCGAATAACGGAACTTCAGCACCTTGCAATCCGGCTTCCTGCATATAAGACATGGCCACGTTATACGGGTGCATTGCCTCGTAACCCTCTTTAATCAATGTCAACGCGTTACCATATTTAGCCTTGCGAGCCGGATCAGCATTCACCCAAGCGGTAAATTCACGTTCAATTCTCTCTTTCTCGCCCATCGTGTTCAAATTCTCCAAAGCGATATTCTGCTCGTGAGAATATTTCCAGTAGTTAGCACATTGTGCATATTTAGACGCGTATTGAATACGAGTGGCAGCCGCAGCGTTCATACCTTCTTTCATGATACGCAACTTCTCGGTACGTACTTTGTAACGAATATCATTGGTTACCTCCATCGTCTCTTTCAATCCAAAGCTGGTCAAGAAACGATCGGTTGTTCCGGGGAATCCCATGATCATGGCAAAATCACCATCTTGTACCCCTTTTGCTGAAACGGGCAAATGATGTTTCGGTTTCAACGGAACATTACTCGTGTTGTAAGGAGCCGGTTCTCCGTCAGGACCCGTGTAGATACGCATCATACAGAAGTCTGCCGTGTGACGGGGCCAAGACCAGTTGTCCGTGTCTCCACCGAATTTACCCATGCTTTGAGCCGGTGCGCCTACTAAACGAACATCGCGGTAAATCTTGTAAACCAACAAGAAGAACTGATTTCCCTCGAACATACTCTGTACTTGAGCGAAAAGGTTGGTTCCTTGTACTGCCTTGGCAGAAATTTGTTTAGAAATAGCGTCAATAGCCACAGCACGTTCTTCTTCTGACATATTATCATTCAAAACGGCATTCACCTGATCGGTCACGTCTTCCATGCGTTGCAGGATAGACGCGGTAATACCGGGATTCGGCAACTCTTCGCTATATTTGTAAGCCCAGAAACCGTTTGACAAGTAATCGTGTTCCACGGTAGAGTGCTTTTGAATCACGCTGAATCCGCAGTGGTGGTTTGTCAACACCAATCCTTTGTCCGAAATAATTTCGCCGGAACAAAAATGCCAGAAAGGACGTCCGTCGTTTCCTAATCCAACGATTGCATCTTTCAATGATGCCTGGTTCACGGAATAAATGTCTTCCGCCGTCAATTTGCAGCCTTGTGCCTGCATCTGCTCGATGTTCTTCCCAAGCAAAGACAAAAGCCACATACCTTCATCCGCCCGCACGATTGACGTTGAAAGCAAAGCAAATACAATAATAAAAACTCTCTTCATCTGTTTAAATTTCACGTTTAATATATAATCTGATCTAATTTAATTCATGTTAAATTGTGCCATCGCCCCACAAACGATCGCGAATATACAATTTAATTCAAAGAAACCTTATGTAACTCACCGTGATTTAATAATATTATAACATTTTACGACACGCGGTCAGAGTGAATATACTTGTCTTTTTAAATTCACAACATTCATCCATAATATAGACGTCATCTCGTTTTCTTGTTGTATTTTTGCGACAGAAAAAGTGATGACATGGAAAAAACGAATATAAGAGCGTACACGTTACAAGAACTAGCAAACGTACTGGTACAACACGGGGAAAAAGCATTTCGGGCAAAACAAATCTGGCAATGGCTTTGGCAAAAAGGCATCACCCGTTTCGAGGATATGACCAACTTATCAAAAGACTTTCGGGAATTTCTTGACACTCACTTTCATCCTGCAAACAGCCACGCTCACCCATAAACAAGAGAGCAGTGATGGCACGACGAAGCTCGGTTTTACTCTATCCGACGGAAACCTGATAGAAACCGTACTTATCCCGGGCAAAGACAAATCGACCGTGTGCGTATCCTCGCAAGTCGGGTGCAAACTGAAATGTAGCTTTTGCGCCACGGGTGGTCTGGGGTTCACCCGGAACTTGTTACCGGAAGAGATATTCGACCAGGTAGTTGCCGTGAAACGCCTGGGAGAAGAGCGGGGCCTCCCGTTATCCAACATCGTGTTGATGGGTATGGGCGAGCCGCTCCTAAACTACGAGAATGTCCTTGCCGCCATTGAACGCATCACGGCAGAGGATGGGTTGGGCATGTCCCCCTATCGCCTCACGTTATCCACCTCCGGCATCGTGGGAGGCATCAAGCGACTGGCAGATGACGACGTCCGTTTCAACCTTGCCATATCGCTTCACTCGGCAGTCAACACGACCCGGGACAAAATCATGCCAATCAACAAGGCTTACCCGCTTCCCGAACTGGCCGAAGCCATCCGGTATTTCGTGGATAAAACAGGCACCCGTCCCACGTTCGAATACCTGTTACTGAAAGGCGTCAATGACAGTCTTGATGATGCCAAGGCTCTCGCCTTGTTTTGTCGGCAATTCCCCGTGAAAATCAACATTATCGAGTACAACGAAGTGGACAACGCCCCCTACCGTCACAGTCCGGATGCCAGCAGGGATCAATTCGTCCGCTACCTCGAAAGCAAAAATATCGTGGTGAATATCCGTCGCAGCAAAGGAAAAGACATCGATGCGGCTTGCGGGCAATTGGCCAACAAAAACAGTTAGCCTACTCATTTTAGAACTTATATACAAGTTTACAGTCAACGAACTCCCTCCCGGCTTCGCTGTATTGAGCCCGAAACGGACTCGAACCACCTTTCGTTCGACAGATTCCGAGCAAGCTCTTCGTCTGTCCTCGCTTACCCGGGTGGTTGAGGGTGTGCCAAACAAGTCAGTCTTTTAATGACTACCACCCCTAACCCCTCCTTGCACAGGAGGGGAAACCGCTTGGTAATCAAATCTCCCCCTGTGTAAGGGGGAGTTGGAGGGGGTAGGACGGAGGAGTTTTAGCGTAAAAACGTTTACAGTAAACTTTTCCTAGGGAATACACGTTTATCTTCCGTGGCATATTCGATGTTCTTAGGGATTAAAGACGTATCAAAGACGTATCAAAGACGTTACAAAGACGTTCGTGAACGTCGTTATACCGAAGTTGACAGGATTTTAAAATACGATTATCAACCGATTACCTTAAACGCTCATCCTTCCTTCATTTGATAACGGGTGGGACCTCCTCTTCCCCAAAAGGCATTATGAACTTTACAGACTTTATAAATCTTATAAACGAACATCAGACCCCGACTTCTCGTATTACGAGAAAATAAACACCTAATTATCAAGTCGTAGCATGAAGTTTTTCTTATTAGCCATATTGCTCGTCGGATGCAATATCATGGCAGTAACAGCACAATCCGACAAACTCGTTGATAACCGGGCCATAGACACGCTGGATCTAAAAAAGTACGTCGGTCTATGGTACGAAATCGCTCGCTTTGATCATCCCTTTGAACGAGGTTTGGTCGGGGTAACGACCGAGTACACCATCAAACCCAACGGAAGTATCAAGGTTATCGGACGAGGCTACCAAGACAGTCTCCAGGGAGAGAAAAAAGAGATCGTGGGCCGCGTGTATATCCCGGACACGACCCAACCGGGAGTCCTAAAAGTCACCTTTTTCCTGATCTTCAACACGGACTACCACATCCTGGAAGTCGAGAAAGATTACAGCGCGGCCCTCATCGGAAGTTCCCAACGCGATCATCTCTGGATTATGAGCCGCACGCCGACACTTCCTCCTAAAAAGTTGAAAGACTTGATGCAACGGGCACAGCGCAGAGGGTATGACACCACGGCCCTCATTTTCGTCCCGCACGGGCAGAAACAAATTCAGGAAGAGTTGACCAAACTCTGAGTTATTTTCCATATTTTTGAACAACTAAAGGTTTAGAAATATGGAATTATTTATACTTATATCCTGTGTTTTACTTCTCGTTCTCAACATTATCCTCATCGGATTGCACGTCCGTTCCCGCAAGTACAACGCCGCCCAGGAGGTATCACGGTCCATCTCGGACCTCGAAAAAGTGATTCGGGACGAATCCCGCTATAACCGGGAAAACGACGAAAACCGCTCCCGCAAGGACCGGGAAGAACTAGCCTCTACCCTCAACCATTTCCGAACGGAACACCGAGAAACCTTAAAGAATATCACCAACCAAACCAACTCTGCCATACAGGCATTCCAGAAAAGTTTTGCCGAAAGTATGGAATTGTTCAATCGCCTGCAACGGGAAAAGTTCGGAGAACTCTCCCTCCGTCAGCAAGAACTTCTGCAAAACACGGAAAAGAAGTTGGAAGAGATGCGAACTATGGTAGATGAAAAGTTACAAAAGACTCTACACGAACGCATCGGACAATCGTTTGAACTCGTCAGCAAACAACTGGCAAACGTGCAGAAAGGCTTAGGGGAGATGCAAACGCTGGCGCAGGATGTCGGCGGACTGAAACGGGTGCTTAGTAACGTGAAAATACGGGGAACGATCGGGGAGGTACAACTTTCCATGCTACTGGAACAGATTCTGGCCCCGGATCAATATGATACAAACGTGAAGACCAAACCCGGATCAGACAAGCTGGTCGAGTTTGCCGTGAAACTTCCCGGACAGGCGGAAGATGACCAATCGGTTTATCTTCCTATCGATGCCAAGTTTCCGAAGGACGTTTACGAGCAACTCCTTGACGCTTATGAATCCGGAGACTTACAACGGGTGGGAACTACTTCCCGTATGCTTGAACAAACCATTCGCGGCATGGCAAAAGACATCCGGGACAAATACCTTGCCCCACCGTATACCACGGATTTCGGGATTATGTTCCTGCCTTTCGAGAGCATATACGGCGAAGTTACCCGTCGGGCTGCCTTGCTGGAACAATTACAGCAGGAATACCACGTGATTGTCACGGGACCCACCACGCTGGCAGCGATTCTCAACAGCCTGCAAATGGGATTCCGCACGCTTGCCATCCAAAAACGTAGTAGCGAAGTGTGGCGCATTCTTGGCGGCGTGAAAGCTGAATTCGAAAAGTTCGGGGGACTTTTGGAGAAAGCCCAAAAGAACCTCCAAACTGCCAACAATCAACTGGAAGAGGTCATGGGGAAACGAACCCGCGCCATACAAAGACAGCTTCGATCGATCGAAGCGCTTCCGACAAAAGAGGGACCAAACACACTCTTGGAGTCATTCTCAGAAGAAGATGAAGCATGATACAACAAAGATTTTTCACCCCAAATAAAACAAAACACAACTTGCTAGATTCTTTCCGCAGTTTTTATTAGCTTTGTCCAAAAGAAGGGAATACAAGTAAAAAGATTAAGGAGCTTATATACAAGTTTACTGTCAACAAACTCCCTCCCGGCTTCGCCGTACTCTCTCTATAAACAGAGGGAGAGCTAAGTCACTCTCCATCTTCGGGAAGAAGTACCAACTCTCCCCCTGTGTAAGGGGGAGTTGGAGGGGGTAGGACAGAGGAGTTTGAGGTAAAACAAAGCTTGTGCTCATTTACTATAAACAGGGTATATAATTACCAAGATTAAATATAGAAACATGGAAACTACGAAGAACAAAACGACCTTGCTCATTATGGCAGCAGGAATGGGTTCTCGGTTCGGGAGCTTAAAACAACTGGCCCTACTCGGACCTCACAAAAAAACATTGTTACATTATTCGATCTATGATGCCGTACACGCGGGATTTGACAAGATTGTTTTCATCATCCGCCGGAGTTTCGAGAAGGAATTCAAAGAGGCCGTGGGCAAATATGCCGAAAGTCTGGTTGAAACCGTGTACTGTTTCCAAGAAATGGATCAACTACCCGGTAATCTACCCCCGATCCAACGGGAGAAACCCTGGGGAACGGCCCACGCCATCTGGGCTGCCAAAGAGCACATTCACGAACCGTTTATCGCTATCAACGCCGATGATTTTTACGGACGGGACGCCTTCGTAAAAATGCACGATTTCGTGGCCGTCAATACCGATGAGAGATGTTTCAGTTTAGCCGGTTACCGGTTAGCTGCCACCCTATCCGAAAACGGTACAGTATCAAGAGGAATATGTACGGTAGACAACGATAATTTCTTGACAAGTATCACCGAACGCACGAAAATTGGCAGGGAGGGAGACGTGATCAAGGATATGAACTCAGGGGTCATACTGCATGAAAATGACGTGGTTTCCATGAATTTCTGGGGATTCTCGCCCATGCTTTTCGAGGAAATTGAAAAGCAATTCATCGAGTTTTACCACAAAAACAGTGAAAATCCCAAAGCGGAAATTTATATACCTTTCGTGGTGGACGAACTCATCAAGCAAAAGGCAGTGAAAGTAAAAGTCTTAAACACCAGTGCTAAATGGTTCGGAGTGACATACAAAGAAGACACTGAACTGGTGAACAATGCCTTACAGAAGTTTGACGGGGAAGGATTATATACTGACATGGGGCAGTAAATAGCATAAAAACGGGTAATCATAAAAAACAACTAAGCATGGACAAACTGAAGAGAATTTACGACACATTCGTATCGAGCGGGCGGTTTATATCCGCGACACCGTATGGTTCTGGCCATATTAACGACACCTATCTGGTGAAAGTAGACGAGGATGTCGAGTACATTCTCCAAAGGATCAACGACAATGTATTCAAGGATATCCCGAAACTGGTACGAAATAAAGAATTGGTGTGCGGACATATCCGCAACCGGCTTATCCGGCATAAAGTGAGCGATATCACCCGGAAATACATCACGTATTTCTACACGGACAAAGGGAACGCTTATTATAAGGATTACGAGGGAAATTACTGGACATTGTCACTCTTTATCAAAGGATCAAAGAGTTATGATGTCATCCCGAATTCCCAGATCGCTTACCAAGTGGGCATCGGGTTTGGGGAATTCGAGAATCGAATTTCTGATTTCGACTCAAAATTGTTGATCGAAACCATTCCGCTTTTCCATAACGTTCCCCGCCGCCAACGGGAATTAAAAGAAGCCTTGTCCAAAGCCAGACCGGATCGGATCGAGGCAAGCAAGGAGTTACTCGAATACTTGAAAAAATTCGATAACAAAATGCTGGAATTACAACAGATGAAAGATGAGGGGATCCTGCCTCTCCGGGTCACGCACAATGATATGAAAGCGAATAATCTCTTGTTCGACCACAATGATCACCCGCTATGCGTGATCGATCTGGACACCGTGATGCCGGGAATCGTGCATTATGATTTCGGGGATGCCATACGCTCGGCTTGCAACACGGCTGGAGAGGAAACCCGCGATCTTGACGAGGTTCACTTTAACATGGATTATTTCGAGGCCTTCACTGCCGGATTCATGGAAAAAGCAAAGCATCTTCTCACGCTCAAGGAGAAAAAGACTCTCGCCCAGGGATGCACGCTGATGACCTACCTGCAAGCCGTTCGTTTCTTGACGGATTACCTGGACGGGGATCATTATTACCCGATTACCTATCCCGAACATAACCTGCAACGAGCTAAAGTCCAAGTAAAGTTGTTACAGGATATGGAGCGGCAATTTGACAAGATGAACCAGTTTATTCTGAATCAATAATACAAAAAGAACGGTGACGAAAGCCACCGTTCTCTTTGTATAACCTTAGGAATAAATTTCTTACTTCTTTTTATTCTTACAGCACTCGTCTGTTTTACCCGTCTTGGAGCAGCAATTATCACCACATTTCCCTTCACATTTGCTCTCCTTTGACTCGCATTTCTGATCACATTTGCTGTCACACTTTTTCTCGCCACAGCTTTGTCCACAGGTGCCACTGCAATTATGTTTCTCACCGCAGCTTCCCTTGCAAGCTTCTTTATTCCCTTCTTTGCAACATTTATGTGCTTTACCGCCTTTTATCAACTTTCCGTCTTTATCACACATCCCTACCACTTTCACATCATGACGCTCAATTGCAGCCCGCAACGCCTCAACAGAGTTTTTGTCGGTACGGAAAGAAATCAACACGGTTGAATCTTTCATGTTCAACTTATAATCCTTGATTCCTTTCTCAAAAGGCATATCTTTATCCAATTTAGCCTTGCAAGAAGGACAATGTATGCCTATTTTAAAAATAACGGTTGTATCTTTTTTAGCTTGGGCACTTACGGTTAAACCCATCATAACGAACACGACCAGCGTGAATAAAATTTTCATTGTTTTCATAGTAAATGTATTTAGTTATTAAAACATTGTTTTTCAAAAGTTATTGTTGGGTGACAAATACGTTCCAACTATTTTATTGATTGATTATTCTTTACGATCTAAGGCAAATCTCAAACCGATATAAAATTTACGTCCGTGAAGAGGTCCCCACACTTTCGACGAGTCAAAGGTATCGCTCCAGGGATGGTGAGAATTCACGATCGGATTCTTTTGGGTGAAATCTCCGATATTCTCGCATCCCGCGTAAATACTCCACAAACGGAAATATTTCGTGACCTGTGCATTCATGATCTGGAAATCATCAAAACGGGAAGCTACCCGATATTCATCGGCAATCCCTCCCTGTTCCGGTAAACGTCCGGAACCGTTGAACTGGGTCGTGAAATCAAACTGCCATTTTTTCAAGTTAGTAAAGTATGACAAATTCACCAATCCCTTGTAACGGCTCGTTAAAGGAGTACGTTTCAAATCACCGTTGATCGTCGTCTTCACGTCATTGTAACGATAAGCCAAGGTAGCCTCCAAGCGTGGAATCAACTCGTATTTCACCTCTACTTGGTAGCAATTCGAATAGGATTTCCCATCCAAGTTATAAAAGTTTACCTTGTTATATGCCGTCTCGTTATCTACGACCACTTGGTCATTGAATTTCGTGTGATAATAATCCAAATTGATATTCAAGGTACGCCCGAACAACTCGAATTTCCGGTTCACGTTAGCCCCGAAATTCCAGGAATCCTCCATCTTCAAATCGTCCAGTAAAGCCGGGTTCTTACCCAACAACTCTCCATTTACATAGAAGTTTGCGGCAGAAGCCAACAAATAACTGTTCTCAGCCAAAATATTCGGCGTACGTAGACCGCGACCGAAAGTGGCCTTGATGCTGGTAAACTCATCCGGTTTGTACATGATGTGAGCTCGCGGAGTCCAGATACTCCCGAAGATGTTGTGATAATCGTAGCGCAACCCAGCCATCACGATAAAACGTTGATCCAAGAATTCACCCGTGTACTGGAAGAAAGCTCCCGGCACCCGCTCTTCCCGTTTCATGTTTATGAAATCGGTAGAAATGTCCTCTCCATAATTGAAAACCGGATCACGGAAATCTTCGTCATATTTGTCGTAATTGAAACTTAACCCGGCAGAGTACATCTGGCTGGGATTCGTACCGAAAATAGACTGATAAATGTAGTTCACAAATAAACTCTTCTGCCCGGCGTTATACATTTTCGGCCCGTAATAAGAATCTTGCGTGTGATCTGAATAGTTCACCAGAATCGCCATACTCGTATTCTCGTACTGAGGCATCAAGTAACCTAACTTCAAGAAAGCCTCATAACGACGGGTGTCTATTCCAATTTTATACAATCCGTACTTCTCGTCTATCATGGCGTGTCCATCATGAGAAGTTTGCCCTCCGTTTCGCTCTTCATCAATAAATTTACCCCCGAATTGCAAATACCAAGTATCATCTTTGTACGCCCAACGATTCATCACGTTGTATTGCGTTTTTTCCGGCATATCCACAAACCCGTCCTTGTTTCCGTCATGAGCCTCTTTCATCCAATCCCCGTGCAAAAGAAACATCGTACTCCATTTATCACTGAACTTGATGCTGAAATTGGAGTTAAACTCGTACATTCCCTCGCTACTTGTGAAGACATTAGCCGAAAGCAATTCCGGATCTCGGGGTTTCTTGTAATCCACGCTGATTTGTCCGGCCATTGATTCGTAACCGTTAATTACCGACCCCGTTCCCTTTGAGACGGAGATAGCAGACATCCAAGGACCGGGAATGTAAGTCAAACCGTACAAGGAGGCCAGTCCACGGAAATTAGGCATATTCTCGGTCATCATTTGCACGTACTTCCCGGTTAATCCCAATAGCTGAATTTGCTTCGCACCTGTCACCGCATCAGCATACGACACGTCAACCGAGGCATTCGTTTCGAAACTCTCTCCCAAGTTACAACAAGCCGCCTTGCATAACTCTTCGCCCGTGATCAGTTGTTCGATCAAAGGACCTTGTGTTGACATCACTGTACTCTGTTTCCGGGCAGCCACGCTAACCTCGTCCAATTGCTCCCCGGATCTCAACGTGCAAGTCACGAATTTATCCGTGGATTTTACCTCTATCGTATCCGAACGGTACCCGATAAAACTAACAACTAACTTTCCAACCTTTTCCCACTTGATTTTAAATTCCCCGTTCGCATCTGAAACAGATCCTTTCGAAGTTCCTACCCAATAAACATTCGCACCGGGTAACGCCACCTCCCCGTCTTCCGTTTCTTCCATGACACGCCCTTTTATGGTCTGTGCCTGTATGCCAACAGAGGCAAGTAAACACATTATAATAAATAAATTTTTCATATAGATTTAACGATTTTCAGGAACGTGCCGGGATATTTCTTTTACTAATGCCTCGAAACACGTTCTCTTTTGATTAAATTTTAAATAATGCTTCAGTCAAGCCAAGCGCATACTCACGACTCGCCGAAAGATACTTGTAAAGCATCTTTTTCGCGGATCAGAATTTAATCAACAACGGAAAATACATAGCAACTCCAAAGGTGGAGATGTGTCTATGTATGCAATAGAAGAATTTAATGGTTTTATCTTAGAAATAATCGTATCCGGTAAAAACATCATGAAATTACATTCCTGTACCATATCACAGAACTGTATTTCGAAATGGGACATCGCCCAGTCTCCGGAAACTTTATAATAAACATGTTCTTGTCGGGCATTATTACAATTTTTTGTGTGTGCATTGTGACACGCCTTATGGCAACATGCACAATCATGTGTACATGGACATGGAATGTCTTCGGGAATAACTACCACATGCAAGCGAGTTTCCTGACAACGCTGACAGTATACTCTACTTACATTCACGCCTACTGTACCTAACAAAAAGGTAAACAATAGCAAGAGTGCCGATATATTCCATTTTTTCTGCATCATCGTTCGCAAAAATAAAACATTTTTCGATTTCCTATCCTCTGAAATACGCCCTTAACAATTAATTAACGGTTTTTTTATTCAAAATCTGAGCCGATGATGTAAAAAATAGAAAAAAAGTATTACTTTCGAACTTCATAAATCAAGATGTAGATTATTTATATCATTCCAACAAATTATGAGAAAAATACTATTACTTGGACTACTTGTAGTTCTTATCGCATCCTGCAGTAAAAAGACGAATGTCGAGATTACAGGAGCCATCAAAGAGGCGGCAAACACGAAAGTATATCTGGAACAAATAGATGTAAGTTCAAGAAAAACTATCGATTCAACAAAAATTAATAAAAATGGAGAGTTTAAATTCAAACTTAATATTGAACTCCCGACATTCTATTCTTTAAGATTTTCTAACAATGAACAGGTGACCTTGATTGCTAGTCCGGACGAAGTGCTTGAAGTCAGTGGTACGCTGAATGACATAAAAAATAACTACTGGGTAGACGGTTCTGAAAACTCGTTATGGATTAAACTCCTGAATTTCCAGATTGCCCGTACCATCACGCTGACGGATTCTTTAAAAAGATCCTATCAAGCTCTTCCGCAAGGAAGTGAATACGACGCTCAACGCCAAGAATACAGCAAGGCTTGGGAAGAGGCAATAAACAAGCAGATCAGCTTTACCCGGGACTTCATCATCAAACATGCCACTTCTCCGGCATCTTATTATGCTCTTTATCAAAAGATAGATGATAATATCGGAGTGATGGACGAGTTCGAGGATCTTCACTATTTTAAAGTAGTCGCATCATCCTTAACAGCCCTTTATCCCGAATCACAGTACACGAAAGCGATCATGAATCACCTGAAACAAATATCCCAAGCCATCCGCAACCAACAGCTAGCAGCCGTGATTAATAACACGGAAGGATCGCTACCGGATATTAACTTGCCGGATGTAAATGGGAAGAATGTTTCACTGAACTCGCTTAAATCGAAACTCATCGTGCTTGACTTTGGACTAATCACAGCCAAAGAGAGCCAGGAGTACATTGACCAGATGAAAAGCGTGTATAACAAATTCAAAAACCGGGGAGTGGAAATCTATATGGTTTGCCTGGATAAAAACAAACTTCTCTGGGAAGACGTAATAAAAACGAACAAGATCAACTGGATTTGCGTATGGGATGAAGGAGCACTACAAAGTCGGGCAGCCTCGACTTGGAACGTGAAGAGTGTTCCGGCAAATTATATCATTAACCAGAAGAAAGAAATTGTCGGCAAAAACTTGTACGGTAGCCGTTTGGAAGACCGTTTGAACGACTTGTTGAAAAAATAATTATATTGGACGAACATATCATCATGCAGGGTAAGAAAGTTTATTTTCTTTCAGACGCACACTTGGGTGCCAAACTATTGAAAGATAATCGGGAGAGAGAAATTATGCTCGTGGAGTTTTTACAAAGCATCAGACCTGATTGCTCAGAACTTTACTTGCTTGGTGATATGTTCGACTTCTGGTTCGAATACAAATACGTCATACCTAAAGGTCATGTACGCTTCCTTGGTGAACTAGCCAATTTCACAGATCAAGGGATTAAGGTACATTTCTTCACGGGCAACCACGACATCTGGGCCTTCGACTACTTGGCAAAAGAGTGTGGTGTTATCCTACACACATCCATACTGGAAACCTCGATAAACGGAAAGTCTTTCCTTATCGGACATGGTGATGGCCTAGACCCGAACGACAAAGGATATCTTTTTTTGCGCAACGCTTTTCACAATCGCTTTCTACAAAGATGCTTCCGGTTTATCCATCCTGATTGGGGTATCGCTTTAGCCAATAAATGGTCATCCCATTCTCGACTGAAAGGGAACGGGCAAATCGAGGCAAAAGGGTACCTGGGAGACGACAAAGAAGAAATTGTTATTTATTGCCGGAATATCTTGAAAGAACACCACGTGGATTATTTCATTTTCGGCCATCGCCATTTACCTCTCAATCTTGAACTCGAACCCAACAGTCACTATATCAACACGGGAGATTGGATCACGCATTTCAGTTACGCCATGTTCAACGGGGAGAAAGTTACCATCGAAAAAATAAATCGCAAAAAATAATCTATTTTGCATTGCTTTACTATTAAATAATCCTAACTTACACGCCTATATATGAAACATAAGATCAGACGGTATGTTAGTTAAAATTTTCGGAGGTGCAGTATACGGAATCAATGCTTTGACCATTACAATCGAGGTTAATATTCTTTGGGGTGCAAAATTTATTATTGTCGGTTTACCCGATAATGCGGTGAAAGAAAGCCAACAAAGAATTGATTCCGCTCTCCGGGAAATAGGATTAAAAATACCAGGTAAACGAGTAATTATCAATATGGCTCCCGCCGATGTAAAGAAAGAAGGATCGTCTTTCGATTTACCACTAGCGATTGGGATTCTCGCTGCTAATGACCAGTTACCTAATGCACAATTGGATAAATACTTGATCATGGGTGAGTTGTCATTAGATGGTAGTCTCCAAGCGGTCAAAGGTGTACTTCCCATTGCCATACACGCTAAAAAGGAAGGTTTCAAAGGAATCCTTCTGCCCTATCAGAATGCAAACGAAGCTGCCGTTGTTCAGGATTTTGAAGTTTACGGTTTTCATCATCTGAATGAAGTAATCACTTTCCTGAAACAGGAGAAAGACTTCTCTCCCATTTCTTTCGACCAGCAAGTCATGACGGCATTTCCCGATGATGACTTACTTGATTTCAAAGATGTGAAGGGACAAGAAAACGTGAAGCGCGCAATGGAAGTTGCCGCAGCAGGTGGACATAACATGATCATGATCGGTTCCCCAGGTTCGGGGAAAACCATGCTAGCCCGAAGATTACCGACAATCCTCCCGCCCATGACAATCGAAGAAGCTTTGGAAACAACGAAAATCCATTCCGTTGCCGGGAAAATTCAAAACAATCATTCCTTAATTACCTCCCGCCCCTTCCGTTCTCCACATCATACCATATCTGATGTTGCACTCGTTGGTGGAGGATCTTGGCCCCAACCGGGAGAAATATCACTTGCTCATCATGGAATTCTATTTTTAGACGAACTCCCAGAATTCCGCCGGGCAGTACTGGAAGTACTGAGACAACCTCTTGAAGATCGGAAAATTACCATCAGCCGTTCCAAATTTAGCGTGGAATATCCGGCCAACATCATGCTGATTGCTTCCATGAATCCTTGCCCTTGCGGATACTATAACCATCCCACGAAAGAGTGCAATTGTCCACCGGGGGAAGTCCAAAAATACTTATCAAAAATATCCGGGCCTTTACTCGATAGAATTGACATACATATTGAAGTAATTCCCGTAGAACTTGACAAAATCACAAATCCCTCTGATAGTGAAGCAAGTTCTGTTGTCCGGACTAGGGTGATTGCTGCCCGGGCTATACAGACAAAACGTTTTCAATCTTACCCGGGGATTTATTGTAACGCACAAATGACCTCTCCATTACTAAAAAAGTATTGCCCTTTGGATGATAAATGTGTTGCATTACTAAAAATTGCCATGCAACGTTTCGGACTTTCCGCCCGAGCTTACGACCGAATCATCAAATTATCTCGAACAATTGCCGATCTGGATCACAACGAAAAAATCACCCCCCAATATATCGCCGAAGCCATACAATATCGAAGTCTTGACAAAGACGGATGGGGTAGATGAAAAAAGTAAAAGGTAAAAACTAAAAGTTGTTTTTTCACTTCACTTTTAGTTTTTACCTTTTACCTTGCCCTTATACCCGGCTTAGTATATCTTCAAGTCCTTGGAAGTGATTTTTATAATCTTCCGCACTCCGACGAATTACCTCGAAAGCCTCTTCCTTATTATAGACATGAGTGATTTCTGTACGTCGCTCTTCACCAGGAAGATCCTTGTAGGTTAAAAAATAATGCCGCAACCGATCGATCACCACGTGTGGTAATTCGGAAATATCATTGTAAATATTATACGTGGCATCATGTTTCAGCACGGCAATAATCTTATCATCGGCCTCATTCTTATCCAACATTCGGAATCCTCCGATAGGGCGAACTTCCGCAATAATATCCCCGTGAGAAATCGTTTTCTCAGTCAAGACACAAATATCAAGCGGGTCACCATCCCCATGAATATCCGTTCTCTCGGTCTGTAACATACAATATTCGGCAACCAAGTCGCCACAATAGGTCTGCGGCAAAAAACCATATAAAGCGGGAACCACGTTCGAATACTTTTGTGGACGATCTATTTTTATATACCCACTCACTTTATCCAACTCGTACTTCACCGTGTCTGTCGGTACCATCTCAATAAATGCGGTGACCACATTCGGCGCATCCGTCCCTATATCCAAACCATGCCACGGGTGTGACTTATACCTAAGTCCCATTAAACGGACAATAGGATCATTAATTTTATTTCCCATAATATACTATTAAGAACATATTTACCTCTTTTATTGTTTCGCAAACAAATGCGCCTCGATTTGCTCAATCAGAATATGAATCACCTTGATGTGAATCTCTTGAATCCTATCGGAATACCCATTCCAAGGTACACAGATATTCACGTCACACATATTCTTCATTTTGCCACCATTCTTACCGGTTAACCCAATCACCAACATTCCTTTACGGTGAGCTGCATCAACAGCTTTTACGATATTCTCTGAATTACCGGAAGTACTGATTGCCAGTAATACATCACCTGCTTTCCCGTGTGCCTCCACGTAACGGGAGAATACATACTCAAACCCGAAATCATTTGCCACGCAAGTCAAGTGGGTCGGATCGGAAATCGCTATTGCCGGTAGTGCAGGACGATCTTCCCTAAAACGTCCAGTAAGTTCTTCAGCAAAATGCATGGCATCACTCATGGAACCTCCATTTCCACAACTTATCACCTTACCTCCGTTCTTCAATACCCGGGACAATATCTCTGCCGCCAATCCGACTTGTTTCAACTTATCTTCGTCCGCCACAAAATCAGCTAATACCTGCAGCGCCTCCAAAAAACTTTTTTTGATACTATCCATATATTCGGGTATTACATTTATCTTACTTTTTTCCATTCAACAATTTTTCCCCTTTCTTTCTTCAACATTCCCGGGGGAACCACTTGCCGTATATCTTCGCAAAGCAAATCAATCAATTTTTGTTTCGTGAAATGACGGGAATAGATCACACTGACCTCTCGCAAAGGTTTCGACGCTGTGAACGAGCGTACTTGCTTTTTCTTTTCCTCTGTCATATATAACGTGGCCAATTCTGGAATCAAGGTAAATCCTCCTTCCCGGTCCACGATCTTCATTAAAGTCTCTAAAGAATTACTCTCGAAATCAAACGGCAAATTTTTATGTTGCGTTTCTTGTATCTCGCATAAATTTACGACTTGATCCCGAAAACAATGCCCGTCACCCAACATCCATAATTCAGGAGTTGCAATATCTTGTGTTTTTACGTCTTTCTTTTTTAAAAGTTCGTGATCGGGATGAGCGTAAATCATCATTTCCTCATAAAACACGGGCTGCTCTACAATCTTACTATCATGATAAGGGGTCACAAATATTCCCACGTCCAACGTGTCGTGTTTCAATCGCCGGATAATCTCTTCCGAGATTAATTCCTCCACTTCCACTTGTACCCCTGGATAACGACGAATATAGTCCCCGATAAATATCGGTAATAAATAAGGAGCTAGCGTGGGAATAATACCTATTTTCAAAGATCCCGCTACTTCCTGTTTCTCTTCATTAATAATCTCTTTTATTCTTTGTGTCGAAGCCAACACTATTCTAGCCTGCTCTATCAACTTATATCCAATGTCAGTGGGAACTACCGGCTGTCGACTCCGATCAAAAATGATTACACCCAGATCGTCTTCCAACTTCTTAATTTGCATACTCAGTGTCGGCTGTGTCACGAAACACTTGTCGGCTGCTGTTGCAAAATGCCGGAATTCATCGACTGCAACAACATATTCTAATTGTGTCAGTGTAATCATAAATTTATCTTTTAATCAAAAAAATCCTTCATCTTGGAGAAGATGCTTTTTTTATCGCCACTCCCCGGTTTAAAACCTTCCGTCTCTCTCATCTTTTCCACAAGCTTCTTCTCATCCTTAGACAAATTCTTAGGAATCCACACGTTCACCTTTGCCAACAAGTCACCTTTACCATAACCGTTTACATCAGGCAAACCTTTGCCCCGTAAACGCAATATCTTACCTGGTTGGGTCCCAGCCTCAATCTTCACCTTCACTTTCCCTTCGATAGTCGGAATTTCAACTGTTTCTCCTAATACAGCTTCCGGGTACCCGATAAACACGTTATATAATAAATCATTCCCATCCCGCACCAACTCCGGATGTTCTTCTTCTTCTATCAACACGATCAAATCCCCGTTCACGCCTCCGCGACGAGCTGCATTTCCCTTACCACTCAATGATAATTGCATTCCTTCTGCCACTCCTGCCGGAATGTTGATAGAAATTACCTCCTCCGACATCAACACACCCTCTCCATTACAGAAAGTACATTTTTCATTAATAATTTTTCCTTCACCTTCGCAAGTCGGACACGTGGAAGTAGTTTGCATCGCCCCCAATATTGTATTCTGTACTCGGGTCACCTGCCCTGATCCCTTACAAGTAGAACAAGTAGAATAGGATTTTCCATCCTTTGCCCCCGTTCCGTTACAATGTTGACAAGCCACATATTTTTTCACCTTAATTTTCTTCTCAATTCCAGTAGCAATTTCTTGAAGACTCATTTTAACTTTCACTCTCAGATTAGTTCCCCGATTTACCCGACGAGAACCACGTCCACCGCCAAAACCACCGAAACCACTAAAGCCACCAAAACTCCCAAAAATATCCCCGAATTGAGAGAAAATATCATCCATACTCATGCCTCCACCAAAACCTCCTTGTCCGGCGCCACCAACACCAGCATATCCGAATTGGTCATAACGATGTCTCTTTTCCTCGTTACTCAACACATCATATGCCTCTGCAGCTTCTTTAAATTTTTCCTCGGCCTCCTTGTCTCCCGGATTCTTGTCCGGGTGGTATTTCAAAGCCAGTTTCCGATATGCTTTCTTAATCTCAGTGGCATCAGCACTCTTAGATACCCCCAACACCTCATAATAATCTCTCTTTTCCATTACCACGCAACTATATTTTATTCACCAACAACCACTTTTGCAAAACGCATAACTTTGTCATTCAAATAATACCCCTTCTCAATACAATCCAACACTTTTCCCTTCAACTCAGGGGTCGGGGCTGGAATTGTCGTTACCGCCTCATGAATATCCGTGTTAAAATCAGCATTTTCAGTTTCGATTTCTTTTACACCATTTTGTGTCAAAAAAGACTTGAAATTAGCATAAATCAAATCTACTCCTTCTTTCAGAGCTGCCACATCTTTCGCCGTACTCATACTTTTCAAGGCACGTTCAAAGTTATCCACCACAGGTAAAATATTACTCAACAATTGTTCCCCAGCACTCTTCGTCAACTCCATTTTTTCCTTCAAAGTACGTTTCCGGTAGTTATCGAACTCTGCAGACAAACGTAAATATTTATCATTCATTTCGATCAACTTTTGTCCCAACTCTTCAAGCTGTTTGTCTTCTTTTTTACACGACTTGTCCTCTTTCTTTTTGTGAGCCTCCTCGTGATGTTTTCCAGAATTCACTTCTTCTTTCTCCATTTCGTTCATCTGTGACTCTTCAAACTCGTTCTCCTGAGTCGACATCTTCTCTTCTGCCATATCGTATATATTTTTATGAATAAACATTTTAAACTATTTATTCTAAGCAAAATCCCTGCCAAGTCTCAACATGTCACATTAACAATCACAACAAGTGTCAATATGACATCAATAGCTGCCACAAAGATAATAAAAGATATCCTTCTGATTCAACTTTTAGCACTTAATAGGATTAAAGCATTCCATTATCCGCAAAACTGTAATACCGATCAGGGCAAACGATAATATGATCCAGTATCATGATATCCAACACCCGTCCTGCCTCCTGCACTTTCTTCGTCAAAGTAATATCATGAGAACTCGGACGGTTATTGCCGCTAGGATGGTTGTGAGCGATCACAATAGAACATGCTTTTGATTCCAGCACCCTCCTGAATATCATACGAATATCAATAATCGTGCTTTCAATTCCCCCCGAAAACAAACGATCACATGACTTAATCCGGCAAGCACTAGACAGGGCCACTACCCAAAACTCTTCATGATCCAGATCCCCAATTAATGGTTGGAGATAATCATACAAATCCCGGCTAGTTGCCACGGATGGCTCTTCCCTTACCGCAGACAACGCCCGGCGGCGCCCTAATTCCATTGCAGCAACGATCGAAGCAGCCTTTGCCATCCCTACTCCTTTGTAACGATTCGTAAAATCCAAAACAGAAAGACGAGCCAACGTATTCAAATCATTACTAAGATCTAACAATATCCGACGAGACAAATCCAAGGCAGATTCCCCTCCACACCCCGAACGGATTAAAATTGCGAGTAACTCATTTGTTGAAAGTGTAGCAACACCTTTCGACAACATCTTTTCCCGAGGCTTGTCGTCTTCCGCCCACGAGGAAATCGGGATATAATTTTCAGCCATATTTTTTCTTTATTGCTGGCAATATAGCTATTTTTTTACAATAAAAAAAATCTCGAGAAACAATTTCTCAAGATCCAGCGACACATAGAAATAGAGGTAACAAACATTCTGTCTGTTACCTCAATATCTTAAAATAGTAAAATTACAATTTATTCACATGTAAAGCCAAGCTAGACTTTAAGTTAGCTGCTTTGTTCTTGTGGATAATATGTTTTTTTGCTAATTTATCCAACATAGCCGAAACCTTCGGCAATAAATCTGCTGCAGTCTCCTTCTCAGTCATTGCACGTAGCTTTCTAACGGCATTTCTAGCAGTCTTTGCATAATAACGATTGTGTAATCTTCTTTTTTCAGTCTGCCTTATTCTTTTTTCTGATGATTGATGATTTGCCATCTCTACAAATTAATTTAATTCAACTTTGTAGTCCGTACGAGAATCGAACTCGTGTTACAAGAATGAAAATCTTGCGTCCTAACCCCTAGACGAACGGACCATAAAACCCACTAAAATCTCGGTAGTCCGTACGAGAATCGAACTCGTGTTACAAGAATGAAAATCTTGCGTCCTAACCCCTAGACGAACGGACCATCGTTAATATCTTGCTCTTTGCCTTAGTAGTCCGTACGGGAATCGAACCCGTGTTACAAGAATGAGAATCTTGCGTCCTAGCCCCTAGACGAACGGACCATCTTTTGCTTTAGCGGTTGCAAATATACGGCAAATTTCATTCCAACCAAAGAAAACGTGATTTTTTTTTCACATCTTTGGCAATTTGGCCGTGAATGTTGCATCAATCATTTGTAAATAAATACAATACGACACCTTTCGTGTTAACAAATAAAATTCTCCCACCTCATACATGTAAATATTTTATTCCCTACCTTTGCCCCTGTAACCTATTGAAGATCGAAATTCACTTTCAATTATCAATTATTATGGCTAAATTATATCTGATTCCAACTCCAGTCGGTAATCTTGAAGACATTACGCTGAGAGCACTTCGCATACTAAAAGAAGTACCTCTTGTACTTGCCGAAGATACCCGAACCTCTGCAAAACTATTAAAACATTACGAGATTAACACGCCCTTGCTCTCACACCATAAATTCAATGAACACCAGCAAGTAAGTCGTATTACAGAGCGCATTGCTCAAGGTGAAGACATAGCCTTAATCAGTGATGCCGGAACACCGGGAATCTCCGACCCGGGATTTCTACTTGTACGTACCTGCATCGAGCAAGGAATAGAAACAGAATGTTTACCTGGAGCCACAGCATTTGTTCCGGCTCTCGTCAACTCAGGCCTACCCTGTGATCGTTTTTGTTTTGAGGGATTTCTACCACAAAAAAAAGGCCGCCAAAAGAAACTCATAGCCCTCGCTGAAGAGGAACGCACGATGATATTTTACGAATCACCATTCCGCTTAGTAAAAGCCCTCGAACAAATGGCTGAATTCTTCGGGGAAAACCGCCATGCCTGCGTAGCTCGCGAGATCAGTAAACTTTTCGAAGACTTCCAACGGGGTACATTAAAAGAACTAATTGATCATTACACCGAAAACGGGGTAAAAGGAGAGATCGTCATGATCGTAGAGGGTAAACCCAAAAAAGAACAAGAAAAAGAATGATTTGCATTTCAGACAAACAACCATAAATGTACTACAAATCAAGCATATTACCTATCTCTAAAAGGAAAGACTCCTACAGCTATGCCATAAGAGTCTTTGCATTTTATGAATAACTTAATTACTTGCAAAACTTCCGTCCATAAAACTGGGCATTATCACCTAATTCTTCTTCAATCCGAAGTAATTGGTTGTATTTTGCCATTCGGTCAGAACGGCTTAATGACCCTGTCTTAATTTGTCCGGAATTAGTTGCGACTGCAATATCCGCAATAGTTGCATCTTCCGTCTCCCCAGAACGATGAGAAGTTACTGACGTGTAACCGGCACGGTGAGCCATATCAATCGCATCCAGCGTTTCGGTTAACGTACCAATCTGATTTACTTTAATCAAAATAGAATTAGCACATCCCATTTCAATACCTTTCTTCAAATATTGTACATTCGTCACGAACAAATCATCACCTACTAATTGACAACGATTCCCTATACGTTGGGTCAGTAATTGCCAACCTTCCCAATCATTCTCACTCATACCATCCTCGATAGAATCAATTGGATAGCGAGAAATCAATTCTTCCAAATAAGCGACCTGCTCGGCAGAAGAACGCTTTGCTCCTGTCGCTCCTTCAAATTTAGAATAATCGTAAATTCCATCCTTATAAAATTCAGAAGAAGCACAATCCAACCCTATCATCACATCCTCTCCAGCCTTATATCCGGCAGTCTCAATAGCTTTAATAATAGATTCCAATGCATCTTCCGTCCCCTTCAAGGCAGGAGCAAAACCACCCTCGTCCCCCACAGCCGTACTCAAGCCTCGATCGTGAAGAACTTTCTTCAAACTATGGAAAACCTCCGCACCCATACGCAATGCCTCTCGGAAAGATTCAGCTCCAACCGGGCGAATCATAAACTCCTGAAAAGCAATCGGAGCATCGGAATGAGATCCTCCGTTAATAATATTCATCATTGGCACCGGTAGCACTTTTGCGTTTACACCACCAATGTAACGATACAACGGCATTTCCAATGCGTTAGCAGCAGCCTTCGCACAAGCCAAAGAAACTCCCAACAATGCATTAGCTCCTAAATTACTCTTGGTTGGCGTACCATCCAATTCCAATAAAATACGATCAATCCCCACTTGGTCTGTCACGTTCATTCCCAACAAGGCATCGGCAATCACCGTATTTACATTATTCACGGCTTTGGTTACCCCCTTGCCACCATATCTTTTCTTATCTCCATCACGCAATTCCAATGCTTCATGCTCTCCCGTGGACGCTCCAGACGGTACCGCAGCTCGGCCCATCGCCCCACATTCCAGAATAACATCTACTTCTACCGTTGGATTTCCTCTCGAATCCAACACTTCTCTTCCAATAACTTCTGTAATATACATTCCCTTTAACTTTAAAAGTTCGTAAATAAATTGTTGTGACTAAGATACGTAAAACAATTGAAAAAGTCACATGATTTGGTTTATAAAGTTTGCAAAGTTCCTAGTCATAAACTTTGATTTTACAATAAACTTTCTCCGGTAAGATTTGTCTTAATAGGGCAAAGAATTGGTTTGAAATCAAAACAAACTATTCTTCAACGGAATGTTCAATTGTGTATAAAGTGTATATGAATAGAGTAAAAGAAGCTGTTTTAGCTATCCTCTTCATGTTATTTACCCTATCGACCTTTGCCCAAACAGGAAGCGTCAAGGGAAAAATTATAGATGCTAAAACGAAGAAACCCTTAGAGTTTGTCAACGTGAGTATCCGAGCCATAGAAACTCAAAAACCATTAACAGGAACCGTTAGCGATTCAACTGGAGTTTTCCGTATTAACAGAGTGAAGAACGGAACTTACATTCTCTCCGCCTCATTTATCGGTTACAAATCCGTGGAAAAAGAATTCACGATCTCTCCAACAGCAAGAAACGTGAATGTGAAAAACATCCTTTTGGAAGAAGACAACCAAGTGATTGACGAGATAAAAGTTGTTGGACAACGAGCTCAAATGAGATTCGAAATTGACAAAAAAGTCTTTGACGTAGAATCCAATATTTCTCAAGCCGGAGGATCAGCCAGCGAACTGCTTGAAAATATACCCTCCATAGAAGTAGACAACGAGGGAGAAATCTCCTTACGGGGTAACTCAAGCGTAACCATCTGGATCAACGGCAAAGCATCAGGCTTATCTGCAGACAACCAAGCCCAAATCCTAGAGCAAATTCCTGCTGAAAGCATCGAACGCATCGAATTGATCACAAATCCATCGGCTAAATTCAGTCCGGAAGGCACTTCAGGAATCATCAATATTATCCTGAAGAAAAACCGAAAAGCCGGATATTATGGGAGTTTCCAAATTGGGGCCGACATTTTGGGAGGATACAATACCAGTGGCAGCATCAACTATAGCAGCGGTAAGATTGAATCTTACCTTAATATCGGGTATCGCCAAAGAAAATCAGGAAGCAAGGATTACTCCGACCGCATCAACCTAGATGACCAAGGTAATCCTGTCTCTTACCTGAACCAGAATGGCAGGCGCGATCGGAAAGGGGGGGCTCTCTTTACCGGGGTCGGCTTAACCTTTCACCTCACTCAAACCGATCATATAGGAATTGAAGGATTCGGACATTTTGGAAACCGGAATTCCAACAACACCATCCGTTACGAAAGCGATGTTCCCGGCTCATTCTCCAGCAGTGAACGGATCAGCAATTCAGACAACTCCTCGAAAGGAGGTAATGTCAATCTCGACTACAAACACGAATTCAGTGAGAAAAGCAATATAATAGCCCGTGCTTCCTGGGATTTATGGGTTTCTGACGGAACCAGTACATATAAACAACATTCTCTCTACCAGCAGAACAAAGAAATTTCTTCCTGGCAGAAACAGGAAAGCGACAACCGTTCCCAAAGCTGGGAATTTCAAGCAGACTACGTGAATCAATTCTCGGAAGAAAGTAAGTTAGAGACAGGCTACAAAGGCACGCTCAGTCGCCAGAAAAGCCCCGTAGAAACCTATTCCGGTGAAACGGAAACAACTGCCGTCTTTGATGAGTTATTATATAACAAATACTCTTATAACCGAAATATTCAAGCCTTGTACGTCACGTTCTCCACGAAAGTGAATAGCTTTGGATTGCAGCTGGGCTTACGGGGAGAATACACGGACACGGAAACCAAATCACTAGGGTACGAAAGAACCGAGGCCACGGCCCACCCGTATAAAGACAACTATTTCAGTTTATTTCCCAGTTTGTTTTTATCATATAGTCTACCCCAAAATCATGAAATACAAGTTAACTACACCCGACGAATTTCACGTCCTAGAGGCTGGCAATTGAACCCTTTCATGGACATGACCGATTCACTTAATATCTCGTTCGGTAATCCTTACCTCTCCCCGGAATATTCCAATTCTTTCGAGTTGAATTACATCAAGACTTGGGAAAAACATACGCTATCCGTTTCCACCTATTACCGGAACACGGACAACGTGATTCAACGCATTCGCTATCGGGAAGGGGATGTCATGAAAAGTACATCGGCTAACATCACGCAATCCTCTTCTGCCGGAGCCGAGATTGTGGCAAAAAATAAACTGTTGAAATTCCTAGATTTTACAACAACCCTTAATTTCTATTATAATGAACTGGAAGGCTTTTCTTACCTTCCGGCAGACGCAGACGCTCCGGTTACGGGAGAACGGGATGATAACTTCTCCTGGACAGGTAAAATCATCGCTAACGCCATACTACCGCATGCAATCTCGCTACAAGCTACCGGAAGCTACAACTCCAAACAGATCATTGCCCAAGGACACCGGGAAGCAAATTATCGCTTAGATTTAGGAGCTCGGAAGTTTTTTTTCGACCGAAAAATCAACCTTAGCATAAGCGTACAAGACATTTTAAATTCACGTAATTGGCACAGCATTACTTCTGGCAACGGATTCAAACAAGATAGCGATAGTTGGAGAAAAGGCGGAGTTTTTCGTTTCACGCTAAGCTACAATTTTGGAAATATGAAAGCCTCCAAACAAAAGCAACAACGCACCTCGGAAGGGATGAACAATATAATAGAAGAATTTTAACCTTAAAACACCGGATAAAAAATAACCCCGGAATTGTCCGGGGTTATTTTTTATCTGGAATAATACTTTATTCAGCTTTCGGCGCTTCTTCTGTAGCAGGAGTCTCAACCACTTGAGCTTCCTCAGTAGCAGCAGGAGTAGCCTCTTTTTTAGCAGAAGGTCTTCTACGACGAGTCGTTTTCTTAGCCTCTTCTTTCTTCACTTCAGTATAAGTCGTGTTATAATCCACCAACTCAATTATACACATCTCTGCATTATCACCCAAACGGTTACCCAATTTCAATATACGGGTATATCCTCCCGGACGATTAGCGATTTTCTGTGCAACATCACCGAACATTTCAGCAACAACTTCTTTGCGACGAAGGTAAGAGAAGACGGTTCTTCTAGAGTGTGTCGTGTCATTTTTGGCTTTTGTCAAAAGCGGCTCAACATAGACCTTAAGGGCCTTAGCTTTAGCTAGTGTCGTTTGGATTCTCTTGTGAAGAATCAAAGAACAAGCCATATTAGAAAGTAGAGCATGTCTGTGAGAACTAGTTCTACCTAAATGGTTAATTTTCTTATTATGTCTCATTTTACTTATTCTTTGTCTAATTTATACTTGGCAACATCCATACCGAATTCAAGGTTATTGTTCTCCAGAAGGGCTTCCAACTCAGTCAAAGATTTTTTACCGAAGTTTC
This sequence comes from Butyricimonas faecalis, assembly GCF_003991565.1. Taxonomy (NCBI): domain Bacteria; kingdom Pseudomonadati; phylum Bacteroidota; class Bacteroidia; order Bacteroidales; family Odoribacteraceae; genus Butyricimonas; species Butyricimonas faecalis. Next base: position 3,506,011 of record NZ_CP032819.1, on the reverse strand, counting down.
TGAACTTCAACAAATCATTCTTATTAAATTGAACAAGCTCACCCAGAGTTTCAACCTCAGCTGACTTCAAACAATTCAACGCACGCACGGAAAGATCCATGTCCACGAGTTTTGTCTTCAACAACTGACGCATATGCAACACCTCTTCATCAAACTCTTCGTTTCCATATTTATCCTCCGTTTCAAGAGTAATTTTCTCATCAGAGAACAACATGAAGTGATGAATCAAGATCTTAGCAGCCTCTTTCAAGGCATCGGTGGGATTGATAGAACCATCGGTCTCGATGTCAAAAACCAAACGTTCATAGTCAGTTTTTCCTTCTACACGGTAATTCTCAATCTCGTATTTCACGTTTTTAATCGGCGTGTAAATAGCATCAATAGGAATTACACCAATCTCAGCATCTGCAGGCATATTCTCTGAAGCAGGAACATAACCGCGTCCTTTTTGAATGGTCAATTCCATTTCTAGGTGCGTGGAAGTATCCATGTTGCAAATTACCAATTCCGGGTTCAAAACCTCAAACCCTTTCAGGAACTGATTCATATCACCGGCAGTAAACGTCTCTTGTCCAGAAACGGTAACGGTCAACTTTTCATTCTCCACGTCCTCCACTTTTCTTTTCAACCGAACCTGTTTCAAGTTCAAGATAATCTCTGTAACATCTTCAATGACGCCAGGGATTGTCGCAAACTCATGATCTACACCTTGAATTTTAATACCGGTAATCGCAAAGCCTTCCAAAGAAGACAACAAGATTCTGCGTAGTGGATTACCAATAGTGATGCCGTAACCTGGCTCCAACGGGCGGAATTCGAATTTACCGAATTTGTCCGTTGATTCAAGCATGATTACTTTGTCCGGTTTCTGGAAAGCTAATATTGCCATATATATTTTTATTTTACTACTTAGAATACAACTCTACGATTAACTGCTCTTTTATGCTCTCAGGAATATCTGCTCTTTCCGGAACATTAAGTAGTTTACCACTCATAGCCGTAGCATCCCACTCCAACCAAGAGTATCTGCTACTTCTATTACCTCTCAATGATTCGTTAATCACTTCCAGTGCCTTAGATTTTTCTCTTACAGCAACAACATCTCCCGGACGAACGTGACATGAAGGGATATTACATACGTGACCGTTAATAGTGATGTGTCTGTGAGAAACAAACTGACGGGCAGCCGCACGGGTAGGAGCAATTCCTAAACGATAAACCACGTTATCCAAACGACATTCCAACAATTGAAGCAATACCTCACCGGTTACTCCCTTACTACTTTCAGCTTTCTCGAATAAGATACGGAATTGTCTTTCCAACAAACCGTAAGTATATTTTGCTTTTTGTTTTTCTTTCAACTGAGTACCGTACTCAGAGATTTTCTTTCTACGATGAGCAATACCGTGTTGTCCGGGAGGGTAATTACGATGTTCTAACGCCTTATCCGGTCCAAAAATGGGCTCACCAAATTTTCTTGCTATCTTAGACTTAGGTCCTGTATATCTAGCCATCTTATTTAGATTTTAAATTTTAGATTTTAAATTTTAAATTGTCGCGATTCTTAAAATCGTTCGAATCTCAAATTTTACAATTTACAATTTACAATTTAAAATTACATTACACTCTTCTCCGTTTTGGAGGACGACATCCATTGTGCGGAAGTGGTGTAACATCAATGATCTCGGCAACTTCGATTCCGCAAGCGTGGATAGCACGGATTGCAGATTCTCTACCGTTACCCGGTCCTTTGACATATACCTTAACTTTTCTCATTCCCAAATCGAAAGCAACTTTACCACAATCGGTAGCTGCCGTTTGAGCTGCGTAAGGGGTGTTTTTCTTTGATCCTCTAAATCCCATCTTACCTGCCGATGACCAAGAGATTACTTGTCCGTTTGAATTAGTCAACGAGATAATGATGTTATTAAAAGAGGAATGAACGTGTGCTTGTCCCACGGCTTCAACTTTAACTAGCCGTTTCTTGTTTGATGTAGACTTCTTTGCCATAATTCAATCTCTAATCAATTATTTAGTTGCTTTCTTCTTATTAGCAACAGTTTTCTTTTTACCCTTTCTCGTACGGGCATTGTTCTTCGTACTTTGGCCTCTTACCGGAAGACCAATACGATGTCTGATTCCTCTGTAGCAACCAATATCCATCAGTCGCTTAATGTTCATTTGGACAGAAGTTCTCAACTCTCCTTCTACTTTGTACCCACCATTGATGACATTACGTACAGCAGCTAGTTGATCGTCATTCCAATCCTTCACCTTAGTGTCAAAATCGATGCCGGCCTTTTCTAATATGGTCCTGGCACTACTTCTACCTATACCGAAGATATAGGTCAGAGCTATCTCCCCTCTCTTGTTTGAGGGCAAATCTACACCAACGATTCTTGCCATAAATCTTTTTTACTCTTTTTACTAAATTAATAATCAACCCTGACGTTGTTTAAACTTCGGGTTCTTTTTGCAAATGACGTACAAAACGCCTTTTCTTCTTACAATCTTGCAATCAGCACTACGCTTCTTAACAGATGCTCTTACCTTCATTGCTCAACAATTTAATTTTTATATCTAAATGTTATCCTACCTTTCGTGAGATCGTAAGGGGACATATCCACTCTCACTCTATCTCCCGGAAGTATCTTTATATAGTGCATTCGCATCTTTCCCGAAATGTGGGCTGTAATAATATGCCCGTTTTCCAGTTCAACACGAAACATAGCATTTGACAATGCTTCCGTTATTACTCCATCTTGCTCTATCGAAGGCTGCTTCGCCATAATTCAATTTTTACAATTTCCTGTCTTCTATATATTCAAATGTTGACAAAATATCAGCTTCTCCTTTTCTGATAGCCAACGTATGCTCGAAATGTGCTGCGGGCAAATGATCTCTTGTCTTTATCGTCCATCCGTCTGCCATTTGGAAAACGTTACGGGCTCCCATGTTAATCATAGGTTCAATAGCAATCACCATTCCGATCTTCAACTTGCACCCTAGTCCTCTCCGTCCGTAATTCGGTACCTGAGGCTCTTCGTGCAAGTTCTTTCCCACACCATGTCCGACTAGCTCTCTGACAACAGAAAATCCGTTCGCCTCGGCATACGACTGTACAGCATAACCAATATCTCCTATTCGCATTCCCGCAACAGCCTGTTCTATCCCTTTATACAAGCTATCTTTTGTTACTTGCAAAAGCTTTTTCACTTCATCACTAATCTCCCCGACAGCAAAAGTATAGGCGCTATCCCCATAAAAACCATTCTTCACAACCCCGCAATCAACGGATACGACATCACCTTCCTCTAAACGACGAGAGGACGGAATTCCATGAACCACTTCGTCATTCACTGAAATACAAAGCGTATTCGGGAACCCTCCATACCCGAGAAATCCGGGAATGCCTCCATTCGAACGAATAAAATCCTCAGCGATCTTATCCAACTCTAAAGTTGAAATACCTGGGCGAATGTGTTTAGACACCTCACCCAGAGTCTTTCCTACTAATTGGTTGCTTTCCCGCAATAGCTCAATCTCCTCCTGTGTCTTTAAAAAAATCATGCCGCAAAAGTACAATTATTTTTCTTAATATGCAGCAGGTCCTCCAGGATTTTTACCTTTAATACGTCCCGATTTCATCAACCCGTCATAATGACGCATCAACAAGTGAGATTCGATTTGTTGCAATGTATCTAACACTACACCAACCAAAATCAACAAAGACGTACCTCCATAGAACTGAGCAAACTGGTGGTTAACACCCGATATTTGGGCGAAAGCCGGAAGAATTGCTACAATTCCCAAGAATATAGATCCAGGAAGTGTGATTCTAGACATAATAGTATCGAGGAACTCCATCGTTTTCCTTCCCGGTTTTACTCCTGGAATAAATCCACCATTCTTCTTCATATCCTCAGACATTTGCATCGGATTCACCGTAATTGCCGTGTAGAAGTAAGTAAACGCGACAATCATGATAAAGAACGTGAAATTATACCAGAATCCCGTGAAATTTGAAAACGCTGCAGCAAAACCGGATAATGACTCCGAATTTGCATAGTTTATCAAAGAAACAGGTAATAACATGATAGCCTGAGCGAAGATGATAGGCATAACCCCGGCTGCATTGATCTTCAATGGAATGTATTGACGAACACCTCCGTATTGTTTGTTACCCACAATTCTCTTGGCATACTGTACGGGCACCTTACGGGTTCCTTGTACAAGCAAGATTGATCCGCAGAATACCAAGAATAATATAATCAACTCGATCAAAAATGCTACCAAACCTCCTCCTTGTTGAGAAACTCTGGAAGTTAACTCTGCAATGAAAGCGAACGGCAAACGAGCGATGATACCAATCATGATGATGATAGACACACCGTTACCGATTCCCTTATCGGTAATTCTCTCTCCCAACCACAAGACAAACATTGAACCTGCAGCCATGATCACGATAGAAGGGAGCTGGAATTGCCAAAAACCAGTAGATACAAAAGCCTCTGCCGGTACCTGAGCTTTCAAGTTTGTAAGATACGCCGAACCTTGTAATACCAGGATAACTAATGTGAGGTACCGCGTAATCTGGTTAATCTTACGTCTACCGCTCTCACCTTCCTTCTGTAAGCGCTGAAAATAAGGAACCGCAATTCCCAATAACTGCACAACGATGGATGCGGAGATGTAGGGCATAATACCTAACGCAAATACCGACGCGTTCGAGAAAGCACCTCCTGAGAACATATCCAACAAGCCTAATACTCCGCTGGATGTCTGATCTTTCAGAGCCTGCAAACCATGAGGGTCGATACCCGGCAGTACGATCTCTGTTCCCAACCTGTAAACGAGAATAAGCCCAAGCGTAGTTAGAATCCTAGTCTTGAGCTCTTCTATTTTCCAAATGTTCTTTAATGTATCAAATAACTTCATAAGTTCTTTCTTTTAAGGCATTAATTTGGGATTTTGTTAAAGTTGCTTCAAAAATAGTAATTCTATTTTAAAAACAACTTTAAACTCCCAAATTTTTAATCTTACAATTTAACTACTGTTCCGCCAACAGCCTCGATAGCGGCTACCGCTTTAGCGGAAAAAGCATTAGCTTTCACCTCAAGCTTAGCAGTTAACGCTCCGTCACCTAATACCTTAAGAAGATCGTTCTTAGACATTAACCCGGCTTGAACTAATACATCTCTATCGATCACGGTAAGATTATCTCTTTCTGCCAGATCCTGAAGCATCCCTACATTGATAGCTTTATATTCTACTCTGTTTATATTTTTAAAGCCAAATTTCGGTACACGTCTCTGCAAAGGCATCTGTCCTCCTTCAAAACCAATCTTAGATTTATAACCTGATCTTGATTTGGCTCCTTTATGCCCTCTTGTAGAAGTACCTCCTTTTCCGGAACCTTGACCACGACCAATTCTCTTTTCTCTGTGAGTTGATCTGGCAGCCGGTTTTAAGCTACTTAAATCCATTGTATACTCTTTAAAATAGGTTTAACAATTACTTTACTTCCTCCACACGCACGAGATGTTGCACTTTAGCAACCATTCCCATGATTTGAGGTGAAGTCTCGTGTTCAACACTGCTGTTCACTTTCCCGAGGCCCAGTGCGTTCAAAGTAGCAATTTGACGTTTATCACTACCAATTCTACTTCTTACCAATGTAATTTTAATCTTTGCCATCGTTATTCCAGTTTATCCGTTAAACACTTTGTCAAGACTAATTCCTCTTTGTTGAGCAATTGTACGAGGATCTCTCAATAACTTCAAAGCAGCGAAAGTAGCTTTTACCAAGTTGTGAGGGTTAGATGATCCTTTAGATTTTGCCAACACATCTTTCACTCCTGCACTTTCCAACACGGCACGCATAGCACCTCCGGCTACCAGCCCGGTACCGGAAGAAGCGGGACGCATAAACACAGTTGCACCACTATATTTAGCTTCTTGCTCGTGAGGAAGAGTTCCTTTCAATACAGGTACTTTAATCAAGTTTTTCTTCGCAGCTTCAACGCCTTTTGCAATAGCGGTAGTTACCTCGTTAGCTTTACCTAACCCGTAACCCACGATACCGTTTTCGTCGCCTACAACCACGATAGCAGAGAAACTGAAGGTTCTACCTCCCTTGGTAACTTTCGTTACACGGTTGATAGCCACCAATCTGTCTTTCAATTCCAAGTCTGCACTATTAATCTTCTGTTCCATTCTTGCCTACTTTTAAAAATTAAGACCACCGTTACGAGCTGCATCTGCTAATGCTTTCACTCTTCCGTGATATAAATACCCGTTTCTGTCAAACACAACAGCGGTAATCCCGGCTGCTTTTGCCTTTTCAGCAAGCATGGCGCCCAATAATTGAGCCTGTTCTGTCTTGTTACATTTCTTTTCAGCAATCTCTTTGCATAAAGAAGATGCTGATACCAGAGTTTTTCTGGCGTTATCATCAATCAACTGAGCAGAGATTTGCGTGTTTGAACGGAATACGGACAAACGGGGTCTCTCAGCTGTTCCGAAGATTACTTTACGTATTCTTCTCTTTATTCTTATTCTTCTTTCTACCTTAGTTAAAGCCATAACATTACTTTTTTACAGGTGATTAAACTTTAGCTGATTTACCAGCTTTACGACGAAGAACTTCACCCACAAATTTAATACCTTTACCTTTATACGGTTCCGGTTTACGGAATGAACGAATCTTAGCCGCTACCTGACCGATCAATTGCTTATCGCAACTTTCCAGCGTGATAATCGGGTTAGCACGTTTCTCATTAAGCACACTTACTTTCACTTCATTCGGTAACACCATGAAAATTCCGTGTGAATAACCTAATCCCAATTCAAGAACTTGACCTTCAGCATTTGCTCTGTAACCTACTCCGACTAACTCTTGTTTGATCGTGTAACCTTCAGAAACACCTACAACCATGTTATGAATCAAGGCACGATACAAACCGTGCATGGCTTTATGAGCTTTATCTTCTGACGGACGCTCTACAATAACGTGAGCTCCTTCCACTTTCACGATCATATCTCCGTGTACGTCCTGAGAAAGTTCGCCCTTCGGACCTTTAACTACGACCGTGTTATCAGGATTTACAGTAACTGTAACCCCTTGTGGTATATCTATTGGTAATTTTCCTATTCGTGACATTTTCCGCCCTTTTTATTAATAAACATAACACAATACTTCTCCACCAACATTCTTTTGGCGAGCTTCTTTATCAGACATTACGCCTAATGACGTTGACAAAATCGCGATACCTAATCCGTTCAACACGCGAGGCATGTCCTCTACATTCGTGTAACGTCTCAGACCCGGTTTTGAAACACGTGTCAATGTCCTAATGGCGGGAGCCTTCGTTTCAGGATGATATTTCAAAGCAATTTTAATGTTGCTTCTAACACCATCTTGCTCGAATTTATAATTCAGGATATATCCTTTTTCTTTCAAAATTTTGGTCATTTCCCGTTTCATTTTTGACCCGGGGATATCCACAACTTTATGACCTGCTTTTACTGCGTTCCTAATACGAGTCAGGAAATCTGCTATTGGATCTGTCATCTCTTCAAATTTTAAATATTACCAACTAGCCTTTTTAACTCCAGGTATAAGTCCGGCAGATGCCATTTCGCGGAATTGAATTCTGCTTATACCAAATTGTCTCATGTACCCTCTCGGTCTTCCCGTCAATTTGCATCTGTTATGCAAACGAACGCGACTTGAATTCTTAGGCAGAAGGCTTAATCCAATATAGTCTCCTTCCTCTTTTAATTTAGCTCGTTTTGCGGCGTACTTTTCTACCAATTTTGCACGCTTTACCTCACGGGCCTTCATTGATTCTTTTGCCATTTCGCTTTTTTTTAGTTCTTTTTAAATGGTAATCCAAATTCTCTTAGAAGAGCAAAAGCCTCTTCGTCGGTATTAGCCGAAGTTACAAACGTTACATTCATACCCATGATCTTGTGAACACTGTCCAACACGATTTCCGGGAAAATGATCTGCTCTTCTATTCCTAATGTGTAATTTCCTCTTCCATCAAGCTTATTGTTGATCCCTTTGAAATCGCGGATACGCGGAAGCGCGGAAACAATAAGTCTTTCTAAAAATTCATACATACGATCTTTACGCAAGGTTACTCTAACACCAATCGGCATCCCTTTACGTAATTTAAAATTAGAAACGTCCTTGGTAGATTTACAAGCAACGGGCTTCTGACCAGTGATGGCTGCAATCTCGTTCATTGAAAACTCAAGGATCTTCTTATCCTGGATGGATGATCCCACGCCCTGATTGATTACTATCTTCTCCAATCTGGGTGCCTGCATAACTGACTTGTATCCGAACTCCTTCATCAAAGTCGGTACAATTTCTTCGTTATACTTTGTTTTGTAATTTGGTACGTATTTCATTTATAATTATTTGTTTATCATGCCTCACGGCATATTACATTAATTTGCGGCTGCAAAGCTACAAATTTAAATCAATAATTGCAAGTTGCTCTAAGACAACCTGCAATTATTTATTTTACTATTTCAATTCCTGTCCGGATTTCTTAGCGTATCTCACTAATTTTCCTTCGGCATTCCGTCTACGTCCAACCTTCGTCGGTTTTCCTGTAACCGGATCAACCACGTTCAAGTTAGAAATGTGAATCGGAGCTTCTTTCTTGATAATTCCTCCTTGCGGGTGAGCTGCATTGGGTTTGGTATGTTTGCTTACCAGGTTGATACCCTCAACAATCGCTCTTTGCTTGTCCGGAATCATTTCAAGTACTTTCCCCTGCTTCCCTCTATCTTCTCCTGCATTTACTTGAACTAAGTCACCTTTCTTTATATGAAACTTCTTGCTCATCGTATAAATTATTTATGATTTATGATTTACGATCTATGATTCAAGAAATTCGATTATTCATCTACAATCCAAAATCATAAATCTAAAATCTTAAAGTACCTCGGGGGCTAATGACACAATCTTGGTATAACCCTCACGAACTTCTCTGGCAACAGGTCCGAAGATACGAGTTCCTCTCATTTCACCTGCGTTATTCAATAACACGCAAGCATTGTCATCAAAGCGGATATAAGATCCGTCCGGACGTCTGTACTCTTTACTTACACGAACTACCACAGCCTTACTAACTGAACCTTTTTTTACTTCACCGTTCGGGATGGCGTTCTTCACGGCAACAACAATTTTATCGCCTACGCGTGCATATCTTTTCTTGGTACCACCAAGAACACGGATACAAAGCACTTCTCTAGCGCCGCTGTTGTCGGCTACGGTCAATCTACTTTCTTGTTGTATCATGATTACTTAGCTCTTTCAATGATTTCAACTAATCTCCATCTCTTGGTTTTACTCAAAGGACGGGTCTCCATAATTCTCACTGTATCCCCGATGTTACATTCATTTTTCTCATCGTGAGCAGTGAACTTCTTGGTCTTGTTGACGAACTTCCCGTAAATCGGGTGCTTCTCCTTAAAATGAACGGCAACCGTGATAGATTTGTCCATCTTGTTGCTTACCACAAGACCGGTACGCTCTTTTCTAAGATTTCTTTCCATTTTTCTACTACTTATTTAATTCACGTTTGCGTAACTCCGTCATCAATCTAGCGATGTTTCTTCTTGTCGTCCGGATTAACATCGGATTCTCAAGAGGAGAAACAGCATGGTTCATCTTCATCTTGGTCAAGGCAGCTTTTTCTGTCTCGATCTTTTCTCTTATCTCATCGGTGGTTAAATCCTTAATTTCTGATGTTTTCATTTCTCTTACAATTTTTCGTTTCGAAATTCAAAATAGTCTCACGACTACTCAGTGTAATCACGTCTAACCACGAACTTAGTAGCGATGGGTAGCTTTTGTGCTGCCAGGCGCAAAGCCTCTTTAGCGATTGCATACGGTACTCCATCTGCTTCGAAAAGAATACGACCCGGAGTAACAGGAGCAACGAATCCTTCTGGAGATCCCTTACCCTTACCCATACGAACCTCAGCGGGTTTCTTAGTAATAGGTTTATCTGGAAATATACGAATCCATATCTGACCCTGTCTTTGCATGTAACGAGTTACTGCAACACGGGCTGCTTCAATCTGGCGTTGTTCGATCCACATGTTCTCCAACGCCTTGATCCCGAAAGATCCAAATGCAAGTTCATGTCCTCTCTGGGCATTCCCTCTCATTCTCCCTTTCTGCGATCTTCTGTATTTAGTCCTTTTTGGCTGTAACATAGCTCTTGATCTATTTAAAAGTTAAAAGACTACTTTTTTCTCTTTTTGAAACCGCCTTTTTTGCCGGCATTGTTCGGACGGTTGTTGTTCTCTTTCTGAGCGCCAACCAATGCATTCGGAACCAGCTCACGTTTTCCGTAAACTTCACCCTTGCAGATCCAAACTTTGATACCCAGCTGGCCATAAGTCGTCAATGCCTCGGCCTGAGCGTAATCAATATCAGCACGGAACGTGTGCAATGGAATTCTACCTTCTTTGTAGATTTCGGCTCTTGCCATTTCAGCACCGTTCAAACGACCGGAAATCAAGATCTTGATACCTTCTGCTCCCATTCTCATGGTAGAAGCGATAGCCATCTTGATTGCTCTACGGTAAGCCACACGACCTTCCAGCTGACGAGCTATATTATTACCCACGATCACGGCATCCAACTCGGGACGTTTGATCTCGAAGATATTAATTTGAACTTCCTTATCGGTGATCTTCTTCAGCTCCTCTTTCAACTTATCAACCTCTTGTCCGCCTTTACCAATGATGATACCCGGACGAGCGGTATTGATCGTGATCGTGATTAGCTTCAGGGTTCTCTCGATAACAATCTTAGCGATACCTGCTTTAGCGAGACGGGCGTTCAGATACTTTCTGATCTTGTAATCTTCCACCAATTTATCGCCATAGTTTTTACCGCCAAACCAGTTAGAATCCCATCCTCTGATGATTCCTAATCTATTGCTTATTGGATTAACTTTCTGTCCCATGCTAACTATTCTTTTGTAATGTTTTCAACAGCTGTCTTGCTTCCCAACACAATTGTCACGTGATTTGAACGTTTACGAATCCGGTGTGCTCTTCCTTGCGGAGCCGGTCTAAGTCTTTTCAACATACCTGCACCGTCAACGAAAATTTCCTGCACGAACAAGGACGCTTCGTCAACACGTTTGCCCTCGTTCTTTTGTTCCCAGTTAGCAATTGCTGAAAGCAACAACTTTTCAACTCTACGAGCAGCTTCTTTAGGACAAAATTTAAGCATATCCAAAGCTTTCTGTACATCTACTCCGCGGATCAAGTCTGCCACCAATCTCATTTTTTGAGGAGATGTAGGACAATCGCGAAGAATTGCAAAAGCCTTCTCTTTTTTGGCTTCTTTATTCTGATTTGCTCTTAATCTTTTTCTTGCACCCATTTTAATACATCTTCTTTAGTTCAACTTTACCATGCATTACTTTTTCTTTTTATCAGCATGGCCTCTAAATGTACGTGTCGGCGCGAATTCCCCCAATTTATGACCTACCATATTTTCAGTCACGAATACCGGGATAAATTTATTACCGTTGTGTACAGCGATAGTGTGCCCTACGAAGTCCGGAGAGATCATGGAATGGCGAGCCCAGGTTTTAACAACCGATTTCTTATTGGACTCATTCATTACCAATACTTTTCTCTCTAACTTGAAATCAATAAAAGGGCCTTTTTTTAACGAACGACTCATAACATCAATAATTAATCAGTTATTTTTTCCTTCTTTCTATGATATACTTGCTAGAGTGTTTCTTAGGAGCTCTAGTCTTGTAACCCTTAGCCAACAAGCCTTTTCTTGAACGAGGATGTCCTCCTGAAGCGCGGCCTTCACCACCACCCATCGGGTGATCAACCGGGTTCATTACAACACCTCTCACGCGAGGTCTGCGGCCTAACCAGCGAGTACGACCTGCTTTACCTGAACGTTCCAGCGCGTGGTCGGAATTTGATACCGTACCAACAGTTGCACGACAGGTCAACAGCACCATACGAACTTCACCAGAAGGTAACTTGATTGAAGCGTATTTTCCTTCTCTTGCTACTAACTGAGCGTAAGAACCGGCGCTACGAGCCATCACGGCTCCTTGTTGCGGTCTTAACTCGATGTTATGAATGATTGTACCTAATGGGATTTCAGATAAGAACAATGCATTTCCAACTTCCGGAGCAACACCAGCACCACTCATCACGGTTTGACCAACTTGCAAACCATCCGGTGCCACGATGTAACGTTTTTCTCCGTCTGCATACACTAATAGAGCAATTCTCGCCGTACGATTAGGATCATACTCGATTGTTGCAACACGAGCAGGAATATTATCCTTGTCGCGTTTGAAATCTATTATTCTGTATCTTTGTTTATGACCACCACCTATATATCTCATTGTCATTTTACCGGTGTTATTACGTCCACCAGTCTTACTCTTTGGTCCTAACAATGATTTCTCAGGTCTATCTGTAGTCAACTGATCAAAGGTAATCGCTACCTTATGTCTCTGACCAGGAGTTACAGGGTTTAATTTTCTTACAGCCATCTTAATTAAATATTGCTAAAAAAATCAATACTATCACCTTCTGCTAAGGTCACAATTGCTTTCTTGAAGGAAGCGGTTCTTCCGGAAATAACACCTGCTTTCGTGTAACGAGATTTAGCATCTCCTTGATACACCATCGTGTTCACAGATTTCACGGTCACGCTATACATCGCTTCAACTGCTCTCTTAATCTCTAATTTATTCGCTGCCTTGTTAACAACGAATGCTACTCTGTTCTGTTTGTCAGTCAATGCAGTCATTTTCTCTGACAAAATGGGCTTCACAATTACTTGCATGTCTTACTCTTCATTAAGATTGAACATTTCATTTAGGCCCTGCACTGAACTTTCAACGAACACGAGACTCTTAGCTCTCATGATATTGTAAGTTGCAAGATCGCTAACTCTCATCACATCCACGTATTGCAAGTTACGAGCTGACAACAGAACGTTATCGTTCATATCATTGGTAACCAACAGGATGTTACGATTATCTAATTTCAGGTTGTTAAACAGCTGAATCATCTGTTTTGTTTTCGGAGCCTCGAAATTGAGATCCTCAACAACAGTTACCGCGTTAGAAGCGGCTTTTACAGATAATGCTGATTTACGGGCCAATCTTTTCAGCTTCTTGTTCAATTTGAAGCTATAATCTCTTGGTACGGGTCCAAACACTCTACCCCCTCCTCTAAACAGAGGGTTCTTGATACCACCTGCACGGGCGCCACCGGTACCTTTTTGCTTTTTCAGCTTACGGGTACTACCGGAAACTTCATTTCTTTGTTTTGACTTGTGGGTCCCTTGGCGGTTGTTCGCTAAAAACTGCTTTACATCAAGATAAATAGCGTGCTCGTTAGGCTCAATCCCGAAGATAGCGTCATTTAACTCTACCTTCCTGCCTGTCTCTTGTCCGGCAATGTTTAATACACTTAACTCCATTACTTCTCGATAATTACGTATGAACCTTTAGCTCCGGGGATAGAACCCTTCACCAATAACAAATTATTTTCAGGTATCACTTTCAGCACTTCCAAGTTCTGAACCGTTACTCTGTCACCACCTGTTTGTCCACCCATACGCATTCCCTTGAACACGCGTGACGGAGTAGAACAAGCACCGATAGATCCCGGTTTTCTTTGACGGTTGTGCTGACCGTGAGTAGCCTCTCCTACTCCGGCAAATCCATGGCGTTTCACAACACCCTGGAAACCTTTTCCTTTACTAGTTCCGACTACATCAACAAACTCTGTTCCTTCGAACAAGTTCACGTCAATTACATCACCTAACTTGTACTCGACATCATACCCTGAAAATTCCACGAGTTTTCTTTTCGGAGTTGTGCCTGCCTTTTTAAAGTGTCCACTTAGCGGTTTGGTTGTGTTTTTCTCTTTTTTGTCATCAAAACCCAACTGAATTGCTGTGTAACCATCTTTCTCAATAGTCTTTACTTGGGTTACAACACATGGACCGGCCTCAATCACAGTGCATGGAATACTTTTTCCCTCGGCACTGAATACGGAAGTCATTCCGACTTTTTTTCCAATTAAACCTGGCATCTCTTTTTTTCTCTTTTTAAAAAATAGGTTTTCAATCTCTTAATAACGACATAGGTTTTCGCCGTTATCACACTTTAATCTCTACTTCAACACCACTCGGTAATTCAAGTTTCATCAAGGCGTCAATCGTACCTGCAGTTGAACTGTAGATATCGATTAATCTTTTGAACGTGCATACCAAGAATTGTTCACGGCTCTTTTTGTTCACGAACGTAGAGCGGTTTACAGTAAAAATTCCTTTGTGAGTCGGAAGTGGAATCGGACCACTAACCACTGCTCCGGTAGCCTTCACTGTCTTTACAATCTTCTCTGCAGACTTGTCAACCAAGTTGTGATCGTAAGATTTCAACTTAATTCTGATTTTTTGGCTCATGTTTTTAATTATGATTTATGATTTAAGATTTACGATTCTTGATTACTCTCGAATCGTAAATCAGCAATCTAAAATTCTTATAATAGGTCTACTCTACCGTTATTTTTCTCAACTACCTCTTTGGCAATTCCCTTCGGAACCTCTGCGTAATGAGAGAACTCCATGGATGAACTTGCACGACCTGAAGACAAGGTTCTCAAGACAGTCACGTAACCGAATTGCTCTGAAAGCGGCACTTTAGCCTCGATCACACGAGCACCGGCTCTTGACTCCATTCCTTCCACCTGTCCACGACGACGGTTCAAGTCTCCGATAATATCTCCCATGTACTCTTCCGGAGTAACTACCTCAAGTTTCATGATCGGCTCTAACAATACCGGTTTTGCCTTTTGAGCTGCTTCCTTATAACCGATCTTAGCGGCCATTTCGAAAGACAAAGCATCAGAGTCAACCGGGTGGAAAGAACCATCAATCAACGTGATCTTCAAGCTTTCCAACGGATAACCGGCCAATACACCATTATCCATAGCATCCTTGAATCCTTTCTCTACCGATGGAATAAACTCTTTCGGGATATTACCACCCTTCACCTCGTTCACGAAAACCAAACCTTCTTTTCCTTCCTCAGCCGGTTCCATTCTAAAGATAATATCAGCGAACTTACCACGACCTCCGGTTTGTTTCTTGAACACGTGACGATGATCAACCGTTCCGGTAATAGCCTCTTTGTAAGCCACCTGAGGAGCACCTTGGTTACATTCTACCTTGAACTCACGTCTCAGACGGTCAAGGATAATATCCAAGTGAAGCTCACCCATACCGCTAATTACCGTCTGACCTGAATCTTCATCAGTTTTAACACGGAAGGTCGGATCCTCCTCTGCCAATTTCGACAAAGCCATACCTAACTTATCCGTATCTTTCTGGGTAAGCGGCTCCACGGCGATACCGATCACCGGTTCCGGGAATGTCATACTTTCCAACACGATCGGGTTCTCCTCGGTACACAAAGTATCTCCGGTACGAATATCTTTAAATCCAACACAAGCACAAATATCACCGGCCTCGATTACGTCCTTCGGCTGTTGTTTATTTGAGTGCATTTGGAACAAACGAGAAATACGTTCTTTCTTCTCCGTACGCGGGTTGTACACGTATGAACCAGACTCGATCTTACCCGAGTAAACGCGAGTATAGCACAAACGTCCCACGAACGGGTCGGTTGCAATCTTGAATGCTAATGCAGAAAGCGGGGCATCCGGATCAATCTCGAAAGTCACAGGCTCTTCCGTACGCGGTCTCTTACCTGCAGCTGCCGGGATATCCAGCGGGTGTGGCAAATAAGCAATAACAGCATCCAACAAATTCTGAACACCTTTATTCTTGAATGAAGAACCGCACATAACCGGACAGAAATCCATAGCGATAACGGCCTTACGAACCACCGCCTTCAATTCCTCAACGGTAATGGAGTCCGGATCTTCAAAGAAACGTTCCATCAAAGCTTCATCCTGAACGGCAGCAGCCTCAACCAATTTCTCTCTCCACTCTTGAGCTTCAGCCAACAAATTCTCCGGGATTTCTTTGATCGTGGCGTTCATTTCTCCATTCTCCCACACGTAAGCCTTCATCTCGATCAAATCGATCACACCTTGGAATCCGTCCTCTGCCCCGATCGGCAATTGCAACGGAACAGGATTAGCATGTAATTTTTCACGGATTTCACGCACTGCCTTAAAGAAGTCAGCACCTGAACGGTCCATTTTATTCACGAAAGCAATTCTCGGAACCCCGTATTTATTAGCTTGACGCCAAACGGTCTCCGATTGTGCCTCAACACCTCCCACAGCACAGAACAATGCAACAGCACCGTCCAATACACGCAAAGAACGCTCTACCTCAACAGTAAAGTCAACGTGTCCCGGGGTGTCAATAATATTTACCTTATATTGTTGCCCCTGATAATTCCAGTAACAAGTAGTAGCGGCAGAAGTAATGGTGATACCTCTCTCCTGCTCTTGTACCATCCAGTCCATGGTAGCCGTACCATCATGTGTTTCACCGATTTTGTGATTTACTCCGGTAAAATACAGGATACGCTCAGTTGTTGTCGTTTTACCGGCATCAATGTGCGCCATGATACCGATGTTTCTTGTAAAATGTAAATCTCTCTTTGCCATTTATCTTATCCCTTCAATTAAAATCTGAAATGTGCAAAAGCTCTGTTGGCTTCAGCCATACGATGAATATCCTCTTTCTTCTTGAAAGCCGCTCCTTCTTCCTTGTATGCAGCCATGATTTCAGCAGCTAGTTTTTCTGCCATGTTTCTTCCGCTTCTTTTGCGAGAGAACAATATCATATTTTTCACGGAGATAGCTCTTTTTCTCATCGGGTTGATTTCCATCGGCACTTGGAATGTCGCACCACCTACACGACGGCTTTTAACCTCTACTTGCGGAGTAATATTCTCCAAAGCTTGCTTCCAGATGTCCAACGCGGATTTCTCTTCCTTCTTGGCCATTTTCTCGTCTACGATGTCAATAGCATCATAGAAAATTCTAAACGCGATAGACTT
This sequence comes from Butyricimonas faecalis, assembly GCF_003991565.1. Classification (NCBI taxonomy): domain Bacteria; kingdom Pseudomonadati; phylum Bacteroidota; class Bacteroidia; order Bacteroidales; family Odoribacteraceae; genus Butyricimonas; species Butyricimonas faecalis. The sequence continues at coordinate 3,488,933 of NZ_CP032819.1, read as the reverse complement.
TTTTCCGTCTACCATTAAATCATTAACGAACCGGGTAACCAACACGTCGTTGAACTTCGGGTCCGGTAACAGGATTCTTTTTTTTGGTTTACTTTTTCTCATCTCTTCTAGTTTACGAATTTGTTCGTTCGCTGCCCTTACCGGTCTTCAACGGTCTCACGACCATTTACTCAACTTTTCGGGAACAACCCATAAACAACTCCTGTCAATAACTCTTTTTACTTCTTACCTTTTGCCGGAGCAGCTGCTGCAGCACCTTTTTTCGGTCTCTTAGCACCATACTTGGAACGACCTTGCAAACGACCGTTTACACCGGCAGCATCCAATGTACCGCGAACCAAGTGATAACGAACTCCCGGAAGGTCCTTCACACGACCACCTCTGATCAAAACGATAGAGTGCTCTTGCAAGTTGTGTCCTTCTCCCGGAATGTAGGCATTCACCTCTTTCCCGTTGGTTAATCTAACTCTGGCTACCTTTCTCATCGCTGAGTTCGGTTTCTTCGGGGTTGTCGTGTACACACGAACGCAAACCCCACGTCTCTGCGGACAAGCATCCAAAGCCGGAGCCTTACTCTTGTCCTGGATTTTTGTTCTTCCTTTTCTTACTAACTGTTGAATAGTTGGCATACAAGTACTTTTAAATTAGTTACTTTTATTCAATTTGGCTCGCAAAGGTAGCAACTTTATATATTACCACCAAACATTTCTACTCTTTTTTTCGGAAAAAAGCATAAGATTGTGAGAAGGTTAGCCGACAATAAGCCGATGAAATTTCATGGCATATTCATTTTTCTCGCACGACACTCACCCCTCAAAGATGTTTCAAAGACACTCGTGAACGTCTTTGATACGTCTTTGATTCGAAAATGATACGTCTTTGATCCCTGTATTCATCGGGTAATCATAGGGTATTCATCGGGTATCTATCCATCAAAACAAATGTTATTCCAGTTATTACTGTTTACTGTTTCTTAAAAAAGAAGCCTGCCATTGATCTGAATTTGTCAATGACAGGCGACTTACTCCATTTTAAGGTATATCGAACTCTCGTTAGATTAATAAAGTCCTATTTCAGCAAAACTTGTATTATAAAAACCATAATAAGTAGCTGTATTTACTTGTAATCTCACATAACGTGCATCTTTTCCTCCCGATACAAATGGAATTAACGTAATTTCCCCACTGCTATTACCTACATTATTTTCTTCAACATACGTCGCGTTCTCCCAATTTATCTGATCTTTAGATACGTTGATCCGAATCGAAGAAGGTGCAATCATAATTTGGTTATCACCACCGGGATAAATCCTTTGTACAAATTTCAAACCTGTCAAATGACGAACTTCAGCAACATCTAAAATCATTTCATAGGTCGTGTACGAATTTAGCTGTAACGGCTGCCAAAACGTATTGACATCACCATCTGTCAAATAATTCACGTTCGAATTATAACCATCCTTGTCCTCAGGATACACGGAAAACACGTAATTTTTTAAGTCTATATATGGAAGATCCGGTTCTACGGTTTCCCCTTTCTCTATGATGTAAGAGGCCTTCTTTAAAGTCTGATAATGTTTATTGTAACGTTCAACAACTAAGCCATTAAGTTCATTCAATGTTTGCAATACAAATTGAGAGAAAGTCAATGCTGTCCAATTCATGTTATCATACGAGGCTATTTCATCATAAAGCTTACTTTGTCCGTGTTCAGCATCATTTGCAGCATTTTCATCTAATAAATATCGATTTTTACCTAAAATCAATTTCTTTAAATTCGGAAAATTCAAAAGATCTTCCAAGCTCCCGAAATTCCAATCCAATTCCAACTCTTCAACCTCATTAACCCAATCTTCCGGGATATTTTCATCGAATCCGTATTGACGTTTTAATTCTTGCTTCATATCAGCCTCGAACATTATTTTATGTTCAAGAACGTACGGCTCGAATTCAATGATATCATCACATCCCGGAAGAGATCCTGTTCGATATAATACCACAGGTTTAGAAGTATCGACATCATCCGGAACGATAAATCTTGTAAAACCACTCATAACAAGCCAATCTCCAAATTCCACGCTCCCTTCATCCCCGTTTATTTTAGTATATTTCAAGACAGCACTTTTAAGATTCACATCCCAACCCGAAAAAGTCAAGATCACTCTATTTTTTACAAAAAAATGTCTTGATATCAGGCGAGTAAAAGCCATTACTTCTTCATGATACTCGGTATAAGGACGACCATAAACCGTATTAACAATCGATTTATTTCCATCTTTATCTACCCCGTAAACGGATATTTCATAATTACCGTCTTCCTCTAAATTGGTGATATCATATTCTGCCACCCCTTTCTCTAGCACGCATTCATTCGTTTGATCATCTTTACTCCAAACAACTTTTACATACGCGACATTTGGATCGACATTATTTGTCCATTTAACTATCAAACGCTTCCAACCCGGTTTCACAGATAAATTACTACATTGACCAAGATAGCGAATTTCACCATCGCCTGTATACTTTTTATAGGTATCTTCCAAGCTTTCGCTACATCCCAATATAGTCATCAAAATAAACAACAACACCGTCGTATATTTATTCCTTTTCATAATTTCTAATTTAATCGGTATAAATTTCTAATTCTTGCATAGCAACATACTCTAACCCATTCCGTTGATTTATGTCTGACGGATTCCATGGCAGATCAAATACGTCATCAATCACGATTTTCAAATATCGATATCCCTCTCCCTGTTCTGCATCAAAATCTATCGCCAAATAAGACGGATCACACTCTTCCATGGCAACCTTATTAGCGAGACGAACATAATTGTACATACTTCCCGCTGCATTCCGAGTCCAACGTAAAGATTGTGCTAATTTCGGAGATTCTTCAAAATTGCCTATTTTCTCCCATGCTTTACTCTCCCAATCACTATTACCATCATCCTTACACCCATAAACGGTCACTTTACAAGGCAACATATTCTCATAATATCCATACCATATACCCGCGGTTTCCGCTTTTGAATATACGGGAGCAGAAAAATCCGGTCCCTTACCACTCATATACCCAAGCATACAATATATTCTTAATTGAGCCGTCAACCTATTCTTCTTCATATCAACATACATTGGATGAGCATTTTCTCCCGCCGCGTTTGGACCTGCCAAAAATGAATAAAAATGGAAACGATCAAATTCTTCTTCATCCCACCAAGTTGTTCCTTTTGTATCTCCATCAAACAAATACTGTAAACCAATTTTATCCTTTTCACTAGTTACAATATTATCACAAACAAATTCAAACTCAGAAGCATCCAGTTTGGATGTAGTAATCGCGTCTATATTTTCCCAAACACGTTCCTTTACCATGTGACCTCGAAAATCTTCTGCACGAATGACTATATCGTACTTTCCGGACTCTTGTTTGGGCTGATAAACAATAAAATCTTCCCCTTCTTCCAAATTAAAACTACTGATCAAAATAGTATCCGGCTCATTTGTACGAGGATTTATTCCTAAATAAAACACGTGAGCCATACCTTTAGAATTTTCCGGATTATTATATGTAACAGTAAATCCATTCCAACCAGATTTTACCTGAACATTATTCATAAACGCTACGGGACCAGAATCTTTTGTTCCAAATGTAATATTAATAGGATTAGATTCTACACCATCTCGCCTACATAAGGTCACAACCGCCGGGACATTACTTTGTGCTTCATTAAAACCTATTAATATAATCGAATCGCAGATACTACTAGCAGAACGAAGCATATCACTCCCAAAGGCATCCTTATAACGTACACAAATTCCCATTATTTCCGGATCGGCAGGAAGATTATAATGCATAATAGCACCACCTGCTATCGGCTTAAACGAAAAAACATCTTCCGAAATATCCGTTAAAAACGTTGAGTCTTCGGACTTAGAACAAGCAGCAATAAATATAGCCACTAACACATAAATAATCTTTTTCATTTTAATCTCAGTAATTACCATCCTAAATTCTGTTTACATTCTGACATCAACACTTCTTCACTTTGGATCGGGAAGAAATAATCCCTCGGAACATTAAACTTTCGTTTTGACCAAACCACAATCGGTCCATCATAATTATGGTAAAATGTTTCAGCAGTCGAACCTAACACATTCCATCCATACTGCGGTGTATTCAATTCCTCTGGTGCTGTCATCCAACGACGTAGATTCCAAAAACGACGTCCTTCAAAAGCAAACTCAATATTCCATTCTTGCTGAATAATCTCGCGCATTCCCAATTTCGTATTTACTTTATCTGGATTACGCGCATAATTTTTCCATGCTTCTTGAACATTTAAAATTCCCGCACGTTCTCTTATTTTATTCAATGGATCATACACCCGGTTATCCGGAGCATCCAGATACTCATTCCAAGCTTCAGAAGAAGCCAGATAAAGATCAGGGAGACGAAAGATAATGCCTCCTTTTTCTGTATTATCTCGACTCGTGTAATAATAGAATGTGATATTGGATCGAAGATATTTTTTTATCCAATAACCACTCAAATTTTGTGGGGTATTATTATCAATACGAGTAATTTTCGTACCATACAATTCCCCTTGATAAGCACATATTTCTTGAGCAACATATTTTTGTTCCGAACCACTTTTTTGCATCCGGTACCAAAGCGTACGATCGGCACCAATATTTGCATAGAAACGAGGCTCACGACGACGATGCAAACCAAGTATTTCGGTATTCAGATTCAAAACATTTGTATATTTCTCATCAGATTCTCTACCCATTGAATACTTCGCCACAACCCATTGTTTATCCTCACTAATCGGAACTCCATGTTCAGTATAAAACATTTCAACCATCTTCATACTTGCCCCCAAACAACCGATAGAATGAGGATCATAGCAATCAGCCCCTTCTCCTTCGCCCGCAAAGAACGGAAGAATATACCCGCATGGACCTCCAGATGTATTACGTACATAAAAAATAGCTTCTGAATTTTTATAATCCGGAGCAAGAGCCGAATCTTCAATATCCTTCATTATATTTAGTAACTTCGTGGGGCGATCTGTATTCCCAGTAACCAGAGTCTTACCGGCAGCCTCACAAATTTTAATCGCTTCATCGGCAGCTTCCGCAGCTTTTCTCCATTTTTCTTTATCATAATCAGGGAAAAGACGTTCTCCATTTTTATTCAAAAAATTTGCAAACATCTTATTACCATTAAGCAAAGGTGAAGCCGCATAAAGAAGTGTCATCGCCTTCAAGGTCGCCGCGGATTCCTTGCTATGATAAGTAATACGTGTTGACGGTTTTTCCTTCAAATAAGGTAAATCTTCTATCGCCTCATCACAAAGATCAACAATCGCATTGACAACCTCGTCTATAGGTCTACGAGGTTGTTTCATTTCATCAAGACTTGCATTAGGATCAATATTCTCAGGAACTAAAATAATTGGACCATAACGACGCATTAATTCAAAATAGAAATGCGCCTTTAAAGCTTTTAACTCTGCAGTCCATAATTTCTTTTCTGAATCCTCCATATTATAGACATTACCAATCTTTTCAAAAAAGATATTGATATATCGAATCGCTCCATACGCCTCATTTTTATGCCACATAACTCCGTACGGAGCTTGTGCCATTTGTAAACCATCCCCAATAAACAATCCTCCGGGACCAATTTTTTGTCGACAATACTCACCTGCAACAATTTCATCCGCCCCAAGAAAAGCCGGATTATTCAAAAATTCCGCGATATGCGGTGTGAGCATAATATAACATGATCTGAGCCAGTGATAAGCATCTTCCCTTTTTTCGAAAATGGTTTCAATCGTCTGAATATCATTCTTGGGCACAACATCCAAATAATCCCCACACCCCGTAAGATGAACGGATAAGCCCAGTAATATAGTATATAATAAATTCCTCATCGTTATCTCTATTAAAAATTAACATTTAACGCAACCGAGTAAGTTTTTTGTATTGGATAATTAAATCCATTTTCACCTAATTCCACATCCCATAATTTGAAATTCGTAATACAGAACGGATTATTACAACTCAATGTAAATTTAACATTTTTCAATCTCATTGCCTGAATCCATTTTTTAGGTAAATTATATGCTAATGATAAAGAAGTACAACGCAAAAATGAACATTCACGCATAAAATAGGTACTCTTACGCACTTCTGCACCACTATACCAATTTTCTTGAGGATTATGTTGTGCTATACCATAGGTAGATAAACGAGGCCAAAAAGGCTTACTAGCTTGATTATCTTCAGACCAATGGTCTTTATAAATTGCCGTCAACATAGCATGATCATTCACAAAAGGAGAAATACTTACCGGATTTATAAAAAAAGTTCGTTTTCCAGAGCCTTGAAAAGAAAAATTCAATTCAAAATTCTTATAATTTATAAAACCATTAAACCCATAAACAAAACGTGGTGTTTCAGGATAACCAATATAGGTTGCATCTTCTACACTAATAACACCATCATTATTGATATCCCTATATTTTATATCACCGGGTAAAACATCACCATCTTGCCTCGGAGAATTATCAATTTCGGCTTGATCCCGGAACAATCCTTCTGCAATATACCCGATAGCTTGACTTATTTCATGTCCCACATGACGTTGCCACTCTGGCTTACCATTAGCTTCTTCTATTTGTTTATAAATCACCTTATTATACGTCAGCGTACCGTTTAATATAAACCAAAAATCATTACTAAACGAATGTTGAAGTTTTAATGAAAGGTCCATTCCACGTGAACGAGTCTTACCTATATTATCCAAAGGATTAGCCTCTATACCCATATTAGCAGGAATTACAATACGGTTCGAGATAATATTATGTCGTATCTCTTGATACAAATCAGCTTGCAATTCTACGATTCCTTTAAATAATTTCATTTCCAATCCCAAATTAACCTGCTCTGCAACTTCCCACTGAATATCGTCATTACCATAATTTGACACATATACACGATTTATTCTCTCTGCCATATAAGCTTCTGGATCTTGTCGATGTGTTGCTATAGCGCCAATTTCAGGAATATAAACATATCTTGGAGTACTAATAATACCATCATTCCCCACCTTTCCATACGAAATTCTCATCTTAAAAAAGAAAGATATTTAGACGTATTTACCATCCAAGGTTCACTTGAAATAATCCAAGCTCCCCCCACGGCGGGGAAAAAACCCATTCGGTTATGTTTAGCAAAACGTTCAGAACCATTATAACCAAAACTTCCTTCAACAAAATAGCGATCTTTAAACCCGTAACTTCCACGCATTGAAAATGTTAAATTCCGTTGAGGCATACCATTCAAGACACTTGAAACCGGAGTATAAGTACGCTCATACATCTGAAAAACTCCCGTAAGTGATGTTTGGTGATCATTCCAGGCTGCCGTGTGTAACAAACGTCCTTCATAAGTGACACGTGTATCAGAAGTGTGTGATTCTGAACCGGCTTGCAATGTTCTGCTTGCAAAAGTATTATCAACTTCAGCCAATTGGTGCTCACCAGTTTCATCATCATAATTAACCAAACGATACTTATAAGGCATCGTACTAAATGGCGTAGAATAGTAATTAGCTGTTACCAAAGAAACACTGGCTCGCAATTCCAAACCCTTTATCAACGAAGACAGATTCTGTATATATTCAGCTCTATTTATAGTCGAAAAACGAGTAGTTTCCGTATATCCTCTTTGCAAAAGCATATAAGGATTAGTCTGCTGTGAAGCAGTTGTTCCAAAACGGATATGAGGCCATCCATAAGTTGCATCACCTGGATAAGTAGGAGCAAAATCCACCGGAGATGCATTGAATGCTTGTTGATATGCTGCAACTTGACTATCAATAGGCCCATGATATTTATCCAACGTCGCGGATGAATTAATTAACAATCTAATTCCTGCATTCAAATTAATATTTAAATTCGTCCGATAGGATATCTGATTATTCGTGATATTACAATCAAATTCATTTAACCTGTCTGTCTTCAACATTCCTTCATCTCGATTATATCCTAAAGAAGCATAATATTGTATGACTTTAGAACCACCGCGAAGATTAATTCCCACCCGGTGATTGATAGTCCTATTTTTGAACAAAATTTTATACCAATCATTAGCAGGATAAACCCATGAAGGATATTTACCGGAAGCTGTACGATTAATGTGTTCTACACTATATTTAGGCGTAGCCGATTCCGAACGAGCCAATAATGCTTGGTTATACTGTCTCATATAAGTAACAGGATCCACAACATCAATCTCTTTCGTCGGTTGAGAAACTACCATTTCATAACGAGTGGTAGTATATACACTTCCTTCTTCTCCTTTTTTCGTCGTGACTAGAATGACACCATTGGCCCCCCTTGCCCCGTACATCGCTGTCGCAGATGCATCCTTTAATACACTAAAACTTTCAATATCTTCGGGAGCAATACGTGCAAGGTCTAATTTTGAACTTTCCACTCCATCCAACAAGATCAACGGATCAGAATTTGCATTACTTTGAAATGAGGTAATACCGCGTATATAAAACTTGGTATTCATCTCGTCCTCTGTCAAAGCAATAGGTAATCCACTTTGTTTCCAACCGATAACTCCAGCAATTTTCCCCACGAAAGCAGACGTAAGATCGTTACTAGAGGATTTTAAGTCCATCGCTTTTATTGTAGTGATGGAACCAACCACACTCTCTTTCTTTTGCTCTCCGAATGCCACGACAGTCACCTCCTCAAGGTTTTCCTCCGTGAGATTCAAACGGATGTTTAACTTGTCCCTCCCTTTAATGTCAACTGTTTCCGTCTTGTAGCCGATAAACGAAACTCGCAAAATGTCATCGGGTTTTGTGGCAATTGAATAGCGTCCTTCTGCATCAGAAGCCACCCCTTGAGTCGTTCCCACAATCACAATTGTCGCCCCGGGAATCGGGTTCCCTTTCTCATCCACGACACGACCACTGACTTTCAATAATTTAACCTCCTGCTCCACGGTCTGTTTTTTAATAACCACCGTCTGTCCCGTGATTCCATACGTTAATCCTTTGCCCTTCACCAGCGAATCCAACGCCACTTGCAGCAAGACATTCTTCAAAGAAAGAGATACATCTTTCACGTGCTCCACATCTCGAGCATTAAACACGAATTCGTATCCCGTCTGCTGCCGCAAATTCTCAATAACTTTCGCAAATGTCACATGCTTCAAATCAATACTTACTTTGGGTGCAGATTGGCCACATACTCGGGTGTTAGCACTGAATAAGAATCCGCCAATTAGAAAAATCGTTTGCAACAGGAAAATAAATTTCCTATTTGGGTTCGTCCCAAACCATTTTCGTCGATTTTTTTTCATAATTTTGTTTTTGAATTTATTTATTGAATTAATTCAGCATAAGGCGAGAGATGTTTGCTCCATCTCTTGCTTTTTTTATTGCCGAGATATTATTACTTTTTTCCCATCTATCCTATATTTCATATTTCCAGTTAATGTTACTTTATCTAACACCTCTTCAAGCGTCTTACTCCGCTCCACGTATATATAATAACGATCGTCTTTCAATGCTTCCGACTCGTACACCACCTCCATGTCATACCAACGGGAAAGTTCATTTATCATATTCTCCAACGTCACATTCTTAAACACAAACTCTCCATTTTTCCAAGCTAACGTAGTTACCAAATCTGCCTCCTTCACGGTCAACAAGCCGGTTTGCTTATCCACTTCACATTGCTCTCCGGGAGCCAATGTCAACGAATCCAATCCCCTCTTCACCATCACTCGCCCTGAAACTAACGTGGTCATAACTTCATTTTCAGCATAAGCTTTTACATTAAATTCCGTTCCCAACACTCTTACCGTCATCACACCTGTTTCCACAAAAAAAGGACAATCTTCATCATGAGCAACCTTGAAATACACCTCCCCTTGTATATAAACACGACGCTCATTCGCCTGAAATTCATCGGGAAAGCGAATTCGAGAATCGGAATTTAACATCACACGCGTACCATCCGCCAAAGTCAACTGATAATCAGCACCTCGCGGGACAATAATTTCATTGTAAGCAATCTCTTGTTTTTCCGGAGATTCCTGCTTCTTTTCCAACTGTTTCAATCCATCTTGTTCATTCACTTCAAAACCAGGAATACCCTCGCTAACAGTTTGATCCGTCTGTATTGGATGAGTTGTTCCGTCTGCCAAAATCAATTGAACTCCAAGTGGCATTCTTTCTCTCGATACTTCTCGCTCGGGTTTAAAGAGTAACAACCATATTCCCAAAATCACTCCAGCCAAAACAGCCGCTCCCGCAATCCACCTCTTCACATAAACAACCACACGTCGCTGCTTTGGAATTCGTTTCCGAACTCGTTGCCAAGCCTTATCCACATCTTTCGATGAAACGTCCTCTATCGGGAAACCCTTTTCGTAATACGATGTGGCATCCTTAATAAAAACCTCCCGCCGCAAATCCTCCTTCTTCCAAACCTCCACGTCATTCTTCTCCTGCTCGGAAGCATTACCTGTTACCACCCGTTTTATTTTTTTCCACTCTATGTCCATAATTTATCATCTCTTTACGTATAAAAGACGATATACTTCAAAAGTGGGGGACAAAATTCAAATGCTTTTTATAAATATTTTAGAATAAAAATATAAATAACTGGAAGTGAATCACGTAGATATCGATACGCCCTTTTAACATGAGTATGCACCGACTCCTCTGAAATACTTAATTCTTGAGATATTTCCCTGTAATTTAAACCTTTAAACACTTTCAATTCCAAAACTTTTCGCTGTTGTTCAGGAAGTTCCTGCAGACATAATTTCACTTTTTCCAAAAGCTCTTGATTGTCTTCATACTCTACGGTTCCAGAAAAGATCAAAGCTTCTGTCAATTTTTCTTTGTTATTATCAATTACTTGTAAATGCTTCAAATAATCCAAACACCCGTGCTTTACTGAAGAATAAAGATAATTTTTCAAATTTGTATCCCAAGGCATTGACTCTGCAGACGTCCACACTGCCACAAACACATCCTGCACAACATCCTCAGCCAAATTCTCATTCATCAAATAAGCATAAGCAAATTTATATAGATCCGCATAAAAAGTTTTAAAAATCTCTTCGAACACCTCGTGAGATTGATTCCGCAATCCACGAACCCATTGCTTATTTGCTATATCATCCGTATTACACACCATAGTAACGTTAAAGATGCGCCAAATATAAAAAATGTTCACTCGATATACATTATCTCGATACACTTTTAACATTAGCAAACGATAATCTCTACCCCTTCTCAGCACTACACTCTAAAAGTCAATTACCACCTTATTAGAATGCCATGTATAATCACAAAAGCCCATAAATTACTTACCGACTGCTTGATTCAATAGCAAGAACAACATCGTTACTTCCGCTATTTTTTGTTTTAACTTTTTATAGGCGATCTTTTTCTGCGTTTTCACCGTATTCTCTGAAACTCCCAACAATCGGGCGATCTCCTCGTTATCTTTTCCCTGCATGGCAAGTTTGAAAATCTCCCTGCATTTCGGAGCTAATTCTTGTTCGGTTTTAACCAGTATTCGTTCAACCTCCTCCTCGATCACGTAATTGATAAAACAAACCTGTGATTCCAGTTCTTGCATTCCTTCGAGCATATACTCGCTCTTCACTCGTTCATGCTTCAAATGATTCAGCGCATTATTACGACTGACTTGATACAAAAAAGATTTCACATGAGCCGCAGATGCCATTTCTTCCCGATTATCCCATAAAGAAATAAACGCCTCTTGAACACAATCCTCACAAACAGACAGGTCTCGGATAAAGCGATGCGTGAACAAACACAAACTATGATAAAAAGTATCAAAGATCTGTTGGTACACTTTTCTGTCACCAATCATTAATCCTTGGATCTTCATTGAAGTTTGTTCTTGCATACACTTACGCTTTATTTATTTCCTCTAAAGCAAAGATAGAAATGAAAATGTAAAAACGAAATGATTTATTTCATTATGTTTCAAGATAGTCTCTTTTTATTTATAAAATTAAAAACTATTTATAAATTTAAGGGGCCATATAACCCCTTAACACAAGCCATCGACAATATTATGAATAAGAAAATAATTCTTATTCATAATACAAACTATCATCACATATTACTTGAAATATACTTTCTTAAAGATTCATCTTTTATATTTGCCTCCAACACAAGAACCAACTTCTGCAACTCATCCTCTTGTAGCCTTTCCGTTTTCAAATACTTCAAAACCGGAAATGCAATATTCATAGCTTCATCATCGTGAAACAATTTAAATCCCTTTTTACAACAAGTATATAATCTTTTCAAATCTTTTTTCATGTAGGCCTCCGCTATATCAATACACGCAGATAATTCTTTTCGTTTTTCCAACTTAAAAGGTCTAATCTCGTTTTTCATATTCACCACTTCTTCCACTGTACTTTTTTTATCGTATCCTTTCAATATATAACTCAACTGGTTATAATATACTGCATATAATTTATCATCAACTTTCTGTTTACCCAAAGATTGAATGAACTCCTCCCGATGGTCAATTAGATATTTAAACTGATCTGTTCCCTTTTTAGTCAATGCCGGACTTTCAAAAACAAACCAGTAACTACTATCCACTTTCTCTGATTCATCCAACAATCCCAACAGAACGTTACTCACATCCTTCGCCTTGCTCTCCTCATATATAGACAACAGAGACTGAATATATCTTGATAGAAAAGCCTTATCCCGATTTCCCTCTTCATACAATCGATCCAAATACCCCGTAGAATTCTCTTCTTTCATTCCTTCTTGTACACGTTTCAAAAATGCATCCGCCTCACCTGAACCAAGTAATTTGTGATACACGCTACCATCCGGACGCAAAATCAAAAATGTCGGGAATGCTCGTATTCCATAGCGTTTCACCAATTCAGGACCTTCTCCTTTCTCCATATCTATCTTCAAACATACAAAATTAGAATTAAAATAGTCTCCTACTACCTCCTGTGGGAATACATTTGATGTCATGTACTTACATGGACCACACCAAGTCGTGTAACAATCCACAAAAACCATTCTTTTCCCACTTTCGGCCTTCTTTAAAGCCTGCTCAAGAGTCAAGTCTTCCCAATAGACTCCAATCGAAGCCAACTTTTTAAATGAACTAAAATAAGATCTCAAATATCCTTTCAAGTCTTCTTCCTTTGCCGCTTCCACGAATTGATCCCCCAATGTTGCCACTTGTCCCCATTGAGCCTTATTTCCATTCTTCTTTATAAAATCCAGAGAGGTCGCCAAAGTCCATAATTCTCCTTGTGGAAGATTACAAATTTCTTTTTCTAGGATAGAGATCATCCTGTCAATATCCTCGTTACAACGAGCATAAGCCAATGCCAATTTCGTTTGAAGATACGTTTTGTCGGGCAAATCATATTCATCCAACTGTTGTTTCATCACATCCAGCCGAGCCACGTCTTCCTTTTTCGCAAAACCGGCAACATAACCATATAACATCCCCGAATATGCCGATGCAATCTTTTGATTTACTTTCATTTCTCCCACGTTTTTCTCAAAAGCAGCTTTATTCTTCAATAAAAAAGAAAAATTATCTGAAGTTAAAGGAGAAAGAGAATTATCCTCATATATCACCCAATAAGGAGTAGAAACTTTCTCGTTAAATGTCAATCGTTTTACCAACTCATCGGCAACAACCTTCAACCGATCTGCATCATAAGCATCCTGTAATGTCATCACTAGATCAAGCATTCTTCTTTTTGACATTTTACCAGTCGTGTACTCTTTATCCAACACGGGTAAAGAATTTTTCTCTTGTAGTCCTCGACTAACCCGCTCAATAAATTCTTCGAGTTCTCCACCACCAACAATACGGTATCTCTCCGTTCCATCTGGTTCCAAAAGTAGAAATGTTGGGTATGCCCTAATTTTAAAACGTGTAGATAACTCTTTTCCTTCCCCTTTCTCCATGTCAAATTTCACGTTCACGAAATGAGTATTGAAAAAATCCCCAGCTTCCTTTTGGGGAAACACCTGTTCTGCCATCATTTTACACGGACCACACCAAGTCGTGTAGCAATCTACAAATACCATTTTCCCTTGAGCTTTCGCTTGCTCCAAAGCCTCTTTTAACGAGATTGATTTAAAACCAACTCCCTGCGCAAATAATTGAACACAGGTAAACACGCCGATAAATAAACATACAATTTTTTTCATACGATACTTTTTAATCCAAAAAACACAGGGGCCGTCCTACATTAGTCAGAACAACCCCTGTTCACAAAAGAGCCTAATTCTTTATCCTAATTCCGTCAAGACAAAAATACGGGGGAGTTCTCATTCTACCGGTCCCTTCTTCAACATCCGATGAAGCAACATGAAACACGACTTTTGAGACAACGCCTAATGAACTCAAATCTACTTTATACCAGTCGTTTATAACCAAACTCCAATCCGGATGGTTCGGGTCGCCCTTCCGGGTACACAAATAGAATTCCACTTGCCCGGTTTCCGTGCTCCCGTTATATCCCGTTACAATCAACTTATAGTAATCCTTGTCATCGTTCACCATCTTCTTGACTCCTCCCGGTACATTCGTGTACCACACGCCTTTTTTATTGGCACTACCCGGAATATTCGGATTAGCCACGGGTTCTTCTTCCGTCCCGTATTGATCCCCGTACACTAAAGCCAGATACACGTATGTTGTATTCGCCACCAAAATATGCTCTACCACCGCCGGAGATTCCAAGGTAAAATAAGCATCATCTCCTTCCACTCTTCCCACGGCATAAATTTCATTCGCATTCGGGAAACGGGTATAAACACTATAAATATTGGAATCCAACGCTTCTTGCGTGGCCGTCCACGTAAAAGAACGATTATTCCGGTTGGAATAAGCAAACCCAGCATACGTTCCGTCACCATTTTTCTTTGTATTAAAGGTCACAGAATTCCTATGTGCAGCTTTTGAGGTAAAACCACCATCAGGAATTATATGGGTAAACCGCTCTAGTGACAGTTCGTTTAATGTCACATCATTAGGTACAGGAGCAAGCACGTCTTTATCATCAGAACATGCAGCCAATCCTATAATAAGAACAAATATAAAACACCACTTTCTCATAAATCTCTTTTTTATCGTTTATCAGATATCTGAATTAATTACCAAGCTCTGGATTCTGAACGGCTAATGGATTTTTAATCCGTTCATTTTCCGGAATCGGCCAGCAATACTGGTTCTCCGTGAAATTTACATCCGGCTTCAACGTGTATATCCAAGGTTTATTCTGGGCTACACTAGCATCCGTGTCATTTATAAACCGTAAAGCAGCAAAATACTCGCTTCCGTTTTCCAGGAACTGCTCCACCCAAATCTCCTGAAATATAGCCCTTAAAAGAGCTTGTTTGTTACCGGGAGATAAAGCCGGTAAAACCGGATTTGTCCGACACGCCCGCATATCATTTAACGGCTTTAATGCCTCCTCTAAAGAATAATCATCCAAGCGAGCTTTCAGTTCAGCTTCCATCAAATACAACTCCGCATAACGGAAATAATAAGTAGCGTAAGGAGCATCCTTCGTATCATATCTTCCACCATGATACAATTTCACGGGAGTAAAAACCTTCTTCGTATCCCAAGTTTCCGGTGCTCTAGCCGAATCCATTACCACTTCATACCGGGGATCTTCTTTTAACCATCCGGTTGCAATATCAGAATAAGTATTATTATAACCGATATTATACGAATAATCAAACTCGTAAGAAGTCGTGCTAGCAAAATCACCCAAATACCTTGCCCACAAAACCTCTTTTGAATCCCATCCGGCTTTATACATAACAGCAATATCCGTCTCCATCTGCCACGCAGCAGGAGCATCCCGTTTCACAGTTTCAACCAATATCAGAGCATCCTTCAAATCTTGAGTAGATCCCCTCATCACACCCCGGTAAAGTAATATCTTTGCCTTTATCACCTGTGCCATTTGCCGGGATAAATAACGAGAAGTCGTAAAATCCGGCATATTAGCAATAGCATCATCCAAATCCTCAAATATCTTCGTGTAAGATTCACCCACACTTAGACGAGAAACCTGCAAATTACTCAAATTAGACATTTTATCCCGGTATAGAATTCCATAAGCCGAATCATCTGCATCCCACCATCTTCCAAAGAACCAGAATAAATTTATGTAAGCCCAGCCCCGCATACACCGTGCTTCCGCCAACATCTCCTGTTTACGTTCTGGTGTTGGAAATTTATTTTCTGCCAGATTTGAAATAGCCTCAATCGCAGCATTAGCTGAATTTACCAACGTGTAATAAGACTTCCATGTTCCATTCATATCATTGAAACCCTCTTTATACGACATATTAAAATGAGCCGTGTAAGACGAATAAAATCCGCCCTGTGAAGACAACCTACACCAAGTTGCCCCTCCAAACTCGGAACTGGAAGCCACAATTGCATACATTCCGTTAAGAATATTTTTTGCCCCACTATAATCCGTGACGGCATTATCCAGTGTCAAATTATGCTTGGGAACCTGATCCAAAAAATCCTCACATGAAGTAAAGAACACGATCCCCAACAACATGATATAATAACTTAACTTCTTCATCATATCCTATTTTAAAGTTATTTTTATTCCCACATTATAGGTTCTAGCAGACGGGTAACTACTATAATCAATACCCATATTATAAAAAGCACTGTAAGACGTGCTAAAGTTTCCTTGCGGGTCCATACCCGGGTATTTTGTCCAAGTAAATAGATTCGTGGCTTGGAATGTCAGATCAATCGCATCCACGATACTGGACCCGAATAATCGTTTCGGTAAACGATAACTGATATTCAACGCTGATAATCTTAAGAATGAAGCATCATGTACATAACGATCCGTAATAATGGAATTGGAACCCCAGCCATAATACATAGCCCTTGGATAACCTCTGTCTACCCCTGGGTTCATCGTCCATGACTTCAACACATTTTTCGAAACATTATATGCATTAATATCTCCGGCACTACTCTTTTCTTCATCATAAAAACGATCGGCACCAACCGAATACGTGAATGTAGCATTCACCATCAATCCCTTCCAATAAAGCGTTGTCCCAAATCCCCCGAAGAAATCCGGATTCGCATTACCGATTTCCGTACGATCGCCATCTGCCGTAATCTGTCCGTCACCATCCAAATCCATAATATACAAATCACCCGGACGCTCGTAATTATTATTATCCCGGTAATACTGCTGTTGCCCAGTCTCCGGATTAACCGTTTTCAAGGCAACCAACTCTTCATTCGTCCGAATCAAACGTCCCCCGTACTTATACCCGTACAGGATTCCCGTTTTCCCTCCCACTTTGATCTTGAAATAGTCATAAGCTCCGCCCCCGAAATACTCGGCCTCACTATTCAACTTCTCCAATGTCGTAATATTTCTCGCCACATTAAAATCAAAATCCCAAGTCAGGTCTTTTTGTGTATTCTTAATAATATCCACCTTAACATCAAACTCGAATCCTTTATTTTTTAAAGAACCGATATTTTGAGTCACTGAAGAGAAAGAAGAAGAATAAGGAACCGGATCACTATATAACAAATTATCTACCTTCTTCTGATAATACCCTATAGATCCCCGAATACGATCATCCCAAAAACCGTAATCCAAACCAATCTCCTTTTGCACTTGGGACTCCCACTGCAAAATATCATTTCCCAACGAAGAAGGTTTAATTCCCGGAGCATCATTATAAGTTGCCGATCCCATCAACGTACGCCAAGCATAATTGCCTAAATTTTGCGAACCGGTCTTTCCGATAGACGCTCTCAATTTTAAATAAGAAACTATATGAGAATAATCCTTCAAAAAGTTTTCCTCGGAGATTATCCAAGCTAAAGCTCCCGATGGGAAATATCCCCAACGTTTATCCGGTCCGAACTTGGAAGAACCGTCTGCACGGAAAGTAAACGTGGCCAAATAACGATTCTTGAATTTATATTCCAAACGGGCAAATGTTGAAACCAACGTGTTGGAATTATAACTTGAAGCAATCGAATTCTTTGTTGCTGCACTTCCTAAGTTTGTTAACACCTCATCATCTGGAAAATTGGATCCAGAGGCTGATAATCCATCAGATTCGTATTTTTCTATCGAGAAACCCAACAAACCGACTAAATTATGATCTTCCAGTGTTTTAAGATAAGTCAACGTATTATCCCACACGTAAGTATAACTTTCATTTTTAGAAACCGTGGAAGAACTGATACCATCATCATAATATTTACGGTTATAAGTCAAATTCTTATTTATACCATACTTTAAAGTTCCATTTGTTCGTAAAGTAAGACCGGGAATAATATCCCATTCCAAACCTAATGAACCGGTAAAATCCTTCCCTTTTCCTTCCTTAATATTCTTTAATGTAAAAAGAGGGTTCTCCACGTAATAACTGATCATATTAATTGATCCGTCCTCGGTATAGGCTGGGTAGTCCGGACGCATATTCAATATCGTACCGATCATGCCATCTTTATCGTCTGTTACACGGGATGTGGCACGCAACCCCAATTTAAAACGAACAACATCCCGAATAGATGCATCAAAATTAAAGCTACCACCCAACAATTTTGAACTACCGCCTTTCACGATTCCTTTTTGATCTTTATAAAAGAAAGAGGAACTATAAGAAGATTCTTTCGATCCACCGCGGATACCCAAACTATACTCTTGTGTCGCCGCATTATGCGTCATCAAATCCCACCAATCCGTATCTGCCCCATAATAAGCATCTTCCAAGAATAAATCATCCGTTAGCGTTTCCAAATCAAACTGACTGTAATTCGTTTTAGCATTAAATTTTGTCTCATCTATATATTGCCGAGTAAAATAATCCAAACTTCCTCTTGTAAAGAAACTGGCTCGTACGGATGCTTTCGACAAAGCAATATACTCCTCGGCATTCAACACCCCGAAATCATTCGCGTTCATGGTCTGAATCCCGTAACGGGCAGAGAACTCCAACGTGGGTTTCATCCCTTTTTTACCCCGTTTCGTTGTCACAAGAACCACTCCATTGGCAGCCCTTGAACCGTATATGGCTGTTGCTGACGCATCTTTAAGAATATCTATCGTCTCGACATCTGTCAGATTCAGATTATACAACGTGTTCGAAATATTTCCTGATGTTCCAGCAGAATATTCCGGAACCCCGTCAATCACCCACAACGGCTGCGAATCTCCCGACAAGGATGATGATCCTCGGATAATTACCGACACCGGAGAAGTAGGGGACGCAGAACTGATCATCACGTTTACTCCTGGAGCCCGTCCCTGTAACATCGATTGAATGGAAGCGCCCATTGGAGCCGTCTCAATCTCCTTTTTCCCAAGCCGGGAAACAGCTCCCGTCATATCTTTCGCTTTCGTAGTACCGTAACCGACAGCCACAACCTCGTCCAAACGATTTATTTCCTCCTCCAATACCACATTGATAACCGTATTATTCCCGACAGTCACATATTTCGTCTGCATTCCTACAAAAGAGAAACGTAAACGCACATTATTCATTTCCGGATAAGTTAATACATAATTTCCATTAACGTCCGTCACTACTCCCATCGTGGTACTGTCAATCATCACAGATACCCCAGGCAAAGGCAATCCCTCCTTGTCCATTACCCGGCCTTTTACTTGTTTCTCCTTTTTCACGTTCTGTTGTAACGGCATCTCTTTCAATGGTACTATCACAACATTCATACCCACCACATTAAATGTCAAACTAGACCCTTTCAGGCACTCTTTCATTACATCCCGAATATCTGTATCCTTTAAATCCAAAGTCAGATTACGCACAGATTCTATTTGACTATTCTGATAAACAAACCTATAATCCGTAGATTGTTCCAGAATATCCATCACCTTTTCAAGCGATGCTTTCTCAACCCGTAAAGAAACTTTGGCGTATTGCCCGAACACCGTAGCTGAAACCGGAACAACACCTAGAAACAGAAAAAATGCTAGCAATCTCATTGTTAACAACCTTTTTAATAGCCATCTTATCCAAAGATGGACACAACTACCTGTTTTTTTCATACATTTGTAAAGTTTTAAAGTATAACAATTCCGGTTTAACCGGATCCAGAGGACGAGGTAGTGCCAATACCTTGTCCTTTTCTATTTACGTCTCACGAAAATATTTTTCCCTTTTATTTCAAAATCCGTATCCCCCGTCATCCGCAAAAGATCAATAATCTCCTCAAAATGTTCAAACCGCTTCATGTTTCCCGTAAACACAACATCTTTCCGAGAAACATCTTCATAAAAAACCTCCACATCATACCAACGAGCCAACGTGTTCAACACCTCTTCCAAACGTTGTTTACGAAATACAAAATTCCCATCTTTCCAAGCGGTATATAAATTAACATCCACACTTTTCCTAACCAGCTCCCCTTTGCTCGTAAGAATTGCTTGTTCTCCGGGGAAGAGTTCCAGACTCTTGTCTTTCCCTGAAATAAATTTAACTTTCCCCGAAACAAGCGTGGTCATTTGTTTATCCTCATCCAAGTAATATCGAGCATTAAACTCGGTTCCGAGTACCTCTATCCGATTCCCTTCCATCTCCACACGAAAAGGCCTATTCTCATCCCGCTTTACTTTAAAATAAGCCTCTCCCACTAGGAAAACCCGACGCTCTGATTCTTCAAATTTCACGGGGTAACGGAATTTTGTCTCCGAATTAATATACACTTCAGTTCCATCTTCCAGCACGAGAGAAAATTCACCACCTCTTGGAACTCTCAACTCATGGTATGCTAACTTTCCGTCTGAATCCTTACTTTCATAACGAATCCCTGCATTCCCCTTTATGATTGTCACTCCATCTTGATCCGATAATATCGAATTTTCCTCTTTCCCGTCAAGAGGCAGATGTTGTCCGTCTGCCAGAATCAATTCGGCCTTTATGCTACCCGGATTAATACGGACTTCTGAATGTAACGGCATTTGGGAAGATTTTTCCGGCAGTAAATACATCACGAAAAAAATACTGGAAATAACAAACACGACAACAGCAGCATATCGGATACAATACGTGATCCACGACCTCTTCCCCCCGGTTGCCCGATCCACTCGTTTCCAAGCAGAATTCTTGTGCAACTTCTTAACTAACTGAATTCGTTGTTGAGAATCTCTCTGATTACGAATCTTTTCAAACAATAATTTATTATCTTCCCTCTCATCCAACCATTGTTCCAAAGTTAATCGCTCCTTATCGGAAAGCTCTCCATGCAAATCTTTCACGATCAAATAAGGTATATGCAAATAATTCGTCAAATCTCTCATTATTCCTTCGTTTAATAAGAGAACAAAAATGGATCTAATAAAAAAATAGAAAACTGTTATTTTACTGACAACAAGAGATATACTAAATTTAGAAAAAGATTATTTATCTTTAAATAGAAATATCATTAAACGAACGTTTATTCATATTTTTAATCCGTCATTCCCCGCACTTTATTTTACTGCTTTCTCCTCTTTTTTACAAACAACCAAAGCAAATCTACTCATATTACAATTCACCCTCTTATCTGGGTGAAAGATAAAATAAAAAAATTATTCTCTTATTCGAACCCACTTGACCGCATCTGCAAAAACTCGCTGTCCTTCAACGCCTTTATCTGACAACTCTAATTTTGCTTCTCCTTTATTAAAACGAAAATTTCCTAAAGAAAGCCATTCCACGTTCCTTCGGGGATTCATCTTTTGTTGAATCTCTTCCACTCCTTCTGCATGATGCAACGTGTAATATTGATACACCCGGGGCAAAGAATGCACTCCCGATATAAACGTAAATATAGAAGATGCAGCGTAATCACTTTGATTCGCCACGAACACCTCGTATAATCCGTTTTCGGGAAGATTTGCCCGCCAGATTGCCTTGGATTCCCCAGTCCCACAAATTTTGTAATAAGCGGAACGTTCGGGTTCTCCATAAAAAATTTTATTATAAACAAGACGCCACATCCCGGGGGCCGAAATTGGTTTTCTATACTTTCCTTTCTCTTTATTTCCATGAAAAAATGCATACATCTTGTTTCGTGAAGCAGCGTCCACTAACGAGAACCCCGAATCTTGATTATCCACAACGATTTCATCATTCAATTTTCTAAAATACTTCGAATCAATTTCCCGTTCGCCACTTGTACATTCCATAATAATTTCATTTTCAACATCACAATTCACCCAAATGTCCATCGGGCGATTTCCGGATATATTTGTACAATATCCTACATACAATGGCTTCTTATCACATGGTAACCATATTTCCATCGCTTTTCCTGCCGGAAGATAATAATCCTTTAGCACCTCTTCTTTAGACATATAGCCTAATAATCCTCCAAAAGAAAATATACCATCTGTCTTTCCCGAATTCAACACTTTACAGGAAATCTGAAACCCGGAATACTCGTCTGTCTCTATTTTCCTCATCTTTGCATCCCTTACTTCAAAAACTGGTAATCCCTCTACCATGTATATTTCCCTAAAGAAAGGCTCAAAATCTACCCCTAAAGAATCCCGAAACATTGTCTCAAAATCATCAAGAGAAAATTCTCGAAAACGACTAAAGGAAGAAGCCTGCTCCAAAAATCGTTTGAATTTTTCTTCTGGTACTTGCATAGAGATCCTTTTACGTAGGTAAGTACACTTTAACTTCACCATTTGTTCTAACAACTCAAGCGACAAATTACGATCTTTTGCTGCATCTTCCAACGTCCTTGATAAGAAATAATCCGATGCAGACATTTCTACATATTGATTAAAAACTTGATATGATATTCGATCTCCTAAACTTTCCCAAGGGGAATGAAAAAAAGTACTAAAAAAAATATCCATTAAAGGGTACTTTTCCGAGCGAACATTTCGCACATAATAAGTTGAGAGCGGAAAAATGTAAAGAGGATTTTCCACTTCTTCCATTTCACTGAGATCTTCTGATAATTGCATTTTTCCTGGTTTAAAACTAGTACGCCGAAAAGAGAGTAAAGGATGTTGGAAATTACCTCCCGTCCATCTCCAAAACACACTCTCCAATTTAATTCCAGCCTTTATCGCTTTTTTAAAATTCGATGAAACCATCGTAACTGCATATTCCGGTAGTAAAAGTAATTCCGGCTGAACTCGATCACTCCCACCTTTCTGCTTACGAAAATACGATGCGAAAGGTAGGGCCGTTTCTACCAATGTCAATCGTTTAAAAAAATATCCCGTTCCATTCTCACGTAAAAAAGCCGTACTCGTCTTCAATACTTCAACGATATTAAACTCCGGATCATCAAAATCTTCCGAAAAAAAATCATGTCCACGAAAATAATACAACGAGTATAACACAGAATCTACCATAACAGACCTCTTCTCGTAATCTCCTGCACAAAACGTGATACCCGTCAAACGCTCTTCATTCGTGAATCGCAACGTATCCCCATGTCGTGTTTGAGCTCCTTGTGAAATGACCGTTCGATCTGTTTCTCCCACCACGGACAACGTGTATCGCGTAAAATTCTTTCGTGTATCCCAAGGCATTACAGGATTTACTGGCGAACACGTTACCGGATACCACAAACACTCCGGAATCAACAAGGTTTGTTTCTCTCCCCAAAAAACGTTTTGTTTTCCCAATCGGAAAAATCCAATATCCCCGGAAGTCCGGTAATACTCTTCATCCGGAATATCCAAGTAACAGATACGACCGTCTATCTTCCCGGCATACACCACTTGTAATTTTACACTATCTTTCACGCCAAGTGGCACATCCACGGTCAATACTTGATGATCTCTAACGAAAGGAACTTCCTGTCCCCTAACCATTACTCGTTTCACTGCCAAACCCGGATTTAAAAACAACAACAGACGGTTCATCTTTTCTCCCGTCGTATTTTTCAACATCAACTCACAATCGCCCGTAAAACAATCCCCTGATTGCCGAAAAACCAGAGACAACGACTCCAAGTCTCCCGTCGGTTCCTCAATATATCGCTCGAATGTTCGAACATATTCTTTCCGCACATCTATCTCCCCTATATGCGGTAAAAAATACAAAACTCCCATGCAAGCCCAAAGAATAATACAAACCATACCCACCATCCTCGTATTTTTCACCGATTTGAAACAATTCGGTAAACGATTTGCAAAACCGATTGCCAGAAACAGCAAACCAGTTCCTCCCAATAACCACGCCAAACGTTGCAAAAGATAACACCACAGATTCACGTGTCCTGTCACATCCGAAAACATATTCGGGAGAGCACGCGTTGTAAAATCAAAAAAACCATTGCCTATATCATACAAATACAACCCGACAACACCAAAAACGAGTATTAAAACCAGAGATACCACCACCCGATTTTTCCCCCATACCAAAAGCGACATTGCCATTCCCACCGACAACACGAAGCCGGGCAACACTAACGTCACAAAATAAAAAACATATATCCAGAAAGAAAATTGAGAATCACTCGCAAAAAGATTCACCAACATCGAAAATACCATAGAGACTAGACAGGTCAAAAAGACAACCCTTGCGATTCCCAACACCTGTCCGAAACTTCGCTCCACGTTACTTATCGGGTGAACCAACAAGGATGCTTCCGTATCCCGTTTTTCCCGATTCAAGACTTCATGCACGGCAAAAATCACGAACAACACCTGCACGATGTTAAAACACAAGGCTTGAAAATAAGGGAAAGACGAAGGTAAAGCCATCCAATACCACTCGTTTCTCACAAAATTACCCTGAATAAACAATTGTGATACATTAATACCCACAACAATCAAGGCGAACAACTTAAATATCCACCCCCGACGAAACTGTATCGCTTCGTACTTTGCCATTAATTTAATATAACTGACATCCATAATTACAATTTTTAATAACAACATTACAAACTACCGAAACTTATAACTGATTATAACAAAGGCATCTCCATCATTCTCTTTATATATTTTGATTATATCCGGATGTTTCCGACAAAATTCATCCCATCCCGAAAGTGATAAATGTTCTTTCAAACGATCTATCTTTCGGGTAAAATCCTGCGGACGATAATAAAAATTGAAATAACAATCATCAAAATACAAATCACTCCAAGCCTGGAAGTAAGTTGATGGGAAAAGACGAGATTGGGGAGACGATGGAAACAAGATATCATCATCAACAAAAACATAATTAGAAGTCTTTCCATTGGATTTATCATGAACAAAATAATAATACCTCGTCTTAAAAAAATACTCCCCGATCACATACTTCTGATTTTCTTTCAATTTAACATGTATTATACCCGCCTTTTGAACAGCTTTACCGCAATCTGTGAGTAATAATTCCATATCAAGAAGAGTTGTATGTTTCCCCTTATCCAAGCAATAACAAGGAATCACACGATTTTTCTCCACAGAATAAACATGGCTATCATAAACATTATACAATCTAATACAACCATCATATGTATAAGAACTATATTCTTCACCTTGCTCACGTCCCACCAAAGAAAAAAACTGAAGAACCGTATGACCATCAGTATTTGTAATCTTTAGCCAATATTTATCAGAATTTTTATTTCCCTGTTGTTGATACATACGCCACAAATACAAATCATTACCTACACCTCCTTGTAGACTGAAACCTGTTGTCCGCATTCCTGTAGAATTCTCTATCTTTCTACGAAAATTCAATTTTCCATCTAACGAATAATTCAAATAAGCCCTAGTTACATAAACACCTAATGTTCCATCTGGTTCCAACTGAATCCCATTAATGCCAACTCTCTTATCAAAATCCACGTTATTCCCGATCCGTTGCAAGAAATGACCGTATCTATCAAACACCGCAATATAACGCTCTTCCATTTTTATCTCCAATAAAGCAATAAATTGATCTCCAACTTCTAAAATATCGAGCATCCTGTCATAGGAACAACCATTTAACGAGAATATTCGATAGCCATCAAATAATTCAGATGTTCTTAACGTTATTGCCTCTTCGGGACAAAGACGGATCACGGGTACAACAAGAGAAGACTCTTGGCTATATCCATTTTGTAAAAATAAACACAATTGTAAATAAATAAACAGCACCCTAAAATTCATTATATTTAATATTTTAAAAGCCAAACGATTCTCCTTCAAAGAAAAGAATTCATTTGGCATCAATTTTATTTACAAATCTTCCTCCATAAACTCACACATATTACCAAACCACCCTGGATTACAGACGCAATACCCGTAATAAGCATCCCATTCCAAATTATAATCAAGCACAACAAAACGGCCATGGTCTGAACAAAACATTTTAACATCATATATTCCTGCAAACCACCTCGGCTCGTTAAACGACATCAAAACAAATGCTCCCGCAACTCCAAGAAGCACGACTAATTTTTTCACTTGCTTTTTCATAGTTTTAAAGTATAAAGTAAATCATCCGTACCAACCTCGCCTAGTACTGGCTATATTACACCGTTCGCCCCGCTATCGAAACTTGTAACTGATAATAACAAAAGCATCTCTATCATTCTCTTGATATATTTTGATGATATCCGGATGTTTCCGACAAAATTCATCCCATGCCGAAGGTGATAAATGTTCTTTCAAACGATCAACCTTTCGGATAAAAGCCTGAGGACGATAATAAAAATAGATATAGTGATTATCAAATTTATTCCAATTATCAAAATAAACTGACGGGAAATATTTAATCGGGAAAGACAAAGAGAACAAAATATCATCATCTATCGAAACATAATTACAAGTCTTTCCATTTGACTTATCATGTACAAAATAATAATACCGTTCTTTCCAAAAATAACTGCCCATTACATATTTTCGATTTTCGTTTACATCTATACTATGTAAACCAGCTTCCAGATTCGCTTTCTCTTTGTCTTTACACCACAATTCAAAATCAAGAAGAACTGAATGTTGGCCCTTATCAACATAATAACTTGGGCTTATTTGATCCCCTTCCACGGAATAAATATAACTGTCATAAACATTATACAATTTGATCGTATCCCGATAACGATAAAAAGAACCTTTATCACTGTTTTTCAATCCCTTCAAGGGGAAAAATTGCCGAACAAGACGACCGTCAGTCGTCATAACTTTTAACCAATAACTTTCGGAATAATTTTTACCTTGTCGATAACGTCGACACCATAAATACAAATCATTCCCCACACGCCCTTTCAAAGCAAAATCCTCGTCCCAAATACCGGTTGTATTTTTTATTGCCCGGCGATAATTCAATTTCCCTTCCAGCGAGTAGTTTAAGTACTCCGGATTCGAAGAAGCATAAGCTCCAAGCGTCCCGTTTGACTCAAAAAATATATCATGAACGTAATGATACTTGTCACAATCATCATTACTTCCTATCTTTCGTTTAAAATTTCCAGATTTATCAAACTCTGCAATATAATTATTACCAAGGCTTATCTCAAACAAAGCAATAAATCGGTCATCCAGTTCTAAAATATTTTTCACCCACGTGTAAGAACACCCCTTTAACGACATTACCCGGTAACCGGTGAACAATTCCGACATCTTTAACGTCTGAGCCTCTTCCGGACAAAGACGAATCACAGGTACATCGGAAGATTTCACTTGCCCATAGCCTCTTTCCAAAAGAAAGAAATAGACAAAACAAAAAAACAAAAGTCTAATATTCATCATACTCTTAAAAATAAAATCAAATGGTAATTTCCACCAGGAAACAACCATTTAATACACTCAATTTTTATTCCGGCATAAATTCACAACGATCGCCAAACCAACCATTACGGCATTCACAATACCCATAATAAGCATGCTTGTTAGGCTGATAATCAATTTCAACAAAACGCCCATTAGGTCCACAATACGTCACGATATCAACGGCATCATCAAACCACCTCGGTTCATTAAACGACATTAAAACAAACGCTCCCGCAACTCCAAGAAACACCACTAATTTTTTCACTTGCTTTTTCATAGTTTTAAAGTATAAAGTAAATCATCCGTACCAACCTCGCCTGGTACATGGCTATATCTATTTTAAATAATCATCCCGGATCAATTTCATATAATTATTCAACACGCTCAACGTATGATCATTCAATATCAAATAAGCCTGTACCTGCCGTTGAGTTCCAACGTGAAAAATTGCGGTTTCTCGTCCTAATCTATTCCCTAAAGGTCCAGTTTCAAATACTCGATACGGGTAAGTTTTCAATATCTCAAATAAAGCCGGATCACATTTCTCATCGGCAACGACAACCAACCGAGACGGGTCCACATCCTTACACGTATTCAACATATAACTTAATCGTTGATCCCATAATTTATCTGTCATATCACCAGCGATGTAAAGCACCATGCAATCCCGCAAATCATCATGAATACTATCCGACCTTTCATTTGTTTGAATCCTGATGATTGAATCGCCATCCCACCATTTCTTTTTATACGTTTCGAAAAGTAATCTTAATAGGAAATCCGTACCCTCGTGCATTCTCTCGATCCCCATTTCCCGGTAATGACACGTCTCCCGCCAATAGTTTCTCGAAGCTGTCAAATAATTTACATATATCCCTCCGGCAATAATAATCACCAGAAACACAATAAAACTTATATCCGGTTTCTTTTTCATTACTTTAATTATTAGTACAACGTAATTGTATCTCGTGAGGCGAATCCGGCAAATTGGAAAATACATACGCCTTTTTATAAACCCGTCCTTCCCCCGTTGTTTTATATTTAACCCTTATCACTCCGGCTTTCCCGGGCAACAAAGGCATTCGATTCCACGAAAAAGACAAACAATTGCAACTTGTTTCTATGGCAGAAATAATTATCGGAGAATCAAACGAATTCCGGTAAACAATATCAAACTTGGTCTCTTTATCATCCGCCTCCCTTGTAAAATCATAATGATCAGCAAAAAGCCGTTTCTTTTCCCCATTAGTCTCTCGTGTCTCCCCGAATTCCATTTGAGCGAGATACTCGCAATAAAGTAACTTATCTAAATCATCTAAATTCCTTAACGCCCTTTCTTTGTACTCAAAGGCTTGCTTATCATCTCCAAAGAAGGTGCAATATCGCCATCCGAGATAAAGATTCATAAAATAAGGTTCCGTATCCAATGACTTCTTTACCCGGAGCATCCCATTCTGCAAGATTATCGTATCCGTATCCGGGCAAGTTAATTGAAATGCTGCCTGCAAAACATTCTCAAAAAAAGAATAGAAATCCGAAGAATACGACGTGTAAAGAGGTACATTCAAACGAGGAGGCACATTCTGTCCCCGTTCCAACAATTGTAACACAGACGATAATCCTTCGGCTCCAATAAATCCCGTATGCAAATATTCTATTCGCATACTACTATCTGCTATGATCAGTGTCGGGGTAGACAGCGAACGTAGAACTTGAGGAATCAATGCATTCTTCTCGTCAGTAATTTCCAATTGCCACACACGAAAGTTTCTATTCAATTTTTCTACTAACATTTTATCTCCAGCCCAATCATCTTTTGTCGCTTCACACACACTACAATCCTTTGAGGCTAATAAGATTAAGACTTTCTTCCCATCTAATCGCATGACATCCAGAACCTCACGGAAATTCCCTTGTCGAACCTGCACGGGAAACAAATCCCGACATGAACTGCAAAACAAAACCATCAAAACGATACTCAAATAACCACCTCTTTTTTTCATTGCATGTACTTTTAGTATTAAAAAAACCTACTCGTCCTTCGAAATGAATAATAAACACTAACACCAAGCTTCTCTCCAGCCTGATTCCCCAAAATGAATACTAAATTATCTCCCCCGAGAATTACATTTATACTAATACAATCCACACCTACATTCGGGTGAAAAAGAATACAAAAAAAGACGTGTCAAAACTCTTTTTTCACATAAAACTCCTCCGTCAGCTTCACTACACCTCCTATAAATAGGGGCTTCAACGCAAGTTCGATATAAGGATCAAATTATTTTTTTGAGTATTACAAGCATAGCGATAAAAGCATTCGGTATGTATTGTATCATTTCATACTATATAGATGCCCTATTAAAACAACAGAACGATAACAAATCCGGATCACTAGCAGATCTCTACCGTGTATAAAATTTTTAGTAAGCTATTAGAATGCTATTAAAACGCTATTCTGTATAGCGTTTTAATAGGGTTTTAATAGCGTTCTAATAGCGTTTTACACGGTAGTGATCCGAATGTAATCATATTTTTATCTTGATTTCGTGTATTAAATCGGACTATATACCGGATTACTTTCCCATAACTATCTCTTCTAAGTGTTGAACTAAGATCATGTTTCCGCTTACAAATACTAAACAATAAAATTTTTTGTATATATTGCCACCAGGTATAGATGGAGTCGGTTAGACAATATATATCATAGCTATTTAATAACTTAGAGAACAAAAACACATCATCACAAAACAAAAAAATCATATCGCACATGAAAACCTTCTTTTTACTTCTAGTAGCAGCCTTCCTTTTTTCCCAAACAGGAAAAGCTTGCACGATCATCGTGGCCGGGAAAAAAGCCACGGTCGATGGTAGTGTATTAAACTCTCACACGGACGCAGGTGCTGATTGTCGTATTCGGGTGGTACCGGGCCAGAAATTCCCCAAAGGGAGCATGGCACCCGTGTATTACGGCATACAGCGGGTTGACCTTCCTCTGGATGACAACGGGGAAATCTTAGGCTATATCCCACAAGTTGAACAAACCTACACGTATTTCCAATCGGCCTACTCTCACATCAACGAGTACCAGCTATGTATCGGGGAAAGCACCACGAGCCAACGCCCCGAATTACAAGTATCCAAGGGAGAAGGGAAACAGATCATGACCGTGGAGCAGGCGATGATCTTTGCCTTACAACGCTGTAAGACAGCAGAAGAGGCCCTTACACTCATCACCTCTCTCATGGAAAAATACGGGTTTCTCCCCTCTTGCGGACCGGAATCGGAATGCCTCACAATTGCAGATCCGGAAGGAGTATGGGTACTCGAACTTTTCAGTGTCGGTAAAGACTGGACACCGGAAAGTGGCAAGCCGGGAGTGATCTGGGCCGCACAACGAGTGCCGGATGACGAAATCGCCATTATCCCCAACTGGAGTATTATCAAAGAGATCGACCTCTCCAAGCCGGAACAATTCCGAGCCTCCTCCAACTACCAACAGGTAGCTATTGAAAATGGCTGGTATTCCCCGGAAAGCGGACAACCTTTCGTTTGGCAGGATGTATATGCCCCGACTCCCAGAGAATGGGCCACGAACCGTTTTTGGTTATTCGTCAACACTTTTGCACCCTCCCTCGACCCGATCCCGTCCAGACGCACCAACAATCCGTTCGACAACCTGAACCAGTATATCCAATACGTGGAGCCGCTTAGCGTGTACCCGTTCTCCTTTAAACCGGAACGACAAGTATCCGTGAAAGATTTCATGGACTTCCAACGTTCCACTTTCTCGGGAACTATCTATGATAAAGAGAATGATGCCGTCTGGTATTACCCGGACAAGAACGGGAACATGGTGAAAAGTAAACTGGCCACCCCTTTCCCCTCCGGTGAAACGCAAAAGTTAATGAAGACTACCCGCAGACGCCTAGTAGCACGGGTTGACGGGGAATACGGCATGGTTGCCCAGCTCCGTTCGGATCTTCCCCGGGAAATCGGTGGAATATACTGGGTTTTCCAAGACAATGCCTACACGTCGCCATACCTGCCTATCTTCACGGGAGTGACCCACGTACCGGAAGTCTATTCCACGTATAACCCCAAAGAATACTCGGACAATTCCGCCCGCTGGGCCATCGACTTTGTCGATAACTTACTCTATCTGAATTGGCAGGATGGAAAAAAGGATTTAGACGCCGCACGGACTCCCATGGAACAATCCTTCTTCGAACGTAACGCTGAAATCGAGAAAGAATTCATCGCCTTGCAAAAGAAAAATCCCAAGAAAGCAATAGAATTACTCAATAAATACACGCAGGAATGTGCCGACACGATCATGCAAACCTACGTACAACTCAGAAACACATTGATCACGAAATACACGAACAATAGGATGAGGTAAAAGTGACGAATCCGAAAAGAATTATATTATACACTTGTTCGCACTTGCCTTAGGACTAAGCTAGGGATGGGCTATGACAAGAAGCAAGCAACTACACAACACAAACACAGCATGAACAATCTTCAATGTACTTGCTGTGTTTGTGTTGTATGTTCTATTCTAAAAAAGTTGACTTATCCAACAAGTAAACTTATGCCAGTACCCCAAAAAATCCAGTATGATGTCAATCTCGTCCAAAATAATTTAATCTTTGGCTTCATCTTTTCTAAAAACCGTTCCCACATTTCCAAAAATAAAAGAAGGCTAAAACAAGATTCTCCTAGATTTATAAAAAACTGCTACCATTACATTCCTTTCAAGTCTTCTAGCATCTTTTCAAACCTAGAATCGGAAGGTTTTGGCAATTTCAAGTCCACAATCCGTCCCTTTTTATCCAACAATATTAACCGGGGAATCGCTCTCACTCGAAAAGCAATCATCGAAGATTCATCACCCGCAATCCACCACTGGTTACCACGCATTTTTCCCCACCACAACTCATTCCGCCAACGTTGCTCCTCCGTGTCACAAGAAAGACTCACGAAAACGATTTTTTTCTCCTTATATCGTTCAGCCAATTTTGTCAGAGTAGGGAACTCTTGCTTACAAGGGTAACACCACGATGCCCACACGTCAATTACCACGTATTTTCCTCGAAATTGTTTTAAAGACACTTCCCGATTAGCTGTATCACGAAAAACAAAATTCGGAACTCGATCTCCGACTTTCAATTCTGCAGTATCCCGTACTGGCACAAGCCCTGCCTTCATCTGCGCCACCCCCATAACTGGACACAATAAACTAAAAATTATCAACCATTTCTTCATACCAAAGTATTTAATATTTGTACAATATCCTGAGAAATTGAACACTCGATCACCATGTCCTTTTTCATCTACGTTAAATAAAAAGTTTCCTGATTTCTTTACAACCGAGCAATTGCTGTCTTGAAATTACGCAAGGATGCTTTAAGAGTAGACATTTCAACCTGTTCTGCCAACTGTTCGGTCAATGTATCCAATTCTTCTTTCTGCTTGTCGTTCCATTTCCCCTTCAAACTCAGAATCGGCATAAAATACAGATAAGCAATCTTTTCGTCTGCCATTTTCGGGAACACCCTCTTACACATTTCCAACACCTTATCTGTGTTTCCCATTTTCATTCCTTTGATTAACTCTATATACTCGTACAAATAATCCTGTCCAGTTAATTTATAAGCATCCAATGTTTTTTGGATATCTTCAACATCAGCCAAAGTGGCGGTCGTATTTTTTCCACGGATAATCTCCTCCAATTGCAAATCAAATAAAGAAACTAATTTCTTATCTACTTTCTCGACGCCAACACCTTCACGAAATTGCTCCGTGTGTTTCAAGAAATAATTCATATTCCCGGAGCCCATTGGTGACAAACTTATGTCCTCGTAAATAAACCAGTAAGGCTCCGTACATTTCTGGCTATCTTCCAACGAACCAATGATGTCCTGCGCCACGGCTTTCGCTTTATCCAAATCACAAGCCGTAATCAAAGCTTTCGTGTATTTCAACAAGAAATTCATCTCACGATTTCCCGCGACGTATTCGGCTTCCAAATTAGCAGCCGAATTTTCATCAAAAGCGGCATCCACTTTCTGAATAAACTCTTTCCCGTCCAACGTGCCACCGACGACACGTTGCATCAAACTGCCATCCGTCTGCAATACCAGAAAAGTCGGGTAAGCCGTAACCTTATATTTTCGGGCGAGATCCGGTCCTTCCCCTTTCTCCATGTCTACTTTGATACACACAAAACGTTCGTTCATATACTCGCCCACCTCTTTTAAGGGAAGCACCTTCTCCGCCATCATTTTACACGGTCCGCACCATGACGTGTAACAATCCACGAAAACTTTCTTATGCTCGCTCTTCGCTTTCTCCAAGGCTTTCTCCAACGTCAACTCTTGAAAATTAGTCTGTGCGAACACAGACACTATCATCAACATACCAGTAAATAACGATACAAACTTTTTCATGTCCTATAATTTAAAATCTTTAAAACATCAGTACATGTCAATAAACTTCCTCACGGTCAATGAAAACATCGACCGTGAAGGAAATTACGACAATATCAATTAATAACGATTAATTACTCTGAGTAAATTGCACGAAAGCATGAGTACGTGCCGGATTAGCACTAAGATTAGGATTAGTCGCCATTATTTCAAAATCGTCTGAATCGACCAGTTTAAAAGCTAGCATAAAACCTTTATAACTCCCTGCTATTGCCGGATTATAAGTAACAATGATCGGAATATTCACACTCACGGAATCAGCGGGAACGACACAACATTTCTCCATCTCCGGATCATCAAAAGCCACGTAATTCACTCCCGCTATCGCTTCCTCTCTACCATTCGTCAAGAAACTATACGGTTCTATATTAATCTTGCGATCCACACTTCTTGCCATACCGGCAACCTTTACTCTGAAAAAGAACGTATCCCGTTGTCGTGACGAATTCACGCTAACCGAAGAAGAATTGTAATATAGATACACACTATCCGCAACATTCATTGTCGTACCCAATCTTGACGACTCGTACTGGAAATAAATGTAATCACGTTCCAAAGAATACACCCCTACTTTCTCTTCCGAACAGGCATACCCGATTAACCCGATTACCAATGCTATAAGTAACTTTTTCATAACCATCTGTTTTTTATTATCTTTTCTTGTATTCACTCGGGGGTAATGGCAATACATACTGCTCCTCGCCACAATCTTCCGCTTCACTATTCTGCCACAACATCCGTTTCACGGCAAAACGCTTATACGTGAAGAAATTTTGCCCCTCGGCTGCAAATTCCCGTATATATTCCCACAATACCCTCTCCTGTCTATCTGATTCCGACATTGGAGTATACGTGAGATTACGAGCCGCA
Organism: Butyricimonas faecalis; assembly: GCF_003991565.1. NCBI lineage: Bacteria > Pseudomonadati > Bacteroidota > Bacteroidia > Bacteroidales > Odoribacteraceae > Butyricimonas > Butyricimonas faecalis. Next base: position 3,453,742 of record NZ_CP032819.1, on the reverse strand, counting down.
CTATACTCCTCGTAAGCGACATTCGCCTCACTCAAACTTCCAGCTTCCATAATAATAAGATACATCTCAGCCAAACGCACCACCGGCATATTCCGTTTTGCCGTAGAACCGGGATACATCTCATTATATTTCTTCGTTACACGAACATTTTGCCTCATTTGATTTCTAGTCCAACTCCAATGACTCTTGTATCTCAAATCATTTGTATTCCCATCAAATAAGTCGTTCACGAATGAATTGTAATTGGAATTATAATATCCGAGCATCGTAATACCCGGGTTGAAACCACTCTGCTGGTAATCAAATTTATCTTGATTCACGCCACACAAATGTTCCGGATAAAAAAGATTATTACCGATATTCCCTTCCACAGCCAAAGTAAACTTCGGCGTTCCATCCTCGTTTTTCGCATCTTTCACCATCGCGGCATAACGCACGGCACCTTCTTTATCCCCCATCCACAATCGGGCACGAGCCTGCAATCCTAACACTCCGTAATAATTAAAATGACTCTTCCGGTCTGTCCAAGATCCCGTGTATTCCGTGCTACCGTCAGACGGGTAATTCAAAATCGGGTCGGACTTCTGCAACAATTGCTCAGCCTCATCCAGATCTGCCACCAACAACTCCATGAACCGTTTGAATGTATGATACTGGTAATTCTCTATGGAATTTCGTGTCACGTAAGGCAAATATTCCATGGAAGCATCCACCCGCATTGGCATCGGTCCCCAAATCCGTATCAAATCCAAATGCAACGAAGCCCGCAAAGCCAATGCCTCACCTTTCACTATATTATAATACTCGTCACTCAATTTCTCCCGATTCTTATCACATCCCTCGATCATCGGGTTCAACGAATTGATGATTTTATAAAACGCCATGAATACAGCATCCAGACCGGTTGCAAACGAAGCATTATCCAAATTGTACACGTGGGCTGCTAAATCTACATTCGTGTTCGTCCATGTACACGCCAAATATTCGGCAAAACCACCCCCACCCATATAACCGTTAGGCTTGTATATAGACTCGGCAGCTAAAACATAAGCACCATCCAGAGCTTGAAGAACACCATTATCCGTTTCAAACAAATTATCCGCTACAAGCGTAGTTTCCGGCACAATCGTAAGCCAATCGTTACACGCACAACACCCCAGTGCCAAAGACGTGCATAATATATAAATACCTTTTCTTATCATGATATTTCCAAATTAGAATGAAAGTGAAAGAAAAAAAATCGGGTTACGAGAAAACGGATAACTTGTCCCCCGTTCCCGTTTAACAGTTGAAATGTAAAAAACATCCGAAAGATTCGCACCTAGCGACAAACCTTTAAGTCCTAACTTTCGGCAAAATTGATCCGAGAAATTATACGAAACATTAATATTCGTACACTGGAACACGTTATCCTTTTGGACAAAAGCATCACAAGGAAAAGTATTCGTACTCGCAGAATTCAACATCAACTTCTTGTAAGGAACAATATCACCCGGTTTCTGCCAAGTATCCGATAACACGCGACGATCCTGATTAAGAATCAAGTAAGCGTTTTCCGTTTTGTTTGCCAATGTACTATTAAACTGTTTACCTCCCCATTTCACGCCAAAACCAACAGTCAATATAAACCCTTTATAAGCCAGATTCGTAGATAAATTACCGTTTATCTTGGGTAAACGATCTCCCAAATAAACCATATCCTCCGCATTTTGAGCAAAAGTTACATCCTCGTCTTTCGTTAAAAACATCCGCTGTCCCGTGGCGGGGTCTACTCCCACAGTACGCAACCCGTAAATCGCATCCATAGAATAACCTTCACGGTATCGATAATACACATCAGCCGTGTACATACTTGAATTCAATTCTTTCAAGAACTTCTTATACCCCTCCGAAATCTTTTCAATAAGATTTTTCGTGTGATTAAAAGAACCCGTTACACTCCAAGTAAAACCTCTATTTGGATTATGGAACAAATTCACGGTAACTTTCGCATCCCATCCCTTGTTTCTAATTGAACCGGAATTAGCCTTAGCCGTCCCGAAGCCATGAGATATGGGAAGTAACATTTCCGCTACCGTATTATTCGTCAACTTATCGTAATAACTGAATTCAAATTGCAAACGACGATTCCACGTGTGCAATTCTACCCCCAGATTCAATTGGTAAGTATTTTGCCACTTCAATGTCGAGTTGCCGAATGCTTTCAAATAAGCCCCGAATCGTGACATATAATCATTTTCCGTATCCAGAGTATACACAGCCATCGCATCTTCCGGACTAAATCCCATATTCCCAGAAACTCCATAAGAACCTTTTACTTTCAACCATTGAATAAAAGGAACGTACTCGATAAAAAATTCTTCATTACTGATATTCCACCCGGCTCCTACCGACCAAAATGTAGCCCATCGGCTATCCTCTCCAAAAGAAGACGAGCCGTTCGCATTAAAATTTACGTCAAAGAAGTAACGCATATCATAATAATAATTACCTGAAAAAATCAAAGCGATACGGCGGGTTGTATTTTTAGAACCTGTCGGATACGTGTTATCCCCATACCCCAATGCCATTGACGGGAAATCGATATTATCATTCGAGAATCCCGTGCCAGCCCATGATAGTCTCTCCTCCTTTTTTTCTTCTATCTCGCCGGAACCTCCCAATGTCAGCATATGCTTTTCGTTGAAAGTATTCGTGTAATTCAAATTCAAACGCCCTTGCCATTGATTAGTTTCAGTTTCGGTTCTCCCAAACCTTCCTTTTTGATTCACTTCTTTCCCTGCAAACTGTTTATGAGAAGGAGGTACAAAATTATCCGCTTGACTAAAATTCCGGGACAGTCCCAACGTACCTACCAAATAAAAATTCTCCGTGAAATTATACCGTACACTGGTGGAATTCCGCACATTCGTGTATCTGGTTTTATTCCAATTCCCGATATACTTATTATATACAGGATTCTCTTTTTTACTATTGGCAGATGTAGTCAGCGGATGATCGTAATTCTCTATCAACTTACCGTTATCATCATAGGGAGTCCAATAGGGATTCATCGCTACGTAATCCGAAAATGTACCATAAGGACTATTAGCATTATTATTCGTTCCGATGGCAAGGTTTTCCGAAACCATCAATTTCTTAGTTTGATAACTCAGATTTAGCGAGCCGTTAAAATTCTTTCGATCGGATCCTTTCATGACACCGATAGTTTCGTCGTAAGCCAAATTAGCACTAAAACGCCACTCTTCGTTTCCACCCATCACGTTCAAACTATGATTTTGCCCCACGCCAGTCCGCACCGGAAGAGATAGCCAATCATAATCTAAGCCGTTATCCACTTTCTCTTTTAACTCTCGGTACAAATCTTGATAAGCTTCCGCATCCCACGCTCCTAATCGATATTCCAAATCCAACTTCTCTTTGGCATTCAACAAATCGTAAGTACTCAAATCCGGTATTTCTAGTTTTACACTCCCCCGATAACTTGCTTTCAACGTACCGGCTTTCGGCACAAGCGACGTGATTACTACAACGCCGTTTGCTCCCCGGGAACCATAAATAGACGTCGCACTCGCATCCTTCAAGATTGTAATATTCTCGATATCCTCGTTATTCAAATCTTGCACCCGCTCCAAAGAAACCTCAAAACCATCCAAAATAAACAAGGGTAAATTCAACTCCGCACGGGTCGCCAATTGCAAATCCTGCACGTTTGCAAAAGTAGATGCCCCTCTCAACTGGATCTCTGGTAAAACATTCGGATCCGAACCGTAAGCATTATTCTCCACGATACGAAAACTCGGATCCAAATTGGATAATGTTTGCAATAAATTCCGAGAAAAATTCCGCTTAATGTCCTCTTTAGTCACAGCCGTAACCGCTCCCGTAAAACTTTCCTTCGGTTTGTTAAATATACCCGTTACTACAACTTCCTCCACTTCCTGCAGATCTTCAACCAGTACAATAGTCAAAGGTTTATTGTCTTTTTTCACTGCTATCTCCTGCTGCTTATAGCCCACGAAAGAAAAAATCAATACTAGACTATCCCGTTTGGGCAAATCAATATCAAATTTCCCCTTTACATTGGTTACAAACCCTAAAGTTGTCCCTTTTACCCGAATAGTTACCCCGGGAAGTAATTCCCCTTTTTTATCTTTCACTATTCCTTTCACGGTAACCTTGGAAAGCGTATCGCTACTTGTTACGGCAACATGTTGAATCACGATCGTGTTATCCATCAACCGGTAAGTAAGTCCAGTCCCTTTCAAACAAGCATCCAATACCACTTTAATATCAACATCCGTGTACTCCAAGTTTAATTCTTTAATATTGGCAACCTGATGATCGCGATATAAAAAAGTGTAACTAGTAGCTTTTTCCAAGACTTTTACTACCTCTTCAAATGAAGCATTCTTCAAATGAAGGGTCACTCTAGCCTCTTGACCATACACACTGGCAGATAAAGGCAATGCCGCAACGAACAGAAGTAATACTAAAAATTTCATAATTAAACATGTTTTCCATAACCTTCCACGCCATGGAAGATCGTGCATCCAATTTTTTTTCATACATTTGTCAATATTTAATGAAACAATTCCGGTTTTTCCGGGAAAAAGACGGGATACGGCCAATATCCTGTCTTTTTATTTATCTTTTTGCAAAACTGCTTTTCATCTGTTTACATCACAATGACACATCAAAAAGAAAAAGGAGGTATATAAAATTCTATTTTCTCGAATAAAGATATTATTTTCTTTAACCACAAATTCCGTGTTTCCCGTCATTTCAAGCATCTCTACCACTTTGGAAAAATCATCATACCGTTTCATTTTTCCCGTGAATGTCACCTCTTTTTGGGAGGCATTCTCCCAAAATATATTCACATCATACCAACGGGCAACTACATTCATAATCTCTTCCAATCGTTGTTTTTCAAATGCAAAAACACCATTTTTCCAAGCCGTGTACAAATAAGTATCCACCTCTTTGATTACCACTCGTCCTGACTTATTCAATACAGCTTGTTCACCCGGCTTCAAAACGACAGATTCTTTCCCAGCAGAAAACCTGACAGATCCCTGCACCAAGGTCGTCAAGATTTCATTCTCATCCGCATAAGCCCGCACGTTGAAACTCGTACCCAACACTTTCACGACCGACCCGTTCACGTCCACGCTAAATGGATGTTCTTTATCCTTACTCACATCAAAATAAGCCTCTCCGGACAAATAAACCCGACGATCTTCCCCCACAAATTTCACAGGATAACGAAGCTCGGACTCTGAATTCAGATACACGATACTTCCATCACTCAACGTGATTGAATACTCTCCCCCTCGCGGGACTCGCAACGTGTTGTAGCATTCTTCCACAACAGAAGAATCCCCTTGGTAACTTACTCCTTGATTTTGCACGACAATATTTGCCCCTTGTTGTCTAAATAACGAATCGGTCACTTCCGAACTCAAAATCCGTGTTGTTCCATCCGCCAATAGCAACTCCGCTTTCACCTCTCCATGCCGAATAACGCTTGTCACCTGTTCCTGTACATTCTCCATTTTTTCTCTTGTTCCATACCACAAAACCGCTGCCAATAACGGAAGAACAACTCCTGCCGCAATACTTACGACTCGACGAATTCTTCGTACTCTGATATTACGCTTTCGTTTCTGAAGCACGTTCATATAACCATTCACAATATCAACATTTGCTATCTCTTGACTTTTTTGAACCATATATTCAGCGTTCATCACACTTCCGTACAACCGTTCATTCTCCGGATTTGCCTCACGCCATTCCTTCAAGGAGCATTCTTCCTCTCCGGAAAGTGTTCCTAAAAGAGCTTTTGATAAAAGTGTCGGAATTCCTTTATATGTTCTCATACTTTTCATGCCTATTTATATTGAGGTGACACTTCAAAATAAAAAAAGAGGTATCCCTCCTCTTAAAAACTTCACTTTTCCTCCATTTCCCGCTTATATCTAGACACTAACAACACTATAGCGAAAAAAAATGTTTACCACATAGCGAAAAAAAGTGTAAATAAATTTCCCAATTTCTCTTTAAGTATCCTACGAGCTATTTGTTTTTGCTTTTTCACGGTCTCTACAGCAATTCCCAACTCTTCAGCTATCTCTTTAGCTGAATAACCTTGTATTGCCCGAGAAAACACATTTCTGCTTCCAGATGGCAAATCTTCTAAAGTTTGCATGACAATTCGGAATGTTTCGTTTTTGATATATTCATTCATCTCGATTTCGTCCAATTCCTCCGCAAAAGATTTCGTGGCATCTTGACGAATTTTCTCCGCACGTAAATAATTAAAACTCTTGAAACGAACCATCTGATACAAATAAGCAGACAAGTTATCAATCTCACCTAACTTTTCCCGACTTTCCCATATCTTCACAAAGACATCCTGCACGATATCTTCTGCAACATCTTGGCTTTCAAGATATTTCATTGCAAAAGAGACCAACACGGAATAATAGTTTATAAAAAGTATTTGAAAAGACTTTTCATTACCTCTTATCAAACCATTTATATCTATCGAAGTCCCTTCTGTCATAAAACGTTCGTTTATTGCGCAAATATAAGCAATTTATTTTCTCTCCTATCCAAGCATATACTCTTTGTAATTTTATTCTCCCCATTATGCTATTTTGTCAGCTAAAACTGCTAAATTTGCAGTTAGATATTGAGGGTTGGATTTTTTTTCACGCTCCACTCCGGAGGTTAAGAATAAAGAATTCATAAATTGTAAATCATATGGAGGATATCAGAACGATTAAACAACGTTTCGAAATTATCGGGAACGACATCAAGCTAAACCGGGCAATAGAAAAAGCCGTACAGGTGGCACCCACGGATTTTACCGTGCTTATCACGGGAGAGAGTGGAGTGGGGAAAGAGATTTTTCCCCGGATTATCCATAGTTTCAGCACCCGTAAACATGCACAATATATCGCTGTCAACTGCGGGGGAATCCCGGAGGGGACCATTGATTCCGAGTTGTTCGGTCACGAGAAAGGATCGTTCACTGGAGCGCTAGCCGACCGGAAGGGGTACTTCGAGGTCAGTGACGGGGGAACGATTTTTCTGGATGAAGTAGGGGAATTACCATTGTCCACGCAAGCCAAATTGCTGCGTGTACTTGAGGCCGGAGAGTTTATCCGGGTCGGATCGTCGAAAGTGCAAAAAACGAACGTGCGGGTGATTGCCGCCACGAACGTGGACCTACCGACAGCCGTCAAGAATGGGAAGTTCAGGGAAGATCTTTATTACCGGATCAACACGATCCCTATCTCGATCCCGGCACTACGAGACCGGAAAGAAGACATATCCCTCTTGTTCCGGAAGTTCGCGGCTGACTTCGCCGAAAAATATCGTATGCCTCCCATTCGACTTACAGAGGATGCCGTGCAAATACTCGAAAACTACCGGTGGCCGGGAAACGTGCGGGAATTAAAAAATATAACGGAACAAATCTCCATTCTCGAACAGGAAAGAACGGTGGATGCCCTAAGACTAAAAGAGTATCTTCCGGCACAAAATAACACGCTTCCGGCATTAACATCTAACCCGGAAAGCGATCATAGCTTCGCCACGGAACGAGAAATCCTGTACAAAATACTTTTTGACATGAAAAAAGACATGAACGATTTGAAACATCTCGTGTACGACATCATGCAAAAAGAACACACGATAAAGTCCGAACCGGAGCCTTCAACCTCCATCGTTCTCCGAAATTTGTATGAAACCCCGCAATCGGAATTCCTAGGACAAGCCCCGCAAAAGACCATCTCCGTGGAAAAGAACAATCATATCGAAGACACGGAAGCTGTCGTGGAGGAATCTCTTTCACTGGAAGAGAAAGAAAAAGAGATGATCGTGAAAGCCCTGGAAAAAAATCACGGCAAGCGGAAATTAGCCGCACAAGATCTCGGAATATCAGAGAGAACGCTATACCGGAAATTAAAAGAGTACGATATTGAAATTTGAAAACATGAAGAGAAAGATTTTTGCAAATTAAAATTATCTTTGTCTAGAATAAATAGAACTGTGTGCATATCAAGATAACATCACATGATCAAAAAAATTTTACCTGTATTATTGCTGGCGCTTGCCTTTAATGGATGTAAGCTACAAAGTATCAGTTACTCGTTTTCGGGCGTGTCGTTACAACACGGAGAAAAAACATTTTCAGTAGACTACTTTTCAAACAAAACCGCTTTTGCCCCAAATTTAGGATCAGATTTCACGGAAGCACTAAAAAACTACCTACGCTCTCGAACGAACCTGACCGAATTGACGGATAATGACGGGGATATTCGTTTCGAGGGACAAATCACCGGGTTCACCCAAACCCCGGTTGACATCACGGCTGATGAAATCGCAGCCAAGAACCGGTTGACGATCTCGATCCGGGTGAAATACACGAACACGAAAGATGAATCGGGCAAATCGGACTTCGACACGTCATTCTCGCATTATGAAGACTACGGGATCGATGAAAATTACGAAGCCATTGAACCGGACTTGATAAAGAAAATCACGGAGAAAATTATTGAAGATATTTATAACAAAGCCTTAACAAATTGGTAAACGTTGAAAGCGGAAGAATTAATTGATATTATACGTTCGGGACGAAAAGAGGGAGAGGACATCCGGAACATGGAGCTTCTCATGGAACAATTCCCTTACTTCGCCACGATTCGAATCGTGTATCTGAAAATGCTACACGATTCGGGACACTCGGCTTATCCCGAAAAATTGAAGCATAATACGATTTACATTCCCGATCACAAACAATTTTATCGTTTCCTGAATAATCTATTATCGGATTGGGACGAAGTCGGTAATCCGGTATTCAAACCGGAACCTGTTGCCATTGAATTGCTGGCAGACAAGGAAGAGGAGAAGAAAGCCGTTCCCACGACCACGTTCTACCAGCTTGAAAACGAGTTCCCGGAAGAGGAATTCCTGCCGATAGATGCCATCGCGAGTGAATGGTTGTCACGCAAGAAACAAAAAGAGGAACGAAAAGATAACCTTATTGATAAATTTATCCAAGAAGAGCCCTCCATGCCCAAGATCACGGAGGAAAACATGGTCACACCCATAATCACAGAGGCTGCCGCGAATGAGAAACCCGAATTTTTCTCGGAAACTCTGGCAAAAATATACGTTCGTCAGCAACTATATGACAAAGCCATTGCAACTTATCTAAAATTAAGTTTGAAATATCCGGAAAAAAGTGTTTACTTTGCGGTTCAGATTGAAAAAATAAAAGAGAAAATTAATAATAATAAGAACTAATTATGTACATAGCTGTTTCTATTTTGATCTTTATTGTTTGCGCTTTACTTATATTGATCGTATTGGTGCAAAACTCAAAAGGTGGTGGTTTATCTTCTTCCTTTGCTTCTTCAAACCAAATCATGGGTGTAAGAAAGACAACCGACTTCTTGGAAAAAGCGACATGGACATTAGCTGGGGCAATGCTTGTTTTATGTATTGTATCTGCCATGGTACTCCCCAGAGGTGAACAAGCCGGACAAAAATCTGCTATTCAAGAGCAAATCAATACTGCAGTTCCGGGAACACAGGCCATTCCTGATTTCGGGACGATGAATAACAACAACACGACCACTACAACAGGTGAAGAGAATAACACGACTTCACAAGAATAAGAATAACGATTCTCAGAATCGGCACAAAAAAATGTCAGTATGTCAGTCATACTGACATTTTTTTGTTTGGCACGAATTATGCTCTTCTCTAAGCGTAATTTTGAATTGAAAAAAGAATTTAATTAATAATAAACTTTTAAATATTAAGAATTATGGCACTTAAGACAGTTCTTAACAAAATCATTGTAGAGCCGGTAGAGGCAGAAACTAAAACTGCATCAGGAATCATTATCCCTGATTCTGCAAAAGAGAAACCACAAAAAGGTATCGTAGTAGCAACCGGGAAAGGCAAACACGACGAACCGATGGAAATCAAAGTAGGTGACTCTGTTTTATTCGGTAAATATTCAGGAACTGAAGTTCATATCGACGACAAGAAGTACCTGGTGATGAATCAATCAGACATTCTGGTGGTTCTTTAATCATTGAGAATGGAAAATGGAAAACGAATTTCAAGTGATCCCATTTTCAATCTAAAATTAAAAATTTAAAATTAGAAAACGGTTATGGCAAAAGAGATAAAATTTAATGTTGAAGCCCGCGATTTATTGAAAAAGGGTGTTGACGAATTGGCTAACGCGGTGAAAGTAACGCTTGGCCCCAAAGGACGTAACGTGGTAATCGAGAAAAAATTCGGTGCCCCGCACATTACTAAAGACGGTGTTTCCGTGGCAAAAGAGATCGAACTTTCTGATCCGTATGCAAACATCGGTGCACAAATGGTAAAAGAAGTGGCATCTAAAACAGGTGATGACGCCGGAGATGGAACCACAACAGCAACGATCTTGGCTCAATCCATTATCAACGTGGGCTTGAAAAACGTAACTGCCGGAGCAAACCCGATGGATTTGAAGAGAGGTATCGACAAGGCTGTTGCTGAAGTTGTAAAAAGCTTGGAAGCACAAAAAGAAGCCGTTGGGGAAAACTATGACAAAATCCGTCAAGTTGCCCGTATTTCTGCCAATGGAGATGACAACATCGGTTCATTGATCGCAGAGGCCATGGAAAAAGTGACCAAAGAAGGTGTGATCACGGTAGAAGAAGCCAAAGGAACCGAGACTGAAGTGAAAGTAGTTGAAGGTATGCAATTTGACCGCGGTTATATTTCTCCTTATTTCGTAACTGATACGGAGAAAATGAACGCAGAATTCGAGAAACCGTACATTTTGCTTTATGACAAGAAAGTTTCCACGATGAAAGAACTTCTTCCGCTTTTGGAACCGGTTGCTCAAGCCGGACGTTCTTTGGTGATCATCGCAGAAGACGTTGAAAGCGAAGCTTTGGCTACTCTAGTAGTAAACCGTTTGAGAGGTTCGTTGAAGATTGCAGCCGTAAAAGCTCCCGGATTCGGAGACCGTAGAAAAGAAATGCTGGAAGACATTGCCATATTGACAGGTGGTGTCGTGATCTCTGAAGAGAAAGGTTTGAAATTGGAAACGGCCACGATCGACATGTTGGGATGTGCTGACAAAGTTACCATCGACAAAGAAAATACCACGATCGTGAACGGTTGCGGTTCAAAAGAAGCTATCGCGGAACGTGTAAATCAAATCAAGAAATTGATCGAACATTCTACTTCCGACTACGATAAAGAGAAATTACAGGAAAGACTGGCTAAATTAGCCGGAGGAGTTGCCGTACTTTACGTGGGTGCCGCTTCTGAAATCGAAATGAAAGAGAAGAAAGACCGTATCGATGACGCGTTGAGTGCAACCCGTGCCGCTATCGAGGAAGGTATCGTTCCCGGAGGTGGTGTAGCTTACATCCGTGCTATCGAAAGCCTTGAAAAATTGAAAGGCGAGAACGAAGACGAGACCACCGGTATCGAAATCATCAAACGCGCTATCGAAGAGCCGCTTCGTCAAATTGCCGCTAACGCCGGAGTAGAGGGTGCCGTGGTTGTAAACAAAGTAAGAGAAGGTAAGAAAGACTTCGGTTATAACGCTCGTACGGGTGTTTACGAACACTTGATGAAGACGGGAGTTATCGATCCGAAGAAAGTTGCGAGAGTTGCTTTGGAGAACGCCGCTTCTATCGCCGGAATGTTCTTGACCACCGAATGCGTGTTGGTAGAAGAAAAACAAGAAAATCCTGCACCTGCGATGCCGCCGATGGGTGGCGGAATGCCGGGAATGATGTAATCATCGAGGAATTTAGATAAAAAAAGCCCCTTTCCGGGGCTTTTTTTTATTTACTTTATATACCTTTACGACCGCAAATTCAATTTATTACAATAACATGATTTTATGAATTACACGATTCTCGATTTCTTGCAGTTGATCGGATCATTGGGTGTGTTCCTCTTCGGTATGAAGATGATGAGTGAAGCCTTGCAAAAGGTAGCGGGTAATAAAATGAGGACCATCCTCGCCGCAATGACATCCAATCGCGTGAAAGGTGTGATCACAGGTTTGTTAATCACCACCATCATCCAGAGTTCTTCAGCCACTACCGTAATGGTTGTCAGTTTTGTTAATGCCGGCTTACTCGACCTCGTCGGTTCTATCGGGGTCATCATGGGTGCCAACGTGGGAACCACGTTCACGGCATGGCTCATCTCCATCTTGGGATTCAAGATCAGCATGGTGAGTCTTTCTCTCCCCTTGATCGGGTTGAGTCTGCCCCTGCTTTTCTCGGCCAAACGGATACGCAAGAGCTGGGGGGAATTGATTATCGGTTTCGGACTTCTATTCATTGGCTTGAACTTCCTGCAGGAAAACATGCCGAACATTCATGAAAATCCCGAGATTCTGAATTTTCTACATAATTACACGGATTTAGGTTATGGTTCTTACATCTTGTTCATGATTATCGGAACGGTGCTGACCATCTTGATACAATCATCATCTGCCACGATGGCACTGACTTTGGTCATGTGTGCTAACGGCTGGATCGGGTACGACATCGCTGCTTCCATGGTTTTAGGAGAAAACGTCGGAACCACGATCACGGCAAACCTTGCCGCCATGGTTGCCAACACGACAGCCAAAAGAGCCGCGTTCGCTCATTTCCTGTTCAACCTCTTCGGGGTCATGTGGGTACTGGCCATATTCCCGTTATTTTTAGGCTGGGTTGCCCGATTAAGTATTTACCTGGGAATCGGGGATCCATTTAACAACGTGGGATCGGTTCCGGTGGCACTATCGTTGTTCCACACCTGTTTTAATGTGGCTAACGTACTTATACTGATCTGGTTTATCAAAGTGATCGCTAAACTCGTCACCCGCATCATCAAATCAAAAGAATCGGCAGACGATGCCTTCACCTTGAAGCATATCAAAATCGGATTATTATCCACCCCGGACGCCTCCCTGTTCCAAGCCAAACAAGAGATTTCTCACTACGCGAAGAACACGCTGGATATGTATCGACAAGTGGTGGAATGCCTGCACACTCCCACGAAGGATTTCGAAAAGAAATTCAATAAAATCGACAAGCTGGAAGACGAGAGTGACGTGGTGGAAGTCGAGATTGCAGATTATCTGACGAAAGTATCGGAGTCCAAATTATCCACGGAGAATTCGCAACGGGTTAGAGCCATGTTCAAGATCGTGTCGGAAATCGAAAGTATCGCCGACTCGTCATTGAACGTAGCCAAAGCGATCGGACGCCGAAATGAACAAAATGTGGAATTCCCCGAGTTCATCGACGAGAAATTACACCACATGATGGCTATCGTGGACGAGTCCCTCGTAGTCATGTGTACCAACCTCTCGATTGAATACAAGGAGGTAAAAGCAAAGAAAGCTTACGAAGTGGAACAAACGATCAACGACTACCGGACAATCCTGCAACAGGAACATCTGACCGCGATCGAAGAAAAGAAATATGATTATGCCACGGGCATTATATACAGTGATATTTTCTTCGAATGCGAGAAGATCGGGGACTACGCGATTAACGTAACCGAAGCAATCAAGGAAATTGGAACAGACAATTAATTTACAATTTTAGATTTCAAATTTACGATTAAATCCAACGTAGCAGAATCTAAAATTTAAAATCATAAATCTAAATAAAAATGGCACAAGAAGATATTTTTAAAAAGCTGGTGGCACACTGTAAAGAATACGGGTACGTGTTCCAGTCATCAGAAATATATGACGGGTTGGCAGCGGTGTACGATTACGGACAATACGGTGTTGAATTGAAAAATAATATTAAAAAATACTGGTGGGATTCCATGGTACTGCTACACGAGAACGTGGTGGGACTGGATTCTGCCATTTTCATGCACCCTACAATCTGGAAGGCTTCCGGACACGTGGACGCGTTCAATGACCCGTTGATTGATAATAAGGATTCAAAAAAGAGATACCGGGCAGACGTACTGATCGAGGAGCATATTGCCAAATATGACGACAAGATCGAAAAAGACGTAGCCAAGGCAAAAAAGAGATTCGGGGAAAAGTTTGACGAAACATTATACCGCCAGACGAACCCGCAAGTGCTGGAAAATATCCGGAAAAAGGAAGAGTTGACAGCCAGAATGGCTAAGGCGTTAAATGACAATGATCTGGTTGAACTTCGTCAGATTATTATTGACAACAAGATTGTTTGCCCGATATCCGGAACTTGCAATTGGACGGAAGTACGTCAATTCAACCTGATGTTCTCCACGGAAATGGGATCTACGGCCGAAGGCGCCAGCAAGATATACCTGCGTCCCGAAACGGCTCAAGGTATTTTCGTGAACTTCTTGAATGTACAGAAATCCGGACGTATGAAGATTCCTTTCGGTATCGCCCAGATCGGTAAAGCTTTCCGCAACGAGATCGTCGCACGCCAATTTATCTTCCGGATGCGTGAATTCGAGCAAATGGAAATGCAATTTTTCGTACGCCCCGGCAGTGAACTCGACTGGTTCAAGAAATGGAAGGAAACCCGTATGAGTTGGCATCAAGCGTTGGGATTCGGACCGGAAAAATACCGGTTCCACGATCACGAGAAGTTGGCGCATTACGCGAATGCAGCCACGGACATCGAGTTCCGTTTCCCATTCGGATTCAAAGAAGTGGAAGGTATCCATTCCCGCACGGACTTTGATTTGAAACGTCACCAAGAGTTCTCCGGAAAAAAAATACAGTACTTCGATCCGGAGTTAAACGAATCATACGTACCTTACGTGATTGAAACATCCATCGGTGTGGACCGGATGTTCCTGCAAATTCTTTCTGCCGCTTACACGGAAGAAGAGATCGTGAAAGAGGACGGATCTAAAGACTCGCGGGTTGTATTGAAATTACCCCCTGCCCTAGCCCCGATCAAGCTGGCCGTGATGCCGCTCGTGAAGAAAGACGGGCTACCCGAAAAGGCAGAAGAGATCATGAAATTGTTGAGACTGGACTTCAGATGCCAATACGACGAGAAAGACTCCATCGGCAAACGCTATCGTCGTCAGGATGCAATCGGAACCCCGTTTTGTATCACCATCGACCACCAGACGCTGGAAGATAACGCCGTCACCATCCGTTACCGGGATACCATGGAACAGGAACGCGTGGCCATCGACCAATTACATGATATTTTGAGAAAAAAGACAGATCTTCGGGAAATTCTGAAAGAAGTCAAAATATAATGATTCGGTAGATTTTATGATGATGCAGGGGGGATGCACCCTCATCATCATAAAATTCGCCATATCCTCAACTTTTACTCCCCTTCCCCGTATATAGTGTTACTAAATTAACCAATTAATTCGTAACGCTATGAGAAAATTGACATTGCTATTGTTGATCGCCATCTCTTGTGGATTCTACACGGGGGTACGAGCGCAAGTCAACGTGACTTCCGTTTCAGAAAAAAATGACGCGGATAACCTTTACAAAATGATGAAAGAGGCTTTCCCGTTATCATTCAACGACCCGGCATCCCCAAGATTCGTGTTTTTCAACAAGAATAAAAACTTCGTTTTCGGCGTGGGGGGATATGTGCAAGTACAGGGAATTTACGACTTTAACGGGGTTCCCAATGACAATTATTTTACCACGAACACCATCGCTCTCAAAGGAGATCAACCCGGAGGTAGGTACGGCATTTCAGTCGGGCAATCCCGTTTATTCTTCAAGTTAGTCGGGGATACGGATGTCGGCAGACTGGTGACTTACATGGAAATGGAATTCGAGGGGAACCAGAGTACCCCGATTCTAAGACAAGCTTTTATCAAATTCAAGGGATTCACGATCGGTAAGACCTGGAGCACCTTTTGCGATATTGCCGCAGGACCGGCCACGGTAGACGAGGAAGGCCCTTCCAGCGAAGTAGCGTTACGCCAACCACAGATTCGTTACACGTATGATTTTACTGACAACCTGGAAGCATCCTTGGCCTTGGAATACGTGGAGCCATCCTACACGGAAGGAGAATTTACCAAGTACATCAACCAACGGATTCCGGACATCCCGATGAACGTGAAGTATAGTTTCAAAAACGGGAGTCACCTGCAAGCGGGAGCCGTGTTGAGAAATATGTACTATAAAGATAACATCGAGGAAAAAGACCGGATCGTTACCGGCTTCGGAGTTTCATTGAGTGGTATTTGGCAATTTGCCGAAAATACATCCCTCTGCTTCCAAGGCGTGTACGGGAAAGGCATCTCCAACTACATACAGGATATCTCCGGATCAGGACTTGACCTCGTTCCCTGTGCCACGGCAGAAGGGAAATTAAAAGCAATCCGTGCATGGGGTGGCTACATCGGATTTTCTCACAACTGGTGCAAAGCCCTGACATCAAACATCATGTACAGCTACGCCCGCGTCCTTGACCGTTACGGAATGCCTGCAACATCATACAAATACGCGCAATATGCCGCCGCCAACCTATTCTGGGATTTCAGTGAATACGGTTCCTGTGCCATAGAGTACGTGTTCGGCCGCCGGAATGACTTCAACAAAGATTACGGCAACGCCAGTCGTATCAACACGATGATACAGTACCGGTTCTAAAATCAAAACCTCTCCGGTAACAAAATTGCCGGAAAGGTTTTTGCATGATCTCAACCTTCCATCGCTCGTTGATAAATATATCTGCTGTGATTAGGACTTCTTTAGCCCCATAATTCAGTTATTTGTATTATTTTTGCCGCTAACTATTCAAACGACAAGAAATGAAGGTTCACCACGGAGTTGAAAATATAGAGATCAAATGTCCGGTCGTCACGATTGGAAGTTTTGACGGTGTACATTTAGGTCATGCTTGTGTGATACAACATCTAAAAGAGAAAGCGGCCGGTATTGATGGGGAATCCGTCATTATCAGTTTTGAACCCCACCCGAGAGAAGTGCTTTATCCCCGGGAACAAAAAATAGGAATCCTGACAACGCTGGAAGAGAAGATTTCCATTCTGGAAAAATATGGCGTTGACCACTTGATTATCTTGAAGTTCACGCTTGAATTTGCCCAGCAATCCTATACCGATTTCGTGAAAAAGATTCTTGTTGACAAACTAAAAATCAAAGGGCTCGTCGTGGGCTACGATCATCGATTCGGGAAAGATCGAGCCGGGAATTTCGAGAACTTACAGGAATTAGCGAATGAATACGGCTTTTTCCTTGAAAAGGAAGTCGTTTTTGAGGAGGACGATGTAAATGTCAGTTCCACGAAAATCCGTAACGCCCTAACCGTGGGTGATATCACCACGGTCAATCGCTTCCTCGGGTATCCTTATTCTGTCACGGGCAAAGTGGTTTACGGGCATCATCTCGGCCACCAAATCGGCTTCCCGACAGCAAATATCCAAGTTTCCGACGAACGGAAATTACTACCTGCCATAGGCGTGTATGCCGTCAAAGTAATTATCGGGCAAGAGATCTTCAACGGGATGCTTAATATCGGAATCCGTCCCACGGTCAGCAATGACGGGCAAATTTCCTGTGAGGTATATATCTTCGATTTCAACCGGGATCTGTACGGGAAAACCATCACGATAAATTTCATCACTCGCATCCGGGGAGAACGCAAATTCGATGATATCAAAGAATTACGAGCCCAATTACAGAAAGATCAGGAAAAAATACTCGCATTATTGGAATCGTAAGATAAAAGCCACCTTAAATAACAAAGTGGCTTTTCCCGTGTAATATAGAGAGTCTTAGTGCTTTTTCACTTCAACCTTACGAGCCTTTTCCGTGTAAACGTCCTTTTGATCCACGGACATATCCTTACCCTCGCCGAACGTACTCATCCGATCGGTCGAAATGCCTTTGCCAATCAAGTAGACTTTCAAGGCCTCCGCACGTTTCAAGGATAGCGGCAGATTCACACGATCCGTACCCGTGTGGTCCGTGTAACCGCGAATGTCGACCTTCACTCCGGAGAACTCTTTTAACGCTTCCACGATACGAGACAGCTCTCCGGCATAACGCACCGTGTCGATAACCGCCAAATTACGCTTGAAATGAATCGTCGGCAATACCGGGAAAGCCTTCTCCACGGTTTCCACCACCCTCACCACGTTCTCCATCGGTTGCTCTTCTTTCTTGACAACCGGTTTTTGCTCCTCCTTCACCACCGGTCGCGTCTCCTCCTTCGTCGGAAGTATTACCGGGGCAGCGTACATCAAATTCTCACGCTTCTTGTTGTTACCGATCTTCCACACCACCCCGACCGAAAGATTCGCCAACCAGTTGTACTTGGTCGTGCAACAAGTCGCCACACCGTCAAAGTTATTGTTCGATATCCACGCCACACCGGATTTCAATTGCAAATCGATATACTTTCCGGCACGATAGCGCAAAGCCAAGTCTCCTCCCAGCCCCAGATTCACGTCGTTATCCAGCGTGGAAGAAGTATCAAACCGCTTGTCATCCTCTTTCACGTAAAGCTTCGGCGAGAACTTTTGCAAGTAAACTGCCGGGCTCAACACCACCGTCCAACGACGCATCTCTTTCGTCCCGAAAAAGTTATTCACGTTAAAATCCCCGTGTAACCCTAGCGTGAAATATTTCACCTTCGCGTAAAGGTCGTTGTAGTAAGCAAAACCCGCCTCGGGCTTCGTGCCATAATAAGACTCCCCGTTCGGGTAAATCCTGAACTCTTTCTCCCACTCCTTGGCACTCCCTTTCCCCTGCCCCATGTCGGCCGTCAATGACAAACCGAAAGTCGGGGTAAACTGGTAACCGAGTTGCAAACCTCCTTGTCCCCCGATGTAAGTTTTATCAGCGGAGAAGGAAACCATATCTCCACGAAAAATGGAAATACCCCCGTTCACCCCCAAGCTCCAACGGGAGAAATCATTATAAATCTCTTTCTTTTGCTGCTGCGCCGTCAAAAACGAGGTCAACATCAATAGACAACAAGACAATACTATTTTTCTCATACGCTATCTTTCTATTAAAATTACCTGATTAAAGCAGGGGTGCCTAGAACTAGACACCCCCTTCT
The DNA here is from genome assembly GCF_003991565.1 of Butyricimonas faecalis. Taxonomy (NCBI): domain Bacteria; kingdom Pseudomonadati; phylum Bacteroidota; class Bacteroidia; order Bacteroidales; family Odoribacteraceae; genus Butyricimonas; species Butyricimonas faecalis. The sequence continues at coordinate 3,434,666 of NZ_CP032819.1, read as the reverse complement.
TCTCCTGGTTGCAAACAATAATGAACATGAAAGAGTTCACTATTTTATTGTAATCTGTACTCCATACTCTACTTCGTACAGTTATATTAGTTGTTAACAGGATTTACTTCCACCTCTACCTGACCGATTACAAATCCCCACTTGTAAGCCACCTTAACCGGGATCCACATCTTGTAAGTAGAAATAATCGTACCCATGTTCGTCTTGTAATTCAGTACCCACTTATCACCAGACTTCTTAAGAGTTAAGTTAGTTCCAACAGGCAAAGTTACACTAGCTTTGTCAACTGTCAAGCTACTATTGGGAACCCAATTGCCTTGACCGTCATCTGCCAAGTTCGTGAGAATCTCCTTATTTGTTAACAAATACTCATTGGTAGCACCCTCAATCGGAGTCGTTACGAATGGTAAGTTGTCAGCACTAATATTCTTCACGTCATAGAATTTACCTAAATTCTCAGGAGTTGTTGGGGTTACCCCATCTCCCGGGAAGGTTACAACATAAGATGCTCCTCTCCAATCGTACATGCTAAGGATCTCATCTAAATCGATTTCATCTCCTAGATCTTGAGCATCCGTAAATGCCTTCGATGCAAGCGGGTTAATATTCAACGGTCTTACGATATCGATATTAAAGTCTTTTGCAATAAGTTCGCCGTTCGGTAAAGTAACTACCAAGTAAACATTATTGATCGTAAATTTACCCGTGTTCAACAATTCTTGAGTTGCCAAAGAAGGAGTCAAAACGATACGATCGTCCACGATCGTGGCAATAACCTCTCCACCCTTCGTAATCTGATCGTTGGTAACAATAACTGTTGCTTTCTTACCATTACCATCAACAACTGTAGCTTTATCTGAAGCATCAGTAGAGAAGATAAATTTAGCTGTAGCACATGTATAATCTGCTCTCTCCGGAGTATAATTCAATACCGCTTTACCATTACTAGCATCTGTTACAAAGAATTCATTCAAATTCTTGTCAAAGATACACTCATCAGGGGTATAACCCGTATTCGGAGCTTGAACATTAAATTGTGCGTTGTTATTGATCCAATAAGTCCTATTTATATTTGCATACACTGTCGGCTGAGAAATAATAAATTCGTCTTCCACAGTCAATGTTTTGTAAACAACAGAAGTATTATTTGCTTCGAAATACAATTGGAGTTTGTATCTACCTTCTTTCATAGTGTTAGCCATTTGAATGGTAGCTCTATTATTTCGATCCAATGCAGTACCAAGTATAGTACTATGATCCTCTGCACCCAATACAACAAACGAATTATCTGCATCAACTAACGTGGTAATATTATCCCATTTACTAGTTTTCTCGTTGAATTTGAATAAACTCCACTTATCGTTTCCTCTATAAGCTTCCACGAATTGATCTTTGCTATACAGACAGTGATTGAATATCTGATCGAAATCAATATATTGTTCAATATTTTTACAAGATGCCGTGAAATTTTCAAGATCATCAATAATGAACGTTTCGTCCGTTTGAAGCTCCTTAAGCACATTGATTTTTAACAATTTGGTCATGATGATTGTTTTACCACCATCCAAACTCATGTTCACCCGAATAACCGGATTTCTACCAATGGCAGCCGTGTTTGCTTGATCAAATTTAATCACACCATTTTTCAAAGATTCCGAATCGATATATTTCGTTTGATCTACTTCTGCCAAGTCATAAGACTCAACCGTATAAGTATAAGTAGGTTCGAAACCGAAAGTAGTCAAAAGTTCTTGGTTAAATTTCAAATCAACACCCGTGTTTGTATAAGTAAAATTCGTGTATCCTTCAATCAAAGGCTTCAAATCGATTCCCGATTGGAACTGCACGTTCAAATGTACTGGAATATTAGCCACATAAGCATCTTTATCAACTTCAGCCATTTTGTACAACTGGGCCAAATCATTAAATTCACCACGCACCAATTTTTTTTGATCTGCATCTTTATTCAAACCAATAAGAATATTTTCTTGCAAAAGTACCATACGTTTTACAGAAACATAATCGGAAGTAACAATACCATTATTCTCTTTGGTATTTTTTAATTGAAGAGCAACTTGATTCACAGTGGCTAGAGCATCATCTTCTTCTCTCGGATTCTCAACACTAGGATCATCATAACCATCTGTATTATTTGCAATAGCAAAATCTTGAGCATTTGCACGAATTGTAAGGATTCCCTGAACATAATCCTTTTCCGTTACTTCATCCAGAGTTGGGGTTACAGCACGTGACAGAACGGTTACATCCTGACGTTTCAGTCCTACAACTTCAAAATTTTCGAATGGAACGCCATCCGGATTCACGTGATATTGCATTTTAACCCAGCCATAAGCCATGTTAGACCACAATTTTTTATTGGCTAAGTTATATTCATAAACTCTAGCTTCCTCAGAATCTCCATCTGTAACAACGACAGGCAAGAAAGCCACGTTATCTACGACCGGATCATAATTCGTCGGGATATAGGTCAATGAAGTTACATAAGTAGCCTCTTGAACTTTAAAAGAAGCAGATTCATCCCCTAATGTAATCGTGACACCGGTTATTACACCCTTGTCATTTTTAACAAAAGCAATAGCATCATTCGGTAAACCTAAATCATAAGATTGCGTCCCAATCCACAATTTACCTCCTTCTACTTTCACTTCAGGACGTACAATAAGATTGGTCGGCTCATCATCAATATAGAGAATTCCATCATCTTTTACCTCAACTTTCGTAGAAGTCCCGATGTTTAAATCTTGTGCAATTTCATCAATATAAAGCTTCCCGTCTATTACCTCAACTTTAGGCACATCGATACTAACTTTTCCCTTGGACTCGTTATTCACAAACAACTCATTGTTTCTCAACTCCACACTATAAGTCGGGATAGTTTGATGAGTTGAATAAGTTACCGTGCCACTAGTACTAACCACTGTCAATCTGCCTGTTGCCTCATCATAAGTAACAGACTTCACGATTCCATCGCCAACTTTAGCTTGCAAATCTTTTAAGCTATTTGCAATTTCTTCAACTTTTGTCTCGAGATTCTCTATATCGTCATCGTAATCCTTACAACCGACGAATGTAGGACTTGCAAGACCACAAAGCAAAACACCCAAAAGTGCCATTTTTGCAAAATTCCGTTTCTTGTTCATACTTTAAATAAATTATATTGGTAATTAAAAAATATCAAGTCACCCTAAAGTGTAACTTTTTCCACTAAAATGTTCGTTTAACTTAAATGTGTATATTTGTAATTTTTTGCATAATATTGCGTCTAAATTTTTAACATCTCGTACTATCAATAAACGTTCGTTTAATGATATTCACAAACCATTGAACAGTAGAGTGTTACGCCTCATAAACCCGATTAATCATGATAATTGCTATTTAGTTTTACTTTCCTCATAACCAGCCTCATATTATCCATCCAAGAGTATCTATCTACAAGTTGAAATGCATTTATGCTCATATTTAGTCATCTATCATGCCATTTTATTTACTCGAAAGGATCGAAATAGAGGTTTATCGCAACAATAAGTACATAAATATCAAATACTTAATAATTATGATAAACTACATCAATAAAAATCACAAACTTTGCAAAGAAAAAAAGAAGATACTTACATACCACTTTACAACGGAAAACGAAGTAAACTTTTCCTAGGGAATACACGTTTATCTTCCGTGGCATATTCGATGTTCTTAGGGATTAAAGACGTATCAAGGACGAATCAAAGACGTTACAAAGACGTTCGTGAACGTCCCTGACACGTCTCCGTGGCGAAATGAATTAGTGCTTGTCTTAGAAATAAATCCCTTATCCATTGGATTACGAATGGTAAATGTACCTTCTTGCATACAGGAGTTTACATCTTACAACAAAATCGTATATAACTACCTAAAAGAATAAGATTTTGGGGATATCCAATAACATAAGGATTAAATGATTCTTTCACATATTAATGATATCGCCACAAACGTATTAAATGTGTATTGTTCCCAATTGGATTATATTGAACTCTTTTTAAAACATTACTCGTAACACCTGTGTCGAAATACGCACATACCACCTCAAAAACAGACGATTTATGTCGTTTTACGCGTATATCAAACAAAATGTAAATAAAATATGAAATTTTTTTTGACCAAATCTTTCATGTTTCATAAAAAGTCGTACATTTGCAATCAATATATGAACGATTATTGATATTTTTTTAACGAGAAAAATAATTGTTAATTTTAACATCAAGCTGTTTCGCTTTATTAATCCACATGGTTTATTTTTGATCCATTCCAATACAAAAGAGGGTATCTGAAAAAGTCCTATTTGGAGAACGCCAAATAGGACTTTTTCAGATACCCTCTTTTATTTATAACTTGAAAGTCTATATAATCATCAACCGCATTTAGAAGAACCGCAAACCTTGCAGATCAAACACCCCTCTTGATAAATAACAGATTTAGAACCACAATTTTCGCAAACAGAACCGGTTGCTTCCGTCCCGTCCGGGATAAATTTCCGTAGCGCTCTTTCCACACCATTCTTCCAAGTGTTGATGTTCTCATTATCGAATTCCATCGCGGCAACCAAATCCACGATTTGATTGATCGGCATTCCATAACGCAAGACACCGGAAATTAATTTAGCATAGTTCCAATACTCTTTATTGAACTTGTATGACAATCCTTCCACCGTTGTCTTGAAACCTCTCTTATTCGAAAATTGGAAGTCGTAACGGCTATTCCCTTCTTCATCCGTGTTCTTCACAATCTTACCGTTGGTCACGGCTTTCGGCAACATGATTCCCTCTTCATCATCGGCGATACCGGTAAAGATCTCGTAAGGACGTCCGCCATACAAACCGATGAAGGCAATCCACTTCTCTTTATTATTCTGGAAACGCACGATCTCTGCATCCAATTCTTTCGGACGCTTGGCTGGCATCGCTCCTCCTTCCGGCTTTTTATCTTTATTGGAAACCAAAACTCCGGAACGGGAACCGTCACGATACACCGTACATCCTTTACATCCACTCTTCCAAGCCTCGATATAAAGTTGACCGACCAGCTCTTCCGAAACATCCGCGGGTAAATTCACGGTAACGCTGATGGAGTGATCCACCCATTTTTGTACACGGCCCTGCATACGCACTTTAGCAACCCAGTCAATATCATTAGACGTTGCCTTATAATAAGGTGACTTTGCCACCATTTCATCGATCTCCTCGTTCGTGTAGCGTTTATGAATATCATACCCGTTTTTCTCCATCCAGACGGCAAATTTATGATGGAACACGACAAACTCCTCGTAAGCATCCCCCATCTCATCCGTGAAATCAACATGCACGTTCTTGTCGTTCGGGTTCACTTTTCTTCTTCTCTTGTAAACCGGCAAGAATACGGGTTCTATACCGGAAGTCGTTTGCGTCATCAAACTGGTTGTTCCCGTCGGGGCAATCGTCAGGCAAGCAATGTTACGACGACCGTATTTTACCATCTCCTGATACATTTCCGGGGCAGCCTCTCTTAAACGAGCAATAAACGGGTTGTTTTTTTCTCGCTCGGCATCAAAAATCTTGAACGCACCGCGTTCCTTGGCCAACTCGACAGACGAACCATAAGCGGCAATAGCCAATTGTTTATGAATATCCACGGAGAAATCAATCGCCTCATCACTACCGTAACGCAACCCGAGAGCTGCCAACATATCACCTTCAGCCGTGATACCGACCCCGGTACGACGCCCTTCTCTGGCTTTTGCCTTGATTTTCTCCCACAAACGAATCTCAACGCCTTTCACCTCGTTATCTTCCGGATCCGACTCGATCTTCGCGAGAATGGCATCGATTTTCTCCAATTCCAAGTCAATGATATCATCCATCAGGCGTTGGGCGATAGCCACATGTTTCTTAAACAGCTCGTAGTCGAAATACGCGTTTTTCTCGAAAGGATTTACCACGTAAGAGTACAAGTTGATTGCCAACAAACGACACGAGTCGTACGGGCACAACGGTATCTCGCCACAAGGGTTCGTGGAAACCGTTCTGTAACCCAAGTCGGCGTAGCAGTCGGGCACGCTCTCCCGAATGATCGTATCCCAGAACAAGATGCCCGGTTCGGCAGATTTCCACGCGTTGTAAACAATCTTATTCCACAATTTTACCGCACTGATCTGTTTCACGTTCTTCGGCTCGTCAGAATATACCGGGTATTTTTGAATATAATCACGCTCCTCGATAACCGCTTTCATGAACTCGTCGTCAATTTTCACCGAAATATTAGCTCCGGTTACTTTCCCCTCGGTCATTTTCGCGTCAATGAAACTCTCCGAATCCGGGTGATTGATGGAAACGCTCAACATCAACGCTCCCCGACGACCGTCTTGTGCCACCTCCCGGGTTGAATTTGAATAACGCTCCATGAAAGGAACAATTCCCGTGGATGTCAAGGCTGAATTCTTAACCGGAGATCCTTTCGGGCGGATATGCGACAAATCGTGTCCGACGCCTCCTCTCCGTTTCATCAGTTGTACCTGTTCCTGGTCAATTTTCATCACCCCGCCATAGGAATCGGAAGGACCATCATGTCCTATCACGAAACAATTAGAAAGGGATGCAATTTGATAATCGTTACCGATACCCGTCATCGGACCTCCTTGCGGAACAATATATTTAAAATCACGCAACACCTCGAAAATCTGTTCTTCCGTCATCGGGTTCGGGTAGTTTCTCTCGATCCGAGCGATTTCTGAAGCTAAACGATGATGCATGTCATCCGGGTTCAACTCGAAAATATTCCCGTAGGAATCTTTTAAAGCGTATTTGCTCACCCAAACACGGGCAGCCAGTTCATCCCCCTTGAAATAATTCAAGGAACTGCTATAAGCCTCCTCTTGCGTGTAGACTTTCCTTTCTTCCACAGTTTCTTTTTGTTTTTCCACTTTCTTCGTAGTTTGTTCCATTAGCGTATTATATAAATAGTATTTTTATGGCCAATTCATTAAGGACAAAACTAAAGAAAAAAAATTTCTTGGAAAAATGTTTTTACTAACAAAACATGAAAGTTATCCAAAACAAAATCGCAATAAAATGATAATGATACTATTAATGTTTTATACGTGGTTGAAAAATTTTCCAAATATAAAATTGATCCAAACTAGAAATATTTTCTTGAAATATTTTGCTTTAATAAAAATTGAACTTTACACGATAAGTACCCTACTCCGAAACACCCGATAAGACACGCAAGTAACTCTCTATTTTTAGCTATTTACAGGTTTGAATGTTTAAAAAGACTTAATAAAGTTCTTTGATCTCTTCAGAAATATTTACATGCAATTTTTTCTCTTCATGAGAAATACCCAAGACATATTCATTGGATACGGGAAGAAGAATTTCTTTGGAAAATATTTTTATCGTGAGCACCACGTTGCCCGAATAGTTGTCTGCCTGCTCCACGACACCCGTCTCTCCCGTCGACTCGTCCAGCACGGAATACCCGATCAGGTCGGAAAGTTCAAAAGGCAATTCGTTTTCTTCTTCCAACAGGTATTTATCCATTAACAGGTCATGACCTACCAGACGATCCGCTTGCTCCTTCGAGTCAACAAAATCAAATTTGACAATATAAGAAGAATGGTTTCTTTCCGTCAAACCATCCTCGGCAATATAAAAGGGAACCGGTGCTCCTTCTAAAAGAATAAACACCGGCTCATCCATGTATTGTTCAAGAAGATCATTATCCGTATAAACAACAAGGGCTCCCTGTAAGTTATGAGTCTTACCTATCTCCCCTATCTTTACACAATCTTCTTTCTTGACCATAAAATTACTCTGCTGCTGGAGTTTCTGCGGGAGCTTCTGGAGCTGCCTCTGCGGCTTCAGTTGCAGCGGCCTCTACTTCTGCTCTGGCAGCGGCTTCTGCTTCAGCTTTTGCAGCTGCAATTTCAGCTTGTTTTTTAGCCACGATTTCAGCTTTAGCCTCTTTCACTTTAGTCTCAGCTTCCAGACGAGCCTTATAAGCGCTCTCTGATTCGTTAGCCAAACGAGCAATTTTAGCCTGAATTTTAGCAATCTTCTCTTTCTTCCAAGCTTCAAATTTCGTGTCAGCAGCAGCCATATCAAACGCACCTTTCTTCACACCTTCCAACAAGTGCTTTTTCATAAGTACTCCCTCGTAAGAAAGAATTCTTTTAGCCGTGTCAGTCGGTTGAGCTCCGGTCATCAACCAGTATAACGCTCTGTCGAAATTCAAATCAATCGTAGCCGGGTTGGTCATCGGGTTGTAAGAACCGATTCTTTCAATGTAACGACCATCACGCGGTGCTCTACTATCTGCTACCACTACATGGTAGAACGGACGTCCTTTACGACCGTGTCTTGCTAATCTAATTTTAGTTGCCATTCTTTTTAATTTTAACTGATTAATTACTTGCCTATTCTCGATAAGCGGGTGCAAAGATAAGCAATTAATTGAAAGTTGAAAATTCTTTTAGGGCAAAACATTTTGAAAAACACGTTCTATTTCTTTCACGTACTTCGGATTAACTACAATTTCTTTGTACCTGTTTTTCAATATCGCCACGGCTTCCTCCGGCAATTCATTATAATACTGCATCACGAAATTATTTCCTATATCATCCCGAATCTGTTCATGCAAGCCCAATTTGTTCAACTCGTCTATATAAGCATTCACGAATCGTTCCGGCTCGGACATCAAATCAGCTAATTTTTCACCCAGCAAATTATTCCAATACGAAACTTCGTAGATCTTATAGCGATACACGCTCCGGTAAACATTTATATCATTTTTCGGCAGCATCCGATCAAATATATTGAAATCGGCAGGCGTCTCACTTTTGTCTTCCCGATTTAACAAGGAGTGATACATGGGATAATAAAAATAAGAGGCCGCCAACGGCACTTTTACCTGCATTCGAAATAATTGCACAAATGCCGGATCGCACGTGTTCTTTTCCACGAATGCTGAAATAATACGATCATTAAAACGTACAATGGAATCCATGAACTGTTTAAAATCAGCCGGCGGGAGTACAAACATCTCCTGTGTTGACGGGAACCACTGCTTTTGGTAATAATCAACCATCATTCGGGTTTCCGGGTTATCACCCTCCAAGAACTCAACAGATTCATAGTCACCCTCCTGCACGCTCTTCACATCCATCTTCAAGCGTACGCTCTTCCCCGACAGCAAATAAAGAGGAAAAGCAGCCTTTCCATTTGCCAAGCGCACGTATCCTGCTTCTTTTAACGGCAAGATAGTCTCAAAATTTCCCGTACTGTCTAAAGCCACCGTAATGGTTGTGTCTTGTCCGCAGATTTCAAAATATAATTTATCTCCTTTATAATGAAGCAAATCTCCCGAAACCTTCACCCCATGAATAGGATTGCATGCCCACAAGCATGCAATCCATAAAGCTATATACCACTTCATCGTCTATTTCACTTTGGTAAAATGATATCGAACCATATGAAAATCCATCGGGAAATCGCCTTCTGCCGCATAATCAGCATTGCTCTTATATGTATCATACAGAAAGTCAGTAGGTTCATAATCCAACACGGTCACTTCCAAAGTCTCTTTATCATCCAACAATCTAAAACCGACTTGTACTGCTCTCAACTTTTCATTCGTACCAGAGAAATTCACATTTGCTTGACTCAATTCCAACATAGAAGCAGTAACCATAGGCGGCCGACCTATTCCGGCAAGTTCATACAAATATAACTGTTGTTCCCTCAAGAACTTTACATCGCAATCCCTAAAATATTTCGCCATATCTCCCGTTGCATGAACTTTTAACTTTGCCCCGCCGTCCACAAACTCTAATATATCCGTCGGTAAATTATTTTCCGGTAAATGTGCCACCTCGTCCAATCCCCCGTACCAATTATTCTCTCGCAGATACTCTATTGACGTTACCTCTTTGAAAGCCCACTTTCCGACCAAACGATCAGGCGTTGTCATCCCTTTTATATAAATCTCAGTTTGATCCACATCTCCCGGCAGCACTCGATCATTCCCGTCCGGAACTAATAAAAACAAGGTCGTTTTCCCCTCTTCCCATTTCAAAAACTTAATTTTTATTGTACCATAACTCTTTTTGGCCGGAATAACAAACATTTTATCAGGATTATCCACGAATTCATAATGCACATGTTCTATGGCCGTTGAATGTTTCCCCACGATGAAAGGAACTTTTGTATCCGTACTCGCCGAGAAATATTTTCCCGTATTTGCATCCTTTGCATTCATACGAACCTCAAGCTCTCCGGGTAACACGTAGTTCTCTTCTGCAAAAGCACAAATTAACTGTCCTTTAGTAAGCACTTCGATCAACGTAAAATTATATTCTCCCAATACATACCCCTCTACCGGACTCAATTCCAATTTTATCGTTTTTCCTCCCTCGAAATTATTCTTGGGAGTCACGGTAATACTAGCAGTTCTTTCTCCCGCGGGAATAACAAACTCATCAGCCGAAAGTTCATACTCTTCCCCCTGAACGGCAGCACCCCGCACGTTAAACTTAACCGATGTATTCGCTTGTACCGGTTCGGAAACCTGAATCTCCACCTCCAAAGGATTCTCGGCATCCAATGTATAGATCAATTTCGAAAAAGCCAGTTGAGGCCCTTTCTCTTCACTGTCATCATCGTTACATGCTACAAAGCACATCGACAACAGCAGGCAGGCAATCGATATAATATTCTTCATCATATTTCTCTTTAATCTTTAGCTATTACAACCCTTGAATCGCGTTATTATACTCCTCTTTCAGCAACCGTATCTCTTCTCGTTCTTCCAAAGTCAGCGGTCGTGCTTTAGGCAACTGGTAATCCTGACTTTCTGTCAAAATACGCGGCGGGACATCATCCGGTTTATCACATCCTCCACAAAAAGACAACAAAACAAACCCTAAACCCATCAATATTATTCTTGTTTTCATACTTACCTCCTTTTCATTACTTGACATAACCTTCATTTTGAATCATTCCCGGGATCAAATCAATATCCCTCGAAGGAATCGGTGCGGTATACATAAATTGTTTCGTCTCGTATTTAAGCCCGTCTTTAGCAATCCAAAACTCCGGGCATCCGTTCCGTTTCAAGTCGAACCAGCGATCACCTTCCATGAACAACTCTTTCCGTCGTTCACAATGTATCGCCCACAACAAGGGAGTAAAAGCCCCTCCTTCCGCATTTACCCGGACCAAAGCAAGCTCATCCACGGCAGGTAAATTCCCCATGGTATAGGGAGTATAATTCGAAATCCGTTTTGACCTCAACAAATTCAAATACTCAAGCGCCTCTCGTGTTTGATTCAAATAAGCATACGACTCCGCCATAATCAAACACATCTCCGCGCTTCTGACGCAAGCCAACGGAACCTTCTGTGCCTCTCGTTTATTGTTAAACAAAAACGAATACCGAACATCTTGCTCTTTCTCAACAAATAGATCAATAAAACTTTTACTTACAGGTTTCACGGCTAAATACCCTTTGGCTCCATTATAGTTCTGATCGCCACTCGTATGAGACAACATGTAAGAACGCAAAAGGATATTACCCTTCCGGGCATGTTGGGCAGAGAGCATTTCAACATACTCGTTTCCCTCCACCAAGGGATAAGCCTCCAATATTTCTTTGGCCACGGGTATCGCCTGTTCCCAATTTTGTGACCAAAAATATAGTCTAGCCAAATAAGCTTTGGCCACATCCACCGTGTAACGATAAATTTCCGATTGGGAATTATAAGAAATTCCTTTCTTCAAATCTTCTTCTATAAGCGACACAATTTCCTGCAGACTTGACCGTTTCGGGCGTGCTTCCATATCAAAACGCGTCACGATTGAAAGTCCCAATTGTTCATCTGCCTTTTGCTTGTTATAAGGTTCACAGAAAAGACGCATCAGATTGTAATAAGCGACACCCCGCAGCGTGTAGGCCGTGGCATAACATGCCTTTGCCATCTCCGTGTCAGTCTCTTTCATTTCGTGTATCACCAAGTTACAATTCCTGATCAAGGCATACAACTTCTCGTATTCAGACTTAAACGAATTCAAGCGGTCACCCACATATTTGGGAATAGCACCCATTCCAACGACATTCTTTGTCAAACTATTCTCTACGTTATCACTAAAACACTCGAATTCCAACTTTTCCATCGCGTTGCCCAATATAGCATCGTCATAACCATCATCGATCTCGCTCAGATGACTGTTCAACAACGCAGCGAATTCTTCAGCCGTCTTAGGAATCACCTCGCCTTTCGGTTTCACATCCAAGTACTCCTTACAAGATACACAAGCAAAGAATACGATTAAAAACACACTTATATTTTTCAAATTCTTCATAATCACACAAATTAAAAGCCTAAACTAAGTCCAAATGAACAGGAACGTGCCAAAGGATAAGTGGCCCCGGGCGTTTCCGGATCCAATCCCGAATAATTCGTTATCGTAAATAAATTCGTCAGGATAAAGGAAAAACTCAAAGAAGAAACACCCATTTTACTCACCACATCCAAAGGCAACGAATAAGACAACGACATATTTTTCACCCGCAAGAAAGAGACATTCTCCAGCATGGTTGCCCGGGTAATCGTACTGGATGTCGGGTAAATCTGGTCATAATAAAGTTTTTCGCCATACGTATCGATAATCCTGGGATACTTTACTCCGGTTCTGTTATTCTCCGTCCAACGATTCGTCACGTCTTTCCGCACATTCAAATGATTCACGTACAAATCATTTTCACTCGTCGGGATCTTTTCTCCCGATGACATTCCCGTAACGCTTATCGTGTTATAACTCACCGGCGACGTTATCTCATCCACAACCTTTCCTCCTAATGAATAAGCACCGCCGACATTCAAGGAAAGCGTCTTCCAGGAGAAGCTAAAATTAAAACCTCCCGTTACCGGAGCTGTTGATGTTCCCTTGTAGAATATATAGTTATTCACATCACTCAAATCTGTTGGCTTCAAAATATCTGCATCCGGACGTAGCTTATATTTATACAACCCGGTTTCCGGATTTATTCCCGTTGATTTACCTGCAAAAATCGAACCTAGAGGATACCCGACAAAATTATTGGCCGAATAAGATATCGGTGACGTGTAACGTTTCAAAATATTACTATTCCAGGCTACATTTACCGAAGCGTTAAATCTAAAATCACTACACTTAAAGACAAGCGCCTGCAATGTTGCCTCAATTCCTTTATTCTCGATCTGAGAAGTATTATAACCTTGCCCCCTGAATCCTGTCATGTAAGGGACATCAACACTTGTCACGAGATCCTTGCTCAAGCGATAATACGCCTCAACCAAACCATTAATCCGGTTATTAAAAAGTCCGAAATCCAAAGCTACTTTCATATCCCGCGTTTTCTCCCAACGCAAATGAGGATTGGGAGCCTTCCGAACTTCCCCGATGCGAAGATTTTCCAAGTCGGTTTTCCGATAAGAGGTTGAGTAATACATAATCAACTCCGGCTTTTCCGTTTTATTCACGTTCCCGGTATATCCCATCGCCATACTTAACTTCAAACGACTAAGAACAGGACGAAGTTTTTCCATGAAATGCTCGTCACCCACGTGCCAAGCCAAGCCTAAAGACCACGTCGGGTTAAACTGTTCGTCACTACCGAAATTATTTGACCCGTCAGTACGGAAAGAGAGACTGGCAATATACTTATCATACAAACTATAATCCACGGAAGCATAAAACGACGCGAAACGAGTTTCCTCGATAGATTGCCCGGAAAGCCCGTCAATCAAATTCGTCATATCCACTAACTTATTATAGTCAACCTTATCATCTGTCTTTTCCGGGGCCGGGGTAGAAGAATTTCCGGTAACGGGATCATAACCATAACGTTTCTCGTAAATACTTTTCGCTTTAGAGCCTCGTATTTCCGCTCCGGCCAATACCTGCAGGCGATGAATCGAATTGAAAATATCCGAATAATTCAATTGCCATCTCGCGCTATAATTCGTGTTATTAGCTGAAGATTGGGTAATTGACCCGTAACTTCTCCGGCTATTCCAATCGTCCAATACACTAGGCTTATCTCTAAAAGCGGCATACGTATCAATACCATTGATGTTATCCGATTTATTATTGATAAAATTATACGAAAGCAAACCGGAAAAACGGAACTTTGAAGAAATCGTGTAATTCAAACTTAACATCAAATTGGCAGCATAATCATCTGCAACACTAGACGTTTCATTAATTTCCCGCATAATATTATACCCGTTGGCAGGAAGTATGGCCTCTCGCCCGCCATTAATTTGATTCAGATTATAATACGTATAATCCGGTCTGTATGAGCCGTCTTCATTATACGGCTTCTCGTAAGGATTGGCAAAATAAGCATATTGGAAAGGATTCACATTCAACGAGGAACCATCTGATTTTTGTTGAGAAAAATCAATTCCCAAATCTACTGAAACTCGCTCGTGAGGATTCAATTTCACCTTTGTAGACAAACTGTATCGATCGTAAGAAGTTTTTCTCAGTATTCCGTTATCCTTCGAATAACCAAGTGAAACATAATATGTTGCTATATCACTTCCCCCGGATAAAGACAAGTAGTGATTCATCGAAAAGGCTGTCCGGAACAACTCGTCAAACCAATTCGTCGTGGTTTTAGACAAGTCCGCTATATAAGCATCTTGCTCCGCGGCACTCATCGGTTCGAACCCCTCGTCGGTCCAAACCTTACCGTCCTTCCCCAGCTTATTGGCCCGTAACATTCCGACAATACCAACCACCGGATAATACGTCCCGTTCGTAAACCCATCTGCCGAAAATTCATCCCACAACTCCTGCTCCCAAGCCAATTTTTGTTTCGAATTCATTAAATTACCATCTCTTTGCGGTTTCATCACCATCGAAAAATTAGCCGAATAATTCACAGCCATTTTTCCGACTTTACCTCTTTTCGTCGTGATCACGATAACTCCCCCGCGGCTCTTGAACCATAAATCGCGGCAGCAGAAGCATCCTTCAATATGGTAATATTTTCTATATCATTCGGATTTATCCCTGCTATACCGTTAGCAAAAATATCATTGAAATCTCCCGCTTTAATGCGTCCTTTTTCAATACTCGGTATGTTACGTTGCAAAGGCACCCCATCAACTACCCATAAGGGCTCAGCATCCCCGGTAAGCGTATTCGTTCCCCGAATCCGAATCTTTGCCGATTCACCCGGACGACCGGATTTGGCCACGATACTCACACCGGCCACCTGTCCTTGCAACAATTGATCTATCGACGTGGGCACCTTATTTTCAAACACCTCTTTACCCACCACAGCCACGGAACCCGTGGTTCGTTTTTGAGTCGTCTGCGTGTACCCCGTGGAAACAACCACCTCATCCAACTGCCCCACGGCCATCTTCAACACCACATTCACGTGGGTCTCCGCACCTGCCAGTTTGACCTCCCGCGTCTCCATCCCAATAAAAGAAAACTGTAAAACCTGATACCCATCCGGCATATCCAAAACAAAATTCCCGGTAGCATCTGTTGAGACGCCCATCGTTGTTCCTTTAATCATTACCGTAACACCGGGTAATGGCGCCCCGTCCTCATCTTTCACACTCCCCCGGATCACCTTAAACTTCCGTCCGGATGATTCCTGTGGAGCCCTCTCCAATAAAATAATCCGGTCCTGAATTCGATAACGCAACCCCGTCCCCTTCAACACTTCCTTCATCACGCTATCCAAAGAGACTTCCTTGACATCTACCGTTATCCCGCCAAGATCCTTCACGAACTTCTCGTTGTACACGAAATTATACCCGGATTGCTTTTTGATCTCTTCCAGCACTTTAACCAGCTTCTCATTGGTCACCTTCAAGGTTATCTTTTCCGGTGAATGCCCTGCCCAAAGCGTGCCTGATGCAAACAACAATAGCATCAAAAATGCACAACACTTGTTGAATTTTCTGAAAAAAAACTTTTCTACCATCATTTTTACCTATATTTGTGTGTTATGTCTATATAACATTTTGCGTTAAAGAGATTAGGAAAGACCAATTAGCCTAATCTCTTTTCTTTTGTACATAGACGATTTTGCGTTCTACTTTAAATGACACGGAAGTTGAAGACTCAATCACGGCAAGCAAAGACTCTAACGATACATCGCTTGACACATCTCCCGTATAATACTCCTCCTCAAATACTTGTTCTCGAATAACGGTTACATCATAATACCGGGACACTCGTTTCAAAATTTCCGTCAACGAAGCATTCCTAAAACTGAAATTACCACTCTTCCAAGCAATATAATGCTCTGTGTCACATTTTGAAACGTGGATCTTAGCCTGCACGTCATGCATATTCACCTCTGCCATATACCCCGGGGTGATGATCCGGGATTCCCCTTTCCCTGCAGACACTTCCACAAGCCCCTCGACCAAAACGACAAAACTCTTTCCCTCATCCTCGTACGTATTCACGTCAAAGGTAGTCCCCAGCACCTTCACATCCATTTTATCCGTACTCACGATAAAAGGACGGGAACTATCTTTTGCAACCTCAAAGTAACCTTCTCCACGCAAACTGACCTCCCTTTTATCTTGACCAAAAGATACCGGATACTTTATCTTTGAATCTGCATTTAACCATACTTTTGTTCCATCCGAAAGAACCAAATGGTAGAATGTCCCTTTCGGAATGATCAACTGGTTAAACTCCAACTCCTTTTTATGCAAAGAATCCGGTTGAACATATTCCAAACGATTCCCCTCATAAAGTTTTGTTCCTTTATCCAATTTTACCTCATCTTGTCCCACGTTCGAAATATCTACCACTTCTCCGGTCGACAACACAAGGCAAACATTATTTTGTTGTCCCTGTTCAGCCAGTACAACTCGCTCCTCTCCTAAAGTGCCCAACCACAACCACAATACACTTGTTATTAATAAACAAACACTTGCCGCAACTGCTACTCCCACTCTTATATTCCTCTTCCTTTGTTGTTGCCGTTTCTTGAAACTCTTCCATTTCAAATCAACATCCACCCCATCATACCGTTTTTCTAATTCTTCCGTGGAAATTCTTTGTAAGTTTAAAAAGACATGTTCCTTCTCCTTGGACTCACTCCTCCAGGAATCCAATTGTCTTTTTTCCGAATCATCCAACCCGGCAATTCGTTCTTTACAGATTAATTTAGCTATAAATAAATACTGAATTATCTCTTTCATCTATCTCTCGTTTTCCCAATAACGATCGAGATAAAAAACAGTATAGGTAAATTTTTTACTTTTTTTCAAAAACTATAATAACATGGCAATTATTAAGAACAAATGTCCCAAAGACTTATTCAATTCTCTATAAGCAACCGATTTATGAAATTTCACCGTTGTTTCACTTATCCCCATTTCCTCCGCGATCTCCTTATTCTTCTTGCCTTCTAAATGCAATTTGATCACCGTCTGCACCTGAGGGGTTAATGATTGTATCGCCTTGTGAATTAAGAAACGACTCTCCTCATCTATGATTGCCTGCATTAAATAATCACTGGTTTCCAATTCTTTTGAGAATTCACTAGAATAACGTTCTTTAATTTTTTCATGACGAATATAATCTAAACACTTGTTTCTAAGAGTTCGATAAATAAAAGCCTGCAAGGATGCTTCAGAATCAAACATTTTCAAATGCCGAGACCAAACAACAATAAAAGTTTCCTGTACTATATCTTCCCGCACATACGGATCATTAATAAAGCGAGACGTAAAGGCAAAAAACTTAGAGAAATGCTCTTTAAAAAAGTGCTTAAAAATAAGCACTTCCCCATTCAAAAATCGAATATACTCACATTGTTCCTCTGTCATTAAACGATCCTTTTTTGATTTTTGCATTTTCAAGAAAGACGTTAAATCTTGTGAGTACAAAAAATTAAATGCTGATAATTAGGTTAAGCTAAAAAGTGTTATCTTTGAATTACAAATAATTTCTTATTGAAAATAGTTGTCAAAAAAGGATCGTTTAAACATGGTCAGTCAACCTTATCCATATCAGCACTATTTAGCCTTTGTCCTAAAAGATTTTCAACAAAATAATATCGGATAAGATTCACATAATATGGAGAACCCAAGCCGTGATCTGCCCCGGGAATAAGCATCAAATCAAAGCGTTTATTTGCCTGCATCAATGCATTGGCCAACCGGATTGTATGGGCCATATGCACGTTAATATCCATATCTCCGGTTATCAACAGTAACTTCCCCTTCAAATTCTTGGCTAATTCAATTGTTGTCGGGATCTTGGATTCAAACGAATATACCACGCTATCCTGTTTTCCCACTCTCTTTTCGTGCATTTTCACGCCATGATAAGTCTCACCCCACCATTTCGTATATATATTATTATCATGATTACCGGATGCGGCAACCGCAACTTTATAGAAATCCGGATACGTCAGAATAGATGCTGCAGCCATAAAACCACCTCCGGAATGTCCGTAAATCCCCACCCGATCCAAATCAATAAAAGAATATCGATTAGCCAACTGTTCGACCACGAACTTGCAATCCGCCAAAGCATAATCCCTCAAATTTCCATACCCGAAACAGTGATAATTTCGTCCCCGGGTAAAACAACTACCCCGAAAGCCGACATTCACCACGATAAAACCCAACTGAGCCAAAGACTCGTTTCCATTATCATCCAACGTGAAAGACTGTGGAACAAAATTCTCTTGCGGTCCCGGATACACGTTCACGATAATCGGGTACTTCCGTGTCGTATCCATATCAAACGGCCGATACATCACGCCATAAAGATCCGTCATCCCATCTGCCGCTTTCACTCTTATCCGTTCCGGCTTCTTCCATCCCGTCTCGTACAGCAAACGCAAATCGGGACGTTCCAATTCCATGATTTTTTTCCCCTTCATGTTCCTTAATTCGGCAATAGGCTCCTGATCCGCCCGAGAATAATTATCAATCAAATATTTCCCGTTCTTGGCCAGATCAATCGAATGAAACCCGTCTCCGGGAGTCAACAACGTCAAATCGGAACCATCAAAATTCACTTTATAGAAAAGACGATACTCCGGATTAATCCCCTTCTCCCGGCCATACCCCTCAAACACGAAACTACGTCCCAACGTATCCATCTCCATGATTCTCCCGGCCACGAAATCACCCGTCGTCACCGGATTCTTCAACTGCCCGTCCTTGTTGTAAAGATAATATTGCCCCCAACCGGAACGTTCTGACCACCAAAGAATATCCTCCCCTCCATTCAATATTCGGCATTCAAACAACTGCTCTGTAAAATGCGGTTCACAACGTTCGTGAATAATTTCAAAAACCTCTCCCGTACGAGTATCTACCCGGCAAAGATCCATTTCGTCACACGTCCGGCTCTTACGGGTAAAATAAATATATTCCGGGTATTTATTAAAATCAAAAAGTATTATTTTCACCTCTTGATCCGGATATTTCGCAATATCAACCACCTGATGCGATCTCTTTTCCGCGTGAAACAGATGCAAATCATACGTGTAGACATATTTTTCCCCGGGCATAGGGAATTTATAAGTCTTCAACGTCGGACGAGGCTCTGCCAGATGGTCAATCAAATATCCCTCTCCCACATTCCGGCGATCCTGTCGCAAAGCATAGAACACCTTGGAATCCCTCGACCAGGTAATTGATGCCCCTTCCCTCTTATCCGTATCCTTATCCCGTTGAAAAGAATAAGAATAATAACGCTCCCCATCCGTCGTCAACTGGTAAGAAATCGTGTCTCCTCTTTCCTGCAGATACACGTTATGCTTATAAGCATACACCATATAGTTGCTATCCGGAGACCAGCGTTGCCAATAAGGAACGTGACTAAAACTATTTCCTTTACTTTCCCGTGAATATTCTTTCAAGACATTGCGTTTCACATCGTATTCAAAATCTTTCCCGTACTTGGAAAATATCAACCGATAAGGATTATCCCCCTCAAAACGGACTCCTCCCAATTTAAAATCCCGCACATTTTCAGTTTTACCCGTCAACTCCGCTAATTTCGCTGCAAGTCGCTCCGTTGAAAACAATTTCTGCTTCTTACCTTTCCCGGCATCCACCAAATAATACACCGTCCCGTCGCTCGTCGTGTAATAATACCAGAAAAAATCAGAATTTCCAATCCACGAGGGATAAACCGATAAACTATGGACATAATCAGAAAGGTTCTTCTCGGAAAACTTGACACAAGCCTCAAAATTTGCCTTCTGTGCAAATACACCACTCCCCATCAAGAAGAGTAGTAGGCATACAATACTTCTCATCATGTTTAATACATTTTGCGTTCTACATAAGCACGATTACACGGTAAAGACCAATAAACCATGAAATCGCTTGCCTCAAAAGTAACTCTTTTTTCAACAAATCCTCGCTTATGCCTTAAAAATAAAAATAAGCGACTGTCGAACACAAGAGGAGAAAACACCGCTTGACAACCCATCCATCCCCTGTGTAAGGGAAAATTAGAGAGGGTAGACCGGCTAAGACGTATTCGACAGCCGCTTATTTAGTAAGTCCCCATACAGACCCAATGATTCACGCCGCAACTTGCAGCTCGTCACCGACGATCAAATTCGCTCGAACTCCGGCAACACCATATCCAACCATTTGCTTATTCGGGCATCCGTCTTCTCCGGTTCAAAATCCTCATCCAAAGGTAATCCCACAAACAGATCATCGATCACGGCAGTAGAATCCTCGTACGCGTATCCGTCTGTCGAAGTCTTTCCCACAAGCGTTCCGCCAAGTTTTGTCACCAATTCCGCCATGTACCCCATTCCATCCACGAAATTCTTCGGGTAGGTCACGTGATCACCCAAGCCGACAAGAGCCACAAAACGATCTTTCAACGAAATCTTACGCATACTCGGGAAAAACTTGGCCCAACGATCCCTCTGTTCCCTTTCCCACGTACTACGCCCCAAAGAAGAGCATACCAATATCAAATTCTTATAGTCTAACAACTTATCCGCCTGAATATCACTTACACAAAACATATCCACTTGATCCGCCCCGATCTTCTTCTTCAACATCTTGGCTACCCGGTGAACACTTCCCCCGAGGGTGAATAAAAAATCCCCAACCATTTCATCTCGCTCGTCCGCTCATCCAGTAAATAGTTCCCCTTCAGGTCGGCAGTCAAACGTAACGTTGTATCCTCTTTCACTTCCTCTTGCTTCGCCCCCGACCTCTTTTGTTCAGTCTTATTCTTATCCATAAAAATATAGTTTATAGTGATTAAACCATTATCATCAACTATAAACTATACGGTAAGAAAGACGAAAAGTTATAGACGTCTATTTTTTATGCGTGGCAATAGCCAACAAAACTCCCAGGATAACCCCCAGCAAGGCGGCAAATAAAACCCGCATATCACCCGGCAACAAGAACGTGATCGTGTGAGCCGGGAACCAGAAGAATGGAATCGTCTTCTTGAAAACGAAATTCCATTGCACCCGCCAATTCAAATTGGCCATAATCTCCCCCATCTGTATCGGGGTAAAAAAACCGGATAACGTTCCGCCATGAGTCAATATATGTGTATCCGTGATCTTATGCAATGTCATAAAAACAGGAGCAAAAATCGTGTTCTGTGCCACAGAAATACAAAAGGCCACGAACACCTTGTCCCACGACAAACTCTCGCCCATCACGGCAACGGCATTCTCCATCCCCATCGTCTTCAAAAAGACCGGAACCCCACTTGAGAAAATCGTCATGGCCATACTGATACCCATGCCCAAAATCCCCCACACGATAGCACGAGGCCAAATCCCGAAACCTTCCCGGTTATACACTCCCGCACTTATCCTCAACCCGATACATTCTCCAAACGTCGATAAGATCGCGAACTTCAAAAAGCTCATAATCATACCATGCTCGGCGTTAAATGTTTTATAAAAAGAATACACGGAATCACACACGAAGAAAGGCAACAGGCATACGATAACGCACCCGATAACAATAAAATCACTTTTTTTCATCACACATACTTTACAATTTCCCGGGAAGCCACACCTTCCCGGGAAATCTTAAACATTATTTTTCAATACGAATACGAGCATCTACAGCCACCACGTTATCTTTATTTCCCAACAACGGGTTCAAATCCATCTCGAAGATTTCCGGGGCTACCTTCACCAAAGCGGAGATTCTCATCACGGCCTCGGCAAATTTATCCTCGTTCACGGGTTCTTGTCCGCGAACACCCTGTATAATCTTGTACGATTTCAACTCTTTTATCATACCGTGAGCCTCCTCTTTAGACATCGGAGCCAATCCGGCCTTCACGTCTTTCAACACCTCGATAAAGATACCACCCAACCCGCAAAGTACCATGTGACCAAACTTATCGTCCCGTTTAGCACCGATAAACACTTGCGTTCCATCCAACTGTTGGGCAAGCATGATCGCGTATGTATCCTTGATCTGCATCATCCGTTTGAACTCGCGGCGAACCGTCTCCTCGTCCTTCACGTTCAACACGACTCCGCCTACATCCGACTTGTGGATCGGCCCGACAACTTTCATTACCAGCGGGAACCCGATCTCTTTCGCCATCTTAACAATCTCCTCCTCGTTATCAGACACGCCCTCTTTAGCTCTCGCTACCCCGGCTGCATCCAACAACGCGTGAATCTCGTCTGGAGACAGATAACCGTTTTGCGCGTTATCCACCACCTCGCGGATTTTCTTCACGTCCATATCCGGCATTTCAAAATGCTCCGGTTGCGGGGCAGGAGTCTTGTATATCTTACACAAGGCATTTCCAAACAACACCTCGTCCGGGAAATAAACACGACCTTTAGACACGAACTCCGCAATCTCATCCTTCACGATCTTGGAAGAAGGGAAAATCGGGAAAATCGGTTTCTTGCTGGTCTTCATCTTCTCGTCGAGAACATTGTACACATCAAACACGGGAAACAAACCGGGACTACCGAAAATAACTGCCATCCCGTCAATATTATCAAAATCCCGATCACAAGCATCCAAGATATATCCTAACTGTTCAGCCGTACCTGTTGCCAAAAAGTCTATCGGGTTACCCACAGATGACCCGGCAAACAACTTCGCCAGCAACTCTTGTGCCTTCTCTCCTTCAATATGCGGAACATCCATCCCTCCGTTAGAAAGAGCGTCCGTCAACATAACGGCAGGCCCTCCAGCGTGGGTCACGACAGCCATATTACGACCTTTCATCTCCGGGTGCATGAAAATTCCGGCAACCGTCATCAACTCGTCACGTCCGTTACAACGCACGATGCCTGCCTTGCGGAACAACGCTTCCACGGCAACATCCGAGCTGGCTAAAGCTCCCGTGTGAGAAGATGCCGCACGACTTCCGGCTGCAGAACCTCCGGACTTAACAGCAGCGATCCGGCATCCCTTACGAATCAAAGAAGACGCGTGTTTCAACAACTTCTCCGGCTTCTCGATACTCTCCACGTATAATAATTTCACACGAGAACTCGTCTTCGGATCAAACGATTCGTCCATGTATTCCAAAATCTCCTCCACCCCTAACTGAGCGGAATTACCCACGGAATACATGCTATTAAACTTGATCCCTTTTTGCATTCCCGAGTCCATAATAAACAAGGCCGTTGCACCGGAACCGGAAATCAAATCCACCCCTTGCGGGTTCAATTCCGGGATCGGGCTCGTGAATACCCCGCTGTAATGATTTGTCAAAACACCGATACAGTTCGGTCCGATCAATGATCCTCCTACCGAATTCACCGTCTCCACGATCTGACGCTCCAACTTGGCACCCTCCTCGTTCTCTTCATGGAATCCGGCAGAGAGAATAATAAATGCTTTCGTGTTCTTCTGTTTAGCAAGCACTTCCACGGTTGACGGGCAGAATTTAGCAGCAATGGCTAAAATGGCACAATCCACCTCCGGAAGATCCTTCACGTCGCGACATGCTTTAATTCCTTGCACTTCGTCCATCTTCGGATTCACCACGTAAAGTGAACCTTTAAAGTTTCCGTCTTGCAAATTCCGTAACACGGCACCTCCGGGTTTGTGTACGTCATCAGAACCACCCACAACCACAATGCTCTTTGGCTCAATTAATTGTTTTGCTATCATATATTCGATTTATTTTTAACCTCCTCTTTAATTTCAAATGGATGATCGCTGTTACAATCATCCATTTGAAGTTCTTTATTTCTAGATATTATTGAAGAATGTCAGAAACTCCTGTACCTTCTGTACCATCTTCTTCGAGCCCGTGTACAACGGCACCCGCTGATGGAGAGCCTCCGGCTTTATCTCCAGAATTCGCTGCTCCCCGTCTGTAGCCAACCCTCCGGACTGTTCGGCAATAAACGCCATCGGGTTACACTCGTACAACAATCTCAATTTTCCTGTCGGGTGAGAACTGGTTTGCGGGTAAAGGAACACCCCGCCTTTCAACATATTCCGGTGGAAATCGGCAACCAAAGAGCCGATATAACGAGACGTGTACGGACGGTTCGTTGACTCGTCTTTCTCTTGACAATACTTGATATATTTTTTCACACCCACGGGGAAATTCACGTAATTTCCCTCGTTGATAGAATATATCTTTCCACTTTCCGGCGTCTGCATATTCGGGTGCGACAAACAGAACTCCCCGATAGAAGTATCCAGCGTGAAACCATTCACCCCGTTACCGGAAGTGTACACCAACATGGTTGACGATCCGTAAATCACATAACCGGCAGCCACCTGCTCCGTGCCGGGTTGGAAGAAATCTTCCATCACGAGCGGTTCCCCGATAGGAGAAATACGTTTATAAATAGAAAAGATCGTACCCACGGAAACATTCACGTCAATATTTGACGATCCGTCCAGCGGATCCATACATATAATGTACTTTCCATCCTTGCTCAATCCCTCCTCGAAAACCACAATGTCTTGATTCTCTTCGGTAGCTACCCCACAACACTCGCCACTCGCCCTCAACTCATCCATAAAAGTCTTGTCGGCATAGACATCCAACTTCTGTTGGTCCTCTCCTTGCACGTTAATAGAACCCACCTTTCCAAGTATATCTACCAAACCAGCCTTATTTACCTCCCGATGAACTTTCTTGGCAGCGATACCTATGTGGTGCAAAAGTCGTGAGAATTCTCCGGTAGCCCCGGGAATCTCGGCCTGCCGTTCAATAATAAATTGATTTAAAGTTGTAACTTTATGCATTATCATGGTTATGTGTTTTAATTTTTTTGCAAATATAGAGTTATAATCTTTAATTTAAAAGGTTTGCGGGTTTTATTCCGCCTCTTCCGTTCAAATCCTTGCACGTACAACCCAAAACCATGCATCCCTATTGCCAACCAAATTCATCTTAACCATTAACATTAACCCGACACAAGAAGTTTCATCAATAGGCACGAACGGGCCAAATGTTCATTATTGCTTTATCAAAAAGACTATCAGATCCAGATTTTGTTACTCCCCCACAATCTTTAACTGAAATCTCTGTTGAACTACCATAACTCAAGGTACCCATTTCCAAACCCAATCCTTCTTTATGCAAAACAATCCATCTAATTTCATTCAATGCTGGGAAATACCAATTTTCTCCCAAATCCTTACAAACTTTAAAAGCAGGATACAAATCAAGGGTTTCCCCGTTATCACGCGCAAAAGCCTCCACGGTTTTCAGATTCTCCAATCCATCATATCTATTACTTGCTCCAATGAGAGATGCCTTCCCTTTTGATTTTGTCTCACTCCACAATTCGCTTCCTAACGAAGCATTCGCCACAATCCTACCTCGATAAGCATTTATTCCATCTACATTTGTAACAAACGAGTTACTGGCTTCATCATATCCCGTCACTTCCCCCACCGCAAAAATCACCCCATCTCCCCAAGCATCCCCGACCTTGGGTGACACCAAAGACAACTCATCCAAATTATCCCCCAGCAACTCCTTATCCTGAAAGTAATAATCAAACTCATCTCCCGCCTCCGTGTAAAAACGAGCCTTATTCAACTGCAAAGTTCCCCCCTCTTTCTCCCTCGGGAACATAAATTCCATCTTATTCCTTATCACGGGAACATTCAACTTCTCGTAGTTTCTATTCTCAGAAGACAAATACAAATCCGCCCGCTTCACGACCACCCCGCTCGAAACATCCGTTAACGTTGCCACCACATTCTGCCCCTCTTCAAACACGACATAAATCGGCGGTTCCGACTCGTCCCAATCTTCAACCCGGGTACTGATCACCACATCTTTATCGCCTGCTCCCGGATACTGATTTATCAAAACATCACATGTATATAATTTCCCTTTTTCCAGTGACATGCCATCCGCCGGAACCGAATACGACCTTTCTTTTCCATCTTGGACAAAACGAAACAAAACATCCCCACCTTTCACCTTCTGAGGCAAAACAATCACCATCGATTCACTGGCCGGTTGCGCCTGTATATCGTCAACAGCATCTCCCAACGTCAACTCGCCCGTGGCCACGTCAAAACTTCCCTCCCGAACAACGTTTAAAACCTCAAGAGCCGTTATCTGCCCAAAATCAACGGTCTCCGGGGTATCTGTTCTAAAATGGAATAGCAACTTTACAAACTGATGGCTGAAATTCAACGAAATCACGTTATCCGTTGCCCGATAGCGCTCTTCCGATTTCACGTATAAAAAATCAGACCTCAACAAAGCCTCCTCCGACACCTGTTCACCCTCCACCCTCACCGGCACATTCAAAAGATCCGCGGGATTCCCTTCCATTCCCCTGCAACAAAAACCATATATATTTATCGGGTTATTCGGGTACACGTGCTTTTCCCCATCTTCAAAATCTATATTCCCATTGGCATCACTCCTCATCTGGTAAAAATCCTCACTTGCAGGCAATTTTAATTCCTCCTCCTCTTGCTCCACGATATACAACTGCACCTTATCGCCGCTACCCAACCCCGCTCTTGACCCCAACAAATGAACTTGTTGTAACTCCAATACATTTCCTCTAAAACAAATTTCCCGTTCTCCCGACTCGTCCGATGCAACTCGAGCACAACTCAAACACATACATAGACACACGATACCATACAACCAAACTTTTCCCATAATCACATTCATTTACAATTAATAATTCATTCATCAAACACCAAAATCTCGGACAAAGGTATCAAAATAATGCTACATTGCAATTTTTACAACATAAATGCAATCATCACACACCGTTTTACAATAAATGTAACTTAGCTCGGGACTGTCTAGCAAGTCTTATTCCTATCAACAAGCTACCTCCTCCAACTCCCCCTTGCATAGGGGGAGGGTTGATTGCCAAGCGGTTTTCCCTCCTGTGCAAGGAGGGATTAGGGGAGGTAGTCATTAAAAGACTGACTTGTTTGACACACCCTCAACCACCGGGTAAGCGAGGACAGACGAAAAGCTTGCTCGGAATCTGTCGAACGAAAGGTGGTTCGAGACCGTTTCGGGCTCAATACCCCGAAGGGGAGAGGGAGTTGATTGGTCGTGAACTCCTATATAACTTCCCTTATTTTGTATTTTACAATATAAAATTTACTTTTGTTTTGTGTTACTTATAATCGATACCTATAATGAAAGTTTTTAAATTCGGAGGAGCATCCGTGAAAGATGCAACAGGGGTAAAAAACCTCTCTTCAATTGTCCATCAACAACAAGGACAACTTATCGTGGTCGTTTCTGCCATGGGAAAAACGACAAACTTGCTGGAAACATTATGCAACGCCTACTTCCACCAAGACCCCCAAGCGACCGCTATCATGAAAGAACTGAAAAACTTTCACCTGGACATCGTGAACACCCTGTTCCCCTTAAATGACAGCGTCTACAAACACTTGGAAGAATTATTTACAAGCTTGGAAAACATTCTGTCAAGCGAATCGTCACTATGCTATGACTACGAATACGATCGGATCATCTCTTTCGGGGAACTGATCTCCACGACCATCATCTCCGATTACTTAAACATGGAAGGCATCGAAAATCAATTCATTGACATCCGGAAATTCCTCAAAACTGATCAAAACTATCGCAACGCGAACATCGACCTGGAACTTTCCGAACAACTCTGTAAAGATGCATTTGATTTCAACACATCATCCCTATTCGTCACCCAAGGCTTCATCGCCGGAACCCGCACCAACCAAACCACCACGCTGGGACGAGAAGGATCGGATTACACGGCTGCCCTCTTAGCCAACCTGTTAAACGCCGAAGACGTGACCATTTGGAAAGACGTCCCGGGAGTGATGAACGCCGATCCGAAAGAATACGAGAACGCACAAGTAATCAGCAGAATGTCATACAAAGAAGCCATCGAACTATCCCATTTCGGGGCAAAAGTCATTCATCCGAAAACCATAAAGCCGATCCAGAACAAACAAATTCCCCTCTACGTGAAATCATTCCTGCATCCGGAATACAAGGGAACCGTGATACAAGAAATTGACGAACACCTAACGTTACCCCCAATCTATATCAACAAAGAAAACCAATGCTTGTTGACCCTTACCCCGAGAGACTTCTCCTTTATCGCGGAAGAAAAATTAAGTCATATCTTCGCCGTGCTGGCCAAATACAAATTGAAATTGAACCTGATGCAAAACTCCGCCATCAGCTTCTCCTTCTGCGTGGATGGCAACAGCGCCGTGTTCAACGAATTCTTGGATCAACTCCGGGAAGAATTCGAAGTACGCTACAACCAAAACGTCAAACTCATCACGATCCGCCATTACAACGAAGACATCATCCGGGAAATCATCGGAGACACCCCCTCGCTAGTCGAGCAACGCAGCCGGACAACCGCCCAGTTCGTGCTAAGAAATCATGCATCACAATAACTTCAGCGACATGAAACACAAAACACTGTCCATCATCATCCCCGCTTACAACGAAGCCCGAACCCTTTTCGCGTTATTGGAAAAAGTTTATCGCACACGGCTGATTGAAAACATCCAAAAAGAAATTATCGTCATAAACGACTGTTCGAAAGACGAAACGGAAGCCGAAATTCAGCGTTTCATCGCGACGTATCCCGATTGCCCGATACAATACCACAACCAACCTTACAACCAAGGCAAAGGAGCAGCCCTACGAGTCGGGATACAGAAAGCCAGCGGGGAGTGGACCGTCATACAGGACGCGGACCTCGAATACGAACCGGAAGACTTCAACCCGCTATTGGCATGGATGATCGAACACGACGGAAAAGTCATCTACGGATCCCGCTTCCTCAACAAAGCAAACAAACACTCCTACCAGCGATTCTACTTCGGTGGCAGGCTATTGTCCATCATCACGAACATCCTGTACGGGCAACACCTGACGGATGAACCGACTTGCTACAAAATGTTCGACACGGCACTCCTAAAATCCATCCCGTTAACATGCACCGGATTCGAATTCTGCCCGGAAGTAACAGCCAAAGTGTGTCGCAAGGGATACAAAATAAAAGAATTACCGATCCACTATTATCCCCGGAGCATCGACGAAGGTAAAAAAATAAACTGGAAAGACGGGGTCATCGGTATATGGACCCTCATAAAATATCGTTTCTAATTTTAAAGAATCATCTTCATATGGGAATCTTCAATAAAATAAAACCAACCACGTGGATATATCTCTGCCTCGCGATCATCGCGTGTGTATTCATCGTGAACTACTTGAAAATATTTGACTTCAAACCGGACCTGAACGGAGACAACGTTTACTATTACGCCCTGGGAAGAGCCATCGCCGCCGGGAAAGGCTACACGAACATCATGTTCCTGGAAGAAACCCCTCATTCCCACTTTCCCCCGGGCTATCCCCTGTTTAACGCCGGCATCCTACTTTTCACCCATTCCTACACGGCACTAAAAATAGCAAACGGCATCCTGTTCGGGCTATCCATCCTACTCCTTTTCTTCCTCCTGAAAAGGATTTCGGGAAATCTATTAGTCGCCCTGTCAACCTGCTTGTTATGCTGCATGCAGCAAGCCTTACTACGTTTCTCCACGATCGTCATGAGCGAAATGCTATTCACCTTCCTCACGCTGGGAGTCCTGTACCTGATTTCACGGATTGACATGGACCACTTGTTCTGTAAAAAGCGCCCCCGTTCCCAAATCATCTATTTCATCCTGATGATCATCGCGCTGAATTACATCTACTTCGTCCGGACCATGGGAGCATCCATCATTCTGGCAATCATGATATACATCGGAATCCTTTGTATCCGGAAAGGCCTCGCGTACCTCAAAAGCAAACGTAAAAACGACGAGCTCACCATACAAACAGACAACAAACGAGCCCTGTTCAGCCACCTCATAATCCTATGCGTGATCATCGCCTCCTTTGTCGGGGCAAAAACAGCCTGGGACATGCGGAACAAAAGCATTGGGGTCACGAGTAGTGATTATCTCCACGACTTCAAAAAGAAACCCAAAGGCGAAACCATGACCACCTTCTCGGACTGGACCGAACGTATCGAGAACAACCTGATCAGCTACGTGGGCAAATGGATACCCACGGCGATTATCTCCGATGATCCCGGGTTCGACAAAAAAGTAACCACCTCCGAACTTATCGAAGGCATTGGCATCCTAATCATCGTCCTGCTCGGGTTGATCGCGTTAAAAAGAATGCAATTACTCCTGTTCATGTACATCGGCATCACGATGGCCGTACTCATGATTTGGCCGGAACAATACGCCGGACACCGCTACTTTATCGGGATCATACCCCTTTTCATATTCCTGTTCCTAAACGGCTGTCTCGAAATAATGAACATCATCACCAAAAAACTTTCTCTTACCAAATACCGACATGCAATTCCCGCGGGTGGACTGATCGTGTTCCTCCTATTTTTCATGTTCCCACACTATTCAAAAGCCTTGCAACCGCAACAAAATTTTGCAACCTACAAGCAATGGAATGAAAAAATCGCCGACGCCGCTTTCGTGGAGTACATTTATGCCATCAACTGGTGTAAAAAGAATCTTCCCGAAGAAGCGCGCATCGCCTGTCGGAAACCGGAACTTTTTTACCTCTTCTCGGGCGGTAGAAAATCGACCTCCTTTCCCCAGTATGCCGAACCGGAGGACCTGTTCAACCGATTCCAAAAGCAAAAAATTTCGCACGTGATCATCGACCGTTGGTTCCGTCACGGGTATGTCACCGTGTACCCCATGGTCAAAAAATACCCGGATTATTTCAAACCGCTCATCCAGATCGGACAGAACACAAAACAACAGCTACCTACACTCATTTTCCAAGTTTTACCGGAAGGCCAGCCACAAATTCCATAGTTCCGTTCAAAAAAAACAATTACCCCCTCCTTGCACAGGAGGGGGAACCGCTTGGTAATCAACCCTCCCCCTGTGCAAGGGGAGTTGGAGGGGTAGCTTGTTGATAGGAATAAGACTTGTTAAACAGCCCCTCTGGTTATTAGGCGGTTTTACATCCCACGTCCTAAAAATTAAATACCGCGATTCATTATTACAACATGACCAATAGCGGACCGCTACCATGTAAAGCGCTATTAGAACGCTATTAGAACGCTATTAAAACGCTATACGGAATAGCGTTCTATTAGGGATTTAATAGGACACTAATTATTTTCTATCCGCAATTGCTCCTGTATTGCAATACTAGTAATTTTGAAGCGATTAAAGAAAAGAGAATGAACTCTAAACGACCTCTTATAAACGCCATATATGATCCTCCCAAAGAATGAATGTATGAAAAAAAGGAGAGGATTTCCAGTTTCACAAATAAATGGTATATTTGCAACTTGATTTTTTAAATGTGCAAATAAGTAATATCTTAAAATCAGGAATCACGATGGACAAAAAATTCCAAGAGTACAAAGGTTTGGATCTCTCTCAGGTAAACAAGGATGTCTTGAAAGAGTGGGAATCAAACAATACCTTCGAGCAGAGCTTGAAGAATAGAGAGGGGCACCCCTCGTTTGTCTTTTTCGAAGGTCCCCCTTCGGCAAACGGGATGCCAGGTATTCACCACGTAATGGCCAGAACGATTAAAGATATTATTTGCAGATACAAAACGTTACAAGGATTTCTCGTTGAGCGAAAAGCAGGTTGGGATACACACGGGTTACCCGTTGAATTGGGTGTAGAAAAGAAACTCGGCATCACGAAAGAAAACATAGGGAAAACGATTTCCGTGGCCGACTACAACAAAGAATGCCGTTCCGACGTCATGAAGTTCACCCGCGAGTGGGAAGATTTGACGAACAAGATGGGGTATTGGGTAGACATGAGCAACCCGTACATCACCTACGACAACCGTTACATCGAAACTTTGTGGTATCTGTTGAAACAATTGTACGAGAAAGGATTCCTGTACAAGGGCTACACGATACAACCCTATTCCCCGGCTGCCGGAACAGGATTAAGCACGCACGAGTTGAACCAACCGGGATGCTACCGGGATGTGAAGGACACGACATGCGTGGCTCTATTCAAAGTGATCCGGGACGAAAAATCGGAAAAATTATTCGCTTTCAGCGACGAAGTATATTTCACCGCGTGGACAACCACCCCCTGGACGTTACCTTCCAACACGGCATTGGCCGTGGGACCGAACATCACGTACCTGGAGGTGAAAACTTATAACCCTTATACGTTCCGTCCGGTAACCATTATCATGGCGAAGGATCGCTTCAGCGCGTATTTCAACAAAAAAGCGGAAGGTATTGCCTTGGAAGATTACAAGGAAGGGGATAAACTGATCCCTTACCAGATCGTGGCCGAATACAAGGGACCGGAACTGGAAGGCATGCGCTACGAACAACTTCTACCGTGGATGCAACCCATGGGTGACGCGTTCCGCGTGATCCTCGGCGATTACGTGACCACGGAAGACGGTACCGGCATCGTGCATATCGCCCCGACTTTCGGAGCCGATGACGACCGGGTGGCCAAAATGGCCGGCATAGCCCCCTTGCAATTAATTGACAAGGAAGGGAGCAAACAACCCATGGTGGACAAACGGGGACGCTTGTTCCGGATCGAAGACATTGACCCGGAATACTTGAAAAACCATGTCAACACGGATTTGTACAGCGAGTTCGCCGGACGATTCGTGAAGAATGCTTATGACCCGAATTTAACTGAAAACGACACGACCCTTGACATCGATTTGAGTATCCTGCTGAAACGGGAGAACAAAGCGTTCAAGGTCGAGAAACACGAGCATAATTACCCGCATTGCTGGAGAACCGACAAACCGGTACTTTATTACCCGTTAGATTCTTGGTTCATCAAAACGACAGCCGTTCGGGATCGCATGATCGAGTTGAACAAGACCATCAACTGGAAACCCGCCAGCACGGGCGAAGGCCGTTTCGGGAAATGGTTGGAGAACCTGGTGGATTGGAACCTGTCGCGTTCCCGCTATTGGGGTACCCCCCTACCGATATGGGTTAGCGAAGACGGGACAGAGAAAAAATGCATCGGTTCGGTCAAAGAATTAGTTGAGGAAATAGAAAAAGCGATACAAGCCGGAATCATGAAGGAGAATCCCTTCAAGGATTTCAAAGTGGGAGACTACTCGAAAGAGAATTACGAGAAAATCGACCTGCACCGCCCGTACGTGGACGACATTATACTGGTTTCTCCCACCGGACAACCGATGTACCGGGAGAAAGATTTGATCGACGTGTGGTTCGATTCGGGAGCCATGCCTTACGCGCAGGTACATTACCCGTTCGAGAATAAAGAGCTGATCGATAACCGGATACATTTCCCGGCTGACTTTATCGCCGAAGGGGTGGACCAGACACGCGGTTGGTTCTTCACGCTACACGCTATCGCGACCATGGTGTTCGATTCCGTGGCATTCAAGAATATCATCTCCAACGGACTGGTACTGGATGCCAAGGGAAACAAGATGTCCAAACGCCTAGGTAATGCCGTTGATCCTTTCGACACGATCGAGAAACAGGGATCCGATCCTTTGCGTTGGTACATGATCACGAACTCCCAGCCGTGGGATAACTTGAAATTCGACATTGCCGGGGTGGAAGAAGTAAAACGCAAGTTCTTCGGGACATTGTATAACACGTACAGTTTCTTTGCCTTGTACGCTAATATCGATAAGTTCACGTATGCAGAGGCAGAAGTTCCGTTTAACGAGAGACCGGAAATCGATCGTTGGATACTTTCTCTATTGAATAGTTTGATCAAGGAGGTAACCGAGGCTTACGAGAAATACGAACCGACGCGGGCCGGACGGGCTATACAGGATTTCGTGATCGAAAACCTGTCGAACTGGTACGTGCGTCTCTCCCGTAAACGTTACTGGGGTGGCGAGCAAACCACCGATAAATTGTCGGCTTACCAAACGTTATACACTTGTTTGGAGACCGTGGCTATCTTGTCCTCACCCATCGCACCGTTCTACATGGATCGCCTGTTCACGGACTTGAACAAGGTGACGGGACGATACACGACGGACGTTCACCTAGTAGATTTCCCGGTGGCTGACGATTCCATGATCGATAAGCAACTGGAGGAACGGATGAACATGGCTCAACAAATATCTTCCATGGTACTTGGATTGAGACGTAAAGTTCAGATCCGGGTAAGACAACCGCTGAGCAAGTTGTTGATCCCGATCCTGAATGACGAGATGACGACGCAATTGGATGCCGTGAAGAATATCATCCTGTCGGAAGTCAACGTGAAGGAGATCGAGTATATCACCGACACGGCAGGTATCCTTGTGAAGAAAATCAAGCCGAACTTCAAGACGCTGGGACCGAAATACGGTAAGTACATGAAACAGATTTCCGCTCTCGTGGCAGAAATGAACCAAAATGATATTTACAATTT
Organism: Butyricimonas faecalis; assembly: GCF_003991565.1. Classification (NCBI taxonomy): domain Bacteria; kingdom Pseudomonadati; phylum Bacteroidota; class Bacteroidia; order Bacteroidales; family Odoribacteraceae; genus Butyricimonas; species Butyricimonas faecalis. The sequence goes on along the minus strand of NZ_CP032819.1, from coordinate 3,399,751 downwards.
CGAGAAACAAGGAACTTATTCCCTGGAAGTGGGAACAGAGACGCTGGAATTGACGCTGGAAGACGTGGAAATCCTGTCGGAGGATATCCCGGGCTGGTTAGTGGCCAACGAGGGACGTCTCACGGTTGCCTTGGACATCAACATCACGAAAGAGTTACGTGAAGAAGGTATTGCCCGGGAGTTGATTAACCGAATCCAAAATTTGAGGAAAGAGAGTGATTTCAACGTGACGGACAAAATCGATCTTTACATCGGGAAACATAAAGAGATTAACGAAGCGGTCGAGAATTTCAAGGCGTACATCGCCAGCCAAGTTCTGGCAGAGAACGTTACGTTGATCGATAAAGCCGAGGACGGTGCTCAACCCATCGAAATCGACGACATACAAACGTTTATTAAAATCCAGAAAATGTAACCTATCCCTCTTACCGCGAGTAAAAGTGGATATTTTTCCACGGGAAAGATTACGTGACGGATTTTTTATTAACTTAGACAAAAACTTTACAACTATGGCCGAGAAGACTAGATATTCGGATGAAGAGTTGCAAGAATTCAAAGAATTGATTCTTGAAAAGCTCGAAAAGGCGAAAAGGGATTACGAGGTGCTGAAAGCTTCGATCTCCGGTAGCGATGGAAATGATATCGCCGACACGTCGCCCACGTTTAAAGTATTGGAGGAGGGAGCCTCTGTTCTTTCCAAAGAGGAAGCCGGTCGATTAGCCCAAAGGCAGGCAAAGTTTATTGCCCACCTGGAAGCTGCACTAGTACGAATTGAAAATAAGACCTACGGGATCTGCCGGGTTACGGGAAAACTGATCTCGAAAGAAAGATTACGTGCCGTACCTCATGCAACATTGAGTATGGACGCTAAAATGGGACAAGACTCTTAATCGTAAAAGCGATTAAGAGTCGCTTTAAAATTTTATTATACAAATGAGTACGCGGAAAAAACTTATTATTTTTATTATCGCCCTATTAGTCATTGATCAAGTCGTTAAAATCTGGATCAAGACCCACATGATGATCGGGGATGAATTCAGTGTCTTCGGGAACTGGTTCAAAATTCATTTTATTGAAAACAACGGGATGGCCTTCGGGATGGAACTCGGGGGTGGCAAGTGGGGAAAAACCGTTTTAAGTGTATTCCGCTTGGTTGCCGTGGTGGGTATCGCTTGGTACTTGGGACGCCTCATTAAAGAAAAAGCTCCCATGGGAGTAATCCTCTCTTTCGGGTTAATCTTCTGCGGGGCCGTGGGCAACATCATCGACAGCGCTTTCTACGGGATGATTTTCAGCGACAGTTATTCACAGGTGGCAACCCTGTTCCCTCACGGGGGAGGATATTCCTCGTTCCTGCACGGGAAGGTGGTTGATATGCTCTACTTCCCGCTTTACGAAGGTTTTCTGCCTCAATGGATTCCCATCTGGGGAGGTGATTTCTTCGTGTTCTTCCGACCGGTATTTAACCTGGCTGACTCCTATATTACCATAGGTGTGTTTATTCTATTGCTTTTCCACCGGAAATTTTTTGCATCGAAGAAATGATCTGATAATTATAAAAAATGTTACAATAACTACCAAAAAGAGGCTTTCAAACCTCTTTTGTTTTAAAAATAAGTTAATATCAACAAGCAAATAATAGAGTCCGACATTCTTTCCTACCTTGCAACATTATTTATCTATAATTAATTGTTGAATTTATGAAAAGTTTTATTTCAATTGTTGCATTTTTGATGCTTAGTTTCACAGCATTCTGTCAAGGAGGTGTGAATTTTGAGCATATCACGTTTGATGAAGCATTGGCCAAAGCCAAAGCAGAGAACAAACTCATTTTTATGGATTGTTATACCACATGGTGTGGTCCCTGCAAGTATATGACAGAAACTATTTTCCCGCAAGAAAAAGCCGGAGAATTTTTCAATCCCAAATTTGTTTGCGTGAAATTTGACATGGAAAAAGGAGAAGGCCCCGAATTGGCAAAAAGATTTGGCGTCAGAGCTTATCCGACATTCTTAATTCTACGCCCAGATGGATCGGTACAACACAAAGTAGTTGGAGGTGGAGATCTGGAAGGCTTCATCGCGAGAGTTGAAAAAGGACTGAACGAAAAAACTTCTCTCGATTATTTGAACAAATTGTACGAGAAAGGAAAAATGAACAAGAAACAGCTCGTGGCTTACCAGATCGCCTTGAACGATGCTTATGAACAAGCAAAAAGCGAAAAAGTAGGTGAAGAGCTGAATAAGATATTGAAAGATAAGGACAAAATGAAAAAAGAATTCTGGCCTATTCTCGAAGAAAGCCCTTACGGTTCTGATAATTTCAAACTTGTCATCAACAATATAGCTGCATTCAATAAAAATATCGGCAAAGAAAAAGTAAATGCTTACCTCTATAATAATTATAAACGAGCTATTGATAATACCACGCGCCGTAACGCAAAATCCCCCGCCCAAACACTGGAGCAAATTAGCCAAGAATTAGCCAATATCGAGTTGGAAAATAAAGATCAATTGATGAGCAATATCGAATTGGCTCAAGCCACGATTGACCAGAACGTGGATAAAATTATTTCTCTCGCAGAACAGGCAACAGATGCCAAGGGCGAAGACCCATGGTCTATCGTAAACGCCTTAGGATCGATTAGTTCCAAGGTGAACAAAGCGGAAGCCGGTCGTATCGTTGCATTAGGTGACAAATTCATTGCCAATTGCCCGGAAAATGGGAAAGCTTACATGACAAACTTCTTTGAAAAATTCAAAGTAGCAGCACATGTTGGTGTATATTTCTATGAATTAAGCTATGAAGATGCCTTAAAAATGGCTAAACAACAAAGACGTAAACTTTTCATTGATTGCTACACGACCTGGTGCGGCCCTTGCAAGTATATGTCAGAAACTGTATTCAAACAAGAAAACGTGGGTGATTTCCTAAATCAAAACTTCATTTGCTTGAAATATGATATGGAAAAAGGAGAAGGTCCCGAGTTAGCAAAAAAATTCGGTGTTCGTGCCTACCCTACTTTCGTAATTGTAAATCCCGATGGAACGATCCGTCATAAACTTGTCGGTGGAGGTGAAGGCGAACAATTTATCGAAAGAGTAAAAGAGTCTTTCGATGACAACAAGGCTTTAGGAGCTTTAGATGCAAAATACAATAGTGGCAATAGAGATAAAGCGTTTTTATCACAATACGCAAAAGCGATGGTAGCGAATTATGATCCGAATGCAAAAGCTATCGTGGATGAATTGTTGAAAATTTCTACTGATGAAGAAAAGTTATCAGAAGATTACTGGTTCATTTTCGGCAACAGTGAATTAAGCCCCAAAGATTCAGAAGCGGCAAAATTCCTGACTGCCAACCGGAGCAAATTCAATGACGTTATTGGAAAAGAGAAAGTTGACAATCGTTTAAGTGAAGGTCTTTTCCGTGAAATATTAATGGTTATCGCCGGACGCGGTCAAAATACCGATGCAAAACGCCTGGACGCTATCGGACGGGAAGTGAAAGCCCTGAAGCTATCAAACGAGAAGACTTTATTAGCATCTTTAGCCATTGCAAAAGCCGTGAAAACCGAAAATATTGATAAGATCTTGACAAGTTGCGAGAAAGAACTTCCGAAATTGGGACAAAATTCTCAAATGATTGCTTACTATTTATCCGGTGCATTGGCAAAAGCAAATGACACGCAAAAAGCCCGCTGGGAAAAAATAATGCAAGCAAACACGAAGAAATAGGTTTTCCCAAATTTATAATCTTATACGAGGGTCAAAATTCTAAATTCAAACTCCCTCCCCCTTCGGGGTACTCCCTCTATAAACAGAGGGAGAGTTGAAATACTCACTGTCTTTGGTGAGAAATACCAATTCCTCCTCTGTCAGCTTCGCTGCCAGAGGAGTTTTATGCAAAGAACGAATTTTGTCACATGCTCTATTTTGGAGAGAGTTTTTACTAAAAAACGGGTAGAGTTTTTCATTTTCAATTGTTTTACGTAAGTTTGCACCCTAATTTTAGGACGAACAGCTTAAGAAAAGCGACAAATCCGTTTCGGAAGGAAACGGAAATGTAAAAGGAAATCGTATATGATTGAGAATTTAGTAATTGTCGAGTCTCCGGCTAAAGCCAAGACTATTGAACGTTTTTTAGGAGAGAATTATGTCGTAAAATCTAGCTTCGGGCATATCCGGGATCTTGAAAAAAAAGACTTGGGGATTGATATAGAACATAATTTCCAACCAAAATATGAAATATCCCCCGACAAGAAAGCGATTGTAAAAGAACTAAAACAACTAGCCAAGGAAGCCAAGACCGTGTGGTTAGCATCCGATGAGGACCGCGAGGGAGAAGCCATCGCTTGGCACTTGTTCGAAGTTTTAGGATTGAAAAAAGAGAATACGAAACGGATCGTTTTTCACGAGATCACGAAAGATGCTATTTTACACGCCATCAATAATCCACGGGATATTGACAAAAACCTCGTGGATGCCCAGCAAGCCCGACGGGTTCTTGATCGCTTGGTCGGATTCGAAGTATCGCCGGTTTTGTGGAAAAAAGTGAAACCTTCCTTATCTGCCGGACGGGTTCAATCCGTTGCCGTAAAACTCATTGTTGAACGGGAACGGGAGATTAATCATTTCGTTGAACAAAAATACTATAAGGTTACCGGAACATTCGAAACCAAAGATGCGAACGGTAATTCTGTTCCTTTAAAGGCCGAGTTGTCCGAACGATTTTCCACCCAGGAGGATACCGTCAACTTTTTGGAACATTGCAAAAAAGCGACATTCACGGTAAGCGATGTAGAAACCAAGCCAAGCAGTCGTAAGCCGGCGCCACCGTTTACCACATCCACGTTACAACAGGAAGCCTCCCGGAAATTGGGATTCTCTGTTTCACAGACAATGGCTGTAGCTCAAAAGCTATACGAGCAGGGACATATCACCTATATGAGAACGGACTCCGTGAACCTGTCCCAACTGGCTATTGGTGCGGCAAAAGCTGTTATTTGTAACACGCTTGGAGAAAAATATTCCAAACCTAGAAATTTCGCCACAAAGACGAAAGGAGCACAAGAAGCCCATGAGGCTATCCGTCCGACCTACATGGATAAGGAAACCGTTAGTGGAGACAAGAATGAACAACAACTTTACTCGTTAATCAGGAAACGGACTCTCGCTTCACAAATGGCAGAGGCGGAACTGGAAAAAACGACCATAACGATCACTATTTCCGGAGAAAAATACACGTTCGAAGCCGTGGGTGAAGTGATCATTTTCGATGGTTTTCTTAAGGTGTACATGGAATCTTTCGATGACGAGAAAGAAGATGACGAAACGGCCTTGTTACCTGCAATACACAAGGGAGACCAATTAAAACGTTCCTTAATCCAAGCTTTAGAACAATACACGACGCATCCTCCCCGTTACACGGAGGCCAGTCTCGTGAAAAAAATGGAAGCTTTGGGAATCGGGCGTCCTTCCACATACGCACCCACGATTACCACGATTCAGAACCGGGGATACATTTTACGAGAGAGCCGGGAGGGTACAGAACGTCAACTAGACCAGATAGACCTGAAAGGAGAAGAGATAAAAGTCAAAAGATCAACCGAATATTCGGTGCAGAAAAGAAAAAACTGTTCCCCTCGGATATCGGGATGGTCGTGACGGATTTCCTTTCCAATTATTTCACGAATATCATGGATTACAACTTCACGGCAAATGCCGAGGATGCCCTTGACCATATCGCCGAAGGAGAGGTCGAATGGCAATCTATGATCGGAACGTTCTATCAACCTTTCCACGCTAACGTGGAGAAAACGTTGAAAGAATCCGAGCGGAACACTGGCGCCCGGGAACTCGGTAAAGATCCGCAAACGGGGGAAACCGTTGTCGTACGAATCGGCCGTTTCGGACCGATGGCACAGATCGGTGAAGGAGAACACGTACGTTACGCGGGATTGCTCAAAGGACAATTGATGGAGACCATTACCTTGGAAGAGGCTTTAGACCTGTTCAAATTCCCCCGTCAACTCGGAGAATTTGAAGGGAAACCCGTCAGTGTCGGTATCGGCCGTTTTGGACCTTATATCAAACACAACCAACTCTTTGTTTCCTTGAAAAAAGGGGTTGACGATCCGGGAACGATAACTCTTGAAACCGCCATCGAACGAATCAACGAGAAACGGGAGATCGAGAAAAACAGGAAAATTCAAGAATTTGAGAACGGTGTACAGATTCTCAACGGTCGTTTTGGACCTTATATTACTTTCAATAAAGTAAACTATAAGATCCCCAAAGGGAAAGAAGCTAATAAATTGACTTTTGAAGAAACGATGGAGATCATTGCCAAGGGTGGGGACAGCAAGAAAAAAACAACGAAAAAAACAACCTTGAAAACGACTTCAAAGACAACATCGAAGACAACTTCAAAAACGACCTCGAAGACAACGAAAAAAGAGACAAAGAAGGAAACGAAAAAGAAGGAATAGGGCAATACATGAAAGGGATTAAAATTTATTTGCATAAAACCAATCCATTTTATATATTCGTACCCTCGAAAAATAGAATAAATTCGTGTGAAGAAACATAAAATTTTAATATAAATGGCAACGTTACAAAAAATTAGAAATCGCGGCGGAGTACTTGTTAGTATCGTGATTGGATTAGCCCTCGTGGCATTTATTGTTGGTGATGCTCTTAGCTCAGGCGCCAGTCTTATTAATCGTTCCAGGAACGAAGTGGGAGAAGTTGGAGGTGAATCTATCGGCATTCAGGAATATCAACAAAAAATAATGAAGAATGAGGATTTCATCAAAAGCATGAACGGATTGTCAGCCTTGACAGATGAACAACAAAGAATGATCCGGGAAAATACTTGGAATCAAATTGTTTCTGAAATCATTCTGAACAAGGAATACGAGAAATTAGGCTTGAATGTCAGTGGGGATGAATTATACGATTTCTTATTAGGAAGTAACATGAATCCAGCTGTCAGCCAATTATTTGCAGATCCCAACACAGGACAGGTGGATAAAGAAAGAGCTCGTTTGATTATCAAACAATTGATCGAAGCTCCTGCCGGAACTCCTCAAAAGGAATATTGGTTGAACATGGAAGAGCAAGTAAACACGGCTCGTAAACAAGAGAAATACAATACGCTGTTAGCCAAAAGTTTGTTCGTAACAGATGCTCAAGCAAAAGAACTCGCTGAAAGTGCAGCAACAACAGCAGACATTAGTTTTATCATGAAAAGCTACAACACGGTTAGCGATTCTGCCGTAAAAGTAACTGCTAATGAAATTAAAGATTATTACAATTCACACAAATATTTATTCGAACAAGAAGAAGCCAGACAAATCGCTTACGTGAACTTTGATATCACTGCTTCAGCGGAAGACATCAAAGAAACGGAAGATTGGGTAAATGACTTGAAACCCGAGTTCGCAGAAGCAAAGAACGTGCTTGAATTTGCCAACCTTTCATCGGAAAAAAGATTCCAACCTAAATATTATAAAAAGGGCGAATTGGATAACGAGGAGCTGGATGAATTCTTGTTCACGGAAAAGAGCAATGCGGTATTCGGACCATACTTGAAAGATAACGCTTACAATATCGTTCGTGTTGCCCATCGTCGCGTATTACCAGACTCCGTAAGAGCTCGTCATATTTTGATCGCATCAAACAATATGACTCAATCAGAGAAATTAGCCGATAGTTTAGCCGGTTTGATCCGTAAAGGTGGAGATTTCGATGCATTAGCCAGACAATATTCTGCCGATCAGAATACTTCTGTAAATGGTGGAGATTTCGGATGGTTCACGCAGGATCAAATGCTTCAACCGATCGCGGACTCTGCTTTCTTCTCTAACAAGAACGAGGTGAAAGTGGTAAGATCAAATTACGGATTCCACGTTCTGCAAGTAACCGACAGATCAAAACCTGTTGAAAAGGTACAAATCGGAATCATTGCAAAAGAAATTACCCCGTCTCAACAAACAATCAACAAGATTTATAACGACGCACGTACTTTTGCAAACAATATCAATACGGTAGAGGATTTTGAAGCAGCTTTAACAGCCAACAATCAAACCAAACGTATTGCTAATTTAGGCAAAAACGATTATCAGATTGCCGGAATTGATAATGCAAGAGAAATTATCCGCGAGGCTTATATGACTGAAAAACCGGGATACATTTTGACAACCAAAGAAAAATCCCCGATTTTTGAAGCAGGAGATAAATTCTCTGTTGTGGTTTTGACCGGAATTCAAGAAGAAGGCATTGCCCCTCTGAATTCTGTTTCTGCAGCCATCCGTGCGGAACTGATCCGTAAGAAGAAAGGCGAAATTATCGCTAAAGAATTAACGAATGCTATTTCCGGAAGTGAAAGTTTACTCTCTGTTGCGCAAAAAGCGAATGCAGAGGTAATGGATGCCACGGATGTTAGCTTCAGTTCATTCCAAGTTCCCGGAGTTGGTATCGAGCCCGTGTTGACGGCCGAAGTCGTTACCATGAAAGAAAATGAAATCTCTAAACCGATCATCGGTAACCAGGGTGTTTACGTGGTAGTTGTAAACTCTAAAACTGTTGAAACAGTTACACCCGAACAAATTGAAGCTGCCAAGAGAAGCATCGAACAAACGAATCTATACACCAAGTTTCGTCTGATTCTTCCCGCGTTAGTGAAGAATGCCGGAGTGGTTGATACAAGATATAAATTCTATTAGTAACCTAAACCTCAAACCGAAAAAAGCCACCATCAAGGTGGCTTTTTTTATTCCCTTAAAAGAAAAACATCATTCCCGTTTTCTTTTAATACTCTAATAGAAAAACTATCTTTGCCAGTAAAATGATTCAAATATGAAAGATTATTTCGTACACGAGACTGCCATCATAGATGAAGGTGCCACTATCGGAAAAGGAACTAAAATATGGCATTTCTCTCACATCATGAGTAATTGTCAGATCGGGGAGAATTGTAACATCGGACAAAACGTGGTCATCTCCCCGGAAGTGATCCTTGGGAATCAAGTCAAAGTACAAAATAATGTATCCGTGTACACGGGAGTAACTTGTGACGATGATGTTTTTCTAGGACCGTCATGCGTGTTCACGAACGTGACCAATCCTCGCAGTGCCGTGAACCGGAAAAATCAATATGCAAAAACGCACGTGGGTAAAGGAGCTACCATCGGGGCAAATGCCACGATAGTATGCGGACATGACATCGGGGCTTACGCTTTTATCGGGGCCGGTGCTGTCGTGACAAAAACGGTTCCTGCATACGCCTTGCTCGTTGGTAATCCGGCCAAACAAATCGGCTGGATGAGCGAATACGGGCATCGCCTTTATTTTGATGAAAAGGGAGTAGCCGAATGCCCAGAAAGCAAACAACGCTATCGTTTACAAAACGGGCTAGTTCAAAAAATAAAAGAATAAATTAAATTATATCACCATGAAAATCGCGATGGTAGATCTTCACGGACAATATGAACGCATTCGGGAGGAAATAAATAACGCCATACAGGAAGTACTTGATAGCACAGCTTTTATTAATGGACCTCAAGTTAAAACTTTCGCACAACATCTCGCTGAGTATAATCAAGTAGAGCATGTTATTCCTTGTGCTAACGGCACGGATGCTTTACAAATCGCTTTAATGGCTCTCGGCCTGCAACCCGGAGACGAGGTGATAGTCCCGGTCCATACTTACGTGGCCACAGCCGAGGTGATTGCTCTTTTGCGGTTGGAACCTATCTTCGTGGATTGTGTTGCCGATCGTTTCACGATTGATGTTACGAAAATAGAAGAAAAAATCACTTCCCGCACGAAAGCGATCGTTCCTGTTCACCTGTACGGTCAATGCGCAGACATGGAACCGCTCATGGATATTGCCCGCCGGCACAAGCTTTACGTGGTGGAGGACACGGCACAAGCTATTGGAGCTACTTATACATTCAGTAATGGTGTCGCACAAAAAGCCGGATGCATCGGGGATATTGGAACCACCTCTTTCTTCCCTTCCAAAAACCTGGGGTGTTACGGGGATGGAGGAGCCTTATTTATCCGGGATTATGAATTGGCAGAACGGGCCCGCATGATTGCCAACCACGGGCAAAAGATCAAATATCATCATCGTGTCGTAGGGTGTAATTCCCGTTTGGATACATTACAAGCCGCCATCTTGGATGTGAAGTTAAAATATCTTGATGAATATTCGGCTACCCGCAATGAAGTTGCCGCCCGTTATGATAAAGGATTAGCTGCAGTAAAAGGGATTATCCTTCCACAACGGGCTGATAACAGCACACACGTATTCCACCAATACACCATTCAGGTTGGGAATCACTTACGAGACGAACTGAAATCTTTTTTGGCGGAACATGATATTCCCAGCATGATCTATTACCCGATACCGTTACATTTGCAAGAGGCTTATGCTAAAGAGGGACAAGGTAAAGGGACTTTCCCCATTGCCGAACAATTGAGTGAAGAAGTATTGTCTCTCCCGATACACACGGAAATGAAAATGGAAGAACAAGAATATATCATCAAACAAATTCATGCATTCTTTAACCGATAGAGATACCGCTGTGAAAAAGATTTTGATCATAACCTATTATTGGCCACCTGCCGGGGGACCGGGAGTTCAACGTTGGCTGAAGTTCTCGAAATACCTTCCGGAATTTAGTTATGACCCGATTATTATCACGGTAGATCCAGAAAAGGCTGAATATCCCATAAAAGACCATACACTGGAACAAGATGTTCGAGTCGGACAAAACGTGTATCGTACAAATTGTTCCGGCTTATATGAATATTATAAAAAACTAACCAAAACTCAAAGTGCCCCATATAGCGGATTCGTCAATGAAGGGGTTCCTAGTCTAAAGCAAAAGATTGCCCGTTTTATCCGGGGTAATTTTTTCCTCCCCGATGCCCGGCGAGGCTGGAATAAACATGCTTATCGCCAAGCCGTCCAAATCATCCAGAAAGAAAAAATAGATGCCGTCATCACAACAGGTCCGCCTATGTCAACCCATCTGGTCGGGCAAAAACTAAAAAAACGATTCCATTTGCATTGGATTGCCGATTTTCGAGACCCGTGGACCGACATCTATTACTACAATAAGATGTACCCAACGCTTATTGCAAAAGCGATTGACCGAAAATACGAACGAAATGTTCTTCTGAATGCAGATCAGGTGATCACGGTAAGCGATTACATCAAAAAGCAACTGGCGGCAAAATCTTCGACAATTCAAGCCTCTAAAATAAACGTTATTGCTAATGGGTTCGATGCCGAGGATTTCGATATCACTATTCCAAAGGAGGATGTTTTCACGATTACTTACACGGGGACTCTGGCCGCTGACTACACGATTGATTCCTTTATCCATTCGGTTAAAAGACTTTCCATCTCGAGAAAATTCAAACTACGTTTTGTCGGCAAAGTGGATCAAGGCATCGCTCAAAAGCTCTTGGAAGAACTGGAGGATTTCGTCGAAATCCATTCGTTCGTAGCTCACGCAGAAGCCATCAAATACATGAAGAGTTCATCCGTTCTATTGCTCATTATCCCGAACATCGAGGGGAATAAAGGTAATCTCACAGGTAAGCTCTTCGAGTATATCGGTTCGAGAACTCCCATTCTCTGCCTCGGCCCCACCGATGGAGATGCCGCAGCCATCATTCAAGTTTGCAAAGCCGGAAAAACATTCGAGTATGACGATGAAGAAGGAATATTTCATTTCCTAACCTCCCTACTGGATAATTTCGACCCACAATCTCCTGTAAAAGAAAATGATGCAGTCCATCGTTATTCGAGAAAATCCTTAACCCAGTCTTTAACCCAAATCTTAGCCCGCCATGAAGATTAAAAAGGTCATTTTCATGTTACGCAAACTTCTGAGAGATTTCAACACGAACCGCAAGATCGAAATTAACATGGATAATCAATCCGAAACGCTAGGCTATTATTACATCAAATTTGACGAGGATATCGCTAAGCTCAATCGTCTGATTCACTCTTTCGACAACAATGGAGTTCCATTGAACACGACGTATATTGACGTGGAAGATACAAAGCTGCACTACTATCCTATTTCCATCGGACAGTACGGGTTAGCTATATTCCACTCGTGGTTAAAGACGCATTCAGAAGAGAAAAAGGTTCATTTCCTTCGCATTGCAGACTGGTTTATGAACAACCGGACAGATCATTCAGAACTCGGTTGTTATTGGCTAACCGAGGTTCCTAAGCCCGAATACCATGTTCACCAACCTTGGAAATCCGCTTTCGCACAAAGCAGGGGAATATCCATACTATTGAGAGCCTGGCAAGTTACAGGGGACGATGCCTACTTGAAGGTTGCAACTCAAGCATTGCAGCCTTTCACAAAGGATATAACAGCCGGAGGAGTTTCCGTTGACCGGGAGAAGGGGGAAACTTTTTACGAAGAATACGTGGCCGAGCGTCCGACACGAGTACTGGATGGTCATGGCTTTTGCCTTTTCGGTTTATATGATTACATTCGGGCCGTTCCCCAAAGTAAGGAACCCAACGGGCATGCACTCGCACTTCGGTTGTTTAATGAAGGGGTGGAGGGACTTATCCGTCAACTCCCTCTGTTTGACATGGGGTTCTGGACTCGTTTCAATCGCTGCGATCTTCCCGACTATCCACAAGATGATCCTTGCACGATCGGTTATCTCAGACTTGTTTGCCAGCAATTCCTAATTCTTTATCGAATTACCGGAAAAGAGGAGTTACGTCTTTTTAGCGAGAAATTCCCTCATTATGATCGCATCTCCCATATTTTAAAAATGTATCGCCACAAGTTCACAGCATTAAAGAAACTGAATCGTTTATAATAAAAACGGGAAAAAATAATACTTTTGTATAAACAAACTCTTACAATATGTGTGGAATAGCCGGAATATTCGAACGGGATACAGATAACACTCAACTCATGTCGGAGATGCTGGCCACGATTGAACATCGGGGACCGGATGATCAATCCATATACACTTACCGGGATTTCACTCTCGGACATCGGCGTTTGTCCATTATCGACATCTCGGCGTGCGGCAATCAACCCATTTTTAACGAAGATAAAAGTATCTGTGTAATTTTCAACGGGGAGATATATAATTACGAAGAAATCCGGGAAGAGCTCAAATCCAAGGGACACGTGTTCTATACCGCCACCGACACGGAGGTACTGGTTCATCTTTACGAGGAGTACGGAACCGGATTCTTCAACAAGTTAAACGGTATTTTTGCTTTTGCGCTATTGGATCAAAAGAATAACCGATTGGTTCTTGCACGAGATCATTTCGGGGTCAAACCGTTACATTATTTCTTGAAAGACGGAGTATTGGTTTTCGGTTCCGAACAAAAATCCATCATCCTACACCCGAAATATGAACGGAAATTAAATCTAAAAGCTTTACATATACACTTGAACTTGCGTTACACGCAAGGAAATGAAACCCTCTTTGAAGGGATCAAACGTATTCCCCCGGCCCACTTCGCCGTGTTTGAAAACGGGTTATTTACGGTAAAACGCTACTGGCAACTGGCTGTAAATATTGATCGGTCGATTACGGAAGACGAGGCCAAAGAGAAGATGAACGAATTGATCAAACAGGCCGTGAAACGCCAGTTGGTCAGTGATGTTCCGGTAGGCGTATATCTATCGGGCGGACTGGACTCCTCAACGATTGTACAGAAAATGCATGAACTGGGTGTCCCCGAAATCAACACGTTTACCCTAGGATTCAATGAACCTACGGACGAGTTCCCCGACGCTCAACAGATTGCCGATCATTTTCATACACATCATCACACGTTGAGTCTTTCGATGAACCCGATGCAACAAATGCCCAAAGTGATCTGGCACGCCGAGGAACCCAAAATCAACTTGCTGCAAGGATTCAATATGTCAGCCTTCGTTCACCCGACCGTAAAAGTGATTCTTGGAGGGTTGGGTGGAGACGAGCTGTTTGCGGGGTATGATATTCATAAATTCATCTACCCGTTCAAGAACTGGCACCACCATACACCACCATGGCTACAACGCATGTTACGTTGGAAATCGGATTTTATTTTCCGCATTCAAAATCATTCGAAGTCATTACGTTACGACGAGTATCGCCGAGGTGTACAAATGCTACTATCTATCGGGAACGTGGAGCGTTTTTACCTCATCTTGCGGAACACGTGGGATTTCGATAACCCGTTCTACAAGAATATTTATTCGGAATCGTTTCTGAAGCGACAAGAAATGGAGCAATTCAAGGTACATAAGGAATTCGATAAGATTTTTGAATCCGTACAGCATCAGAATGGATTGGATCAAGTACTATATGCTGAGTTCCAATCCAAAATGGTAAATGATTATTTGCTTACGGATGATCGGATGTCCATGGCCCATTCGGTAGAAGAACGAGTACCTTTCCTTGACCGAGATCTGGTAGACTTTGGTTTTACTCTCCCCGTGGAGATGAAGATCAAGAATAACCAGACTAAAAATCTTTTCCGAGAAGCGATGAAACCCTATCTTCCTCCAAAGATTATCACGAAGAAGAAATGGGGATTCACGGTAAACCCGTATTTACAATTCAAAAAAGATTTAAAAGATACGGCCGAGAAAATCCTGACAAAAGAGTATATCGAGAAACAGGGAATATTCAATTATGCCTATATCCGCTATATTTTGGATTACCCGGCACACCCGAAACTCCGGTGGCATTATAATTTTATCTGGATCATCCTAGGACTGGCTATCTGGGAACAGGAGTTCATACACAAACGAGTAGAAGATAATATCGAAGCTTACTATTAAAACAACTATCCATGAAATACTCCATCATTATTGCCGTATATAATCGCCTGGAAGAAGTGAAAGAACTTCTTGAGAGCGCGGAAAAGCTCGACGGAGATCGAAGTCTTTTTGAACTATTGTTCGTAGATGACGGTTCAAAAGATGGGTTCAAAGAATTTATCGAACAATATCATTCTACCAGCGGACTTCAAATACGAGCCATATACCAAAAAAATCAAGGCCCCGGAGCTGCCAGAAATCAAGGCATGAGTAAAGCACAAGGCGAGTATTTCATTTTTGTAGATTCCGATTGTATGTTTCCTCCGCAATGGTTGACAGAAATCGAGAAGGCACAAAATGAACATCATTATGATGCATTCGGAGGTCCGGACACTTGTCACCCCTCTTTCTCTCCTTTGTTGAAAGCCATTAATTACTCGATGACTTCATTTATCGGGACAGGAGGAACGAGGGGAAATAAAAAGCATGTGGGGCGTTTTTATCCTAGAAGTTTCAACATGGGAATATCCAGAGAAGTATACAACACAATTGGAGGTATGGGAGGACTACGCCATGGGCAAGACATGGATTATTCCATGCGAATATACAATGCAGGTTTCAAAGTGGGTCTGATCGCAGATGCTTACGTCTACCACAAACGCCGCACAAGTATTCCCAAATTTTTCCGTCAAATATTTAATTGGGGGGTTGCACGCATCAATTTATCTCGACGCCATCCACATACGTTAAAACCGATTCACTTGCTTCCGGCTCTATTAATCATAGGATTAGTCACGCTAGGAATATGTACTATCTTCACTGGCCAACACTATCCTCCCGTACATTTTTTATGGAATATTATTGCTTACGGGTTAATATTCGTTTGCCTGTTTGCTTTCTTTCAATCTCTTTTCAGATATCGGAACATCATTGTTGCCTTTCTCTCCATCATCACTTTGCTCATCCAAGTCTTCGCTTACGGATTCGGATTACTCTGGGGAGGCTGGAATGCCCTACGCGGAAAGGAAGTGAAGGGTTTTTCAAAAAATTATTACGGGAAAAAATTATAAATCACATATCTTCATAATGAGACGTTTATTATTTTTTACTCAAAACTATCCATTCTCACAAGGGGAAACCTTTATTGAAAGTGAAATAGAATATTTATCCAAAGCTTTTGACGAGATTGTTATCTTACCTTGGATAGGAACAGGCAATGCGACACGACAAACCCCAGCCAATTGCAAGATATTGCCTCCCATGTTAAAAAACGACCGAGACACAATTATCTCTGGTATTTTCTGTTTCGCTCCTGTATTTTATTATATCCGTCACTTTTTCTCAGAACGAGCTTTTCGTAGCTTTAGCCGTTTAAAAAAATACGTGTCTGTTTCCATCTTTTGCCGAGCTATATTGGCAAATAAAAATTTTAAACAAGTGAACAAAGAGTTTCAAAATGATACGATATATTTTTACTGGGGAATCGGTACAGCCTATATACTTCCTTTTATAAAAAATAATACACGAAAGATTGTACGTTTCCATGGGGCGGACCTTTACCTAGAACGACGCAAAGATCAGTATATCCCATTCAGGAAAGAAGTATACACACACTTGACAAATGCTGTTTACATTTCACAAAACGGGTGGAATTATGCCAAAAAGAAATATGGTCAATATTTATTCAATTCGTGTTATAGTTATTTGGGCACTAGGGATTTTGGTCCTAGAACCATTGTTCCGCAGGATGGGTATATACATATACTTAGCTGCTCTAATGTAATTCCGGTTAAACGAATCCATCTAATACTAGAAGCACTACTTTTAATTAAAAACGATCATATTATTTGGACGCATATCGGAGCCGGAAAAGAATGGCCGGATTTAAAAAAACGAACACAACAAGTTCCTCAAAATTTACAGATCAATTGGGTTGGAGCAATGAGCAATTCAGATGTTATTAGATATTATCAGACTGAACCCATTGATATTTTTATCAACGTGAGTTCAAGCGAAGGTTTGCCAGTATCTATCATGGAAGCCATTTCCTTTGATATTCCTGTTTTAGCCACGAATGTAGGAGGAACGAGCGAAATCGTAACCCAAGAAAGTGGGATGCTAATCGATGCAGATGTCACGCCAGAGATACTTGCTACTAAAATCATCGAATTATACAAGCAACGCAAAAATTTTCATCCCCGGCAATTTTGGCAAACTCATTTTTCAGCCGCAAAGAATTACCCCGCGTTCATTAAAAATATTCTACTTGGCTAAATATTCGATAACAAAGCCCGGTAATGTTGTTCCAGCATTTTCACATGCCGAGCAATGCTATATTTTGTCTTTATTGTCACCGCTGATTGGCGGGCTTTTTGCTTATAAAACTCTGGATTCTCAACAAAGTCCATAAAGCGTGTCAAAAGATGGGCCTCTTCTTTCGTTCTGTAAAGCGTTGCCAATTCTCCTTCATTTGTAATTTCTCGCATCACTTCCCAATCATTCACAAAAACAGGTATTCCCATAGCAATGGCCTCTACCACGGCAATCCCAAAAGTGTCATGATCTGTCGCATATATAAAAGCATCAAGCTGAGACAAAATGGAAGCCACATCTTCACGTCCCCCTAAAAACAAAACGTCATCTTCTAAATTATGTTCTTGACAAAAACGAACACAACAATCATATAGTTGTGGCTGATGATTATCTTTTTTACCTATAAACAAAAAGCGAAATGCAATTCCCTTTTGTTTTAAACAAGCCAGGAAACGACAAATTGTCAATTGATCACGACCTTGTACAAAGTTACCCACGCTCCCAAGAATTAATTTCCCCGTTTCTCGAAATATTTCGTCTTTTTTCTCCACATACAACCGGTTAAAATCCACACCATTGTACACGACTGCCTGCTTTTCAGAAGAGGAAAGACCATATTTACGAACATAATACCTCTTTTGAGTTTCACTTACAAATATGTTCAAATCTACCCGATGAATCATCCATTCTAAAATCAAATGACCTTTTCTCGTTTGATGAAAATCATAACCATGAAAACTTTGGACAATCTTTATCTTTGTCCCCAAACAAGCAAGCCAAGCATAGCAAGCTTCAAGAGGATGTTGGGCATGGACAATATCAACATGCTGTGAAAGAAAATATTTTCGTAAACTCCTCAAATAAGCAAAATCAAATCCTTTTCGAGGCGTCAATTTATACATGGAAATTCCAAGAGATGCATAATTCTCCGACAATTGACCATCTTCCCTGTAAACACAAATCATTTGATAAGAAACCTCTCTAGATTGTCTAAAAACATCTAACAATAAAGTTTCCATTCCACCTCGATTTAAAGTTCCCAAGAAATAAGCTACTTTCATCTCGTTCAATTTTTCATCATATTTTTATGTATCCAAAGAAATGATTTTTTCACCCAACATGGCATCTCGGATAAAACAATCATCAAATAATTGACCATCTTGTTACTACGAAAACCACATACCTCTTTTAAAGAAATGTCACTCCGCAAAAAAGAAGATAAAAGAGAATTCTTATCTTTTATCTTAGCCTTCGAATCATATAACAGCGACTCTGCTACAAACACCCGTTGCCAGAACAATTTACAAGACAAGTAAGGATATATAGCTTGATTTTGAAATTCTTTAGCATACTCCCGTGTAAGGTTGGTCATTTCCAGTTGAATCTTAAAATAAGCATCATCGAATTCCCGTCTAAATGTAATTGATTTTTCTCTTATACAATAATGATAAGTAACTTCGGACAATATCACACAAGATGTTGCATTACAAATTATCTGAAAGTTAAAAACATCGTCTTCATAACGAGGTAAAGAACAACTAATATGATGTCTTTTTAGAAAAGAAGTTTGAATTAACTTATTCCATACCATCAAAGGAAATGCGTCCTCGTAAAAAGCCTTTATAATAGCATCCCGGCCAACAATCTTTCTACTCTGCAAAATCGCATTGCCCAAGAACCCACCCGTTTCGAAATCCGTTTTATCATAGGAACCGACCACAAAATCAACTTCCGTTTCCTTCATCACCTGATAAAGCTTCTCTATACAATTCAACTCTATCGTATCATCACTATCCAAGAAAAAAAGATATTCTCCAGTTGCACACTGTATTCCTTCTCCCCGCACAAAACCAATTCCTCGATTCGTGTCATGCAAAATAAGTTTCACACTTTTCCCACGAGGGTGTTTTGAGATATACTCTCGAATAGTTTCCACCGACCGATCTGTACTGCAATCGTCTATCAATATATATTCTATATCTTCAAATGTTTGTCCGAGAGCCGCATCCAAACATCTTTTAATATAACGCTCTACATTATATACAGGTATAATTACAGAAACCAAACTCATTTCACTTTTATTTTTAATACTTGATTTACTAGATTTGTTATTTCTTCGGATAACCGACTAAAATAAACGGCAATCCCACCCATCAAACAAATAATTAACGTTCTATATATTCCATCAAACCAAGGATTATCCACTTGGGGTAATAAACAATTTACCCCGTACAATAATATTAAAAGCAAAATTAACTTGAATGTATTTTTCGTGTAAGGATTCCCTTTTACCTTAACAAACACCAACCATTGTTGTACGGCATGGCTAATGACACACGTTAATAATGTCGCTATGGCTGCACCACTTATCCCCAAAATCGGAATTAACCATTGATTTGTCAAAATGGTTATAAGCGTAATGAAAAATGTAAAATACAATCCCCAATAATAATATTTGGAAAAACTAATCAACGTGTAACCAAATCCTAAAAACATAATAATCAATCGGGATAAACCGATATAAAAAACGACCCATTTCCCTTCCTTATAAATATCTCCTTGCGGAATGATCGCAAATATATTATCAATATTAATCCATAAAATTAAAAAAATGAATCCTCCGATTAAAAGTTGATGCAAAGCAACCTTTTTATAAAGATCATTTGCCCTCTCAAATTCACCCGCTCTTAAAGCATCAGCCGCCACAGGCGAAGATATTGCAGTAATAGAGCGAGAGGGGATGTCTATAATAGCAACCATATAAAAAGCAATCGAATAGATACCAGCATAGTTCAATCCTAACTCTGCACTAACCATAAAAATATCCAAACGACTAGTGATACTTCCTCCGATTACTCCAATCATGAGGAATAAGGTATATTTCAAAATATCTTTTCGCAAATCTTTATTTATAAACGAAGAATCATGTTTTAACGTAACGGAACCGATCTTCGAAACATAAAAGAAATTACAAAGCATGGCTACTCCGTAAACAGCAACATACCCCGTCACAAAACCAGTCAAATTTATAACGTGAAAAGCATATAACAAATAAACAACAATCAAAAGCAATCGAATAACGATTTCTCGTATCACTTTAGGAATCACTATCCGCATTAACAAATTCGCATACGTTTCAAATACCCCTAGATACACGACAAAAAACATCAAGGGAAGCAACCAGTCATAATAATCAACAAATAAAGATGAATTTTCTTTGAAATAATCACAAATCACATCTTGCAATAAACCAAAAAAAGGCAAAAATATCAAACAGCCTACGAGAGGAACCATCATCATGTAGAAAAAGAATCCATGATTATTTCCATCTTTACTTTTAAAAGAAGGGAAAAAACGGATAGCAGAAGAAGTTATTCCTAATTGGGCAAAAGTTCCAATAAAAGTAGCAGCTTCAAACAGAACACGGGTTAAACCAATTTCTTCAGATGAAAGAAACCGGGTCACAATAAACATGGTGGATATAAACCCAATAAAAGCTCCGATATAATTGACAATCGTTCCTTTCAGGCTCTGTCGAGCAATAATTCCCATAAATTCGCCCCTTAATAGATTTTATCTGTAAACAAAAGTAGGAATTATTTATGGATTACACCGGTTTCATTATTATATTTTTTATTTTTGCAAAGATTTGATCACGTGTAAAATTATACTTGCATGAAAAAAATAAATTTAAAGGCATTATACCCTCACCTTATCGCAATTATTACTTTTATCATTATTGCTTATTTATATTTCTTACCTACTTTAGAAGGAAAAATCGTCCACCAATCCGACATTTCATCTTGGAGAGGCGCAGCAAATGAAATTATTGATTACAGAGAAAAAAACGGAGAAGAACCATTGTGGACCAACGCCATGTTCAGCGGGATGCCTACAACAATGATTTCTACTCTTTATTCAGGTAACTATCTAGAGAATATTTATAAACAACTTTTCATAGGTAAGGCTCCGGCTAACTTCATTGTTATCGCTATGGTTAGCTTTTATTTTTTATTACTTGCCTTTGGAGTAAATTATTGGTTGGCAGCAATCGGTGCATTGGCGTTCGGTTTTTGTTCTTACAATTTTCAAATTATACAAGTCGGGCACAACGCCAAAATGGTAGCCATTGCATTTATGCCCGCGGTACTCGCTTCACTTGTCTACTCTTTTCGAAAGAACCGATGGTTGGGTGCCGTGCTGTTTGGTATTACGCTTTCCTTCGAGATTATGGCCAACCATCCACAAATCACTTTCTACTTGGCATTCATTACCATATTCTACGGTGTCGCTCAATTATACTCCGCTATAAAAGAAAAAGCCCTACCCAATTTCTTAAAAACCATTGCTCTATTAATTGTCGCTGCTGGACTTGCCGGGGCAACCAACGTGAACCATTTGTGGCCGACGTGGGAATACGGGAAATATACCATGCGAGGCGGTTCGGAATTAACTTTAAATCAAAAGAATCAAACCAAGGGAGGCTTGGATAAAGAATATGCAACAGCATGGAGTTACGGAATTGACGAATCCCTAAATCTGTTGATCCCGAACTTCAAAGGAGGAGCCTCTGCCGGGGCACTAAGCAAAAATTCGGAAACCTACAAATTCTTAAAGAGTGCTGGAGCCCCAAACGCAGATCAAATGATCAAGCAAATGCCTTTATATTGGGGACCTCAGGCATTCACCGCCGGACCGATGTACATGGGTGCTATCGCTATCTTCTTATTCGTATTAGGACTAGTCTTAATCAAAGGCCCCATGAAATGGTGGATCGTGGGAATATCCTTGTTGGCCCTGCTCTTGGGTTGGGGACGCAATTTCATGGCATTATCCAGCTTTTTCTATGACTACGTTCCTTTGTACAACAAATTCAGAGTTCCTTCGATGATGTTGGTTGTACTACAGGTAACTATCCCGTTATTAGGCATATACACGCTAAACAAAATTCTCAACGGTTGTTTTGAACGCCAAGTCCTTGTTAAGGCGTTAAAGATATCCCTTGGCATCACAGCCGGAATCTGTGCTTTATTTGCTTTGATCCCCGGACTCGCCGGAAATTTCTCAGCCCCCATTGATGCGCAAGCCGAGTGGTTACAACAATATCTACCCGCGGATCGGGAATCTTTACTCCGTACCGATGCCTTCCGCTCATTAGCATTTATATTATTGGCAGGAGCCGTTATTTGGGCGTGGATAATCCAGAAATTAAAAGTTACCCAAGTTGCCATGATCATGGGATTACTGATTCTTGCAGATATGTGGACCGTGGACAAACGTTACTTGAACAATGACCATTTCGTCACACAACGAGAATTCAATAGCCAGTATAAACTACGCCCGGCAGATAATGCTATTTTAACCGATAAAGATCCTAACTATCGGGTATTGGATTTATCCGTAGACGTATTTAACGATTCTCACACCAGTTACTTCCACAAAACCATCGGAGGTTATAGTGCCGCAAAACTACAACGCTACCAAGACATGATCGATTACTTCATCATCCCCGAAATACAAAACCTGGGAAACGCTTTGAAGCAATCACCGACACTTTCAACTATCGAGGGAAGCCTTTCTCAGCAAAAAGCACTCAACATGTTGAATGCAAAATACATCATCATTGATCCGAACTCTGCGCCGATCAATAACCGTTTCGCGTATGGGAACGCATGGTTCGTCAAAGATTATGAATTAGTTGACACTCCAGATGATGAAATTATTACATTGAAACAAATAGACCCGAAAGAATCTGCTGTTATCAACAAAGAATTCCAATCTATTATTCAGGACAAAGGTTTCAATTTCGATGAAAACGCCTCGATTCAACTGACATCTTACGCACCGAACAAATTGGAGTATAAAACCTCCGCTGCCGATGAACAACTAGCCGTTTTCAGTGAAGTGTACTACCCGAAAGGATGGAATGTATACGTGGATGGTAAACCGGGTGAATTATTCCGGGCTGATTACATTTTGCGGGCCATGATTGTCCCTGCTGGTGAACACGTGATCACATTCGAGTATAAACCACAATCCTATTTCATGGGAGCCAAAATATCAGCAATAAGTTCTGGCATATTATTACTTGCATTATTAGGATGTATTGCATATTATATGATTCGTAATTATAAGAAAAAAGATTAACTACTAATAAAATAACGACAAACGGATAACCCGTTTGCCGTTATTTTCGTATCTATAGATGGCATGAAAATTGCTGATTATTACGAAAAAATAAATTTTTATGAGAAAATATTATTGGATTCTTCTATTTGCTGTGGGATTATCTTCTTGCACAAAAGTCAGTAAATTAAGTGATACAGCGGAAATTGTATCCTTCACGATATTGGATCAAACCGAAGGGATTATATTAAACAAAGATGACATCACTATCACTAACAATGTAGTTACAATCCCCTTAGACTATGGACGAAAACTATTTCCCCTTACCATAAAAGCGGATATTAAATTCTCGTCAACCACCGATGATGCCATTAGCGTAAATGAAGAACCCTTAAATTTAAAAGAGATCACATTCAAAGACGTGTATACGCCACAAACATTTTATCTCATCTCAGAAAGTAGAGTCCCTTCATTAGGAAAAATCATGTTGAAAGATAAAGCAAATGCGGAAATCACCAATTTCAATGTCACGAATCACACTGAAGAAGAAGTTAGTGTTACCATTCGCAATAATAACATCCGCATCAACTTCAAACAAGATTTCAGTTGGCCCGTAACTATTGAAGCCGACATACGTAATAACGGGAAAATAAAAGCCGGATCTGCAGAATCTCCCTTTACTTTCTCGGGACCAAAAGACATAAAACAAATCACGTTAATTGCAGATGACAATCAAGACGAACGGGTTTGGAATATACAGGTTGTTCCGACAATAGAAAATTCTAACTTTGAATCATGGGTCAATATTGGAACTTCTAAAGTAAACATAGATCCGACTCCAGGTAAAGGCCTCGGGTGGGCTACAGCGAATAACACTTTTGTCCAAGGAACAACTCCGGTACCTTATCAAAAAGGGTATGCCGCTCAAATCCAAACAGGAATTCAGAACTTAACCGGTTTGGGAATTGGTGAATTGATAACAGCCGGAACAATTTTCACGGGATATTTCCAAATAAAAATCTCTGCTTTAAGCAATCCCCCGTTAATGACCTATTTCGGGATTCCATTCATTACACGTCCTCAATCCATCTCATTCGATGCGAAATATGTGGCTGGAGCAAAATTCCAACAATCAGAAAGAAAGGATGAAAAATCTCCTTACATAATAAAAGATATTCCGGGAGTTGACCAAGGGCGTGTTTGGGTTGAATTACTCCGTTGGGAAGGCGATGGGGAACTAGAGTATCATGGAGATCATGCCGAGCCGGTAGAAGGCCTTAAAGTCTTGGGTAAGGGAGAAATGATCTTTGACGGGGCCAACACTGCACTCCAAAACTGGAAAAACCATACAATTCCTATTAACTACGACAACAGGTATAAAGATTTGGAACCGACACATATATCTATCGTAATGACATCCAGTAGGCAAGGAGACCTGTTCATTGGAGCTAAAGGAAGTACTTTAACCGTCGATAACGTTGTTGTAAACTATTAACCCGAGAAGAAAATGAAACTAATATACCTTTTACTTGTACTGTTATTTTGTACTTTAAACATTGTCGCGAAAGAGAGGAATCAATCCCAACCAATCATGACTCAAACGGATAGTATCTCTGATGACCGGGTAGAATATCGATTTGCTCTCGGGGTTCAATTGGGAACAGACATTGGTGGAGCCATTCCTTTCCCATTCAGCAATGTGCCAGATGTATTTAATCCTTATCCCAAACTTTCACCCTCAATAGGGGCAAAGCTAACTTTTCCCGTGACAAAAAAATGGACACTTGGGGCTGAAGTCACATACAAGAAGGTCGCCATTGATGCCGATGCACGTATCGATAATCAACGCTTCCATGACGATAAAAACAATATTGTATCTCGTTTCTGCGGATCTGCCGAAATGTCGATGGATTTTACGATGTTGGAAATTCCTCTTTATTTCAAGTACACATTCAAAAATCAAAAAGACCGTATTCTAGCAGGTCTTTACGGGGCATGGATTATCAATGCTAAATTTCGCAATACTGTAACTAAAGGTTATATGATGACGGATGATAAAGTATACAATGGTTCTATCGATCCGGGTAACCCTCTCTACATCAACTTCAGTAATCTATTAGACAGTTGGGATATGGGCTTTATTGCTGGATACGAACGTCAACTATTCCCACGCATCGAGTTAGGCCTACGATTTAGTTGCGGATTCAAAGATATATTCAAACCTAGTAATCAGTATTTTGACTATAAAATGTTACACATGAGAGGCAGTTTGGTTTTAAGTTATAACCTATTTGACATCAAACCTCCCAAACTGAACCCTTTCAGATAAAATAAAAAACGATCAATTAGCTTTGATCGTTTTTTTATCTCAAATTATTTCCAGCAAAATTAGGTAATTATATACCACTTCACAACGAAATATAAAGTAAACTTTTCCCAGATAATACACGTTTATCTTTCGCAGCATATTCGATGTTCTCAGGGATTAAAGACGTATCAAAGACGAATCAAAGACGTTACAAAGACGTTCACGAACGTCTCTGATACGCCTCCGTGGCGAAATTAATTGGCGCTTGTCTTAGAAGTTAATCCCTTATCCATTTGATCACGAATGGTAAATATACCTTCTTGCATGCAGGAGTTAACAGCTCACAACAAAATCGTATTAACTACTTAAAATTATTGCATCAACTCTTCCGTCACATCCACCAACTTGTACAATTTATCAGACCTACGTAATTTCGTCTCGCACGGCATGGAAAAAATAGCACCTTTATCCACTTTTTCAACAGGTTCCAATTCTAATCTCAACTCAGGGACAATCATTTGTACAACACCCGTATTCGGCCCGACAATCAGTACTTCCTCTCCTACTTTCAAATCATAGGATTCCAACTTAAATTCCCCGACTTGTAACTTTCCAAAATAGTTCGTCACTTTACCGATGCATATCTTCTTCTTCGTGGCCTTAGATCCGTACACCTCACTCCACTCACCCAAACGTTGTCCTAAATAGTAGCCATTCCAGAACCCCCGGTTAAACACGGTTGACAGCCGTTCTTTCCACTTCGCAATCTTCTCGGCCCCGTAGCTCCCGTCCAGATAAGCATTCAACGCCTCGTCATAACACTCGCAAACCGTCTTCACATACTCTGCCGGACGAGCACGTCCTTCAATCTTGAAAACCCGCACTCCGGCATCAATCATTTTATTAATAAACCCGATCGTACACAAATCTTTAGGTGACATGATATATTTTCCGTCAACCTCCAATTCTATATCACTCTCGGTATCCTTCACCGTATAGGAACGCCGACATATCTGGTAGCAAGCCCCCGATTTGCCGACGCATTCATCTCATGAAGACTCAAATAACATTTACCCGAAACCGCCATACACAACGCCCCGTGAGAAAACATCTCGATCTGAATCAATTCACCCTTGGGACCACGCAAATCATTTTCAACAATTTGTCGATGAATCGTCATCACCTGATCCATATCCAATTCCCGTGCCAGTACCACTACATCCGCAAATTGGGCATAGAACTTCACCGCCTCATAATTGGTAATATTACATTGCGTGCTGATGTGCACTTCCACCCCTATCGACCGGGCATACAAAATAGCAGCAATATCCGAAGCTATAATTGCCGACACCCCGGCATCCTTGGCACACTCGATCACCTGGTGCATCTTCTCCAGCTCGTTATTATATATAATCGTATTCACCGTGAGATAAGTCTTCACCCCTCGGGCATTACAACGTTCCACGATATTCCTCAAATCATCCAATGTAAAATTAGCCGATGAACGGGAACGCATATTCAATCCTTCCACGCCAAAATAAACAGAATTCGCTCCTGCCTGCAAAGCCGCCTCCAGAGATTCATAAGAACCCACGGGAGCCATCACTTCAAAATCTTTCCTTTTCATATCGTTTCTTTAAGCAGACAAAAGTAACTCCCTTAATTGAAAATTAAAAATTTAAAAGCCACTCTTAACATTACACGTTAAACTTTCATTAAATCTTTATTTTCATTGCAAAAACAAAAAAATCCCTCTATATTAGCTTTGATAAAAAGAACTATTTATCACACTAAGAAACACACCATGACATTAAAAGCATTCTATCCTAAATTAAAATCTCTCGCCAAATTACAAACCGGGTTGGTGAGCCTTTTCCTTATTTTTAGCACACACACGGCAATTAGCCAAATTCAAGATAAACAAAACGTTCAAGATTCCACGGGAGACAACCAAGTCCATTTTCTTGTCCAAGAGATGCCCGTATTCCCCGGTAATTTAAATACATGGATATACAACAACATACGTTATCCGGAAGCTGCCAAGGAGAAAAAACTCGAAGGGAAAGTATATGTCCGGTTTATTATTGAAAAAGATGGAAGCATCAGCAATGTCAAAATTATTCGAGGAGTTTCACCCGAATTGGACAACGAGGCAAAAACAGTTATTGCCTCCATGCCTAAATGGGAACCGGGAAAACAAAACGGTTCTCCCGTACGTGTTTCATACACGGTACCCGTTTATTTCGCTCTAAGAAGCACCTCTCCCAGCATTGAAAGAAGAACTTTTGACAAGTACTTAAAAGTATTAAAAGCAGAAGAAGAAAAGCTAAAACACGGACTTGACACAGTTCCTCAAGCCTCTTTCGACATGTATCGTCTCTATCTGAAAAAACGTTACGGATCCGACAAAGCCGTTTATAAAGGAATCGTCACTTCCGCCCGGGAACAGCAACAATCCTCAGAAATCATGTTAAGCATCGTCATGCCCACCATGGCCCTTCCCGTCGCCGACAAAAATAAAATACTACAATTTTATAAAGAAGAATGGGACGAACAAATCCGGCTTATAGATAGCCTACCAACAGAAGATTTCACTTCGGAGTATGTACGGATCACCCCTCGTTTTAGGGCAAACACGACCCTACGAGAAATCAAAATTCGGAACTATCTGGGAGAAAAGAAATTCAAAAGATACGTTGAAGATTGTATTTTCAATCCCGGTAAACTCATTCGGACCATTATTGCCAACCCGTTTGTCGGAAAATGGGAAAAAGTAACGGAAAACGGAGTTGAAACCAAACAACTCTTACAAAAAGAATATTTCGACGATTACACGTTCAGTTGTTCTAACGGGGTCAATGGAACCTATAAAATCGCCCATGGACAATTTTTATCGGAATACGCTCCTTCTGTGAAAATAAAAGACATCGTGGAATCTTCCGCTCATTACCAATACGACGTAAATAACCGGATTCTTGTCCTCTCGGGCGAAGTAAAATTTAAATTAGCCGATGGGACCCACAAAAACGTCCAAATCAAGGAAACGTGGCGCAGGATAGAGTAAAAATAAAGTTTTTTTTATACCTTTGTTTGATTCATTATGCGATATTAAATCAAATAAAAATTATATGAACGAGGAAGTACAATTTTATCTCGATGAAGCAAAAGAGAGAATGGAAGCTGCTCTGAATCATTTAGAATCAGAACTTGGTAAAATCAGAGCGGGAAGAGCCAACCCCAAAATCTTACAAGACGTGCTGGTTGACTATTATGGTAGTCCTACCCCGTTATCACAAGTAGCTAATATTTCGACCCCAGATCCGAGAACAATCGCTGTTCAACCTTGGGAAAAGAGTATGATCTCTCCCATCGAAAGAGCGATCATGAACGCCAATCTCGGCTTGAACCCGGATAACAATGGAGAAATTATTCGTATAAATATCCCGCCTCTGACAGAAGAGCGTAGACGAGATCTTGTAAAACAAAGCAAAGGCGAGATGGAAACAGCAAAAGTAAGTATTCGTAATGCCCGCCGGGATGTCATTGAACAAGTGAAGAAAATGGTAAAAGACGGACTTCCGGAAGATATGTCTAAGGATGCGGAAGCTATCGCTCAAAAAATGACCGACGAATACGGCAAAAAAGCGGATGAATACTTTGCCAAGAAAGAAAAAGACATCATGACAATCTAAAAAAATCCCGGTTAAACCGGGATTTTTTTTATCTTTTTCAAGTCTTCCGGGGTGTCAATCCCTATCGATTCATGATTCGTGATGCTAATAGCAATCGTGTAACCGTTCTCCAACCACCGTAATTGTTCCAAAGACTCTGCCTGTTCCAAAATACCTTGAGGAATAGAAGTCACCGCTTTCAAAATTTCCGGACGATAAGCATACATGCCCACGTGTTTATAAAACGGAGTTTTAGCCAACCAATTTTCACGCTCCACCCCCCTGCAATAAGGAATCGGATTCCGGCTAAAATAAAGGGCCGTATGATTAGTAGAAAACACGACCTTTACTTTATTCGGATCAAATATTTCATCATTTTTCTCAAAAGGTTTGGCCAACGTGGCAATCTGCACGGCCGGCTCCTCAAAGCGCACAATCAAAGATTCAATCTGTTCCGGGATAATAAAAGGTTCATCCCCTTGCACGTTCACCACTACGTCAAAGTCACGATGCAACATCTCCTTTACTTTCGTGTATGCCTCGTAACACCGGTCCGTACCACTCCGATGCGACTCGGATGTCATTACCGCACGTCCGCCAAAAGCAAGCACGGTATCATATATACGCTCATCATCTGTCGCCACGTACACGTGGGCAGAAACTGCTGCAGCCTTCTCGTACACGTGTTGAACCATAGGTTTTCCGGCAATATCCACCAACGGTTTCCCCGGGAAACGAGTGGAAGCGTAACGGGCCGGAATCAATATCAATGAATTCTCTTCTATCGCCATGTTATTTCAATCTGTCTTTATTCTCTTCTTCTGAATGTAAACGCCGTAAATGATCTGAATTAGCCAGTATCTTCAATTTCAAATTTTGCGGGTAATTCGAATGCTTCTCCAAGAAAGAATTCACCATCGTGTATACATTCTTACTCGTATGTCCGGCCAACCCGGCACTTAGCCAAGAACCCGGGAAGAAAATATCCCCCGTTTGTTGAATCTCTTGCAACGCTCCAAGCATTTTCGGTACATACTCCTCTGCCTCCATCCTTCTCCGCGGATGATTCAACCACCGCAAACACTCTTCCACCCACACCTCATTCACACGGTTTTCTTTTACAAGTAAAGCATTAAACACACTATCACGCACCTGCTTATCACCCGACAAAGATGGATACACATATTCAAAACGATCCAATAAATCCTTATTCTTAACCGTTCTCATGATGTATGCCTTCGTGTCTTCATAAATACTCGTATCCCGCAACACCAGATTAAACGCAATACTAATCTTATCTTGTTCATTGATCGTCACGTCTTCCGGCAAATTTTGTTCTTCTTTCAACACGCTCAACAAATAAGAGCAACTCTTCGGTGAAGAACAAATCGACAATAACGTGTTAAAATATGATTTCTTATTCTTTCCCTCAGCCTTATTATTCACCATATTAATGCAAAAACGTTCCAAATCGTCCTGTATTAACTGTCGGCTTCCCTCATCTAGGTAAGTTGAATAAACGATTCTTAGAAAACTCAATGTCCGGTTCACAACCAGGTTATTCTTCTCTTGCGGTAAATGTTTGATACATAACTTTAGAAAAAACTCCCCTTTCACTTTTTTATGCAAAACCCCTTCATAAAGAGCTTGCCAAGCAACCGCTCTGTAAAGCGGATCGTTCAGATTTTCCAGTCCATCATCCAAAAAACGAATAGAAAAATCCGTGGGCAAGAAACAACCGTACCCCATGACATCCCCATCCGGTAACACAACAGAAGCCCCATACCTGAAAGGCGTCAGCGAATCACGCAACGGAATTAACGTTCTCTTCAATCCCATGTAATCCCAGACAACTGATATAGCTTGAGGCCAAACCCGACTCTTCCCACTCTCATCCGTCATCACGATTCCATCCTTTTGAAATTCGATCACGGGAGCACCGCTCTCTTTTATCCAGATCTCGTTCCAAGCCTGTAAATCCTGTCCTGTTGTACTTTCCAACAACTTGATCAACTCATCCCAATCCGCGTTAGAATAAGACCATCGACGCAAATACCTTTGCAATCCGATCTGTAAACGGCGTTCGGAAATCTCCCGTTCCAACATACGCATCACGATCGGGGCCTTATGATAAATAATATCCCCGTACAAAGTTCCCGCATCTTTCAGATTATTCAACTCCTGCAATATCGGGTGAGCCCCTTTCGTCCGATCCGTCCTCAATGCCGGCTCGTAATGATTCAAAAAGAAATTCAGATGATGATTCACATCCGGATATAACTGGGTCATAATCTTGTCTGACATGAAACCGGCAAATACCTCTTTCAACCACACATCATTAAACCACCTCATCGTGACATAATCGCCAAACCACATATGGGCCGTTTCGTGAGCGATCACATCGCTACGCTTCATCCATGCCGCCAAGTCTGCATTCCGGTCCAAAAACATAGTTGAGGCCCGGTAATACACGGCTCCCGGATGCTCCATCCCTCCATACTGAAAATCAGGAATAGCAACGACATTATATACATCAAACGGGTAACGTATCCCCGTGTAGTTTTCCATCCAATCCAATGCATGACTTACTTCTTTAGCAATAACCGGGATACTGGCATTAATTTTCGAAGTATCCGTTTCCCGGTGATAAATACCGATCCAACGTCCTCCCACGTAACGTTCCAAGTACGAGAACCTCCCCACGGTAAAAGCAAACAAGTAAGTACTCAATGGTTTCGTTTCCTCGAATTCATACAACTTATAGTTACTAAAATACTCCGTGCGAATCGGTTCCCCGTTTGCCACCGCTCTCCACCGGGAAGGTATTTTCAACGTCAATTTAAACCTTGCCTTTATATCCGGCTGATCAAAACAAGGCATCAACGTGCGACACCGATCCGGAACCAGCAACGTGTATAACATATCATCACTTCGATTCAAAGAAGACTCGCCCGCCTTAAACTGAATGACCAATTCGTTCCGTCCCTTTTTCAAGTGTTCCGGTTGAATAATAATATGTTCATTCTTAAATACGTATGGGATTCTTTTCCCATCCGAAGATGTAACGGAAAGAATATTCTCTTTGGCTTCTTTAAAGTCTAAAATGACCGGCACCAAATCAAACAATTCAAAAAAGATCGTTGATTCAGCCATAATAGCCTCACTCCTTTCCGTTGGGATAGAGAAATACAATTTATAGGTTACTCCGCCTATATTCGCTTTACGTTCTTTGGCCAACTCCAAAGAAACCCCATCTTCTACCTTATCCTGTTCCTTTTTACAAGAAACCAACCCCAGTAGCAATGAAATCACTACAAATACACGACACACCACGTTTTTATTATTTTTGTTGAACTTCTCGTTGAATATGACACTCGCCATTAAAAATCGCTCCAGCCTCGATTGCAATATAAGAAGCCTTGATCGTCCCCGTGAAAATCGCTTTTGACCTCAAGGAAACAGTTCCCGTCGACTCGATATCTCCTTCCATGGTTCCTAAAATATCAACACTCGAAGAATTAACATCTCCTTTCACTTTAGCCATTTGTCCGATAATCAAACGTCCCTTCGTGGAAATATTTCCTTTAAGTTCCCCATCAATACGAATGTCATTTGAAGCATGAAGATCTCCGGTAATCTGTGTCCCTTCACTGAGTAGATTTAGCGCTATTTGCTGTTGTACTTCTTTTCCCATGATTTATCGTTTACTTTATTTTCGTACCAAACGTAATCGTTTCATATCATACTTCACAGCTCTCACAAGTAATTTCCCGGTCTGCACATCCCCTTTCAAAACGGCATTTTCTTCTATAATCAAGAAACAGGTCTCCACGTTCCCCTCCACCAATCCCTCTATCTCTAATTCCCCGCAAGAAATATTCCCCGTTACCACTGCTCCCGACTTCACTTCCACCTTTCCTTTGGCGATAATATTACCTGAAATTTTGCCAAACAAACACAAGTCCCCGGGTAGATTAATATCTCCCATCACCTCGGAATCTTCCAAAACAACCGTCTGCTTCACTTCCGCATAGTCCGGACTCACACTTTTTCTCATTTAGCATCCATAATAAACGACCAAATATACAACAAGTAATTTAAAATTGGAAATCCCGACCAAGGTTTAATTCACGGTAACATCTCCATGTATTATCAATTTAATCACAGGCAGATGAGGATCATTACAGTACAATTTAATCGTTTTATACTGCCTGCCATACCTTCCCATTGGTCTAAAAACAATTTTTAAAATAACGGAATCATTAATCCCTACAATTCGATTCCCTATTATTGCAGCAGTACATGTACAGTCGGACTCGACTTTTCGTATAATCAAATTTCTTTTACCTTTATTTGTAATTTTAACAGGAATGGTTACTTTTACAGTAATTGTTCCAAAAGAAAATGTATCTTTTTCAACATCTATCGTGGGTACTGACAATAATTCTTTTGAAGTTAAAGAATCAAAGTTTTCAAGTACCTCAGCCCGCATTTCTATCGGTTTCATGTATACCTCTCCATCTATTTCCAAGAAAATCCCTTTTGAATAATCTCCAATTAAAGATGTATCACGTGGCATAAAGGTAAAGCGAAGAGTATCACATGCCAATGCAGACAGGACAACCTCTTTACTTGCACAATTAAGCGAATCACTCCCGAATTTGACCACACGTAATTCCGGTAAGCAAGTAAAAATTTTCATCGAAATGTCTTTATGTGTCGGATTATATACTCTTACAATATTTTCATAGTCTTTTCCTATACAAACCTCTCCCCATTCTATCTTATTAACCTCAAAAAGCAACTTTCCTATCATTGTTTTACAATTATTACACGAATTTATATCTCTATTACACGAACATAATATAATTAAGCATATCAATAGTAATTTTACTTTCATTATTTCCAGTATTACTTCCTACAAACAAAATAGAAGGCCATCTTTTACAGACAGCCTTCAAATCACGATTCAATAATGATCACTGGTAGTATCTCTAATAAGAACGGTAACATATCTATTACCCTCTATATACCACAACCCATAATTACCTGTCTTTAATCTTGCATTATCACGCTCCCACCCTCGAATAATAAAGTCATAAAGATTGTCCGATACCTTTACTTGTGCTCCATTTTTCATATTCCATACAAACTGGTTATTCAAAATAGTATGATGCCGTTCCATTCGAGTCAAAGCGCGCACCCACGTATCAACATGCTTTCTCATCGTATCATGGTGATTCAAATTTCCTTGAATATCTAAAAAAACAGAATCTTTATAAGAAATTTCCTCGCCCATATAGGTTTTAATCTTGTCTGATTGACAAGAATATATTACCATAAATAAACATATATTTAAAATCCATCGGTTCATAAAATCTTGTTTTTATAATTTATTGATAATACCTGTAATTCATAATGGAGACAAGAGGCAAGCCATTTCGACCTTTTACTTTATCCCACACCTCGTCCGCACGAACCTCTGTATCAGATCCGGCAATTTCATTATACACACAATCAATACGAGACGAATAGAAACAAGCATTATCACAATTGTAACTCCAACGTCCGAAAGAACTTGTAGCCCCGTAAAACAAATTGGGCCTAAAAAGAGAGTAATCATCCAAGTTATTTATATAATAATATAAAGATCTTCCTGGTCTAGCATATGAATGTAGTTGCTTTAATATATTTATATTATATCGATGTTGCCCACCAATTAAATATTGTCCAACCCTTGATTGTCCAAACCCTTCTTCAACTTTTATTGGCATAATATAATAGTCATTCCCCTGAATTTCGAGTTTATAATCGCCAGAATTCAACTTTTCATTCTGCCTACTCCACCATCCAGTAACATACTCAAAAATATTTTCCGAGATATTCAACTCGTCTCCATTTTTTATGTTCCAAACCAAAGCCCCATCTTTCAGTTTCAAATGAGCTTTCATTCTTTCAAAAGCACGAAGATAAGTATCCACATTTCCCCAAATCACTTCCGGATAAATCAAATCTCCCTCAAACCCTAAAAAAACAGAATCTATATACATCTCAGTAATATTATTCTCATTCAAGAAATCTTCTTGAATATTCTCGCTACATCCACCTAATAACATAGTGAACGCCACAAAACTAATCCATGTTAAATCACATAACCACCCTTTCATAACGATACGTTTTAATAAATAAACTCACAATATCGTATTAAAGATACAATTATTTATTGTGATAAAAACACAAAATCAAATTATTTTGCAATATTTTTGCATTCAATCAAAATCACATATTATACTTTAAAATTTTTTCATGATTATTATTTACTTCATTTTCGTACGGTCTCCTTCTGTCTCTATAATAATCAATCAAACACATCACAAGTAATTTAAAATTGGAAATCCCGACCAAGTATTAATGACGCAAAAACAAAAAGGACTGCCCAAAATAAATGAGCAGTCCTCTCTTTTAAATATAAACGCAAATAATCAAATTTATTTTTTCCGCTTCAAAAATACCATTACTATAATCAATATCACACCCACCAATAACAATGCAATAAAGAGAGTCTTCCGGCTTTCCCCAGAATCTTGCTGTATCTGATTAGCCCGATTTAATTCCTCTTTCTTCAATACCACTCCATTCTGGGCATGTTCCACTTGTACCTCCCGAACAACATCTATATTTTTACGATAAGCCTCAACATGATTTTTATCTGCATGTGAAGCAACAAAATCCTGTAATTTCTGGTTATCACAAACAAATCCGGTACAAGCCGGGCGATATTCTTCCAGTAAACGGGTATGTAAGTTTGCAACACCGGCTAACTGCTCTTCCGTTGCCGGCCAGTAGCCTTTACGTGCCGTTTCAAGCATCACCGCCGTAATCTCTTCTAAAGCAGCAGGACTTTCCTGTTTGAAAAATTCATGAATACCCAACTTCAAATTATCTTTCACATACACGTCATACACCCGATCCCAAAAATCCTTTCCTATAACTGACGGTTTCATGACATTCCAACCGTAACTATTCCGAATGGTTTCAGCAAAAATAGAAGAAGACGATGCCCCTCCTTTCATTTTTTCCCGAATAAAAGCCGGGTTAAAAATTGTTGTACGTCCCTCCACTCCGATAGCTTCTTTCAACTCCTGCATTCTCACATGATTACGATTCCTATAGTCACTCAGATAAGTCTCCGGTTCCTTACCTGTCACTTCCCGCACGGCTAAATTCAATCCTCCCATAAACTCATATACATGGTCCAGACTTAAAGCACCCCATGTATTACTTTGCCGGGGTTGAATGACCACATCCGCATCGTGGAGAGCGACCTCAAAAGCATCCCGGCTATATTTCCCCCACGCCTTGCTATCGCCATACATCATTCCCATATTACTCAAATACCGGTCTGCAATCTCCGACTCCCGTTCCCAAGCATCTCCTTTTTCCACCAATCCCGTAATCCCTGTACCATACCCAGCACCACCAAACACCCTCACCATGGACAATTCCCGTGCTTCTTTCGGAGAAAAACCTTTATCTACCAATAACTTCTCTGCCTCCATCGTACCGGAAACAACATAGTTCCCACACGTATCATTTTTAGACTGCGCCGCCAACGCTACCGCTTTCGTGAGCAACTCCAACCGTGATGCGGCAACATCCCGTAACTGTCCGGATGTCTGCACGACAATATCAATTCTCGGACGCCCCAATTCGGCTGACGGAATTAACCGCAAGTCTGTCACCCGGTTCATCCCGTCACGTACGGGAGCGACCCCTAGCATATACATTGCCTGCGCTAAAGTTGCCCCCTCCGTTTCTATAAACTCTCCTGCCCAGAAAGTGTAACTTACCTTACGAGGATAAGTTCCATGCTTTTTACGATATTGATCAATAGTTGCCTGGGCCAAAGCTTTCCCCTCGTCCCAAGCCCTCACTCCCGGAGTTGACTCTGCATTAATAGCAAACAAATTGCGTCCAGTAGGCAACGTATTGGGGTTACGCACAGCGTCTCCTCCCGGAGAAGGAATCACAAAACCGCCATTCAATGCATTCAGTAAAGACTGCATCTCCTGTTCGGGTGACTCACTTAAACACTGGGCATAAGCCTGCACGTGCCCGGCAACCTGCTGTATCTCACTCACCGCTTTGGCAAATTCTTTATCTTCTTGCGGCACTTCCGGCAATACAGGCTTCTTTCCCTCCCGCTCCGCTTTCTTACGGGCCTCGATGCGTTTCTTTACCCAATCGGGCATCTTACCGATCTTGGGAATCCCGGCAGGCATTTTCATTCCACCATCACTTTTTTTCACTCCCTCCGATATATTATTACCCGCATCAGAAGCCATTGCCATCATTTCACTCATCGACAATTGTTTCGGGTTAAGAGCCATTTCTGTCGCACGGGCACGCATCACATCCGCCTGACTCACGCCCAATTGCTCCAAGGTCAATTCTTTCCCCGAACGCAACAACTCTTCAACCTGTTTCCGAGCGTTAGCCACGTAATGACGATTCACATACACATTATCAGAAAACTGCTCGGAAGTAATCCGTCCTTTTTGCTTGTCAAGACGGGCAAAACTATAAGCTAACGGCTCTGCACACATGGCAATAACCGTAGAGCGAATATCTTCTCCAGTAAAAGGCTGTCCTAAAGTATACAACCGTCCCGTCATTTTTTCATTGGCAATCTCTTCCGCAAAACTCTCTATTTTCCGGATTTCTTTCTCCGTACAAGGCTTTGTAGCCACGCTATCCATTTGTAAATCATGATGCAGGCCAAGACTTAACACCTTACTTTTAATCCGTTTTGCCCACATCGGCTGTTCCTTCTCCCCCGTACGATCATAATCTGCAATCAACCGGAACAACTCTTCATACTGTCCCCGAGTCTGACTCTCCATAAAAGGAGGAGTCAAGTACGACACCAATGATGCATACGTCCGACGTTTAGCGACGATACCTTCTCCCACGTTAGCAATCGTGTAATAATAAAAATGAGGAACAGTCCCTATTAATCGGTCCGGCCAATCCCCTGATGACAAAGCCACTTGTTTTCCGGGAGTAAATTCCAAACTTCCATGCGTACCAAAATGAATTAAAGCATCAGCCCGAAAACCCTTCTGAATCCACAAATAGGGTGCAATATAAGCATGGGGAGGAGCCACTTCTGCCCCGTGTAAAATCTGAAATTCATTATCTCCGGCCGCCGCAACAGGTTGTGGCATTAACACTACATTTCCAAAACGCAAACAAGAAAATGCCAAAGCCGGTTCGCCATTTTTTACCCCACTCATGTATTCTCCAGGTGCCTCTCCATATTGTTTCACGACTTCCGCATATTTCTCCGGGGTAAGAACCTCTTGGGCCCATCGCTCATAATCGGTTTTATTAATCCATTCCGGATGGGCTGTTGCCATAAATTCCGCCATTTTTCCTTTGGCATAACTTCCAAAAACACTTCCTTCACGTTGGAGTAAAGCCTCAAATTCTTTTTCCGTTTCCGGAATATTCTCCACGGTATAACCTTCCGCTTTCAACCGTTTCAAAAAAGCATAAAGTGATGGAGCAACTTCAAGCCCGGCAGCAGTCAACGCACTTTGTCCAGCTCCTTTCAAGTAGACAATTGCCAACCGTTTATCCTTATTCTCTTTACGTTGAAGTTGTATTTGATTATAAATACCGTCAACCAAATTCTTTACCCGATCCGTCACAGGAACGAATTGATAATACCCGTTCTTATCAGCATCCTGCACGGAAAGCACTTGCGAACGAGTACCCCCGTCAATTTCCGGCAATACCACGCTAGCCGACAGATACCCCCCAACCAATCCTCGCGGATCATTTTCCCATTCATCTCGTTCCTGCAAAAGAGTTAGCGGACAAAACAACGGAATATTACGTTCCCGTAACCACTCCACGCTTTTATCACTTCCCAAACGCCCCATCGGCAGATAAATCACGGCATCGGGAGAAACTTCCTGCAACATCTGTAAACGTTTTCCTGCCGCGTAAACGGGATACACGTTAAAACCAGCACGTTCCAAACTGACAACTAATGTATCCACATTTGCCCGGTTCCCGCTTAAAGGAGAAGTCATCCCGGAAACAATAGCTATGGAAGGAGCCCCCTCCTTATAAAAACCATTTTTGCGATAATAGCTGTTGTACCCGTCCAAATCTGTAAAATAGTTATCATCTCCCAAATGCCAATAAAAATTAGAAGGCAAATGTTGCGGATCAGCCGGAACTGTTGCAAAAAGCTTATGCTTATCGAGTTCTGCACGGCAGAAATAAAGCAGATTACGGTAATTCGTCTTATTACCATTTCCGTAATAATCTCCAATGCGTTCCTGCTGAAGACTATCCACATTATGATTCGTAATTACCCCAGAAGAAAATATCAAGGTGTACACCGCAGTCCCTTTCGCCCCGGCTGTCTGAATTGCCGCGGCTTGTTCTCCATTTAAACGTAATCCGGGACCAAAAAATAAAACAACATCATAATTTTTCAACTTACTTGCATCCTCCGGTTTCAATGCATCTACCTGTATCATCCGACTGTCATTCGCCAAAGCGATACTAGATGCCTGATAAGCAGGAAAATTAATTAATGCAACCCGAGTCGGGGCAAAGTAACGGGAATAAAGCCCCCAGATACAGCAAAGCAGGATAACCACCAATCCCACCTTTAACAATATCTTTCTACGCGTACGGACAAAAGATTTCAATCCCATAACATCAGATTTTAATAAACCAAATTACCCCGGAGCCTAAACTCCGGGGGTAACAAACACTATTATTTACATCCTGTCATTTTGCAGGATAGACATATTCAAATTCTATATTTCCCTTTTCATTCGTACCCTTATAGGTCTTCATTATAATCTTTGCCCAATGTTTTCCATCTGCCGTTTGAATAGCAAAAACGTTATTATTATAATACCATTTCATTTCTGCAGGAGCATTAAACCATGCCCACGTTGGTTGTCCTTTACATTGGAATGCAGGATTTCCACTCTTCTCCTCAAAACTTCCCATCCCGGCCATCATGTTAACCAACTTATCTATTGTATAACCAGATGTCGGTACATTTGGCACATCATCAAAACTCGTCTTATTCATATCCAAAGCACCACCTTGACCTTTACCGGAGGTTCCGCTATTCGTACGAATATAATAACGTTGAAATGCAATATCCCAATCTAAGCTAGTTGCTGCTTGTTCCTCTGTCAAGTCAACAAAGTCCCCTTTAGCAAAAGAAAAATACTTCCATGGATCTGTTGCATTTGAAGAAGCGACATAAACCACTTTGTTCGTAACAGGTGTTTCCGGTTCTTCCGGTTGCTCTCCTCCCTGTTCTATGTCGGCATCAGCCTCTCCATCATACATATAACGGAATGTAATGTGACCAGAATTTCCTAGTTTATCTTTGTAAGTATCGAAAATCACTTTTGCACAATTCTTTCCATCAGCAGAACGGAAAACAAAAACATTGTGATTATAATACCAAGTAGACTCCATATATTTATACCAAGCCCAACTATTGGAACCTTCACATTGTATTCCCGGATTATAAGAATCTTTCGTAAAATTTCCCATCGTAGTCATGATCCTCAAAGAATCATCTACTACAAACTCGGCATTCACATCCCCAGTAACAGCAGCAAAAGTTGTCTCTCCAGAATCAAGCACTCCACCCTTTCCTTTTCCGGAAGTCCCACTATTGGTTTTCACATAGTAACGATTGAAAGCAACATCCCACTCCAAACTTGTCGTGGCCTGTTCTGCTGTCAATTCGACAAAATTTCCTTTTTTGAAAGAAAAATATTTCCAACCGCTATTATAATCTGCCGATTCAAAAGTACGAGTACGGATAGAATCATCTACCTCCGGGCCATCACTGTCACCATCATCATCTGTACAAGCCATAAAATTAAACGAAAATGCCAAACAAGCCAATAGCATGAGGCATGATTTTAAATTAAACTTTTTCATCCTATATCAATATTATAAGTTAAAGATTTTCATATTATTAGAAACGGAATATCACAGAACCGAAGAAGCGGCGTCCAGCATCATACGTCGTGTAATGTTTCGTATCCGTATAATCAAATAAATTCTGAATTCCACCTGTTAACGTCAACCTCATAAACTTCTTTTGCCAAGGCGTATATTGGGCCACCAACTTCCAAAGACTATAAGCCGGTTTTGTTCTTTCACGAATCACCTCTATTTCTTGACCGCTATCGTCCGTTTCCGTGGATTTACTCTGTGACAACTTCTTAGAAGTCCAACGTCCGGAGAGAGAAACAGAACCATCTCGTTTCAACAATTTACCGCGCAATGTCGTGGTAAAATTCAAAGCATGTTTTGCATTTCCGGACAATTGCAAATCCGTCTCCCGATCTCTCGCATCGGTATAAGCATAAGTTCCCCTCAGTAACAATTGCTTCATCGGGTAATACGTCAATGTCCCTTCTACCCCGCGAATACGCACGGCCTCCACATTTGCATAATGCATTTCCGCTCCCAGCTGTCCCGGTGCCGGATCTTCCACGTCAATGATAAAAGAATTAATTTTATCTTTTATCGTGTTCTGGTATCCTTCCACGCTTGCACTCAACCGCCCATTGTAAGTATATTCTGCGGAAACCGAAACATAATTGGAATACTCTGGTTTTAAGTCTGGATTTCCAATATTATGCGACACACTCCCCATGTTAAAATCAGAATACAACTCCGTCAAACCGGGTGCTTTAAATCCCCGACTATACCCGGCACGGAATTTAAAGCTACCGGGAGCATACATCAAATTTACTTTCGGGGTATACGCATCACCAAAAACAGAATGGTGCGTGTAACGGAAGCCTCCCACCAAATCCAGCTCCGGCAATATCTGCCAATCCACCTGCACGAAAACATTCGCATCATTCACTTTTCTCACGGTCTGTTCCTTGCCGTATTGCATCTTATTATAATTTCGAGTCCAGTTCCACTCAACTCCGCCAACAATCTCCACGTTCTTCAAGGGACTATAAATATCCGTCAAACGGACTGTTTGCTCGTGAGAAGTCGCATTCGTACTATCTGCGAGGTCAATCAAATCATACACGGTCTTACGGGTATAAAAATCTCCGTAATACACTGCATACAACTTATTCTCTTCCCCGAAAGCATGCTCCAATGATGCTCGGAACGTCTTGTTCAAACTACGATAATGCGTTGGAGATTCTCCCTTGGGCGGATTCTTTATTTCATTCCAATAAAAAGAAGCCGAAGCCATCACTTTCGTCCGTTCATTATTCCATCCTACCTTCTCCTCTATATTCATATCATGCGAAGGATTCATCGTGTAAGATTGGGGTGTTTCAGGCGTAAGATCATATCCATCCGTGGAATTACGACGGAAAAGAGTCTGGGAGAAAAATCCCTTGTGAGCCAACCCGATCCCGGCATCCAACTGCAAGTCATTAAACTTAGAATAACGGACTTTTGCCCAGCCTTCCAAGGAGCGTTTCGGAGAATCCGTGATGATATTCACGACCATACCCATGGCACTCGACCCGTAAAGAGCAGAAGCCGCACCTTTCAAAATCTCAATCCGTTTAATATTGGACGTACTCAGCCGTTCGAAATCGATGGGTCCCCCGGGTGTCTGGGATAATCTCTCCCCATCTACCAAAATAAGGATATAACTATTTTCCAATCCCTGAATCTGGATATTATTACCGCGAGGATCCACGTTAAAACGAAGCCCCGGAATATTGTACTCCAGAACATCCATCATACTCTCGTAATCATTCCGTTGTAACTCCTCGGCAGAAACGACACGGGTCATCACGGGAGCCTCGGAAATCACCTTCTCCGTTCTCGTACCTGTAATAACCACTTCGTCCAAATTCAACAGGCTCTTTTTCAGCTTAACAACAAGCCCGGAGATCGTTCCAGGAGCCACATCAACTTCACGAGTCTCATACCCGACAGAACGAACCGTCAAAGTTGCTTTACGATTAACAGGCACGTCAATCTTAAACTTCCCTTCCGTATCGCAAACACTTCCCCAACCCAGCTCTTTTACCAAGATCGTTGATAAAGGTATCGCTTCCCCCGTTTCAACATCCACAACCTTTCCGGTCAACTTTACCGTTTTCACCGAATCAGCCATCACTTCCGGTTGAATCGCCATAAGCCTCGACATTGGCACAAAATTCAATACAAACACGCCACATACTAGCAACAAGATACTTTTCATGTTTATTATTTTTTCATAAACATTATATAAACGCCACATGACAGCACGCACATCCGTGGTTTCATAAATGTTACTGTTAACAAAAACAACAGCTATATTTTTCCTTTTTTATCATCCTTATTCCCGAGAACAATAAAAACATCTGATTCAGGCAGGTTTTCTGACTTTCTCCGCTTATGTCGCCTTCCCAGATAAACCAGTGGCATGAGGAAACTAAGCACTTCCCGCGTAACGGGAAAGAGATTACAGCAACGGGTATTGTTCCGGACTCTCACCGGATTCCCTTACATCCCATACAGACTGCATGGGACTCACCAAAATCGACGCGAATATATAAAATAATTTATCTCTTCATGGAAAAAACAATTATTTTTCTAATAATCAGCTAAAAATACCTTACACCTATTATATAAAAAAAGCTGTCCGGTTATTTCCCGAACAGCTTCGCATATCGTGTTATCGATACAATCTAACCCTTATGAGTATACCCCCACTTCAAATAAATCGCCCCCCATGTGAAACCGGCACCGAAAGCAGCAAGGATCAAATTATCCCCCTTCTTCAACTGGTCCTCCCATTCGTACAGACACAACGGGATTGTTGCAGAAGTCGTGTTACCGTACTTGTGGATATTCACCATCACTTTTTCTTTCGGTAACCCCATCCGTTCCCCGGTAGCCTTGATGATCCGCAAATTTGCCTGATGAGGAACCAGCCAAGCCACGTCCTCCGATGTCAGATTATTACGTTTCATCACCTCCACCGACACGTCAGCCATGTTCGACACGGCATGTTTAAACACCGGTTGTCCTTCCTGATAGATATAATGCTCACGAGCCAAAACCGTATCAATGGTAGGCGGTTTCAAAGAACCACCCGCTTTCATGTGCAGGTGAACACGTCCCATGCCATCCGAACGTAAGA
This sequence comes from Butyricimonas faecalis, assembly GCF_003991565.1. Taxonomy (NCBI): domain Bacteria; kingdom Pseudomonadati; phylum Bacteroidota; class Bacteroidia; order Bacteroidales; family Odoribacteraceae; genus Butyricimonas; species Butyricimonas faecalis. The sequence goes on along the minus strand of NZ_CP032819.1, from coordinate 3,355,325 downwards.
TATGATCAATTACCCCCACGTCTTCCGTGGTAGGTTCCAGCAACACGGCGGCAGCCGCATCACCGAAAATAGGACAAGTTGCCCGATCCGTGTAATCCGTGATCGCCGACATCTTCTCAGCCCCCACAACAATCACTTTCTTATAGCGTCCGCTCTCCACGTACTGCGTTGCCGTGGTTAAACCGTATAGAAAACCGGAACATCCGGCATTAAGATCAAAACTAAAAGCATTCTTTATTCCCACCATATCGGAAATCACGTTTCCGTTAGCAGGGAAATGCATGTCGGCAGTAACCGTACAGCAAATCAATAAATCCACTTCTTCCGGCTTCAAACCTGTTTTACGAAACAAGTCCTCCACCGCTCTGGCCCCGAGGTAAGCACTGCCTTTATCGGCATCCCGCAAAATACGTCTCTCTTTTATACCGATTCGAGTCATGATCCATTCGTCAGTGGTATCTACCATCCGGCTCAACTCCTCGTTAGTTAAAACATAGTCGGGATAATACGCTCCTACCCCTGTGATTACCGCTCTTGGCCTTTCCATAAAATAAAAATTTTCAAATTGAATAATAGAATCAGATACCCATATACAATCATAGCCCCCTCGTACAGGGGGCTGTATTATCTAAGGCAATCTTTATCATTGCATCGATATTATGCAACAACTGCTTTCTCAATAGCCAATTTACCCCTGTAATATCCACATTCCGGACATACAGTATGATACTGTACTGCAGCACCACAATTTGAACACTTTGCTATTGCAGGAACCGTAGCCTTATCGTGAGTTCTTCTTTTATTCCTTCTCTGTTTAGAGATTCGGTGTTTAGGATGTGCCATTTCTCTCTAGTTTTATTTAGTTATTATTAATTAATTTCCTCAATTCATCCCATCGGGGATCAATCTTATCACTCTCTTCTTCCATTGCCAACTCTTCCAGTACATGCTCCATCTCCTCGTTACACTCTCCCTCCGGGTGAACCACCCGAAGCGGGTAATTCAGCATATACACTTCATATAGCGGTTCGCTCAAATCCAGATAATCATCATCTTGAGCCAAGATAATAAAATCATCATCATTTCCTTCCTCCCTCTCCCCGTACTTAGCATACAGGTTCAATTCCCCGCTAATCGGTAACTCCATCTCCTCCAGACAGCGATCGCAAATAGCTTCTACCGTCCCCTCAATCTTCATCCGAACCTCCATCAGCAAGGATGACTTCACGATATTCACTCTCGCGTTTACCTTCCCTTTCGTTCCTTTTGTCGCTTCAAAACAATTAAAAAAATTGTCATCCATGACAAAGTCGAAAGTGTGAGTTCCCTCGCTTAACCCTCTGTGAGCTATCTTATATTCATTCAATCTGTCCACAATTCTTCACGTAAAACGGCGCAAATGTACAAAAAAATATAATATGCAGTATATTCATGCCTATTTTTTCTTGGAAATAAAATCTTATACCTCACTCTCTTTTGAATCTATCTTCAATATACAATGGCTCCATAAGATTCATCCTTAGGCTACCACTTCTCTATGCAAACCACTCAACCACTCTCTTCCCTAACACCACATAAACACATGTCAGTATTTATGCAGTGTAGATGTTATATTCAAACTATTTTCATGATGCAGTGCGATCATAGATCACTCACTGGACAGCCTTAGCCATCGGATTCACCACCACCTCCTTCAAATTTCCGTCAGTCATGATTCTCCTGGCAAGTTCCTGTACTTTCTCCGGTGTGATCGCGTTTAATAATTTATCACGATCAGCATCCCAGTCTTCGCCCCACGTGTAATACGTCTGTAATAAAATCAAACGAGTCTGCACATTCTTCGTATCTTGAGCTTCCATCTTCCGCCAATACTCCAAATGCTTGTTCAAATCGTCAAGATCAGGCCCATTGTCGGCAATCCGGGCAAGCTCGTCTTTTACCACTCGAACCAATTCTTCCACCACATCCGGATTCGTCTGGAAAGTCACCTTCAGATCATACATTCCAATCGGTTGTCTGGAAAGAACTCCATTCACGGAAACCCCGTAACTTCCACCTTTTTCCTCCCGGATAACTTGGTTATAACGCGATTGAAGACAAGCGGAAAGCATACTCAGCGTCATCATATTCTGTTGCGTGTATTCCATCTCGCCCGAGTAAGCAAGACTGACCATACTTCTGGCAGTTTCCATGCGTATTTCTTCTCTTTCCTCCTTCATCCCGGGTAACACTCTCACCCCGTCATCCTTCCATCCCAACCGTTGTCTTCCTCTAGGAAGTCCCCCGATATACTTTTCCACCAACGGTTTGAAAGTCTCCATATCAATATCCCCGACAAAATAAAAAGTATAATTACCTGCCGCATCCGTAAACAAATTGCGGTACCAAGAAGCGATTTTATCAAAATCAATACCTGCCAAGATCTGCTCATTGGGTATCTGCGTCCGCGGTTGATCACCATACGTGACCTTATTCACCATCTGCGTCATCATAAAATCCGGAGAATTTACCGAATTCTCCAAGTTCATCCGGTTCGCCGCAATCATCATGTCAAAACGCCCCCGGTCAAAATTAGGACGTGTAAAATACAGGTACGTCAATTGCAACATCGTCTCCACATCCCCTTTCGCCGCACTCCCGTTTATGTCTGTCGAGAAACGATTAATCACGGGTTGCACGTTAACAGCCTTACCTCCCAACACCTTGCGCAACTGCTCCGCGGTGAAGTCCCCCACTCCCGATGCACTCACTAGCTGTGCAAGCATCGAAGCCGAGTAATAATCCTCCGTGGGAACCATGGAAAGACCTCCACTCGCCTGACCATTCATGACAATCTGATACGGACTATCTGCGGTTGGTAACACCACAACCCGAATACCGTTCTTCAACATCCACACGGTCGAACCATACTTCCCTTTTTTGGTTTTCACAACACGACCGGGTGTAATTTCTTCCGACAACAAAGGCCGATCAATTTTTTCGGTCCGGTAAGGCTCCATCTCAACCGTCCGAACCCAGGAGAAGAAATTCTCCCAGACCTCCGTTTGGGGCAAAGCGTCCTTCTCCTTTTCCGGGGCAGTAATAACCAACACATTATTAGCAAGTGAAACCAGTTGTTGCATCAACTCATTCACCTGTTGCAACGTCATTTGCTTCGCCAACATCAACTGCGTAACCGCCCACTTGTGTCGCGGAGACATCAAGGGCACATTCTTCACGTAATGATTGATACACTCCCACACGAGCATCCCGTTCTCCCGCTCCCCGGCAGTTTCGTATGCATACTTTCCACCTCTCAAGATTCCCGTGCGAACCTGCTCCAATTCCTCCTCCGTAAATCCGAAACGCCGCACTCGTTCCAACTCGCCATACGCCGAAGTGAAAGCCTCGGCGATCGCATTCCCGCGTGCCACGACCTGCAATTCCAACGCATCACAAGTATTCGTCAGCGGAACATTCTGCAAACGGGCAGATGCAAACGGGCATCCCTCCTGTTGAGCCAACTCCCCAAAACGAACATTCATCATGGCTGTGGCAACATGAATCATCATGTTCATATAAGTCGCCCCAACCCGGTTATTCAACTCCTTGGGAACGGCAGCTCGCCTGATATAAAAATTTGCATTACACGTCTGTTGCTCCGGATCCGTGATCACCGCCACGACAGGAGTTGCATTATCCGGAATCCGTATCACCTCTTTCGCTTTCGGATGCTGTGCAACGGGAATATCCGCCATAACCTTCTTCAACTTCCCCTCCATCTCGTTTACGTCGAAATCACCGACAATCACTATCGCTTGTAAATCCGGACGATACCAACACTTGTAAAAATCTCGAAGCACTTGAGGATCAAACGTACGCAGGAACTCTTCCGTGCCAAGCATATTCCGGTGTGCATGACGGGTATCACCAAAAACGGAGGCAGCCGCCTTGTTACCTACCCGGAACTGAGCATTATTCCGTTGCCGCAACTCCTCTACAATCACCCCCCGTTCCTTGTCGATCTTCTTGTCTTCCAAAGCCAAATACCCCGACCAATCGTGCAAGATCAACAGCATCGAGTCCACGATACTTTCCCGTTTAAGCGGGACTTGCGTCAATTGATAGTACGTCATTTCCATCCCCGTTGCAGCATTCAGGTTCGTCCCGAACTGCATCCCGATACTTTCCAACCACCGGATCATGCTATCACCCGGGAAATGCTTAGTCCCGTTGAACATCATGTGTTCCAAAAAATGCGCCAACCCATTTTGCGAATCCTCTTCTTGAACAGACCCCACGTCATACACGATGTAGAAATCCGCCAATCCCGTCGACTTGGCATTATGCCTCAAATAATACCTCATCCCATTGTCAAGTTTTCCAACCCTCACGCTCGTATCTTGCGGGAGTATATCCCCCATATTCAATTGTTGGGCAGAAGTAATACCACTTCCCACTATCAACAAGAATATCCCCAAGATAATTTGTTCTAATATTGTTCTCATAATAAGAATTTAAAATTTATTTTATCCTTCCATGTCAAATACATTACCACACATACCAACTATTCATCGTATTGCTCTCCCCATAATAACGCTTAGAAATACACACTCGCCCATAATCTGCTTTCGGACGACTCTTCCTTGCAAGCATAAAAGCCTCCTGCAACACACGCTGAGCTATCGTATCTCCAGATGCAATTTTTTCCCTGCATTCCAATGCTGTCTTTTCCACATTCTCCAACGATTTGCGATATTCATCATTCAAACCATACAAGGATATGGAATTCATCACCTTCTCAAGAATCTTCCGACCACAATCCCCACCCATACTCTCGTAAAACATCCGTTCCCATTGAGCTTGCGGCAAGACTTCAAACAAGGGCCTCGACATCTCTATCGAAGACACGATAATACGCCCCTCTCGATCAAAATAGATATAGACATCTATCATTATGTCCATTAATAAAGAATCCGCTACTGCTTTCGCAAAACGATCCACTCCTCCCCCGAAAACCCTCTTCTCCATCTCCTTTTCCCATCGGTTCCACGGATGATTCTCACGAATAGTCTCTTCACCTTCCTCAAAGGGCACTGCCAACAAATCCACCCACCCAAACATCCTCTTGTCTAACGAATCTCTTATCGAATAATAATTTTTAGGAAAAATCTGAACATTCCTATCATTCTGTTCAACTACAATAAACTTTTCCGTTTCAAATCCCCGATCCTCCCTATAAACATACATTCTTTCTTGACTATAGTCAGATGTTTTTTTTCTTATTTCAAGCCCAACCTTTTGTGGCTCCACCTTTCCCCTGAAATAACGCACATCCCAAAAAGGAACGGATTCTGCCGCATGACGAATGAACTCCATCCATGGACGAGCTATTCCTACGTCTTCCCGTTCATCTCCACGTTTCCGATTCAAGTCACAAGTTGTAACCAACTGAATACAACCAATCCGATCTGCACGACCATCCATAAGCGGGTAAACAGTGAAAGAACAATACAACTTGCGACCTTTCAACTCCGGATAACGATCCCAATCGTACGCACGCAGCATTTCCACAAAATGACGATAAGCCACCGTATCTCCTCGATGAGCAAAATTATTTCGAACCTCCTGATGCACAACATATCCCTGCTCCACCTCGCACACGATTTCTTTACGATCGATATATCTTCTGGTAGGGGCACCACACGCCACCTCACGCCCTTCAATATCATACCACAAAGAATCTAACGAACCTCTCGCTCCCATCTTAAAAGAACCCGTGTACCACGATGCTTCTACCGGCTCTCCTTCATTACCGGGAACAATCACCGAAAGGGGAATCAATTCTCCGGTACGGGCATTTCGCACCTCAGTCAACCACAGCTTCTCCTCTGCAATCTTCCAGCGAGCATGATATCCCCAAGGACACTCCGTCGTAAAAGCCTCTTTCAAATAGGGACGGACACGAGAAAACACCTCTGAATCATAATGCAAAGGGAAAGCATCCATCCGATAAAGTACGCCATCCATTTCCAATACATCCGGATAAGCTCTCGACAAATATTTGTCCATCTCCAATCTGTACTTCCTCTCCACAGGCTCCACCAACACCCTCTGAATTTCGCCATCCAAGGTCACCACTCGCCAATCACCTATCAATTCGGCACACGCATAGACCTCACGAGTAGCAGGATCATCAGGTGCCAATTTCCCTTTCCTACACATGACCTCCACATGATCCACCCTTCCGTCGGACTTAGGATAAACATAAGCATCAAAATCCGCCCCTCGATCCCGCTTCATCTCCTCTACATTCAACAACATCCCCATCGTGTAGTGACTCATCTGATTTCCTTGCTCCCGCAAACTGTTATGCACCTTTTTCCGTCCCGTCATCACCCCATTTCGAAACGTATACGTGATTTCCGTTTCAAATTTCCTAGTTATTGGACCACATGATATCGAAGCTGAATAATTTCGATAAGGATAAAAACTTTCACCTCCCACGACAAAAAGTTCCCCACTAAACCACCCGGCTACGATCCGCCCCTTTTCTCGATAGGCATCAAAGATTCCACTAATATCCACCTGTCGGTTTTCTTTTTCTATCTTCTCCAAGCAAAGCTTTCCCTTTTCCAATCGCCATAAACTATAATAGTCTTCCACATACCGAAACGAATCCCGAACCAACCGTTCTCGCACTAACCTTGTCAACACGCTATCCTGCCCTATCGGGCAAGAGTACATGACTAACGTATCCCTCCCGATAACAATCTTAGCAAATCCATGCCCCTCCACCAAGCCACACAAACCACACAAGCAAATTACAAGTAGTACTAATGTCTTCATGATTTCAATTATTTTTACACAAGCCACATTTTCACTGATCTCTTCATTCATTTAGGTTGTTCCAGTGAATCAAAATACTTCACCACGGCATCCCATGTTTTCGGATGATACTCTTGGCATTCTTTCGCCCATCGCAAACAAGCATTGGGAGAAAACTCCAACACGTATGTTTCTGCTAGCTCAAACTCTTTCGCTTCAATCCCTTCACTCGGCAAACGATAAATTCCATCGATCAATCGACAATTTTTCATAATTCCCTTGTAGATCGCCATCAACTGATCCTCTGTAACCAATTTGTATAAATTCCGATTTTGAAAAAAGAAATCAACCTGTATGATTTTCCCGCTCTTATCAAAACGAACCATAATTTGAATCTCATGTTCAACACATAAATAACTTATCTCATCATCTTCATATCGAGAAGCAAGATTCAATTTATCTTTTATTTCCTTAGGAATAATTCGTGCACACAACCATGCCTCCCACGCCTGAGCACTTTTAGGCCTTGGGTCCGTTTTAGGACTTCCATAGCCAAACTCCAAATCCGGATTATCCCAATACACCGAAGGGCTCAACAATCCGGCTCGTTTGCCATCATAATACAGCTCAAAATGAACGGGAAGTTCTTCTTGTGTAATCACAACACTATCTCCTCGGTTATCCATGCATTGAAATCTTACTGTCGGATACGTCTCTCGAATATGTTGTTGTCCGTAAAGTTGAACAACCGTGAAAACACAAACAAACAACACAAATAGTTTTTTCATATTTTGGATGTACTAGGTAATAATATATCTTCCTCAAAATTGTTATCTTGGATAATTAAAATCAAAATATCCCATGAAAAGCAAGAATATTTCCTCTCCGGTCTCTTCCCTTGTCAATACAGTCTGCCATTAGTTATTAAAAATAATAACACACAAACGTTGTTTAAAAAACGATACTACCTTTATCACTCCAAAACTCTTTTCGATTAGGAGGAAAGAAATTTAATAATACCCCTTTTTGAGCAACAAGATTATGATTTAACAACGTGTTACCAACAAGAAAAGAATAAATCACGATCTTCCAACATCTGTCGTACAACCTGTGGACGCTCTTTCAACCTCGGTTTCCCTTGTTGCGAGGCACATGCACATACGCACGCCATGAATGCTAAGCATAACAATTGTTGCAATTTTATTTTCAACAAAAAGAAATATAATATATTCATAATTCGACAATTATAAATTTTTATTAAAGTTTATTCTCGCCACAATGCCTAGATATTGTAAAAACTCCAAAACTAGCTTTGGGACGCTCTTTTGGGTGCATTACCAGAGAATCAAATAATTTATTTTGCTCCTCCTTGGAAAGTGTCCCGGATTCAAATCTCTCCTTAAATTCCAACATATTTTTCTCCATCACATTGGAATATTCTTCATTCCAACCGTACAAGGATATGCAATTCATCGCTTTCGTTGGAATCTTCCTTCCGTTATCACCTCCCATACTCTCGTAAAAAAATCGTTTTAATTGTTCTTCACTCAATCTATCAAACAAATGTTTATGCATCTCGAAATAAGAGGTAAGCAAAACTCCATTTTTATCAAAATAAATACTGACTATAAACCAAATGCTTGTATTCAAAGAGTCTGACGTGGTAGCGAGAGAATCTACAATATTTTGCATAATTGTTTCACTCTCTCGGTTAAAAATTCTTTTTTCTATTTGATCCTTCCACCGATTCCATGGACTATTCTGTATGTTTTTCTCTCGATCTTCATTAAATGGAATATTATATTCTATATAAGTTTGAGATTCTTTTTTTCTCAAACTATCATCTATCGAGTGGAAATTTTTAGGAAATATTCTCACGGAATTCTTCCCCACCTCTGCAATCGTGAAATCCCCATGTGTATATTCTTTATAACTATACCTCTCATTTTGAGCATTCACTGAAAAACAAAAAACAAAAAACAATAGTTCTGATAATAATATTTTCATAATCATTTTTCTACATTTAATTTATTGAAGCATGTTCCCACCAGGAAACAACATAACCAAGGGCACGAGGTGCGTAAACATAAGGAGGATTATTTCCATGAATTTCTTTATACCATTTCACATAAAATTCCGTTATCTTCTCAGTATTAAATTTTCCTGTTAAAACAAGAACATTCAATTCTTTTAAATATTGAGTTTCTTTACCCTTTATTCTCGAATCATGCACATCCCTAAAAAGCATAGATTCATATTTTTCAGGATAGGAATAAGAATTATACAGAAACTCCAATGCATCTGTAACAATATCCGTTTCAAACTCAATAAAAGGTTCATCCACATTCATATTGTATTTCAATGCTTTATGTTGAAATGCATGTACAAGTTCATGGGTAAATACATCTCGAGCAATAACATGAGGGCCCTCCCCCCTTCGCAAAAAATAAATTCCCCATTTATTATAAACAGCTCCCACATTATCTTCTGATTTTAATGATGTGTCAAAACCCATAGAAATGGCTTCATTTCCATTCTCATAAAACACTCGATAAGCTATCGATTTAAGTATAGGTAACCTCTCAAGCCAATCATTAGCCAATGATTTAAAAGAACTTTCTGTATGTATATCAAAAGCACAAAGAGATTGGTATTTCTCATCAGTGATTTTATTGTCTCTTACAAATCTTTTGTAAAATCCTTCCATAGTCCAACCTGGGAGGACGGGATAGCAGTTTTCAGGCACCCAAGGAATAAAAGACGATCGTATTTTTTCTGTTTCTAAATTCAGAACTTCTTGCAGACAACTTGCTAGAATAGTTACAAACAAAACGAGTAATATAATTTTTCTCATCATTCTTAAGAATTGAAAATTAATTTTAGGGAATTATAGTTTACAGTAAGCCTTATTTTATATCCAAACTCCTCCGTCAGCTTCGCTGCCACCTCCTCTATAAACGAGGCCGATGAAAAAGTCCCGTTCTATCGAACTACCACCCCTAACCCCTCCTGCACAGGCGGGGAAACCGCTTGGTAATCAGCCCTCCCCCCTGTGTGAGGCTGTGCAAGGGGGAGTTGGAGGGGGTAGCCTTTACGCTTAGAAATAACTTTTGCATCGGCCTCACAAATAGAGGTAAAAATGACGATTCATTCAGAATATAGGTAGTATTTCAACCCTCCCTCTGTTTATAGAGGGAGTTGGCTTACTGTAAACTTGTATATAAATGCCTAATTTTATATCTATTTTAAGGCAAAAACACCTCCGCCCCCACCTCACGCTCCTTCCCCTCCGTATCCCGAACCATCACCGTCTTTGCCCCATACTCGCGGATCAGTTCGTCGATATTGGGTGTATCCAATGCCACATGCTCCAACATTTTGCCGTCCAAAGCTACCACCGTCCATTGCGGAGCCAGTTTCTTGCAAGCCTCTTTCCCCCATACGGCAGCGATCTTCAACTCGCCATTGTCTGCTCCCGTCATCACGGGACGGCGATCTCCTGCCCACACGGCAGCATCAGCGTAAGGCTCGAAATGATAACGTCCATTCGGATAATCAAGCACGAATTTTCCCAAATCCGTCGTTTTGAAACAAAGCAACAAATACCCAACTCCACCGGTAATGATCGGCATCTTTTCAAAAGCGGAATCACCCAGATAGAGTCCCGTCATTTCTCCCCGGTAAAGCTTATCTGTTTTCACCATTCCACCAACCATCGTTCCGATAAAACCTGTTCCCTCTTCCACGTTTCCAATAATTCCCGCTTGTGTCCATTGTTCAAACCCCTCCACCGAGGGCAACCCAATGGCTCCGGTACCGTTACCCGTGTCAAACAACGCCGGTACATCATGAATCTCACCTTTCCCCTTCACCCGGATAGAAAGCAACGGCACGTTATTCCAAAGTTCCAACTTATTCCATCTCGTGATAGAAACATCCGCCCGGCTTGAAAAAGTGATCGTCCTCGCACGAGAGTCAATAGTCACCACGTAATCATTGATAATATTCGCTCCAATCGTTCCATCCACGTCCAAATGTTGAAAAACGGGGTTATGCTCACTCATCACTGCCGCCTGCTTATTCTTCACCGTCAATTCACCCAACAACAACTCCGGAACTTCAGCCATAACGACCTGCCCGTCCATCCCCTGCATGGAATTACCCGTCTGTTGATAAGCCAACTTCTCCGTGTTCACCAACTTATCGGATACGCAAGTAATTCCGGCACACGTGTCAAACAGGAAATAATACGTATGTCCGTTGATCACCACCTTCACTACCGGGACTCCTTGACGGAACTCATAGTTCAACGTCACATCACGCTCCAACCGGATATTATTTCTGGAAGTCACTGCCGTTTCAGGCACTCCGCCTTGCGTCGGAACTTGCGCACCAGCCGTCTCTTTCAGCAAATTGACATACTTTTCCATCTCTTTCTGCGCCTTCTTCATCTCCCCCGCTTTACCGACAGCCTGCAACAAGGAAGCCTTCCCCGCGTACATCATTGCCCGGGTTTGGTAAGACATCGCATCACTCCCCGAAGCTCGTGCAATCAATTCATCCAACCATTTCAGTCCGGCCTCAACGGCAGCCTTCTGCTCTTTCACCTGTGTCAACGTCTGCATAAAAAACGAGAAATATTGTCCGAACAACTGCGGGGGAAATATATTCTCTTTCTCCACCTCCCGCATGGCATCCAACATTTGTTTCCAATCTCCCTGTCGAGAAAGTTGAGATGTATTCAACCAAACGGCAGCCATCGTTTTTCCCGGTCCTTCCTTCGCCTGGTCCAAATAATCGACAAAAGCATTGAACCTATCCTGCTCGTAAATGGCAAGATTGGGATTGGTCGAAAATTCTATTGCCGTTTGCACCATGGCACCTGTCAATGTTGCATCCACCATTGCCCGCTGATTGTCCAAAGGAATGGCATAAAAACGATCAATGTGATCTCGTACCGTCAACAAAGTCTTCGATAATGGGTCATTTTCAAACTGCATAATTATCGGCCACATGGTCGGAGTTGCCAACTGATCAACGGATAACCCGTCAAGCCACTCTTTAACCACTTGCTGAATTTCCGCTTTCATTCCCGCGTTCCCCAAGGCTTTGATAAATTCCAACAAAAACGACGGCTCCCGCTCTCCCGCGTTATACCGTGCAGCCAAAGCATCCAATCGCTTAGCAGGATCCAACACCGCCTTGGCCCCATTCACCAGCCAATCGGCATCACCGGCTCCCACGAGCTTCCCAATAATCTGCTCCGTTTCCGGATCGACAAACACCAATGTGGGCAAAGAAGCCACCCCCCATTTAGTAGCATTTGCCTTACCATCGGCATCTTTCTCTACATTTAACTGAATACTAACAAAATGACTATTAAAAAAATCACCTACCTCTTTCCGAGTGAATACTTGCGAAGCCAATTGTTTACACGGTCCACACCAATCGGCATAACAATCCACGAAGACCAATTTGCTTTCCTTCCGAGCCTTTTCCACGACCTTCTTCCACGATCGGACAGGCTCAAACGCAATGCCCTGCGTTTGGGCCAGAGCATTCAAGCCCATGACCCAAAACAAGACAATGATAAAAAGTCTATTCATTATTTAATTTCCTTGAATTATCTGAATTGAAGACAACACGGCATTGTAAAAATCTACATAACTCCAAGAGGCATCATAACCTTGTTTATAGAAAGCATCAGGTATCGTGATCCGAATTTTTTGAGTTCTTTTCGTTCCTTTTTCTTTATTCAGATAAACAATAGTAGTCTCTCCCTCTCCATTTCCAAGAGGAGTACTTTTACTAAAAGTTGCAGACTCCCATTGTCCAGATCCGGTTTCTACCTCTATATCCAAACTTTCCGGACGAGGAACATTCGGATCTCCAAAATCTTTTGCTTGTACGATTTTAAATCCGGCAATCGTCTCCTCCTGTTTCATATCAATCTCAATAACATGAGTCCGAATCTGAGTTGCCGGTTGAGGTAACCAGTAAGAATCATCGCCAACCAACAAATTCTTTAGCCCCGAATCATATCCCAATGCATCCGCCGGTGATACGGAAATACTCCAATTTGCCGCATCCAAAAATGCAATCGTCGGTTGTTCGGCTACTTTATTCTTTTCCGTAAAGAAGTCCGGAACAGCATCAAAATAATGATGTCCGTAATGATATATCTTCACGCCCAACTTCTCTGCTGCAACTTCCAAAGCCCCAATACTGAGATCTTTATTGGCAAGACCTGACTTCACTTTATCTTCCGTTCCCGGTGCCAGATACCGATTCCTTCCCAAATGAAGCTCTTTCAAACTCGGGAAATGAAGTACATCTACCAATGAAACTTGGTCATAGTCAATATCCAAAACTTCCACGTTCTCGACATCATCCTGTTTAATCTCTCCCAACAAATCCAGTCGATTTCTCACGTCTGCAGCAAAATCACTCTCGAAAGAAGGAACATTAAAAAACAACTCTATCGGTTCTAAATCCAACATCATGTCATCAAGGATAGAAATCTTACCTTTACGATACACCTTTACGGGTTTACTAAAATCAATATCCTCTCCCAACAATGCATAAGACTTACCCTTCGGCCAATTATTTACACGATCCTCTGGCTCAGCTGTCCAAAATTGCTCCGTATCATTCCCTTTCTCAAAATACCCCACTTTAAATGAAATCAAATTATCCGTCCACTCATCGAAAGAGAGAAATAAATATTTATTCGCCAATTGGAACTGTTTATTTATGACACGAGTAAAAAGCAGTAATTCTTCCGATGCATACGTGTATGGCCGCACGTACACGGGATCTCCCAATGAACGCTTCACAATTTCACCATCCTTTTCCTCGATAGCACAGACTTTAAACGTGTACTCGTAATTTTTCAATCCTTCCACCAAGTAACTCTCACTTTCCCGATCAATAATTACAGAATCCGTCTTTTCATCATCCGTCCATTCCACCATAATTGCCGTCCGTCCCGGATCAAGTTTCAAATTCCAGGTCAGCAATACCGACAACCATCGCGGTTCTCCCTTCAAATCATAGATTTTAGTAAGATACTGCTCCGGACCATCACCCGTATGCTCTGAATAAGTATCTTCAAGATCCTCGCATCCTGTTAGGAATCCCATAAACAGGATGCACATTACCGTATATTTTAAAAATATTCCTTTCATAAATCGTTACTATTTTACTCCGTAAATTTCCAATTCATGGAAAGTCACATTATTGTTTCTGTTATGGTAATAATCAGGATTGAGAGTATTCACGTAAGTTTCGTTGAATTGGATTTTCAAGAAACGATACTCTCTCTCCTCAAATGGAAAAGGAATTGACAAATAATGAGCATCCAACGCCGCCAATTCAGCCAACGTATTACACTCATCCCTTACTTTTTCTTTATTCACGTACCAACGTTCTGCCTCTTCAATATTAGGATCTTGTTCAAAATTACCTATCAACTCCCAATCTGCCGCCGTACCGGGATTTGTACTTGGATGATAATCACCGTTCCCTATCCAAGCATACACTTGAACATTACAAGGAAGTTTGGTATAATAATCATTATCAAAATCTTGATTTACCGCTCCATTTTGTTCTTGTATTCTCATATACAACCGCATTTCTCCCACGACAGCAGGTTCCTTGATATCAAGTACAAAATAAACGTCATTTCCCGGACGATTCAATGCATTAGGTCCTGCCATGAAAGTGAAAGGAGGAGTGGCATATCCCCTTCTAAAATATTCAAGAGCCTGTGTTCCTTTTACATCGCCATCAAAAAGATATGCTTTACCCAATGCTCCCGGATGCCACGAATCAGTTGAACGAGGCATCTCTCTTGATTTATTGAAAGGATCAAAAAGTTCGAAATTAGTATTAGGGATCAGCGAACGAACAGCTCCTTTAACCCCGGTCCAAACCTGTTTTCTTGCAATCCGTTGACGATTATCTTCCGTTGTAATCATCACGGTGTAATCTTCTTGTTGCTGCGAATCATCCAAAGAATAGGCCTTCACAGAACGTCCACTTGCAAGACGGAAGTTTTCCAAAAAAATCGTATCCTGCAATTTAGTTGTCGGATTTGTTCCAACAAAATACACGGAAGCAGAGCCTTCTGTTCTCCCTTCCAAATTGCAAACCACTTGAAATCCATTCCAATACGAATTCACCTCTACCTTGTCAAAAAAAGTATAAAGTGCTGAAGGACGAGTATTAAAAGTAAAATGCATCACTTTCGACTCCTGCTCGTTTTTATCCAAAAATGATACTTTCACCGGAACGTTTTCACAAGCTTGATTAAATCCGTCAAGCATTAATGTGTCTACAGCATAATCCGCTACTTTATAAACGGAAGCCCCATACTCATCCGTATACTCCGCTTTCACTTTATTGATGCGTCGGTCGGCTAGAGAATAATGCATTACAGCTCCCCCTTCCGTTGGGATAAAAGAAAACATATTCTCATCAATCTCAACATCAAAATTTCCATTGTCATCATTGGAACAACCGATCCAACCCAAACAACTCAGAAAAATTAAATATATATATTTTTTCATATCACTCCATGCTAAATTAATTACCATCCGGGATTCTGCACGATACCGGAAATCATAGCTTCTTCGCTTTTAATCGGGAACAGGTAATCCCGTGCCGGGTTAAAATAGGCATCATCCCATACCACCACAGGACCTTGTCCATTATTAAAGAACTCCTGCCAAGTCTCACCCAATACAACCCAAGCCAAAGGCTTATCATTCCATCCTTCTGCAATAGCTGTACCCCAGCGACGTACATCCCAAAAACGATGTCCTTCAAACATAAACTCAATCGTTTTCTCTCTGTGAATAATATCCCGTAAACCAACCTGCTCGTTAAATTTATTCGGATTAATACCATATTCACCCCAACTTACCTGTACCGTGGGAAGTCCTGCCCGCTCTCGCACGGCGTTCAATCGATTGAATATTTGATCCCGATGAGCTCCATTCGGTCCTTCATATTCATTCCAAGCCTCTGCCGCTATCAGGTAAAGCTCGGCCAATCGCATATACACGGTCGCCCCCTGCTTAAATTTATTTATTTCAGTAAAATATTCTTGTGTTCTGAAATCACTTCGCGTACCTTTTTTCACGTAATACCCCGTGATATTTTGCCGTATTCTCGGATCAATACGATCTTCTGTCAAACCGAACAACTGCCCTCTACGGGAATCCACCAACAATCTGTTATAAGAGCCACTTCCCCGTTGCCAATAAAGTCCCGGAGCTGCAATCGTTGCGTAGAAACGCGGCTCTCTATCCAAATGTAGTGCCAACACATCCGTTCCCAAAGGAATCACATTCGTGTACATCACATCACGTTCTTGTGCCATCCCATATCCGTCTCCGTGAACCCAAGTCTTATCTTCCGAAATCGGTAATCCGTTTGCCGTGTAAAATTTATTTATCATTCGAATATTTGTTCCGAGAACCCCGTAAAGGACCCCGCTATAGTGCGGATCTGTTGACTTGGTCCCTAAACGAGGTAACACGTATTGATACAGATCACTCGCACCCGAAACAATCATGATTGCCTCTGTCGAATTCTGAAAATTCGGAGCCCATAAAGAAAGTTCCAAATCCCGCATCGTATTCAACAACGGAGTTGATTCAGAATTTGTTCCCGATATCAATTTATATCCTCTAGCCTCCAAATAATCAATCACTTCATCTGCATATTCAGCAGCAATCCGCCATTTCTCCTTATCCTCTTTTGAGAAAAGATCCACCCCACTTTTATTCTTCATATCCTTGTATGGACTTATTCCACCATTGAACAAAGGTGATGCTGCATAAAGCAATACTCTAGCCTTCAAGCCCATCGCTCCTTCTTTAGAAAAGAATTCTCTTCTTGATGCATCTTTCTCCCTTAATGGAGTCAGATAAGGAATAGCCTCATCCAACAAATTCGTAATTGCTTGAACACAACTATCCATCGGACTTCTCAACTGACGCTGTTCCTCGATAGGAGCATAAATATCTATATTCTTCGGGACCAACACAAATGGCCCATAACGTTTCATCAATTCGAAATAGTAAAAAGCTTTCAATGCCTTTATTTCCGCTGACCAGTTTTCCAACTCCCCTGCACGCAGGTTATACACATCCCCGATATGCTCTAAGAATGTATTACACAATCGGATATAATAATATACCCCATTATAAGCCCATATATCACCAAGCGGAGATAATGCCGTTTGTAATCCATCTGCAATATAAAAAGGAGTAAACACGTAATTCGTACGGGCAAAAGCATTTGCCGTATATTCGTCGGCCCCCACGAATGCAGGATTACCCCTTCGATCAATCGTTAAAGAACTAAACATCATATTCGCATCGATCATCCACTGTTCAGCCCCACTCCTCGTTTCAAATATTTTCGGAATTGTTAGAATATCGTCTTCCGGTACCAAATCAAGATAGTCATCACATCCTGAACAAAGGCAAACCGAACAAATCAAAATCAATATATTCTTGAATTTCATAAGCATGATTATTTAGAAACTAATATTAACACCCACAGAATAAGTCCGCTGGATCGGATAATTGAACCCGCTACTACCTAACTCTACATCCCAAAGATCAAAATCACTAATCAAGAACGGATTATTCACTCGTACATAAGGCTTCACCCGCTGCAGATGAATCTTCTTCACCCACCTTTCAGGGAGACTGTAAGCCAACTCCAACGATTGACAACGCAGGAATTTTACCTCACGCATAAAATAAGTTGAAGCACGCAAAGTTTCCGTTCCAAGCAATCCCTCTTCCATATTATGAGCGGCAATACTATTGGTAGACAACCGCGGCCATAAAGGACGACTCTTCATATTCTCCGGGGTCCAATGATCTTCCCAGATAGCACTCAACAATGCCCGGTCATTAACAAACGGAGTAACTGCACTCGGATTGATAAAAAGAGAACGTTGTCCCGATCCTTGGAAAGCAAAATTAAATTCAATCCTTTTATAACTTACCGTACCGTTAATACCGTACACCAAACGCGGTTCCGTCGGGAATCCGATATGAACAGCATCCTCAATGGTAATCTGCCCATCATTATTCACATCCCGGTAACGGATATCCCCCGGCATATAATCTCCTGATTGTTTCGGAGATCGATCGATTTCTTCCTGACTCTGGAAAAGTCCTTCCGCCACGTATCCCACCACTTGTGAAATATCATGCCCTACCTTCCGTTGCCATGAAGGTTTATCTGCAGCTTCTTCTATCTCCTTGTAAACCGCTTTATTATACGTGGCCGTTGCATTCAAGATAAACCAAAAATCATTTGAAAAAGCATGTTGAACCTTTCCGGCAAAATCAAAGCCTCGTGAACGCACGGCTCCAATATTAGCATCCGGATAAAGCCCCAATCCCATACTTCCGGGAACAATCACCCGTTGTGACAAAATATTATGACGGATTTCCTGGTAAATATCAAACGTAAAATCCAGTAACCCGTTCCAGAACGTCATCTCCAAACCGAAATTGGTTTGCTCCGCAATTTCCCACTGCACCGTCGGGTCTCCATAAGATTTGATACTATAATGTCCTTGAGAATCAACTCCAATATTCGGCAAATACACGTACCGGCCATTTTCTCCGATTCCACTTCCCGTTCCGATGCCATCATTACCCACTTTCCCATAAGAAGCGCGCAATTTCAAGAAAGACAACCAATGGCTTGTACCGACCATAAAAGGCTCTTTAGAAATCACATAAGACAATCCCACCGAAGGGAAGAAACCAAAACGATTATTTTTAGCAAAACGTTCTGAACCATTGTATCCGAAACTACCTTCTAAATAATAGCGTTCTTTAAAACCATAGGAGAGACGCATTGAAAGTCCCATGTTCCGGTGTTTGATCGCATCAAATAGCGTTCGTCCTTGGGAAGAGGCAAATTGTGATAAGTTAAAAAGCCCGGTATAACTCACCGTATGATCACCCCAATTACCATTATAATACAAACGGAACTCCCCTGCCAATTGAGTTTCGTCTATTGTAACCTTACTATTAGGTTCTACTTTCAAATTTTTTTCACCCTCTACCAATTGTTCCAAAGTATGCTTTCCCGTCTGGTGATTATAATCTAAAAGTCTATATTGATACGGAACGGTTATAAACGGAGTACTATTATAAGATTCCTTATAAAGAGAAACATTCGCCCGAATCTCCAACCCCTTCAACAAAGCGGATAGATTCTGTATATACTCCACCCGGTTTGTCGTGGCGAAACGACTCCGTTCCACGTATCCTGATTGAATATCTGCATAAGGATTCCTTGAATTTACTGTTTCATACCCGTAACGAATATGCGGGAACACATACGTATCATCTGCCGGATACACGGCCGCGTAATCCACCGGATTGGCATTAAAAGCTAGTCCGTACGCCGCGGTCACATCCTGTTGCGGCCCGTGATAGCTATCATACGTGGAATTTGAATTAATCACTAATTTAGCAGAAGGCGTCATATCAATATTCATGTTAATACGCAAAGAAGTCGTATTATTCCGGATATTGACATTAAACTGATTCAAACGATCTGTTTTCAGCATACCTTCATCATAATTGTGACCCAAAGAAGCGTAATACTGCATGATTTTCGTTCCCCCGCGGACACTTAACCCCAGATGGTGATTTATCGCCACATCTTTGAAAAGAAGATCGTACCAGTCATTTGCCGGGTACAACCACGATGGGAAACGGTCACTTCCCGTGTTAGCAATCCGATCGGCGGTATATTTGGGCTGTGCCAACGGATCGCGGGTCTGTAACGCCTCGTTGTATGCCTTCATGTAAGTAATGGGATCCACCACGTCAATCTTCCTTGTCGGCATGGAAGCAATAGCCTCGTAACGAAAAGCCGTATAAACCGATCCTTCAACCCCCTTTTTCGTTGACACGAGAATCACCCCGTTCGCACCGCGGGCACCATACATGGCCGTGGCCGAAGCATCTTTCAACACGCTGAACGAATCAATATCCTCCGGGTCAATACGAGACAAGTCAAGCACGGAAACCTCTACCCCGTCCATCAAAATAAGCGGAGCCGTGTTCACATTATTACCAAAAGACGTGATACCGCGAATCGAAAACTGCGTGTTCAACTCGGCTTCCGTCAATGCACCCGGCTTACCTCCTTTAAGATAACCGATCATACCCGGAATACGCCCCACGAAACTCGCCGTTAGGTCACTATTGGAAGTTTTCAACGAATTCGGTCGCACCGTCGTGATAGAACCCACCACGCTCTCCCGTTTCTGTTCCCCGTAAGCAACCACCGTTACTTCTTCCAACGCTTCCTCCGCGGGTTCAAGAGACAGGTTAATGGTAGATTTCCCTTCTACCGGAATCGTGGCATCCTTATATCCGATAAACGAAAATTTCAACACGTCATCCGTTCTGACAAGAATATCGTAATTCCCGCGATGATCCGTTGCCACCCCTCTTGTCGTCTGGTTAATCACCACGCTCACTCCGGGCATGGGATTCCCCTTTTCATCCGTCACGCGCCCTTTCACCGTTATGATCTCACGGGCAGGAACCTGTTGTTCTTTTGCCTTTTTCTTCACGACAATCACTTTCCCCTCGATCGAATAATCATAACCATGAGCCGTAAGCACCTTTTTCAACACATCGTCAAGCGTTGCATTCGTGAAAGTCTCCGTGATCTTCACCTCGTTGGATATATCGTTCTGTTTATGCACGAACGTATATCCCGTCTTTGTTTTCAAATCCTCCAAAACTTCCAGAATCGTCTTGTTCTGGTACTTAGCAGTAATTCTTTGCTGCCGGGATGACTCACTTTGTGCATACAAAGATACACCCGACAACAGCACCAAAATTAAATTTACTAACATAATCTTCCCCCATTTTCGAATTTCCACTCGAAAAATGGCGTGCCTTGACTTTTTTTTCATACATTTGTTTTTGAATTAATAAGATATCGTCTGTCGCCAACAGACGTTACACACTGCAAGCGGGAGAATTCCTTGAATTCTCTCTCTTTTTTTACTTTAATTTCTGAACTTCTATTTTACCATCGGCTCTCATTTTAAATTTCACATCCGCGACTTTACTCAACACGGCAAGAAACACCTCCAGCGTCTCGTCACTCGAAATACTTCCCCGCAGAACGATATCTTCTGCCGACAAAGCATCCGTTACAAAATCCACGTCGTAAGCACGCGAAACGACTTTTAGGATCTCACTCAACGCCATGTTCTCTATATTGATAATACCATTTTTCCACGACACCACATCATCGATATCCACCTGTCGCACGATCAAATGATCGGCATCCACTTTCAAAACAGCCTGTTCTCCCGGGGTAAGCACCACGCCCCCCGTTCCGTTCTCCGGCATTACCGTCACCTTTCCCGATGCCAACGTGGTCATCACCGGCTCCGACGGATAGGCCGACACGTTAAATTCCGTACCCAACACGGTCACCGTCTGCCGTTCCGTCTCGACAACAAAAGGTCGCAACGTATCCCGAACAACATCAAAAAACGCTTCTCCCGTGACACGTACTTTCCGTTCCCCCTTGGCAAATTTCTCCGGATACTCCAACCGGCTATCCGAATTCAGCCATATCACGGTACCGTCACCAAGTACCACACGGTACAGACCGGCTCCCCGGGGAACCGTAATCTTGTTATAAACAAGCACATCCTCTTTCTCCACGTCCTCTCCCCGCTTTTTATCGTACACCACCTTACCGCTACTGATCGCCACCTGTACACCATCCTGCTCCTTAAACTCAATCTCGTTACCCCCCAGATAATGATGTTCCCCGTCAGCAAGTTCCAATATCGCCGCACGTGCCGGAGGACCGATATAAGCAATCTCGTTACTGTTCTCGTCAATAGAAAAACCTTTCCACAACAAAACCGAAGACACGAGTATCCCGACCACGGCCGCTGCCGCCACCCCGTACCACCACCTGAACACCCGATGGCGTCTCCCCCCGATTCGCTCCCGTATGGCAGAATAATCTCCCTTGATCAACCGGGCTCGAACAACTTCCCGCATAACAAGATTTTCTTTCCGAACAGCATCAAACAACCTACGGTTCTCATCGCAAGCCTCCCTCCACGCCAAAACCTCCCTCTCTTCCGAGACAGAAAGTTTGCCGTTAAAATAATCCAATAACTCGGATTCGGTAATTTGAGGTATTTTCTCCATTTGTCAGTAATTATTTTCTACCGACAAGACCGGAAACAAATAAAAAAGGTTGATTCAAATCAAGAAAAAAAACGCGGAAAACATGAAAAAACTTTTCGCAACCGTTTTAAAGCATTTACTAACAACGTCTTAACCGTGGCAATAGAAATAACAAATTTTTCTGCCGTCTCCCGATAACTTAGTCCATCAATATACACGGCCTTCAACACCTCCCTCATACGCGGGGGTAACTTTTCAATCTCCTCCTCCATCGCCTGCAGGATTTCTTCCGTGAGCCATCCGGCATCACTCTCGTCCGCCAACACGGGCAATTCCCCGTCCGCTTCCCGCAAAACATCTCTTTTCTCCAGTAACTTCAAGGCCCGATTCCGCACGGCGGCAAAAATATACCCCCGGACACTGCTCGAAGTAATCCTCTCGTACGCACGCTGCTCCCAGAAATCCACGAAAAAATCCTGCACAATGTCCTCCGCTGCCGGGATATCATTCAAAAATGTATCTGCCCACAACACCAACGGTCGATAATAATACTCGAACAAGACCTCCATACCCCGGGGATCATGTTCTTTTAAAAACCTACATATCAACTTATCATCGACCTGCATAAATTCAATAGTTCACACACGTGTATAAATTATCGGATTACAAACCTACACAAAAACATTTAAATTTTATACACGGACAATAAAAAATACGGCTCTACTCATTTCCGGTATTTCTCGTCACCCTCCTCAAACATATTCACGTAACTGAAATAACGGCTCTCGCTGATCTCCCCGTCTTCCACCGCTTGAATCACCGCGCAGCCCGGTTCGTGAATATGCGTACAATTATAAAAACGGCAATCTTCCGCCCGTTTGAATATCTCGGGGAAATAATGTGAAATTTCGGTTTTCTCCATGTGAATCAACCCGAAAGCCCGTATTCCCGGGGTATCGATGATAGAGCCGCCGAAACTCAACGGAAACATTTCTGCAAACGTGGTGGTATGCTTTCCCGTGTCATGGGAATCGGATATCCCCGCTACTTTCAAGTTCAATCCCGGTTCGACACGATTGATCAGTGAAGATTTCCCCACGCCCGACAGACCGGAAAACACGGTCACTTTATCTTTTAAGGCAGCCACAACGTCTTCCATCCCCTCCCCCGTCAACGAAGAGACATGCAAACACGTGTATCCCACCTGCTCGTAAATCTCGGTCAAAGCTCCCAGTAACATCAAATCGTCATCGCTATACGCGTCTATTTTATTAAACACGAGTATAACCGGGATCCGGTATGCCTCCACGGATACCAAAAAACGATCGATAAAAACAATGGACGTCACGGGATGATTCACCGTCACGACCAACACCGCCTGATCGACATTCGCGGCGATAATATGCGCTTCCTTCGACAGGTTTGTCGATTTCCGGATAATATAATTTTTCCGGTCCTCGATCCGGTTGATCACCGCGCCATCGGGATTCATCTCCACCTCAACAACATCCCCTACCGCAACGGGATTCGTGGTTTTAATCCCTTTCATCCGGAATTTTCCCTTTATCCGACACTCCATCACCTCCCCCGAATCCATGCGTACGGAGTACCAACTTCCGGTAGACTTCACAACAATCCCTTTCATACGATCAATTTAATGGTTTCTGTTTTACTTGAATGCAAATATACACGATATAATTTTCTTCCCATACGGAGCGAGGAAAATTATAATATCAAGGCTTATAAATTGTCCTACCCACGACAGCCCCTTGTCTATCCTCACTGGATGAGTCATTCGGTATTACTACCGGATCACTAGCGAAAATCTCGCTCTTACTCTACTTTTAAAGCACTTATAAAACGCTATTCCGTATAGCGTTTTAATAGCGTTCTAATAGCGTTCTAATAGCGCTTTACATGGTAGTGGTCCGGTAGTAATCATCTGGTGATCATGATTTTTTCACATTTCACGGTATTTCCAGGGATAAACGTTAGCTTCTACCCCCGATTTCATTACCTTTGCCACGTATAAAATTATTATCGGCCATGAAATTAGTTTTTGCAACCAACAATGCCCACAAGTTGGAAGAGATAAAAGAGATGTTGGGTTCCCGGCACGAGATCGTTTCCCTGAAAGAGATTCAATGCCACGAGGATATTCCCGAGGAACAGGACACGCTCGAAGGCAATGCCCTTCAAAAAGCCCGGTATATCCACGAGAAATATGGTCTGGATTGTTTCGCGGACGATACAGGCTTGGAAATAAAAGCCTTGAACAACGCTCCCGGTGTCTATTCCGCACGCTACGCGGGCAACGCCCACGATTCGGAAGCCAACATGAAAAAGGTTTTACAGGAGATGCAACATATATCGGAGCGTCAAGCTCGTTTCAGAACGGTTATCGCTCTAATTCTCGGGGAAAAGGAATACCTGTTTGAAGGCATCGTCAACGGGGAAATCCTCACGAGTAAGCACGGCAGCGAGGGATTCGGTTACGATCCGATTTTCCGGCCCGAAGGTTTCCAGGAAAGCTTTGCCGAAATGCCCCTGCACGAGAAAAACAAGATCAGTCACCGGGGACGAGCCGTCCGGGAATTATGCCGTTTTTTAAACGACTTGTAAAAAACATGCACACGATAAAGGCCATCATATTGAAAAGTATACCTCATTCCGAGCAGCAACAAATTCTACACGTCTATTCGGAGGAAAGGGGGTACATGCAAATGATCACCCCGTTGGCCTTGTTCAAGCGCAAGGCGAACACGTCCGCCCAGTGTATGCAAATCGTGGAAATCGAGTTCATCCCGAATGAAAGGGGCGGTCTCCACAAGCTGAAATCGCTCTCCCCGCTCGTGAACACATCGGCCATCTATTTCGACGTGTACAAGATGAATATTGCCCTGTTATGGGGTGAAATATTAAATCTCGTGTTACGGGATTCCAACCCGAACCCCGATCTGTACGAGTACATTAAAACTTCCGTGGAATACCTGAATTTCACGCGGGATGATGTTGCCAATTTCAATTTGCTGTTTCTGTTCCGGCTGAGCAAACTACTCGGTTTTAGCATAGACAACAGCACGTATCGCCCCGACCGCGTGTTCAACATCAACGACGGATGTTTTTACCCCGCGAGTTCCCCGGGAAGTTACCATACCGGCCCACATGCAGCCAAGGCCATCCACGCCCTTTGCACGTGTCAGTTGCAAGAATTGAAAGACATCCCGCTCAATCAACAGGGACGCAAGATTTTACTCGACATAGCCCTGCTTTTCCTCGGGTTCCACCTGAACTTGGATTTTAACACGAAAAGCATCCGGGTCATCCGGGAAATTTTTTCTTAACGGAGTGTGAAAAAGTTCGCGAAGGAGATCATGTCTGAAAGCCCTCATCGCTTTATAGACCTCACGAATTTTGTGATCTTTACGACTTTTAGCCTTTACAGCCCGATTGTGTTAATGTTTTGTTAAAATAATAAACCTTTTTAAGTAAAACGTGTCTTATACATATAAGATATTTCACATTTTATTAACATATATTCTGCCTTATTATGCTTAGATTTATACCAACTTAAAATATTAGCGTTATGCGTATAAAAATTGTAAATCTGAATAAAGTCTACCCGGGAGGTAAAAAAGCCTTGAAAGACTTGAATTTGGAAATCGAACCGGGAATGTTCGGTCTGTTGGGGCCGAACGGAGCAGGCAAGACCTCCCTCATGAGGATTATGACTCTATTGCAGAGTTGCACGTCGGGAACTATCTATTTCGACGATTACGATATCGCCAAGGACCGGAAAGCGATTCGCTCCCTGTTGGGCTACCTGCCACAGGATTTCCGTTTTTTCGAGAAGCTGAAAACGTGGGAATTCCTCGATTATGGTGCCGGGCTTGCCGGGGTCAAGGGCAAACAACACCGGGCCGAAGTGGTAGACGAGATGCTACGCAAAGTTGGTTTGTTTGAAGTTCGCGACCGTTGGGCCAACCGATTATCCGGGGGTATGAAACGAAGACTTGGGATTGCACAAGCCATCATCGGCAACCCGAAAGTGATTATCGTGGACGAGCCGACCACCGGGTTGGACCCGGAGGAGAGAATCCGATTCCGTAATATCCTGTCTGACATCAGCGACAAGGATTCCATTATCATCCTCTCCACCCATATCGTGGGAGATATTTCAAGTACTTGTAAAAAACTGGCCCTGTTGAACCGCGGAGAACTGAAATTTGAAGGTTCCCCGGACGAGATGATCAACCTGGCTCGCGGGAAAGTATGGGAAATTTTCGTAACCGACCTGGAGTACGAGGAGATCAAAGATAAATACCCGATTATTTCAACCATACCGACGGACGGCGGAATGGAGATTCAGGTGGTAGCCGACGGCATCGACGGTTATTCGCATAAAGCCATCGAACCGAATCTCGAACATGCCTACGTTTACTACATGGACTACTTGTTGAAAGACAAGATGAACATGCAGGTTGAAGCCATCAAAGAAAACGAATTATTCCAGTAAATTATAGAAGAAACCAGCGATGAATATTCACAACATCAGCACCATATCGAGATACGAGACCAAGCTCCTGCGGAGAAGCTGGCTATTTCGTATATTCGCAATCTTATCCCTTTTAGTGATTGTATTTTTTCACATGGGTACACAGTCAAACCTAGGGTGGTTCGAATGGGTCATGGTCGCCATGCCGTCTTCCATCCCGTTTGTCAATATCTATCTTTTCAATATCGCACAATCTGTCATTGCCATATTCCTGGCAGGGAGTTTTTTAAAGCGAGACAAGAAGTTAGATACGGCCGAGGTGATTTACGTACGACCGATGAGTAACGCGGATTACATTGTCGGGAAAACCTGGGGGATCATGAAGGTGTTTGTATCGTTGAACATTGTCGCTTTACTCATCGCTGGTTTCATTCACGTATTCGCAAGTGAATCCCCGTTTGCCCTGTTCCCCTATTTCTTCTACCTGCTCACGTTATCGATCCCGTCTCTGATTTTCGTGCTGGGATTATCGTTCGTGGTCATGAGTTTCATTCGCAATCAGGCGGTGACGTTCGTCATCATGCTGGGATTTATCGGGGTAACCTTATTTTATCTCGGCAACGCAGAGCACGGGGCATTTGACTTCTTCGCCCTCACGGTGCCGAATATGTTTTCCGACGTGCTGGGACACACGAATTTGCTCCCCTATCTTATCCAGCGGTTTACATTCCTGTTCTTGGGAATGGGCTTGCTCACGTTTACCATTGCCATGGTCAACCGTTTACCGCTGCATCCCAAGAAAAATATCTTGCTGAATGCCCTGGGATGTATTATCCTGATCATCGGGATCGGCTGCGGTTTCATGTACTACGCCCGTTTTGACCACATTGACAATCAACGCAAACTATACTCTGAAAGGTATAAAAAATACAGTAACTTTGACAAGGCTCACTTGTTAAACCAAGAAATTATATTCTCCCAGAACAACAACACGATCACGGTAAGTTCACATGTAAAAGTCCAAAACCGGAATCATCAGGAGATTGACAAGATCGTGTTCTACTTAAATCCTTCTCTACAAGTTGAAAAAATAACCCGACAAGGAGAAGATGTTCCCTACGAAAGAGACGCGCAAGTTATTATCGTAGAACACAAACTCCGCCCGTACGAAAGTCTTGAACTGGACATCGCATACAACGGTTCCATCGACGAGAACATTTGCTACCTGGACATCACGGACGAAGAATATTACGACACGCAAACCGGAAGCAGTATTCTCCGCTTCGGGAAAAGATACGCTTTCGTGCAGGACCAATTTACCCTGCTGACCCCAGAATGCCTGTGGTATCCCTCTACTTTTCCCCCGGTAAATCCGGAAGC
Source organism: Butyricimonas faecalis (assembly GCF_003991565.1). Taxonomy (NCBI): domain Bacteria; kingdom Pseudomonadati; phylum Bacteroidota; class Bacteroidia; order Bacteroidales; family Odoribacteraceae; genus Butyricimonas; species Butyricimonas faecalis. Next base: position 3,327,416 of record NZ_CP032819.1, on the reverse strand, counting down.
TCCTTATAATATCCGGAAGAATTTCTCGAATTACACGCTAAAAGTGATTCATCCTGACAACCGAACGATTCTTTCACAGGGGATGCCTTCCCAATCGGGGGACACGACCCTATTCCAAAATAACGAGCAATTGTCCGGCATCAGTTTAGCTATCGGAGACTACGAGAAGAAGAGTATCCTGGTTGATTCCGTGCAGATCGAATTATACAATTTCAAGGGACATGATTTCTATTCCGAAATATTTCCCAACATGCCGGACACGTTAGCCGGACTCCTTCAAGATGTGAAGTCCGAATACGAATTGAGAAAAGGGCGCAAATACCCGTACTCAAAATTCATCATGGTGGAAACGCCCATTTCCTACGCGGGTTACGTGCGCAACTGGAAAGGGAATAGCGAACAAACGCAACCGGAGATGGTTTTCCTTCCGGAATTTGCCACTACCCTACCCAGCAGTAATTTCAAATTCGCTAAAAAAAGAATGGCCGAATGGGGACGTAATGATCCTCGCGGGGGAGGCATGGAAGATATCGACGTAGAGATGAACGTGGTACGGGATTTTGTCCGTCGCGTACTTCTCTCGGAAGAAACGTACCAATCAGAGGGGAATACTTTCGTGAACATGTTTTCGAGAGAATGGTCCGGGACGTCCAAGTTGAACAAGTACGACGTGTCATCCATGTATTTCAATTACGCCGGCTCTATCTATTCCCAGAATTTCCCGATCATCGACATCGTGATGAACACGATGCTGAAACAGGAGGAAAGTTCGCAAGGCCGACACTTTTTCCGCATGTTCAGTGGAATGGGTGATGACCAGCGGGCAGCCGCTTACTTGAACGGAAGAAGTTTTGAACAAGCCGTGCTTGACAACACGCTTTCAACAGAGGTGTTCTACGAAATGATGAAACTGAAAGGTATTTATCTGAGAAACTACATTAATTCTCGCCTCTCGGCCAATGAATTCAAGAGTTTTATGGCAGATTTCATGAAAAGATACCCGTTCCAAGAGATCAATTTTACCCGCCTGAATAGTGAATTTATCCGCAAATACCATTTCAATTTGATGGATTTCATCCCGAGTTGGTACACGATCAACAGTACACCTCGATTCATCGTAAAAGGCATTGATGCCGACCAGATAGAAATCGGGGACTACACGAAATACATCGTGAAGTTTAAAATTTACAATCCCACGAAGGTGGAGGGAATTATCTCTGTCAACATCGAGGAAGGAGGAGGCATGTTCCCCGGAGGTCCGCGAGGGAGAAGAGGACGGGCAGCACAAATGGAAGAAAAGCCGGCGAAAAATTACATCATAGAACCTCAGAAGTACAAAGAAATTCGCATTTTGTGTGACGAACGTCCGAGCAGCCTCACAATTAACACGAATATCTCGCAGAATCTGCCCAGTTCGATCATGCACAGCTTTGCAAAAGTGACCACCACGACCACGGATTCGACAACAGGAATTTTCGACACGGATGCCGCCTTGTTCACATTCAATCCGAAAGAGATTACGGTGGATAATGAAGATCCCGGATTCCGAATCATTGAATCCAATCAAAAAAACAAACTGCAATCTTTGTTTAAAAAAGAGAGTGAAGATAAATACAAGCACTTGAATTTCTGGATGCCGCCCAGCAGATGGACAGCCACGATAGGCCCCAATTATTACGGGGATTATATCAATAGTGCCATGTATAAAAAATCCGGAAGCGGAAGTAACAAGGCCGAATGGACTACCCAGATACAAATTCCGGGCTTTTACGAAGTATTCGTGTACACCTCAGAACTCCCGATGATGGGATGGAGACGGCGAGGAGGAGAAGAGAAAAAAACACAATACTACACGGTAAAACACGATGACGGGGAAGAAGAGATATCCGTTGAAACTGGACGGGGACGACAGGGATGGATGACGTTGGGATCTTTCTATTTCTCGCAAGGAGAAGCCAAGATCACCTTAAGTGACAAGGGATCGGAGTCAAATCAAATCATTTTTGCTGACGCCGTAAAGTGGGTTTACACGAACAATAACAAATAAATAACAACAACATATTATGAAAAAGATCGCGTCAATTTCGTTGATTATTTCGGGAATACTCATGCTTTGTTCCGGATCAACGTTTGCTCAGGAATTTTTGACGTTGGAAAAGGCTCTGGAGATCGCTTATCAACAAAGTCCTTCCATCATTCAAAGTAAAATGAGCCTGGAACAAAGTGAACTAGCTCTTATCCAACAGAAAGCGTCGTTAAAGTCGCAGTTCAGTTTGAACCTGAACCCGTTTCAATATACCAGAAGTACATCGTTCGACGAGTACAACACGCAATGGTATACCCGAAAATCCATGAGTTCCGGACTGGATTTCAGGATCAGTCAACCGATCAAGTGGACGGACGGAACGATCACGCTCAGTAACTCGTTCAATTGGCAGGATGATGACAACCAATCTTTCGGGGCCAAGAGTACCTCTTTTTCAAATAACCTCAGCTTGAATTTAGAACAACCGATCTTTACTTATAACAAGACCAAGATGCAATTGAAAAGGTTGGAATTCAACCTTGAAAAAGCAAAGATACAATACGCTTTGGCCCAACTGAACATCGAGAAAAACGTGACTTCGGCATTTTATAGCGTTTACCAGTCTTATAAAAGGTTGGTCACGGCCCGGGAAGCTTTCCAGAGCCAAAAACAAAATTACGAAATCATCAAGAATAAGGTAGACCAAGGATTAATCCCCCCGGAAGAATTATTCCAGGCAGAAGTAACCTTGGCCACGAACGAGAATTCTCTCGCCGACACGGAAACGAGTTACGAGAATACCAAAGATCAGTTCAAGCAAACTTTGGGTTTACCCTTGGATATAGATATCAGCATCTTACCTGACATCCAGATTGATTCGGTTCACGTGGATGTGAATCAAGCGGTCAAATATGCCTTGACACAACGCATGGAGATCCGTCAACAACAAATTGCTATCGAAGAGGGCATTTTTAGCCTGATCGAAGCGAGGGACAACAACAAGTTCAAAGGTAGCATTTCCGCCAGAGTGGGCTTGATGGGACAAGGAAACAAGTTCAACGGAGCTTTCTCGAAACCGGATGATAACGAGACGATCGGGATCACGTTGACCGTTCCTATCTGGGATTGGGGTGCAAGAAAAGCAAACATCCGCAGCTCGGAATTATCCAACGAGAACACGGAGATCAGTAACGAGGAGGAAAGAAAATCCATCATACTCAACGTTCGTCAGGTGTGTCGGGAGTTACCCAAATTATTGAGACAAATCGAAATCGCCCGCCAAACGGTTAAGAACGCGGAACGCACGTACGACATAAACGCCGAGAAATATCGTAGCGGAACCCTTACCGGTATGGAATTGAAGAATCAACAGACGCAGTTGACGGACGCGAAAAACGCGTTGACGGACGCCATCATTTCCTATAAATTGAAATTACTGGATCTGAAAATCCAAACCCTGTGGGATTACCAGAGTAACAGTTCTTATTTACCAGTGAATTTATTGAAATAACCCTAACACAAAATATAAAACAATAACGCTATGATCAACAAATCTTTAAAATATATCGGGGTGCTTCTACTGGCATACACCTTGAACGCTTGTAACGAGCAACGCATGAGTTCCTCTTCAGAAACAACCACTCCTGTCTGGCTTTCCGAAGTCGGGAAACGCGATATCCGGGAACTGACCACCACGACCGGAACAGCCAAAGCAGCCAAAACGGTGGAGGTGAAATCCGAGACAAACGGTAAATACGAACTGATGATCAATCCCAAGACCAAGCGTCCTTACAAGCTGGGAGACATTGTCGAGGAAGGAGCCGTGATTATCAAGTTGAACAACAAGGAACACGAAAATACCGTATCGTTGCCAACGAAAAAGATGCAGGTTGATATCGCCAAAAAAGAGTGGGAAGGCCAAAAAGCCGTGTTTGAAAAAGGCGGTGCCACGGAAAAAGATGTACTAAATGCTGAAAGTAGTTACATACAGGCCCAATCGGCATTGGAGTCGGCATATACAGACCTGGCAAAACTCACGATCAAAGCCCCCTTCAAAGGAGCCATCGTCAACCTACCGTATTTCACCCCGAACGTGGAGATCGCCTCGGGCGAGACGATGGTCGGATTGATGGATTACAGCCACATGTACATGGAAATCGCCTTGCCGGAAAACACGATCGACAAGGTGAAAGTGGGTCAGAAAGTGTTGGTTACCAACTATAACATCAAATCAGATACCCTGTCCGGTCTTGTAACGCAATTATCCCCGGCCATCAACGAGGATACCCGCACATACACCGGATTTATCACGATCAATAATCCGGAATTGAAATTACGTCCCGGCATGTTCGCAAAAGGGGAGATTATTACTTTGCAAAAAGATTCGGTTATTGTCATACCGAAAGACATTGTTAACTCCCGTCGAGGAGGAAACCGGATTGTCTACACGATTGAACAAAACCGAGCCATGGAAAAAATTATCACGACCGGAATCAGTGACGACCGTTTCATCGAGGTGGAAAGCGGTCTGAACCAAGGAGACAAGATCGTGGTGAAAGGCTACGAATTCCTGAGAAACAGAGGCAAAGTAAAAATCATGAAATAAAAAGACATGAACAGTATTACCAAATTTGCAGTAAAATACCCGGTGAGCGTGTTGATGCTCACGTTGGCGGTATGTTTGCTGGGAACTATATCCTATAATAAATTAGGGACAGATCTTTTCCCTGACTTGAAAAATCCCGCTCTTTACGTGGAAGTGAAAAGCGGTCAGCGACCCCCCGAAGAGGTTGAAAAACTAATCACGACTAATGTCGAGTCGACCGCCGCACGTCAGGAAGGCGTGAAGAGCGTGTACAGCGTCACGAAAGTCGGGTACACGAAAGTTACCGTGGAGTACGGATGGGATCAGGACATGGATGCCGCTTTCCTGGATTTACAGCGAAGTGTCTCCTCTCTTTCCCAAGATGAAAGCATAGAAGAAGTCAACGTTACCCGTTACGACGCCAACGCAACCCCGATCATGACCATCGCACTCACCCACAACGAGGTGAAGGATATGAACGAATTGCGAAAGATCGCAGAGAATTACATGCGCAATGAACTTGTCCGGGTAGACGGAATCGCGGATATCCAGTTGAACGGACAGGAACAGGCTATCGTTGAGATATCCACGAATCCCTACATGCTGGAGGCATTCGGGTTGACTGCCGACGGGATTGCCTCACAAATCACGGCCATCAATCAAAACGTTTCCGGGGGAACAATTACGGACGGGGATATTCAATACACGGTGAAAGGGGTCAACCTGATTACCAGTCTCCAAGATATTGAGAACATTATCGTGGCGTTCAAAGAGAACTCTTCCACCGGAAGTTCCTCTTCTTCGGAATCTACAAGCAGTGCCGGTAAAACAAAGGCTCCGGTATATTTGAAAGACGTGGCCTCCGTGTCCATCCGCAACAAAGAGCCGGAGAATTTGGCCCGTTACAACGGGGAACGCTGCCTGGGAATCAGTATCTACAAAGAAAACAAATACAACACGGTAAATGCCGTGGAAAATTTGCTTGCAAAAATAGATGAATTCCGTAAAAGTCTGCCGGGATATGATTTCCATATCATCAGTAACCAAGGAGAATTTATCGGGAGTTCCATCAACGAGGTCAAGGATTCCGCGTTAATGGGTATCATACTCGCCGTGATTATACTTTATTTGTTCTTGCGACGAATAAACATGACCTTAATTGTGAGTCTCTCCATCCCGATCTCGATCATTGCCACGTTCAATTTGATGTATTTTAACGGACTTTCCATTAACATCATGACGTTGGGAGGACTCGCGCTGGGAGCGGGAATGCTGGTCGATAATGCCATCGTGGTGATGGAAAACATCTTCCGGAACATGGAAGAGAACAACCTCCCTCCCGCAGAAGCAGCCGTGAGGGGAACTTCGGAAGTCGCGGGAGCGATCACGGCCTCGACGTTAACCACGATCGTGGTATTCCTTCCGATCGTGTACCTGCAAGGCGCTGCCGGAGAGCTATTCAAGGAGCAGGCTTGGACGGTTAGTTTCTCGCTGTTGTCCTCGCTTTTTGTCTCCATCTTGTTTATCCCGATGCTGGCATCGAAATTCATGCGGAAGAAAGAGAACACGACCAGTCATGCCATCACGATCAAAGGGTTCGGAAATTTCATCGGGAAAGTACTTAAAAGGAAATACCTGGTGATTGCAATTGCCACCATCCTTATGGTTGTTTCTTACCTGATGTTACCGTTGATCGGTATGGAATTCATGCCTAAAACGGAATCGAAGGAATTTTCGATACTCGTTACCATGGAGCCCGGCACAAGGTTAAAAAGCACGGATAATGCCGTGGGGACAATCGAAGATGCCATCCGGACACTCGGTCAGGACGACATCGAGTGGCAATACACGTTGGTGGGCCCGTCGAATCTTGAAAGCCAGAGCGGAGGAAAATTGGAATCGGAGAACCAATCCCAAATCAAGGTAAAGATAAAGAAAGATTCCAAGCTGGATGCCGATTACTTTATCACGAATATCAACGAGAATTACCCGTTGCCGGAAGGCGTGGAGATCTCCTACGAAAAAGGCGAATCTGCCCTGCAAAGTATTTTGGGCACAGAGGGTGCCCCGTTAGTGATCGAGGTGAAAGGAGAGGAACTTGAGTTGCTGGATGAATTATGTACCGAGATAAAAGAGAAGATCACCGGAATCCCCGGCATATATGATATCAAATCTTCCCTGGAAAAAGGAGCACCGGAGATAAATATCAAGATCGATCGCTTGAAAAGCGGGATCTATGGGATCGACGTGGCCACGGTAAGTAACCAAGTCAGCGAGAAACTGGCAGGTAAGGATGCCGGAACTTTCGAGACACAAGGTGAAACCATTGACATCAATATCAAGGTTCCCGAAGTGACTCTTTCCGAGATCTACGATATTGAAATCGTGCAAGGAGAGAAGAAGTACCGCCTCGGAGAGATCGCAGATATTGAGATCACGTCTGCCCCGAAAGAGATTAACCGGATCAATCAAAGCCGGACGGGGATTGTGACCGCCATGATCGAGAAACAGTATTCACTGAGCCACATTACCCCGGCGATTCAGGAGAAATTGTCCGAGGTTGAATTCCCGGCCAAGTATTCGGCCAAGATCACGGGAGAAGAGGAGATGCGCCAAGAGTCATTCAGCGGCTTGGGATTTGCCCTGTTCCTATCCATATTACTTGTATATATGGTGATGGCAGCACAATTTGAATCCTTGCGCCATCCGTTCACGATCCTGCTGACCATTCCGTTGGCCGGCGTGGGATGTATCTTGGCATTCCTGCTCACCGGACAGACACTCAACATGATGGCCTTTATCGGTATCATCATGCTGGCGGGTATTGCCGTGAACAGTTCTATCATACTCGTGGACGCGATCAATCGTCTGAAAGAGGAGGGACACCCGCTGGAGGAGTCCATTAAAATGGCAGCACAGCATCGCGTGCGTCCGATTATCATGACCAGTGCCACGACCATTCTGGCGTTGCTACCTATGTGTTTCGGATTCGGGGAAGGAGCTTCATTACGCTCCCCCATGGCACTTGCCGTGATCGGCGGTTTGCTGACCTCGACCATCATGACGCTGATCGTTATTCCGTGTGTGTATTACGTTATTGACAGAAAGAAATCATGAACACGATTATAAAAAGAAGGGTTCTTGTATCGATGCTTTTCATCGGACTGGTACTTATGGGAATCTTCTCCTATAAACACCTTCCCATGGAATTATATCCCAACGCCGAACTGCCGGTGTTGAGCGTAAGCATTAGCGCCGAGACCGAATCCGACCCTTCCTATATAGAAAATCAAGTAGCTATTCCCGTTGAAGGAGCCGTCAGTGCCCTCCACGGGGTAGAAAAAATAGAAACCCAGATTTATTCGAGAGGGGGACAGGTCACCGTCTCTTTCAAGCAGGATGTCGATTTGAAATATACCTTCCTGCAACTGGAGGAAAGAATAAAAAGCATCACCCCGAATCTGCCTGATAATTTCAGGTTGAACGTGAACAAATCTTCCTCGGGCTCTGCCAGCGATATGTTCATGAATCTACGGGTTCTCGGGGAGGATGACATCGACTACGTGCGTAACATCGCCGATTCAGAGATTGTTCCCTACCTGGAAAATATCGATGGAATCGCTAATGTCACCACCTTGGGAGGACGACAAAAAAGCATTGAAGTTATCATCGATCCGGAAAGATGCAAAGCGTTGAACATCACGACATCCGCGATCAGCAGGGCGATTTCGAGCAACTTGGCAGAAAAGAGTTTCGCCGGTTCGGTTTACGAGAGTAACAAACGTTATTTTGTCAACGTGACGGCCGAATATCTTGCCACGGAAGACTTGGGAAGCATCGTGGTTGCCGATGGTCCGATCCAGTTGAAGGACATCGCTGAAATCCAGTTCGGGGTGAAGGAAGAGGAATCCTATGCCCGTACCAACGGGAAAGAGGTGATCTCCTGCATCCTATCCAAATCTCCCATGGCCAACGTGATCGACCTTTCCGAAAAGGTACGGCAGGAAATTAGCCGTTTGAACGGGGAATTGGAATCCAAAGGGGTGCTTATTGAAGTGGAAGACGATGCTGCCGAAGTGATGAACAAGAACATTGACCAGATCATCGATCTCGGGCTTTCGGGGGCTTTATTGGCTATATTCGTATTGTTTTTGTTCCTACGGAAAATACGGATCATTTCGATTGTGGCTTTTGCCATCCCGATTTCCGTGTTCTCGTCTTTCTATTTCTTTTATCTATTCGGAATCACGATCAACACGCTAACCCTTACGGGTATCGCGCTCGCCGTTGGTATGTTGTTGGACAACTCGATCGTCGTCATGGAGAATATTTACCGCCTAAAGGGGCTGGGAGTTTCCACCGACGAGGCCTGTGTACGGGGAACCACCGAGGTGTGGAAAGCCATCATGGCTGCCACGGCAACCACAATCACCGTATTTCTCCCCTTCCTTTTTGCAGACAATTACTTGATAAAATTGATCGGGGAACACATCGGGATCTCTATCGTGGCAACGCTTACCATATCACTGGTCGTGGCATTGCTGTTGATACCGATGGCGGTAAACGCTATTTTGCGCAAGACGCCGGAGGATGTCAACTTCAGCAACCTATCTATTCATAACAGATTGGTGCAGATATATGTTGCCATACTCAAGGTGTCACTTCGCCGTCCGGCACAAGTGATTATCATTGCTTTGGTCACGTTGTTGATAACCGTGGTACTATCCACCTCCTTAACCTTGAACACGTTGAAAGAGGTTGAGTTGAACACGTTCAACGTGTATATCACTCCACCTTCGGGCTACACGCTGCAAAGGACCGACGAGATGATTCGCCTTTTCGAGGATGAATTACTTGAAGTGCCGGAGATAAAAGAGTTCTCTTCCAACATTATGAAAGAGGATGTGCGGCTGACGATTCGGTTAAAGGATGATTACCAAAAGATCAATAAGAAATCCCTCATCCAACTGAAGACCGAAGTCCTCCGGTTGGCCGAGACGGTTAACATCAACCAGATCAGCCTGGAAGCCAGCGAGAGCAGCGAGAACTTCAGGGGAAGCGGCGGAGGCGGTGGAATGCTTGGTAACAGTTCCTTGCTCAGAATGATGGGGATGGGTAGTCAAACGGAGAAAGTGGTCATCAAAGGTCAAGATTTCGAGGCCATGACGAATTTTGCCGAATACTTGAAATACCAACTTGATGATCTGGATAACATTTCCAATTCATATATCTCTGTTTCCCAAGGAAGTACGGTTTCCAAAATATTCTTTGACCAGTACCTCATGGGGATGAATAACGTCGAACCCGGTAATGTAAGCCAAGAACTCTCCAATTTCCAACCTCAAAGTAAAGCCGAAGTCAAATACAAAGCAGGAAATCAGGAATATGATATTCTGATCCGGGATATCAACTACGATGAAGACGATCAGAAAACACAAACCCGGACTCTGGAGGATTTGAGGAACTTGGAAGTCACGAATAAGAATAACGGGTTGGTACAATTGTGGAGTTTCAGCCGCATCAACCTGGGGCGCGATAAAGGGAACATTACCCGTATCAACCAGGAGAAGGAGGTGAACCTTACTTACATGTTCAATTCCGACATCAATGAGTCCAAGGAGTTGCTGGAAGCTGCCCGGGAAGAGATTGACGAGCTCGTGCAAAGCATGGATGTACCGACAGGTATCGCCGTGGAGGTGATACACGAGGAGAACGAAATGAACGATTTCATTTTCCTTATCCTAGCCGCTTTTGTTTTGATTTACATGATTCTGGCTGCTGTGTTTGAATCGACCACCGCCCCGATTGTACTGATGTTTACCATTCCGCTGGCGGCCATCGGTTCTTTACTGGCTCTGTTATTCACGAGCAATTCATTGATGAATGCCAATGTTTTCATCGGTTTCATTATCCTGATTGGTATCGTAGTGAATAACAGTATCATTCTTATTGACTATACTTCTTTACTCCGCCGGAATGGAAACCGTAAACAACGGGCTATCATAACAGCCGGGTTGTCCCGCTTAAGACCGATTCTGATCACGGCGATCACGACGATCGTGGCCATGATTCCGTTGGCTATGGGACAAGGGGAATACGTGTCCGGATTGGGGGCCCCGTTTGCCATCACCGTGATCGGGGGGCTTACCATGAGTACGTTGTTGACTCTGGTCATCATCCCGACATTGTATTCCGGCATGGAGGACGCTTTACACCGTCTGCGCACGCAAAGTCTTTTCATGAAACTATTGCAAATCGTGCTTTTCGTCGTGGCCGTCATCTGCGTGTACTTCTGGACCTACACGTTATTGAATCGGATTCTATACATGATCCTGACGGTTATCCTCGTTCCGGGTGTAACTTGGTTCCTAGAGGACAGTCTGCGTCGGGCGCAAAGTAATATCATTCCGGCTGACGAAGAGCTGAATATCAAGATATGTAATCTGGTTAAAGTGTACGGACGCCCGTCACGCTTCAACCGGGAATGGACTTCCGGTTTGAAGATTCGGGAACGTCTCGGACTGCAAGGGAACTATCATCAATGGCGGGATATGCAGCCGCTGTTGTGGTCGTTGCCGGTACTGGGATTCATGTACTACTTCACGTTCAGCTATCAGGTACTGTTCTTGTGGGCCATCATTTTTGCCTTCATCACTTGGATGATGACGCTAAGTATCATGAATATTTTCCGGGAGTTCTGCGAAAACCGGAAACAGACGGTCATTGCCAAGATTCTACGGATCATCGCCATCGTCATTTACTATGCCGGTCCGTTGGTTATCCTGATCTGGTCAAGTAAAAAATTCGAAAACAGCGGAGGGGCTATCTTCTTGGGTATGTTCTGGTATCTCGGTATTGCCGCCCGCTACCTGTCGAACAAGATCAATAAAGAAAACATCAATATTGATTTGATTGACGGACGGTTCCGTATGCTCAGAAAGACTATTTTCCGTCTGGCATCCAAGGCTCCGTTTATCGGGGTGAAGAAGAAGCCGTTTAAAGCGTTGAATTCCGTTTCCATGGAAATTCACACGGGTATGTTCGGTTTGCTGGGTCCTAACGGGGCCGGTAAGACCACGTTGATGCGTATCATCTGCGGTGTCTTCGAGCAGAGTTACGGGAAGATATTCATTAACGGTATCGATACCCAGAAGAAACGGGAAGAGTTGCAAGGCTTGATCGGTTATTTACCACAGGAATTCGGGACGTACGAGAATCTCACGGCTTGGGAGTTTTTGGAGTACCAAGCGCTGTTGAAAGGGATATACAACAAGAAGGTACGCCATAACCGGATTGCCGAGGTGCTTTCTGCCGTACACATGTACGAGAACAAGGATAAGAAGATCGGAGGTTTTTCGGGTGGTATGAAACAACGTATCGGTATTGCACAAACCCTGTTGAACCTGCCCCGCATCCTCGTGGTGGATGAGCCGACAGCCGGATTGGACCCGCGGGAAAGAATTCGCTTCAGAAATTTGCTCGTGGAGTTGTCCCGGAACCGGATCGTGATTTTCTCTACCCACATCATAGAGGATATTGCCAGTTCCTGTAACCAAGTCGGCGTGATCAACAAGGGAATTCTGAAATACAACGGTACGCCGAGCGACATGGCCAATATCGCCAAGGATGTTACCTGGACCTTTGAGGTACCCGTACGGGATTTTGCAAAATTACCGTCCGATATGCTGATCGTTCACCACATCCGCCAAGGCGACATCATCAAAGTACGTTGCCTTAGCGAGCATAAGCCTACCGAGACCGCCGAGAAGATTCTCCCGGCCTTGGAAGACTCATACTTGTGGTTATTGAGAAGCGTGAAGATCGAGAACAAAGAAGAAATTATAACACAATAAAGAAATTTAGTGATTTATGATTGACGATTTCGTGATTCTAAATTCTAAATTCTAAATTTTACATTAACATTATGGTGCAATTTTGGATAACCCTACAAAAGTTGGTACAATATAACATCAAGATTATATTCGGGAACAAATTCCTGTACTTCATGTTGAGTGCCCTCGCCTTCTACGTGATCACGGTGATCGTAAAATTGTTGGGAGATGACGAGATCACGCAGGCAACAGCATACTCTATGTTGATGTTACCGAGTATTCTATTGGTTTTCTACCCCATGTGTTTCGGCATACAGAACGATCAGGATGCCAAGATCGTGGAGATTATTTTCGGAATCCCGAACTATAGTTACAAGGTCTGGTTATTACGCCTGATTATTTCTTACGTGATCTGTTTCGTGATTACCTGTTTCTTGGCACTATTAACGGATTTGGCCATCGTGTCGGTTCCCCCGATGGGACTGACACTGCAAGCCATGGTCCCGGCTCTTTTTATCGGTACGCTCTCCTTTATGCTGAGTACGATGATCAAGAACGGGAACGGTACTTCCGTGGTGATTATCATTATCGGACTGTTATTCTCCATGATACAGGGAGCTATCGGGGACAGCCAATGGAACATCTTCTTGAATCCTTACGATGTTCCCATTGACAAGAACCCGCAGATATTTTTCAACACGGTCTTCCATTGCCGGATGAATATGTTGATCGCCTCTGTCCTTTTTATCATTTTCGGGTTGAATAATACACGGAATAGGGAGAAGTTTATATAAAATAGAAGCCGCCGTCTAGCACTGGACGGCGGTCTTTAAACCAAGAATACGTTCATAACGTCCTAATAATTTAAAATAGCCTGTTCCGCTTTTATAGTGAGGAATCGAAGACGATCCAACACGCCCATTTCAGACATAGATTGCATCATGTTCTACATTTTTACGAAAATCAAAAAATTGATTTTCGTGTAAGGTAATTAAATCAACTTTACGGCGGAATAATGTTTCCAATTCTTCGCGGATACGATAACTTCGGAACAAACTAGGTCGTTGCATTTTGATAACAACATCAATATCGCTGTTATCATCCTGCTCACCACGTGCCACACTACCAAACAATCCTAACCGTTCGATTCCATACTTGGCTGCGAACTGCTGTTTGTAGAACTTCAGTATGTTGAGAATTTCTTGAGTACTTTCCATAAACACGATATTTTGATCATTCATTATACAAAGTTAGGAAATTCCTTGATTAAAAGGAAATTTACAGATATCATCTCGATTTATTTCTATCTTTCATTTTGTGAGGAAAGGATATTCTCGGTCATGAATGGAATTATACGTTTTTGGTAACTCTAACATACCGTTTCTCATAAACCTATTTACCTGCATCTTCATTTTTCCTGTTTTTACATGTGAGAAATAAATTACAATATGCTACTGCCCCGATATAATTTAAATAAAAAGAAAAAGATGAAACGAATACCATTTGCCATAGATATTTCCAAGGAATACATAATAATCCAAGCCCCAGCATTAACACTAAAAATAAAAACAATCCATATTTTTTCAACAAATTCCCAAAACCTCTTTTGGGAATAAATCCAAATCTAAAACACGTGGTAAAACCTGTTTGTTTCTTGTACAAGAATCTTAAAAAATAATAGACTAAAAAAATCGTGACAATTAAAATTGCCCCATATAAACCCATATAATATAAAGGAATTTGTTGCCAAGTTCCTAATAAAAACAATATAACTGAACTAATGATTCCTTTCCTCAAAAATAAATAATATGCTCGAATATTCTTCATAACAATCTATTCTAAAATGTCCAATCGATCTCAATCCCTTCACAAACTGATCCCAAATTACGATTCCCTTGGGTACTCAAATCCAAGTTCAACATGATCGCATAAGCCAAGAACATTAAAATTATTAACACGTACCACTTCTTCATAATCGTAAATTTAAAGTACATCTTAAAGGATAATATATCCTCTAGAATGGCGATTCACATTTTAAAGGCTGCCAACTTTCAACCAGATCAAGGTATTTATCCATATTTACATTAATAGAATACACGAAAAGAACACTTTTCCCCACACGAACACACCGGAAAGGGGGACGGTAGATAGGAATGTTCATCGTGTATTTTTGAGATGCCATTTTTGCTTTTTTGAATATATCTACAGCTTGTTGCTCTGTAGAAAATCCTATTTCAATGATGCCAAACCCTTCACACCATTCTTCAGGATCTTCATATATTTTACCTCCTAAAAGTTCTACAATAAAAATATTACCTCGTGTGAAATCAATATTCCCTATTTGTAATTTTTTCTTGATTTCCTTTATTGAACTAGTGATCGTTTCTCGGCTTTTTTTATTATCATACAAACCTTTTGATTTCAAATACAATTCCAATTCTCGCACATACGATTTGCTCTGTGATTTTTCGACTGAATATATTTCTGTTATACACCTCTTTTCTTGAGCCGAAGAGATAAGACTAGTTAAAAATAGACTTATGAACAAGACGAACAATTTATACATGCTTTTTCCCATATTATCTTTTCTTAATATTAATATAATAATGTCTGCATTTTCTTCACGTAAATATATGATTTATATATCAATGTACAACATTGCATTAAAATCTTTAGGCCGTTAAATAAGGATTTTCCCCTCATAACATCTCCTCTCCACAATCCACTAAGCCTATATACCGGTTGCTACTCGCTTTTTAATCTTGACTCACGATGCTTAAATAATACAATCATGAATCATCGTTTTATCGTACTGATTAAAAAAATAAGAGAGCATGTCATTCTGAAGTCTTTAGGACACACCCTCATCGTTATATTTTCACCGGTACTAATACTCCAGTTCGTCTATTAATTCATTCATATAATACCGTGAATTATGGCAATAAACCCGGTACATTTTTATCGAGTCTCTAGAAAAATCTTGACGGTCTATAAAATATAGCTTGGTCTCTTTACCATCTTTCCGTTTCCACTGATGGCATTCATGAATAAAAAAAGAATACATCTTGGCTGCATCTGATGGACTCAACCGGGGAAATAAAACATTCCAATCCACGTATTGAATAGTCTGTAAAAACGACTTTGGCTTAACGATAGGAACTGCATTATTTAGGACATAAAACGTTATCTCATTATGTTTAATATCCTTAAAATAGTATGAGTAACATCTCCATTTATCACTCCACATCCGATTCACGGCACTACCATCACCATAATTATCACTTGAAGTAAAAATAATATACTTTACACTATCCGATTTGATGATACTATCTATTTTCATTTCAGGTTGTCCTTCGTTTGAAACTGGCACAACCATACTTGATAAAGCCCAACCCAAGGCTAATAAAACTATTAATTTCATTCTCATCTTCTTAAATTATTATCCCATAAATATTTGTCAATTCTATTTTTTCATCTAAGGACAGATTATTATATTCTTCTGATTCCTCCTCTCCTACTCCCCACTTACCATATTTACAAGAAAGTGCAAAAACGCAAGGAGCGATAGTTGTCAACAAAAAAGACCCTCGATATATTTTCATTATCTATAAATTCATTTTCAAATCTTATTGACTCATTCTGCTTTCTAAAAATATTCCATTCCCTCTACATCAACCTGCATCCCTTTCGCTCTTAAAAGGTCTATCACCTCGGGAAAATCTTTTAGTCGAACACGATCCAGATAATAACGCCAAGCAAGTTTCCTCGTACCTCTCATGATTTGCATGTAAGGTATCGTATAACCACTAAGATAAATAATCTTTATTTTTACCGGATCTTGATAAAAAAACTTTTTCCTCCAAAACGGACAAATGGCATTTTTTAGGATTAAAGCGTCATTCGAGAATATAATATAAAATTCTGATAAGAATACTATGCCATAAAATAACAAGTTCGGTAAAAGCATTATCAATCCATACCATGGGAATAATTTCGTAAAATCAACATTATTCATTACAATCAAAACACATAATATATTCACTACCGTCCATGGTATAAATATTGATTGTACCCATCGACCCGACCAAAAAGAATTACGGAATGTTTTCATAAAATATAATATTCATTATCAATTTCTCTAATGCTCTTACCTATCAAGAATTCACATTTTCTAATTCAATCTTATACATTAATTCCAATTAACAAGATTCTCATTATCAACAACAACACCTTTTGACTTAATAACCTCAACTAATTTGTCATATTCTTTTGGAGCTACTAAATCTATAATATATTTCCACGCATGTTTTCTATTTTTCTTCGTAATAACTTGAATATAGGGAGGGGCCATTCCTCCAAGACGTTTGATATTTACTTTTTCTACATCCTTATAAAAATGCTTTTCATACAAAAATGGACAAATCCCATTCTTTATAACAAAAAAATTATCTTCCAATACTATATAAAATAATTGAAAAATAAGAGCGATTAAAAATATTAATACTACTAAAAGTAAATAACACCATGCTACTAAATTAAGATTATAATCGTAAAAAATAAAAAACAATAATAAGGGTATTAAAAACGGCATGAACATATGTTTAAACGTTGTTGTTTTCCCAAAAGAACGACGGAATTTTTTCATTTGTTATTGTTTTTACAAAATTATCTATAATTCTTGGGTTCTACTATGTTTCATTTAAAATATTCCATTCCCTTGACATGAACTTCAATCCCTTTCTCTCTCAAATAATCTATTATTGCGGGAAAATCTTTAAGACGAACACGATCTAGATAATAACGCCAAGCAAATCTTCTTGCACTTCTTATGATTTGTATGTAAGGTATTGTATAGCCACTAAGATAAATAATCTTTATTTTTACCGGATCTCCATAAAAAACCTTTTTCTTCCAAAACGGACAAATAGCATTCTTTAAAATCAACGCATCATCTGACAAGATAACATAAAACTCGGACACGAAGAAATAAGTCAAAACACCCAATGTTGGTGTTCCTAAAAATAGGAATCCATAAAAAGAAAGTAGTCTTGAAGGATCAATTCCGTCTTCAATCATCAAAAAATAACAGAATATCGACCCTACTACCCATGGTATTATCATTGAATTTACATTGCAAGCTGCCCAAAAAGAACGACGATATTTTTTCATAATAGATATGTAAGATTTTTCGTTTTAACATCAATACCTTTTTCTTTCAGCATAGGTACCAATTCCGTGTAATCTTTGGGACTAACAAAATCAAGAATATATTTCCAGTTATGTTTTCTATTTTTTCGGGTAATCACTTGTATATAACAAACACCAAGCACTCCCGGTTGTTCTATATATATCTTTTCAATATCACTGTAATAAAATTTATTACACCAGAAAGGACAAAACCGATTCTTTATAATTAATCTGCCATCCATCAAGATAAGGTAAAAACATCGAATAATAATCCCGACAAATCCAACAATACAAATAGCAATCAAATAGATCCATACCACAACAGGTACTTGCACATCATGAAGATAATATCCCCCTAGTAACAAGAGAAATACATATCCTGGTAAAAGACCAAATTTAAATGTACATGTCTTCCAAAAAGAACGACGGAATGTTTTCATATTATTTCATGATAAAATTATAACATTGGTTATTAATCCGAGAATTATTTCTCCTTGAACATATCAACAAACATATCAAGATCTTTCGTTTCGACTGGAACCTCTTTCTTTTTCAACTCCTCGACAATAATAGAATAATCTTGTGGATCCACGTGATCAATCGTATAACGCCATGACATTTTAGAAGACTTTTTAGTAATAACCTTCATACTTGGATAAGACCGTCCGCCATACCAAATGAACCTTAACTTAACTATATCTATATATCGCACTTCTTTTTTCTAAAACGGATAAATGCCATTTTTTATAATCAATTTATCATCAGTCAAAATTACATAGAATAACTGCATGACCAACAAATGGAATATCATTAACAAAAATACAATCACACCTAAAATTGCGGGAATACTAGATTTGACTATCCAAATTGCAGGTAAAAATAATAAAACAAAAAGTATCACCAAAACTTTAACATCAAATGCTGTACGTGTTTTTCCAAATGATTGACGAAATTCTTTCATTAGTTATTACGATATTAAATTTTCTCTTTTAGTTTTTTACTTCAACATATCCATTCCCCTTGCATCCTCGTCTATCCCCTTTTTTCTCAAAGAATCCACCAACTCCGGTAACTGCTTGCGTTTAACTCGATTTATGTAATAGCGGCAAGCTCGTTTTTTGTCGATTATTATTCGCATATAAGGTACTGCATATCCGCCAAGATATACGACACTTATTTTCACAACATCCTTAAAATATATTTTCTTCTTCCAAAATGGACAAATTGCATTTCTCACGACCAATGCATCATCAAGTTCTATAACATAAAACTCAGAAAATAACAATAAACAAACCGGGAAAGCAAACAAAACAAGTAACATCCCCATGATCTTTAAACATGAAAAATCAATTTCA
Organism: Butyricimonas faecalis; assembly: GCF_003991565.1. Taxonomy (NCBI): domain Bacteria; kingdom Pseudomonadati; phylum Bacteroidota; class Bacteroidia; order Bacteroidales; family Odoribacteraceae; genus Butyricimonas; species Butyricimonas faecalis. The sequence continues at coordinate 3,308,432 of NZ_CP032819.1, read as the reverse complement.
ACTCTAACCAATAGGGCAACAAATACTAATCCCAAAATATAAGACATAAAAAAGGAATGTACGCTATCTCCCGACCAAAAAGAACCTCGATATATTTTCATCGTTATTGTTTTTACAAAATTAGGAATATTTCTTATTCTCTACCCACGTCTCATCTAAAACATTCCATTCCATTTACATAGACTTCAATCCCTTTCTCTCTCAAAACATCTATTATCTCTGGAAAATCTTTAAGACGAACACGATCCAGATAATAACGCCCCGAACGTTGTGCCTTGGTGGTAGCTATTTTCATGAAAGGAATTGAAGGACCACCTCCATAGTAGATTATCTTTACTTTCACCATGTCATTATAATACACTTTCTTCTTCCAAAACGGACAAATTGCGTTCTTCAAGATCAACGCGTCATCTGACAAGACAACATAAAACTCGGACACGAAGAAATAAGTCAAAATTACCAATGTTGGAATCCCCCCAAATATCAATCCATAAAAAGAAAGTACTCTCGAAATATCTATTCTATCTTTAACTGATAAATAACTGAATACAAACGCTACTATCCATGGTATTATCATTGAATTTACACAGGATGCTGCCCAAAAAGAACGACGATATTTTTTCATTACCTATAATATTTTACATTATTCCAAGTAGCCTAATATAAAAAACATCAAACTACTCAGAATAACGCTATTAACAAAACATTAGTTCACAACAAAATTAAGCAAATGATGTCATATTCGGTGATATGTATACATAAACATTATGACCATCTTCTAAAGGAACTTGAATTAACAAAGATTGTCCTGCCAAATTTATCATTGTAGAAACAAGACCAACAACACATCCAGCAATGCCAACCACTCCAGCAACAGGGAAGAATCCAGCTGAAGCAAAAAGATAACTAGCAGCACTGAGAGCCGTAGAAACAGCTCCCAAAATATCATTTCCCGTAATATCACCATCTGTAAAAGCAATATATGTTTGATATCCACTAAGTGCCAAGCCCAAATATCCCACAGAATTACCAAATAGCATAAGTTGATCCCGCATCATTTTATTCAAAAAATTGAAACATAACATGACCATATCAACGGTCTAATCTTCCACTGTCCATAAATATATCGAAATACTATTCAAGTAAAACTTTGGCAGCCTTCTTTATTTTCCTTATTCGAGAAGAGTTAATTTTTACTGGTTTGTCAATAATTATTCTCGCATAACGTTTAGCTTCTGTAAAATCTTTGATTCGTAGGTGCAAATTCATTAATTCGTACAATGGGACAAAACGGACCGGACACATCGCAGCAGCAAGCAATAAAATTACCCTTTCGAACGATTTTTAAACTTGGCATCCGGACATATCTCGCTAGTTTTTTTCATCTCCTTACTACTTATTTTCTGTATCATTTCGCTTCTCCACATGCTCCGCTGGGAGAAAAGAACCGGGAAATACCGAGAGATTTTTGTGCATAGCATCGTGCATGACTTGAGACACCCCATTGAAACTGAGCTCAAACTTCACTATGTACTTTATAAAACTCTTTCTTCTCAACAAAAAATCTTACTGGAAAAAAGTACAATCGAATTAAATAATGTATTACAAACCATTAATCGGATATTACTTCAATCCACGGATGCCCATGGTTTACGGTTGAAAATTAAAGATTTTAACCTGTATGAAATGTTGGATAAATTAAGTCGTCCGGACTCATGGAATATCGGAAAAGAGAAACAAGCAGACATTCAACTCCAATACCTTTCCGATCGACACGTGATTGCCGGAGACCCTAATTTTTTACAACCGGTTTTCCAAAACTTAATCGAAAACGCTTTAAAGTATGGCGGAGAAAAGGTGCATATCCGAATCACGTGTAAAGAAATCAACCCAAACACTATCCGCATTGAAGTGAAAGACAACGGTATGGGTATTACTCCCGAAGCTCTAAAACATATTTTCAAACGTTACCACAGGGGTGATCACCAAAACGACATGAAGATCAATGGACATGGACAAGGCCTGTATTTCGCACGCATGGTTGTTCAGGCACACAGGGGCTCGATCGCAGCGGAAAGCGTAGTCGGAACAGGTACAACCTTTATCGTGACATTACCTATAAAATAAAGAAACAAGATGACAAACAAGATGAGAATCCTTTACGCGGAAGACAATAAAGTCGATTCCGAATTGACAAAAATGATCCTGGAAGAACACGAATTCATAGTTGACATTGCTGTTAACGGGGAAGAAGCCTGGGATGCTTATAACCGTCAAAAGCCTGATATTTTATTACTCGACCTGTATATGCCCCTAAAAGACGGGATAGAAGTTATCCGATTGATTCGAAAGAAAGACCCGCTAACATGTATTATCATCTATACCTCCCACGGAGAACCTGAAAGAGAAATTGCCGCACTGGATGCCGGAGCGGATAGATTCATTTCTAAAGACCGTCCTCCAAATGTTTTGATTGCCCATTTGAAAGCCCTTCGCCAAAAAATAGTTACACGCTTAAATGCCCCACACATATATGAACTTTCTTCCATCACAACATTTAATGTTGTTGCACGCACGATAACCATCCAAGGAGAAGTGACCCTACTAAGTTCCAGTGAAGCACGCCTTCTACAATTACTATGCGCTAAAAACAATCAAATTGCTAACATGGATTATCTCACGCTGGGAATTTGGAAGGGGGCCACCCTTGGCAAAAGAAAGAGAATAAAGGAATACGTGTGCCGAATCAGGCAACCATTAAAAAAGGATTTGTCTATCAGAATCGAGTACATCGGGAATGATTACGAAGAAGGATATATACTATACACCACAACGTGCGGTAAGCCCGAAGATGTATGAGAGGAGATGGGGAGAAATATCATTCAATGGATTCCCGTACGTCCCAATTTCTCGTTTAACTTACGACGAATGACGTTGATGGCATTTTTGCGCTTGAGGAGTTCTACGATTTGCGAAGGATCTTTACTGTTCTGCGATTCAAGGATGCGATTATCTATGTCTCGAGAAAGCATTTCCACTCTCCGCATCTTGTAATTGTCCAGTATTTTAGGAAGAAGTTCAGCAAGTTTCATCTGTTCAGTCTCGACAAAATTGTCCATCTTGTACCAAATCTTACTTAATTCGTAAGGTTCGCTCAAGATATTGGCTGCCATCGTACTAACTTTTATATCCGGGTAAGAAATAAAGTAACGGGCCGGGATGAACGACGGCGATTCATACTGACGCTGATATTCCTGTTGCATTGTACGAAACACGGGATTTAGTAACTCCAAGTCATCTTCCCCGAGTTCCCGGATAATGAATTCCCCGACACTCACGCTTCGCATATACCCGTTATGCTCCTCCTCGTACAACTCGTTATCCCCGAATAAAAGCAGGTAACGGATCAACACGCTCTCCTCGATGTCACAAGGAGTTGCACCTCGTGTCGGGGGTGTTATTTGCGGTTTCGATGTTGTGGCAGGAACTTTAGAAGGTTGTTCTTCGTTTTTCAATCGAACCTTGGCAATCTCGGTATATAAAATCCGTTCCTCGACATCCAACTGGTGAGCCGTTTCGCGCACATAGACTGAACGCACGATGTTATCCGGGATCTTGGCGATACTTCGCACGATATCCGTGATCAAGCGAGCCCGCTCAACCGGATCATCACCTGCCGCACCCAATAACAATTTAGTCTTGAAATTTATAAAATCAGTCTCGTTATTCGCAATAAAGTCCGCCAAGTCTTGCGATGTGTGACTTCGAGCAAAAGAATCCGGATCCTCCCCGTCCGGCAGTAAAAGTACTCTCACGTTCAATCCTTCTTCCAAGACGAGGTCGATTCCCCGTAAAGAGGCCTTGATTCCGGCTGCATCCCCGTCATAAATAATCGTAACGTTCGGAGTCAAACGACGAATCAAGCGGATTTGTTCAATCGTTAAAGAGGTCCCCGAGGAGGCCACTACATTCTCAATTCCTTTCGCGTGAAAAGAGATCACATCCGTGTAGCCTTCCACCAAGATACAGCGATCCTGTTGCACGATCGATTTTTTGGCAAAGAAAATCCCGTACAGGGTTTTACTTTTATGATAGATCTCGGATTCCGGAGAATTCAAGTATTTTGAAATCTTTTTATCGGCTGTCATCGTCCGCCCACCGAAAGCGATCACCTTCCCTGCCAGATCAAGTACAGGAAACATCACACGGGCGCGGAATCGATCGAAAAGTCCTTTCTCGTTCTCGATGGTTAATCCTGTCTTCACGAGAAACTCTTTCTTGTAGCCCTTCTCTTGAGCTGCTTTCGCAAAAGCCCCCCAACCTTCCGGATTATACCCCAAACCGAATTTACGAATCATCTCGTCACTGATACCTCGTTGGCGCAAATAACCCAGTCCCACGGAACGTCCCTCATCCGTGTTCCACAGTTGATACTGGAAATATTCATTGGCATACGAAGAGACGATCAGCATACTCTCCCGCTCGGTTTTCTCTTTCTTCTGTTCCTCCGTTAATTCCTTTTCCTCAATCGGGATATGGTATTTTTCGGCCAGATATTTCAATGCTTCCACGTAAGACATTTGCTCGTGTTCCATGATAAAATTCACGGCATTCCCCCCTTTTCCACAACCGAAACATTTGTATATGCCCTTTGCCGGGGAAACGGTGAATGAACCTGTCTTCTCGTTATGAAACGGACATAGGCCAAGATAGTTCACGCCTCGCTTTTTTAAACTCACGAAATCGGACACCACTTCGTATATATCCGCCGCATCAAAAATTTTCTGTATAGTTGCCTGATCAATCATGACACAAAGATAGGATAATGGAATTGAAAAGTGAGAATTGAAAATTGAAAATGATGTAATAAGATTAAAATCATTGAAAAGTGTACCCAAAAGAGTTTTAACAATACTTTAACACGCGAGTCATATTAGTGGAATGATATTTGTATACTTTTGCACGAGGAAACGTTTTAAATACATTTCGTTTCCAAATGCAAATACTAAAATGTCAACTATGGAAGAAAACATAAAACAAAAAAGGGAACTTATAGCTGCTATTTCGGATCTTTTCTTGAGATTCGGATTGAGAAGTACCTCCATGGATGATATAGCGAATCACTTGAAAATTTCCAAAAAAACACTTTACCAACAGTTTGCCAATAAAGACGACGTGGTGGAACAAGTGATGTTGTACAGAAGAGATGAAAAAATAAAAAACACGGATGTTGATCAACTCGCCAAGAAAAATCCGATCGTGGTCATGAGCGAAATTCGGGATTTCATGGTGAGTGACTTGGGTAGCCGATTACCTGCCAATCATTTTGATTTAAAGAAATACCACCCGGCCGTGTACGAAAGAGTAGCCAAGCAAGAAGAGGAGTCAACGAAGAAGTTTCTCGTGGCATTACTGGATAACGGTATAAAACAAGAACTTTTCCGAAAGGATATTGACAAAGAATTACAATTGTACCTGCTAGGCAAACAAATGCACTTTCTGAAAAACCCTGAAATTACCAGTAAGCTTAAATACCCGATTTCAGTAATTATTTCAACGATCTTTGTCAATTTTATTTACGCTATATCCACAGAAAAAGGTTTGAAAGAATTTGAACGCTTAAAAAACACTGCAAATCGCCCAGAAGATGGATGATCAAGTTTTTTGGTATGAGTTTTGCAACAAAAGAAAAAACATTTGAAATTTCCCGGAAAAAATAAATAATTAAATCTATAATCTATGAAACAAGGAATGACTCTTTTCCTCTTGATGTTTTTCGTGCCATGGATGCTTTGTGCCCAGGAAGCACCGCAAACAATATCGCTGCAGCAAGCAGTGGAGTTTGCCATCAAGCACAACAAAGAACTGCAATCTTCGCAGATGAATATTGATTTGTATCGCCAGAAGGTACGGGAATCCGTATCACAGGGGTTACCACAAGTTAATGGTACCGTAACGTATTCCACAAATTTCGGCTACAAGATGAATTTCGGCGAGCAGGCAATAAAAATGAAAGACCAATCCAACCTAACGGTAGGTTTGCAACAATTATTGTTCAGCGGTCAATGGATCCTAGGAATGCAAACCAGCAAGATCGCGGTGCGTTTGACCGAGCAAGAAGTTGAATCCACGGAATTGGATATCATTGAGAATATCTATAATTCATACTACACGGTATTGGTGTCTGAAAGAATGCTCGATATTCTACGTCAGAATTTGGAGAACATGAATGAAATTTACAAGCACACCGATAACATGTACAAGGCCGGAACGGTTGAAGTTACGGATGTGGATCAAATTCGCATCAACGTGGGGCAACTGAAAAACAGTTTGTTATCCATGGAGAGAACGGTTGCTGTAAATTACAATTTATTGCGTCTTCAACTGGGACTGGAAGCAGGAACCCCGATCAAACTCACGGATGCACTGGATGTGTTCCTGGAAAACGATAAATCCACTCGTTTGTATGTCGAGAAATTTGATATCAATAATAACTTGAGTTACCAATTGGTCACCACGCAAACCGAGTTGAACAAGAAGATGCTGGGATTGGAAAAATGGAGTTACGCTCCCACGATCTCCGGCAATTACAACTTCAACTACAAGATTTTGAAACCGGCATTGGATATGAGTCCGAAACACACGGCCGGACTCACGATGAACATTCCTGTCTTCTCCGGTTTACAACGGGATTCGAAAGTGAAACAAGCCAAAATCACCCTGGAACAATCCTATTTGCAAAAAAGTTTATTGCAAGATCAGTTGAATGTGCAAGATGAGCAGTTGAAATTCAACTTGAAAAATGCCATGGAGAATTACAACCTGCAAAAAGAAAACATCGATGTTGCCACGCGGGTATTAAAGAATTACCAAAGAAAATATGAATTGGGAGCTGTTTCCAGTCTGGACTTGACGCAAGCAAACAATAACTACCTGCAAGCAGAAACAAATTACACGGAAGCCATTCTTACATTACTACAGGCACAAGTAAGCTTGGAAAAATTGTATAATCAACTTCCTCGATAAAACAACTTGAATAATAAAAACAAAAAAGAAATACAATGGTAAAGAATCTCATTTTATCGATTATAGCATTAGCTATCCTTGCCGGTTGCTCGGGCAAAAAAGATAAGACTACAGAGAAAACCGTGGAAGCGGTTCCTGTTAAGGTACAAAAACTAGAGAAAACGGATATTGCCAAAACATTGGACTATGCCGCCAACTTACAAGCTGACAAACAAGTGTACTATGCCCCCGCTGCCACGGGAAGAATCGAGAAGATCTACGTGGAAGTGGGCGATCGCATCAAGAAGGGGCAGTTACTCGTTGAAATGGATAGAACCCAGTTAGTTCAGGCAGAAGTTCAATTAAAGAACCTGGAAACGGAATATAACCGTGCCGTTCAATTAAATAAAACCGGAAGTATTTCCAAACAGGCTTACGATGCTGCCGTAACCCAATACGAGGTGGCCAAGGCAAACGTAGATTTCTTGAAAGAAAACACGAAGATGCTCGCTCCTTTTGACGGTATCGTAACCGGGAAATATTTCGAGAACGGAGAACTTTACACGGGAGCCGCTTTCGGTGGTGCCAGCAAACCTTCTATCATCGCAATCGAGAAGATCAACCCGTTGAAAGCTTACGTGAATCTAGCCGAACAATATTATTTGTCCGTGCAAAAGGGGACTAAAGTTCAGCTAAAGAGCAATATCTATCCTGACAGAACATTTGACGGTACGGTTAGCATCGTTTACCCAACGATTGACCCAGCCTCAAGAACGTTCACTGTAGAAGTAAAAATCCCGAATAACGATGAAGCATTAAGACCGGGTATGTACGGAACCATTGACTTCTTCATCGGTAACACCCAAACCATGGTTGTTCCTGCTATTGCCGTGTTGAAATTACAGGGCTCAAACGATCGTTACGTGTTCTTGAATAAAGATGGAAAAGCAAAACGTACGGCAGTAAAACTCGGCAGACGTTTCGAGGATCAAGTAGAGTTGATCAGTGATGAGATCCACGAAGGAGACGAATTGATTGTTGTCGGTCAGGGTCGGTTAGTTGACGGATCACCACTTTCTATTACAAAATAGGAGAACCCGCAACTTAAAATTTAAAACTTAAAATTTAAAATTCAGCATATGAGTATATACAATACAGCGGTCAACAAACCCATTTCAACCTTGATGGTTTTCCTCGCCATCATTGTATTGGGTGTTGCCTCCTATATACAACTACCGGTGGACCAGTATCCCAAGATGGACCCGCCTTATATCACGGTAATGGCAACCTATCCGGGAGCTAACGCTGCAGATATTGAAGAGAACGTGACCAAGATCCTCGAAAACCAGTTAAATTCGGTGGATGACTTGAAGGAATTGACCTCAACTTCTTACGATAACTTATCCGTTATCTCCTTGGAATTTGAGTGGGAAGTAAATCTTGACGAGGCTTCGAACGACGTGCGTGATGCTGTGGATAAAGCCATGTCAAGCCTTCCGGATGATATAGATCGGCCTACCATCATGCGTTTTAACACCTCCATGATGCCTATTTTGATCTACGCCGTAACTGCAAAGGAATCATATCCCGGTATTGATAAGATTTTGGATGACAAACTGGTTACCCGATTAAATCGGGTGGACGGAGTTGCCTCTGTTATCGTGGCCGGAGCCCCGGAACGTGTGGTTTACGTGGACTTGGATCCCAACAAGCTTGACGCCTATAACTTGACGTTAGAGCAAATCGGTAACAAGATTCTGGCAGAGAATAAAGATATTTCTTCCGGTAACGTGAAGATGGGACAGATGGACTATACTCTGCGCGTGGAAGGAGAATTCGAAGAGAGTGACCAGATTAAAAACATCGTGCTGGGTACCAAGAATGATAAAATCATTTACTTGCGGGATGTTGCAAACGTACGGGATACCCTGAAAGATATCACCCTGGAACAAACGATTAACAGAGGTCGGGGTGGTGTATTGATGGTAACCAAACAAACCGATGCTAATGCCGTTGCCGTTGCCAAAGAGGCAAAAAGTGAAATTGAAAAAGCACAAAAAGAATTACCAACAGATATCCACTTCCAAATCATTTCGGACAACTCGGACTTCATTATTAAGTCTATCAACAACTTGCAGGAGTCTTTGATGTACGCTTTGATCTTCGTGGTTTTGATCGTGTTCCTATTCTTAGGGCGTTGGAGAGCGACTTTCATCATCGCACTGACTATCCCGATCTCCTTGATTGTTGCTTTTATCTACTTGTTTGCAACCGGGGAATCACTTAACATCATATCACTATCGTCCCTCTCTATCGCAATCGGTATGGTTGTGGATGATGCCATCGTGGTATTGGAGAACATCACGAAACACATCGACCGAGGTAGCCGTCCGCGAGAAGCGGCAAAATACGGTACGAATGAGGTTTGGCTGTCCGTAATCGTTACGACATTGGTAACCGTGGCCGTGTTCTTCCCGTTAACCTTGGTGAGTGGTATGACCGGTATTTTGTTCAAACAGTTGGGATGGATCGTTTGTATCACGGTATGTACGTCAACCGTAACTGCTATCTCCTTGACTCCCATGTTGTGTTCTCAATTGATGAGGATCCAAGAGAAGACGAACTCGGGTAAATTCAGTTTCTATAACTTTGTTTCCAGAATGTTGGAAAAACTGGATAGCGCTTACGAGAAATTAATCCGTTGGGTACTTGTTCACAAGACGGTGACTATCGTTAGTATGTTCGCCTTATTCTTTGCCTCCATGTTTATGGCTAAATTGATCAAGACGGACTTTATGCCCCAGAATGACCAGAACTACTTGAACGTGTATGCCAAGATGCAATCCGGACAACGTGTAGAAGTGACGAAAAAGGTCGCTTTGGAAATCGATTCCATCATCCGCAATGATATTCCGGAAATCAAGTTGATCAACCTTTCTTACGGTAGTGAGGAGGAAGCTTCTTTTGCATCCATGATGAACAGCACGGGTAACAATATCTTGAACATGCGTTTGAGAACGACAGATATCAAAGAGCGTCAACGTAGCGTGTTCCAAATCGCTGACCAAGTGCGTGGTATTTTGAAAAAATTCCCTGACATTTTACAATACACGGTAACCACATCAAGCGGTGGTTCCATGGGTGGTAATAACGTGGACATTGAAATCATGGGACACGATTTCAACACAACTACAAACTTGGCTCACCAGATTGCCGAAAAGGCCCGCCAGATTCCGGGAGCAGAGGACATCAAGATCAGCCGTGACGAGGATAAATCCGAGTTGCGTATCATGTTGGATCAAGATAAATTGGCTCGTCACGGACTGACAACTTCTGAAGTCGGTTCATACATGCGTAACCGTATCTATGGATACCGGAACAGTAAATACAAGGAAAACGGAGAGGAATATGATATTATCGTACGTTTCGACGAGAAATACCGTTCTTCGATCACCGAGATTGAAAATATCATCATCCCTGACGGCAAGGGCCAGAAGGTGCGGTTAAAAGAACTGGGAGAAATACAAGAGTTCTTCTCTCCACCAAATATCGAGCGTAAGAGTAAACAACGTTTATTGAAAGTGTCTATCACCCCGGCAGCAGGAGTTGCCCTAGGAGATATTGCTGCCGTAGCTCAGGAAGTCATCAACAACACAGAAATACCACAGGAAGTATCCGTGTACATCGGTGGTAGCTACGAGGACCAACAAGAATCATTCAGCTCTTTGTTCTTATTGTTGTTGCTCTCTTTGATGTTGGTTTACATCGTGATGGCCGCACAGTTCGAGTCATTCAAGATGCCGTTCATCATCATGTTGGCTATCCCGTTCGCCTTCACGGGTGTGGTTTTGGCCTTGTTGCTGACGAACACGACCTTGAGTATCGTTGCCGCATTGGGAGCTATCATGTTGGTAGGTATCGTTACGAAGAACGGTATCGTGTTGATCGACTTCATCAACTTGATGCGTGAACGGGGCATCCGCCTGTACGATGCAATCGCAATGGCTTGTCGTTCTCGTCTGCGTCCGGTATTAATGACCTCGTTAACAACCATCTTAGGTATGGTTCCGATGGCAATTAGTGCTGGAGAGGGTTCTGAAACTTGGCGACCGATGGGTGTCGCTGTTATCGGTGGTATGGTATTCTCCACGATCATCACCATGTTGATTGTCCCGGCCGTTTACGCCGCAATGGACAAGAGCGGTAGCCGTGACAAGAAAAAGATTCTTAGTAAACAGTTCAAATTCATGGCAGACTTTAACGCGGAAAGAGATCTTCCAAAAAAGAAATAAGTAATATTTGATTTTAGATTTACGATGTTGAATCGTAAATCTAAAATCTAAAACCTAAAACATTATGAAAGCAGTATTTATATCATATAACCAAGCCTTGACGGAACGGGTTGCTTTTATCCTTGATCAATTGCAAATACGAGGATTCACGCAATGGCCTTTGGTCAACGGAGCCGGTACCGTGGATGGAGAACCCAGAATGGGAACTCATACTTGGCCGGAGATGAACTCCGCCACCATGACAATCGTGGAAGACGAAATGGTTCCCCTGATCTTAAAATATGTCAAGAATCTAGACGAGGTGAATAAAGAAAACGGTATACGGGCATTTGTCTGGGATATCACGGATATGTATTAAAAAAAGAGCCATGTGGCTCTTTTTTATTCTGCATCAAGTGGCTTGAATCCTTTTCCTAATATTTCCCTAGAATCAATGACATTTATAAAAGCCTCCGGATCAATTTCACGTATCTTGTGACGTAAAACCATCATCTCACGACGGGTTAAAATTGTATAAATCACCTCACGCGGCTCTCCTTTATAAGCCCCGATTGCCGGTAAGATTGTGGCTCCGCGCTTAATATCATTCAAGATAATATTCTTCACGGCATCGATCTCTTTGGTCACAATCATCAACGTCTTGTGGACAGAAGCACCTTCCACAATCAAGTCAATCACCTTACCTTCGATGAACACGATAATCCAAGAATACATGGGCAAACGCCAGTCTCCGAAAGCAACAACCGTTGACAAGGTAATCGTACAATCCACGATAATCACCAATGTTCCCAAAGAAATATGCGTGTACTTGTTCAAAATCATGGAAATGATATCCGATCCCCCGGATGTTGCCCGCGCCTTAAAAATCATACCGATACCGATACCGTAAACAATACCACCGAAAATAGCTGATAATAGCTGTTCATTCAACATCGTCCGATCGGTAATTCCCGGTTCCAACAAAGCATCATAACCGTAAAGATAGTGAATCAACCGCATAAACGCCGGAATGGCAAACGTACAGATGATGGTTTTCACACCAAACATCCCTCCCAAGAAATAGATACCCAATAATAACAAAGGCACATCCATACAAAGGGCTGCAATTTCAGTCTCCCAACCCCACAAATGATGAAATACCATGGACAGACCGTATGTTCCCCCGGGAGCAAAACCGTAAGGCTCGGCAAATAACACAGCCCCTAATGCAAACACGAAACAACCACCCAACAACCATCCGTAGGTGATAAAGAAATCCTTGGAGAATAATTTCTCCTTAGTTACAAATCCCATACTACAATTTATTTATTTTAGTTATTAATTTCGCTCATTTTTAGCCGCACAAAAGTACAACTTGTTTTCGACTTTTTACAACGTTTACGGCCTCTCAAATTTAAGCATAATGCATTAAAAATCTGTATTTTACGTTTTGCTTTTCATGCATAATTATACAACACATCTCATAATTATTCGAAAAAGCATAACCCTCATGAAAAAGAATAATTTTCAATTCTCCATTTTCAATTTCCAATTATTTTCCCTATGTTTGTAAACGTATTGGAAAGGTAATGTTCTTCGTGACATTACGAGGGAATCCCGTGAGAGTCGGGAACTGTACCCGCAGCTGTAAGCTTCGAAACTTTAGTCTCTACTGCCACTGTCTGTACATAGATGGGAAGGCGACGAAAAGGAAGCAAGTCAGAAAACCTGCCAAGACGTAACTGTTTATGTAGCTTTCGGGAAGTGAAGCTGGCAAGATGTTTATCATGGTAACATGATTTTCTTCTACCCCAATTTTCCAACAAGCATTGTTCTGTGAAATAAGTGAGCACGTTACGAGATGTAGAATATCTCTGCCAATTTTGTTTTACATCACATAACAAGCTCACTTATTTTGAATACGACTCCCAGATCAATGTTAACGCCTCACTTGGAACTAAACCTGAAATATCATCCCCTTTTTGAATCATTTCCCGGATCTCGGTAGCAGACAAGGGAAATAAAGGCGCATCAATGAATGTCATACCCGTAGATCCTTCAACAGGAGTGATCATTCCTGGACGGGGATAAACAAAGATGGAACAATGTGACTCGATCCAACGATACTCCTTCCACTTCGGGAAATCCGGTACGTTATCTCCCCCGATGATCAAAGCAAACTGCCGGTCGGGATACCGATCAAACAACACTCGCAAGGTATCAACCGTGTAAGAAGGTTTAGGCATAGAAAACTCTACATCACAAGCTTTCATCCCGGGGATTCCCCGAATAGCAGCATTCACGATCGCCAAACGATCTATTTCCGGTAAAAGGAAACGATCAACTTTAAACGGATTACAGGGGCTGACCACAAACCACACTTCTTCGCATAGTTCTTTTTCCAGCAAGTAGCGAGCAATGCCCACGTGCCCATTATGAATCGGGTTAAACGATCCGAAAAAAAGCCCGACAGGTTTTCTATGCTCTTCTTTGCCCTGCACCATACGATTATTTCAAAAAATCTCTTACGGCCTTTTCTGCCTCGGCTAAGGCCGTATCCAAATTGTCATTCACAATGACCACGTCAAATTTATCGGCAAATGTCATTTCATACTCCGCTTTGGCCACCCTTTGTTCAATCTTCTCCATGGAATCTGTTCCCCGTCCAATCAACCGCTGCCGCAAAGTCTCGACAGAAGGTGCCTTAATAAAGATAGATAGCGCCTGATTCCCAAATATTTTCTTGATATTCACCCCTCCAACAACATCCACGTCAAATACCACGGCATGGCCGGCCTTCCAAATACGCTCCAGTTCACTCTTCAACGTTCCATAGAAACATCCCGGATAAACCTCTTCCCACTCCAAAAATTCCTCCGTTTCTATTCTCTTTTTAAACTCATCCGTCGAAAAGAAATAATACTCTTTCCCATGTTTCTCCTCTCCTCGGGGAGCTCTACACGTTGCCGACACCGAAAACTCCAACCCCAAATTCTTCGACAACAAGTAATTCACGATCGTACTTTTCCCCGATCCGCTAGGAGCTGAAAATATGATTACCTTACCCATAACAATTGCATTACAAAACATTGAGGCTTTGTTCTTTTATTTTTTCCAGTTCATCTTTCATGCGAACAACCAGCTTCTGGATGTCATGATCATTGGCTTTGGAACCCATGGTATTGATTTCGCGACCGATCTCTTGGGCGATAAATCCGAGTTTACGTCCCGGGGCTTCTTCTTTCTCCACGGTTTCGACAAAATATTTACAATGATTTGCCAAACGAACTTTCTCTTCCGTGATATCCAATTTCTCCAAGTAATAGATAATTTCCTGCTCCAATCTGTTTTCATCGATATTCTTGATCTCTCCCCATTCTTTCATCTTATCCTGCAAGCGTTGCTTGATGGTAACCACTCGTTGTTTCTCGAATTGGGGCACTTCACCTGACAAGCTTTTGATCAACTCGATTCGTTTCAAAATATCTGCAATCAAAACTTTACCCTCTTGAATACGGAAAGCATCAACGTCCGACAAGGCTTTCTCGATAGCACTCTTCAAGCAATTCCAACCTTCTTCATCCAACTCTTCCACCTTAGCTTGCATCGTATCGGGGAAACGCATGATGGTCTGCAACAATTCACTCTTGTTGATTTCTACACCCAGCGAATCGGCGACTTCCAACATCTGATTGTAATACTGTCTCACAACCGACTGGTTCACGGCAACATCCTTTTCATCCTCTGCATTATCAAAATAGATATACACGTCCACTTTCCCGCGTTCCAGAACGTTCTTTATCATATTCCGGATCTCTATATCTTTCTCTTTATAAATACTCGGGGTCCTCAGGTTAATATCCAATTGTTTTGAATTCAGACTTTTCACCTCCACGATCACTTTCTTTGTCCCGCAGTCCACGGTTGCTTTACCAAAGCCGGTCATTGATTTTATCATAACTCTTGTTTTAAATACAAACATTTAACCACAAAAGTAAAGCTTTTTTTGAAAATCACCGCCAAATAACTACCTTTGTTCCGTTTGTTAAATCA
Source organism: Butyricimonas faecalis (assembly GCF_003991565.1). Taxonomy (NCBI): domain Bacteria; kingdom Pseudomonadati; phylum Bacteroidota; class Bacteroidia; order Bacteroidales; family Odoribacteraceae; genus Butyricimonas; species Butyricimonas faecalis. Next base: position 3,293,103 of record NZ_CP032819.1, on the reverse strand, counting down.
TCAGAATATACATAATCATGGATGCGAATCACCTTTCAGCCTTTCAAAAAGGAGTTATCGGGGTACAATTTCTTTTCGTTGCTTTTGGTTCGACAGTACTTGTTCCTTTGCTCGTAGGGCTTGATCCATCAACAGCACTCCTGACAGCAGGAATCGGAACATTAATTTTCCATCTTGTCACGAAAGGCATGGTTCCCATCTTCCTCGGAAGTAGTTTCGCATTCATTGCTCCAATCATCAAAGCCAGTGAATTGTACGGGATGGCCGGGGCTCTCTCCGGGATGGTCGCCGTGGGTGCGGTCTACGGGCTCATGAGCCTGTTGGTAAAATTACGGGGGACCGACTTCATCAAGAAACTATTTCCCCCGATCGTGATTGGACCAGTAATCATATTAATCGGCCTTTCCTTGGCAGGCTCCGGGGTAAAAATGGCGAGCGAGAATTGGGTTTTGGCTCTAATCTCTCTTATCACGGCTGTCATCGTCTCTCTGAAAGGTCGGGGATTATTAAAATTGATCCCCATATTCTGTGGGATCATTGTCGGATACCTCGTGGCGCTTTTCTTCTATAACGTGGATACTACCCCGATTAAAGAAGCTGCTTGGTTTGCCCTTCCCCAGTTCGTTACCCCCGATTTCTCTTGGGAAGCCATCATTTACATGACACCCGTGGCCATCGCTCCGGTAATTGAACACATCGGAGATGTATACGCGGTGAACAGCGTTACCGACAAAGATTTCGTGAAAAATCCCGGATTACACCGTACGCTATTGGGCGATGGCCTTGCTTGCGCTTTTGCCGGATTAGTAGGAGGACCTCCCGTAACCACGTATTCCGAAGTTACCGGAGCCGTATCTTTAACAAAAGTCACTAGCCCTGCCGTGATTCGAATTGCAGCAGTAACGGGGATCGTCTTTTCTGTTTTCGGTAAAATCAGTGCCTTGTTAAAATCCATCCCTGCATCTGTTTTAGGCGGAATCATGCTACTCTTGTTCGGAACGATTGCTTCTTTGGGAATGAGTAATTTAATCCAAAACAAAGTTGACCTCTCCAACACCCGCAACATGATTATCGTCTCTTTAATCCTAACTTTCGGTATTGGCGGAGCCGCATTCGAATGGAATAATTTCTCCATGTCCGGCATTGGCCTTGCCGCTTTACTAGGCGTCATTCTAAACTTAGTTTTACCAACAAAAGAATCCAAAGCGTAATACCAACTCTAAATTGCACTGTATTATTAAACAAACAGTTCCTTTTCGTTTGAAATTTTCCGCTTTATCCATATTTTTGCAACTCAATCTAAAATTTCGTAGATGAAGAACATTAGGAATTTCTGTATAATCGCACATATTGACCACGGTAAGAGTACACTTGCCGACCGTTTATTGGAAACAACCGGAACTGTAGTAGGGAAAGATTTGCAAGCACAGGTGCTTGACGATATGGATCTGGAACGAGAGCGAGGCATCACCATCAAGAGCCATGCCATACAGATGGATTATCATTACAAGGGAGAGAAATATGTTCTAAACTTGATAGACACCCCGGGACACGTGGACTTCTCGTACGAAGTATCACGCTCTATTGCAGCCTGCGAGGGTGCGCTACTGATTGTCGATGCCACGCAAGGAATTCAAGCACAAACCATTTCGAATCTTTATCTCGCTATTGACAATAACTTGGAAATTATACCCGTCTTGAACAAGATGGATATGCCCAACGCCATGCCGGAAGAAGTGAAAGACCAAATTGAAGAACTGATCGGATGCGACCGGGATGATATTATCGAAGCCAGCGGAAAAACCGGACTGGGCGTGGACAGAATACTGGAAGCAGTTGTAGAACGGATTCCTGCTCCCACGGGAGATCCGGATGCACCTCTTCAAGCTTTGGTGTTTGACTCGGAATTCAACTCTTTCCGCGGAATCATCACCTATTGCCGCATCATGAACGGTAGCTTGAGAAAGGGGGACATCGTAAAATTCGTGAGCACGGGCAAAGAATACGCTGCCGACGAAATCGGAGTATTACGCCTGGAACAAGAACCCCGTAATGAATTGAAAACAGGAGATGTGGGATACATTATTTCCGGAATAAAAACTTCATCCGAAGTAAAAGTCGGGGATACCATCACACACGTGGAACGTCCATGCTCCGCCGCCATCGAGGGCTTCAAGGAAGTAAAACCCATGGTCTTCGCCGGGATCTACCCGATTGATTCGGAGGATTACGAAGACCTGCGTGCCTCTATCGAAAAACTACAACTAAACGATGCTTCCCTAACCTTCGAGCCTGAATCCTCAGCTGCTCTTGGATTTGGTTTCCGCTGTGGATTCCTCGGAATGCTCCACATGGAAATTGTACAGGAACGTCTGGACCGAGAATTCGACATGAACGTGATTACCACGGTTCCCAACGTTATGTACATCGCCCACACCACCAAAGGCGAAGTCTTTGAAATGCACAATCCCTCCGATATGCCCTCGCCCACGGTACTAGACTATATCGAAGAGCCTTATATAAAAGCACAAATCATCACGCCCACCGACTACATCGGCCAAATCATGACCCTTTGTCTCGGCAAACGAGGCGTATTGATAAAGCAACACTACCTGACAGGAAACCGGATCGAGTTGAACTACGAGATGCCATTGGCAGAAATCGTGTTTGACTTCTACGACAAACTGAAAAGCATCACGAAAGGTTACGCCTCTTTCGACTACTTCCAGATCGGTTATCGTCGGGCCAACCTCGTAAAACTGGATATATTGCTAAACGGTGAATCCGTGGATGCCCTGTCCGCTTTAATTCACTTTGACAATGCTTATTCTTTCGGGAAACGCATTTGCGAGAAACTAAAAGAACTCATTCCCCGCCAGCAATTCGATATTGCCATTCAGGCTGCCATCGGTGCAAAAATTATCTCCCGCGAAACGATTAAAGCCGTTCGCAAGGATGTAACCGCAAAATGTTACGGAGGTGATATCTCCCGTAAACGTAAATTGTTGGAGAAACAGAAAAAAGGAAAGAAACGAATGAAACAAATCGGTAACGTCGAGGTGCCACAAAAAGCATTCCTCGCGGTACTGAAATTGGATTAAGTCAAAAACTGTCTAACAAGTCTTATTCCGTATCAACAAACTTCCCCTCCAACTCACCCTTGCACAGGGGAAGAGCTAATTACCAAGCGGCTTCCCCTCCTGTATAAGGAGTGGTTTGGGGAGGTAGTCATAAAAGACTGACTTGTTAGACACTCTCTTTACAAATCAGAAATCTAAAAATCGCCAGTTAAGAGTACGTTTTTTCTATAAAAATCGCCAATAGGAAAAATAATCATTATATTTGTAGGGAAAGAAAGACCATTATGGAAACCATCAAAAGAATTCTCCAAAATAAAATCACAGATCGAATCACTCCCGGTAAAGCAATTCTAATTTTCGGGGCTCGCCGCGTAGGGAAAACAGTCCTCATGCGTAGAATCGTAGACGAATATCCCGGAAAAACGATGATGCTCAACGGAGAAGACTACGACACACAGGCGTTGTTAACAAATCGTACTATTGCCAATTACCGACATTTACTTGAAGGGATTGACTTATTAGTCATTGACGAGGCACAAAGTATTCCACACATCGGCAGCATATTAAAACTAATTGTTGACGAAATAAAAGGGATTAAGGTGCTTGCCAGTGGGTCTTCATCCTTCGATTTGCTTAACAAGACAGGGGAACCTCTCGTTGGACGGAGCACTCAATTTATACTTACTCCTTTCTCCCAGCAAGAAATCAACCAAATAGAAACACCTTTCCAAACCCGTCAAAATCTTGAGGCACGTCTCATCTACGGTTCTTATCCAGAAGTCGTTACAATTGATAGTTTCGAACAGAAAACAGACTATTTACGCGATATTGTCAGAGCTTATTTACTAAAAGACATCTTAGCCATTGACGGCTTAAAAAATTCAAGTAAAATGCTGGAACTACTCCGGCTTATTGCCTTCCAATTAGGTAGCGAAGTTTCATACGAAGAATTAGGACGACAATTGGGGATGAGTAAAACTACAGTAGAAAAATATCTTGATCTATTAGAAAAGGTTTTTGTCGTATTCCGCCTAGGTGCATTTGCCCGCAATTTACGCAAAGAAGTTACCAAGGTCGGTAAATGGTATTTTTATGACAATGGCATTCGTAACGCCATCATTGGAAACTTTTCTCCGTTAGCTATCCGGCAAGATACTGGAGCTCTTTGGGAAAATTATTTAATCGGAGAACGACGCAAAGCGAATTTTAACGAAGGGCAACACAAAGAATTTTATTTTTGGCGCACTTATGACAAACAAGAAATAGATTTGATCGAAGAATACTCGGAAAACTTAACAGCTCTAGAAATCAAATGGGGAAACAAAATCCCAACCCTACCCAAAATCTTTCAGGAAGCGTACCCTCATGCAAAATATCACGTAATAAATCGAGATAATTACCAAGAATTCATATAGCGATGCATAGCGGGATACAAAATTCTATTATAAACCCGAGGGCCTCTAAAAAGCACCTAAATGCACCCTCAAGTCAATTGAGGGTGTTTTGCCTGTATTCATTCGGTGTACTCCCTGCCATTTTCTTAAACCAACGACTGAAATGCTGCGGATAAGGAAATCCCAATTCGTATGATATCTCACTGATTGATTTAGAAACATTAAATACCCGTTCTTTCGCCACATCGAACATCTTCTGCTGAATATGCTTCAAAGCGGACATCCCTGTTTCCTTTCGACACAAATCACTGAAATAATTAGCAGAGAGACACAACTTATCGGCACAATATTGTACCGATGGCATACCTTTCTCTGCCGGAGCATCGGATGAAAAATAATCTTCTAAAAGATTTTCAAAACGTGTCAGAATATCTTTATTGACATTCTCGCGAGTTATAAACTGCCTGTCATAAAAGCGTATGCAATAGTCAAGCAAGAGCTTAATATTATCTATTATCAATGATTTACTGTGCTTATCTATCGGATATTGTAACTCGATACGAATTTTTTCCATGCAATCAATAATAGTCTTTCGCTCCTGTTCCGACAAATGCAACGCTTCATTGGCGTTATATGAAAAATAAGAATATTCCCGTATAAGACTTGCCAATGGTGTACCCCTTAAAAGTTCAGGATGAAGAGCCAGTACCCACCCTTCGGGTTGATGCAACACCCCGTCATCTTCCGACCCCATTACCTGGCCGGGTGCAAGAAAAAGCATTGTACCTTTCTGATAATCATAGATACTTTGACCATATTTCAAATTGCCGCAATTCGTATCTTTCAGCAATATGGCATAAATATTATATAGTTTTTTGCAAAACCGTAACGGTTTTGCTTTCTTCCCCTCAATCACACTGACCAACGGATGACAAGTTTCTATTCCAAAATAGTCATTGTATTGCTGGACCGTATCTATTTTCATTATTTCACTCATCGCTTCTTTCTATTGATATTGTAAAACTACTTATTTATTAGCAAAAGTAAGGTATAAATATAATACTAAATGTATCAAAATCATAGCGCTTATTACCAATTTCACAGATACCCTACATGGAAGATAAAATTGGTCTTTTAATCCGTGGAATTGATACGAGCTTGATAAAAGCAGTTCCATATTTTTGTAGACATAAAAATAGATAACAAAACAGACGAACATGAAAGAGGAGCAAAACATTGTAAATAATGCAGACATGAGCCGTCGGAATTTTCTGAAACGGACGGTATTGGCAGGTGCAGCCATCTGTATTGCACCGACATTGGAGAAAGTAACGGCAGCGGAAAGAGTCATTGACGGCAAATCCGTAGTACCCCACACAGCCATTCCGGCAGGTATCGCCGCAGTCCGCACGCAAAGAACATTGGGCAGTGGAAAAGCAGCGTTTACCGTTTCCTCTATGGGCTACGGTTGTATGGGGTTAAACCACAACCGCAGCCAGTATCCAAGCAAGGAAAATGAAATAGCACTAGTACGTGAAGCCGTCGAACGTGGTGTTACCCTTTTTGACACCGCAGAAAGCTATGGCTACCATGTCAATGAAAAATTGGTAGGCGAAGCCTTGAAAGGATACACCGACCGGGTATTCATTTCTTCCAAATTCGGACACAAGTTCGTGAACGGCGTGCAGGTAAAGACGGAAGAGGACAGCACTCCGGCAAACATTCGCCGCGTATGCGAGAACTCCCTGCGTAACCTTGGCGTGGAGACACTTGGTATGTTCTATCAACACCGCATCGACCCGAATACACCTATCGAGGTTGTTGCCGAAACGGTCGGCGAACTTATCAAAGAAGGTAAAATCCTGCATTGGGGAATGTGCGAGGTAAATGTCGAAACCATTCGTCGTGCGCACAAAATCTGCCCCGTTACAGCCATTCAAAGTGAATATCACTTCATGCACCATACAGTGGAAGAAAACGGAGTGCTGGCCCTTTGTGATGAATTGGGCATCGGTTTCGTACCCTACAGCCCCCTGAACAGAGGTTTTCTCGGTGGCATGATTAACGAATACACGCGATTCGACCCTACCAACGACAACCGGCAAACCCTACCCCGTTTCCAGCCCGAAGCCATTCGTGCCAACTACCGGATCGTCGAGGTGCTGAACGCTTTTGGCCGAACAAGAGGTATCACTCCCGCACAAGTGGCATTAGCTTGGCTGATGAACAAAAAAACGTTTATTGTTCCCATCCCCGGCACAACCAAACTCTCGCATTTGGAAGAAAATCTGAGAGCTTGCGACATCGTGTTCACGGCAGAGGAAATGAATGAATTGGAAAAAGCGGTAACTGCCATTCCGGTCATGGGCAGTCGCTACGATGCTTTACAAGAGTCTAAAATTCAGAAATAAATAATACATGAAAAAGCTTATCTTTTATTTGGTAGTTATCGCCTTGTTGTCAAGTTGCAATACACGCGATGGGAATATCTTGCATATCGAAGAACAAGGCAGCTTTGCCGTAGGCGGCACGATCTTAACCGATTCGCTGGGACGAAATTACCATGGAGACCATGCCTACGTGTTTTATCAGAAACCTGTCAATGCACGCAAATACCCTCTCGTATTTGCACACGGCGTCGGTCAGTTCTCCAAGACTTGGGAAACCACGCCTGACGGACGAGAAGGATTTCAAAATATCTTCCTGCGACGTGGTTTTTCCACTTATGTGGCAGACCAGCCCAGACGCGGCAACGCGGGACGTGGCACTGAGGCCGTCACCATATCACCGGTTTTCGATGAAGAAGAATGGTTTAACTGTTTCCGTGTAGGCATATATCCCGACTATTTCGAGGGAGTACAATTCAGTCGCAACAAAGAAACCCTTAATCAATATTTCCGTCAAATGACACCCAATATCGGTTCCGTGGACTTCGAGGTTTATTCCGATGCTTATGCCGCATTGTTCGACAAAATCGGCCCTGCAATATTCGTCACCCACTCGCAAGGCGGTCCGGTAGGCTGGCGCACGTTACTTAAAACCGATCATATCAAGGCTATTGTCTCCTACGAACCGGGCGGAGGTATTCCATTTCCAGAAGGACAGGTCCCCGAAGAAGGTAAGATACTGACCTTATCGAAAAAAACAGAAGGAATAGAAGTACCTATGTCCGATTTTATGAAATTCACAAAAATCCCCATTATCATCTATTACGGTGATAATCTGCCCGAAACCGATGAAAGACCGGAACTCTACGAATGGACCCGCCGTTTGCATCTCATGCGCAAATGGGCAAAAATGCTCAATGACTTGGGTGGTGATGTAACGGTCATTCATCTACCCGAAGTCGGTTTGCATGGCAATACACACTTTCCAATGTCCGACCTAAATAATATCGAAGTCGCAAACCACCTTTCACAATGGCTGCACAAAAAAGCATTAGATTAATTTGTAAAAACTAAGGTCGCACAGGAGGGGGAACCGCTTGGAATTGCTCGGTATCGGCAAATCCGTCTGTAATACTTGCCATCTGACGAGGGCATTTTCAGTTGACTACAATTTGTAGTCAACTCACTTTCCTCCTTTTTTAACCGAGTTTTCAGCACACTCCAATAATTTCGAGGATTAGGACTTTCCGTCAGAACCTCCGCCACATCAACTATGGAGATACAGGAAATTGATGTTACAACCGTTCTATCTCCTCGATTGTTAGTCCTGTACTTAAAACAATTGAATCCAAGGATATTCCCAACTTTTTCATATTCCGAGCAACTTTAACAACTCCTTTTTCTTCTCCCTCAATTAACCCTTCTAGCTTTGCGGTTCCCAATACATCATTTTGAATCATAATCGCATCCACATGACGATCATAAGCCGCACGCTCCGTTGGGGTCATGTTATAATAAACCAACTTCTCCCGGGCCTCTCTCAACCCCGGGGTGGTGGTATCGGGACGAATATAATCGTTCTTCAAGTAATCCAGCCACTCCTCAAGCGGGGTTGTTGCCACCTTGTCGAACTCGTTGACCCGGATCAAGAAATACTCCGGGAAAATTTCCGATGGCAAACGTTGAACCAAAGCATCCCGTTCTTTCACCGTCACCTGCAGGTGATCACCCGTGTGCACTCCCGTGAACGTATTTTGCCCGTGATACAAGTAATCATTCCCTTTCCCGATATCAAAATAAAGGATACTGATCGAGTACACTTTCTTCACTTCCGAATAAAGTTCTCCTAACGCCATGTGTTCCGTGATCGCCTTGGCCACGCCATAGAGAATTCGTTCTAAAAAATATAATTCCCGGGTAACCTGCACTTCCACGATGATAATCTCGTTCTCGCTATCCCGAGCCTTAATATCCACCCGGTTAAACTTGTCATCGTAATCCTGTTGATTACTCTCGCTTTCCAGAATATCGATGATGTGAATCTGCCGATCAAGCAACACGGTCAACAACCCCTCCAGCACGTCGAAATTCGCCTTGTCCCGCAATAACCGTTTTACAGCCCAGTCAAACCGAATGTATTTATCTTTCTTCATGATTAAAAATGATTTATCTATCTCAAAGGTAGGCATTTTTTACAACATCCCACCCCATATCCACAAGTTATTTTGAAACGATGAAACTGTCAAACAAAGTATTATCCAATATGAACAAACTACCCCCTCCAACTCCCCTTGTGTAAGGGAAGGTTAGGGGAGGTAGTCGTAAAAACAGACTTGTTAGACAGTCTCATCGTTGGGCTATCACCTCTCCCATCGTCGTTTCACCCAAGCCACGGCAAGGGAACTGATCACACCCCCGATAATACTCAAAACTCCTGCCAGCAAGTTATCCGCCATCTGCGACAACACGGCATTAAAACTCAATGTCGAAAACATTCCTATTATAAAATAACTACCCATTTTACTCATTTAAAATTTAAAGTTTAGAATTCAGAATACCCCTCACGCCTCCGGCACGGATCCTATACCGGAAGCGCAAGGGTCATTCATCTAGCATTCCACCAATCGACTGTCCGAGGCTCTTTTCCCGTTCTTCAACGTGGCGAAACAATACAGTTTCACGTTCTCGTGACTCCACTCCTCCGGCAGCGCGTAATTCGTGTTACTATTCTCACCACGGGTTCGCAACGCCACCAAGCGGGCACGTCCAAGTACCGTTTCGTACAACATGACATACACCAAATCGTCACTGAAAGCGTAACCGTTTTCCTCCACCTGCATCTCTTGCACGAAAGAATAAAGCTTACCCTCTTCCGCGTACGTCACTTCCACCTTCGGCGGGTACAACATCCCGGAGGCACAAAGCAACCGTTCGAAATCCACCGTTGCCACGTTATTCTCGTCCACCGACACGCGAGACATGTTAAGCGAGGTAAAAGCATTCACCGCCGATCCCTTACCGATACCGCCAAAACCTTTCCGAATCACCGGCAGCAACTGTCGGGATAATTGCACGAGAGTTTTCATTTTCGCCCGTTGAGCCAGAATCTCCGGCGTCGGGTTATCCTTCCGGGAAAACACCTTTGCCCTGACGATGTTCTTCCCCCTCGTGTAACACAACGTAATGTTACCCACTGATTTTCTCACTTTTCCTAACAAATACGAATTAAATTCTGCCATAATTTGAAATTAAGAATTAAAATTAAACATGAAGTTTACACACCCGGGACGGGCCCTGCCCCAAAAAGGTATATTTTCTAGTTTCTCACTTTTAGTTTTTAACTTGCAATTCGCTAAACGCGAACTCCAACGCCGGACCCGGATCAATTTTTCTTGGCGTGATCACTGAATGTCCCACCACGTCACGGATCGGGTAAGTCTCTTCCAACAAGGAACAGATCTCCTGCAACACCCGGATTTGCCTCTCCGTGTAGCGGTGCCAGTAAGTCGGATGATCACCGGAACAATCCGTGTACACCTCGTCAGGCAACACCACACGCCCACACTCCGCGACAAATAGATCACCCGAAAAACGGAGTTTCCCCAGATTATCCAACTCAATCCCGATCGAGTAACGATTCAGTCCTCCACGTCCGGCATACCAACTTTTCCCGGCGTGCCATGCCTCAATATGGAAAGGCACCAGCTGAAACACCTCCCCTTTCCGCCCGATCACCAGATGAGCCGAGGCCGACACGTCCGGCCGGGTCAAGAAAATAGATGAACTTTCAGCACTCGTCCCGGCCGTGTAATGTAGCACGATCATATCCGGCCCCTCCAACTTTCGTGTATTCTTCACGCACGCCAAATGAACCACCCCGTCACCCATCAACCGATGGTTCACAATTGAAAACGAAGAATTAAATTTTGAACATACCATGAATAAGAAATTTAGTTAACCAAGTTTTTAACTTTTACTTTTTAGCTTTTAGTTTAAAAATCGCCGCGGCCATCTTCTCCCCGCCACGTCCGATAACATACCCTCCCAGACCGATTTCCAGTAAATCCCAGAAACGAGACGTGTCCGAAAGAATGGGGAGTGTCGTAAACGTCCCCGCGAGGACAATCAAAGCAAACACCAGCATCACCAACGGTCGCCACGATCGTTGCAGCCAGTTTCCCCGGGCCTCTTCCACCACCGCCGCCGAGCGAGATCGCACCATCTCCTTCTCGTATTCGGCCAACAATGTCAACAAATCCGCTTCCAGTTGTCGCTTCTCCCTCGCCGGGAGTGTCAGGCCGTCAATCACCTTGCCAACCGCCCCGACCACGTTCTTCAATCCTTCCAAAACTGCAAAGCTGTAAGGATACAATTCTTCACCTCCGCCTCCAAGTAAAACTTCTTCTTCCCGATTTTACGCACCGGGATCCCGAACCATTTCTCGTAACGACGTAACGTGTTCTCTGAAATACCCATCGTTTGACGAAGTTCCGCCGCGCTCAACACCTTGTACGGGGCATTGGTCGCCGTTTCTATAGCCAAGCGCACCTCTTGCCTCAGTTCCCTCAATTCCTCAAGCACTTGCGCAACCGCGTTCGCCGTTTCTTCTCCTTTACTTGTCTCTCTTTTTGCCATATTTTTATTATTAAAGTTATCCGTTCCCTTTCCTCCTTGCACACGACTCCCCCGAAACGACACGCCAGGAACAGCTAAACGCCTCGTCTTCATTCAATTCATAAAGTTTAAATCACCTAATTCCTGAATTTTTTAATCTAAAATCATACAATCTCAACGTATTGACTCGGGGAATAAGCTTTCCCGTTTTTCTCCCGGAAGAAGCAATACAAATGAGCCGTCGTGCCTCGTTTACGCTGCAAACGAAAAGTTGCTCCCCCGGTCCCTCGTGTCTCCCCACCCGTCTTAATATATTCCGGAGAAAAAGAACGATCGGCATAAAGCACGACAACCACCAACTCATCTCCCTCCCCCGCGGAAGGAAGACTCTCCCCCCTCTCCCATGTCAAAGAAACCATGTCCTGCTCACCAACACACGCCACAAGATGATTCGCCTTTTGCAACCTACCGATTGTCAATTGCAACCGGGCAAAATCTCCAATCCGCCCGTTCGGTTTAAAAACCATCATATTCAATTTCATAAAGAGATTATACCCGCTTTTCCCGCTTCCTTGGGCTACCAGAAACCACGGCTTTTGTAACTCCACCTCCACCAAACGTTGGTAGAAACGTACCGCTACCCTCAAACGGGAACGGCTTTCCTGTTGCCTTGTCGTATTTGCATCCGTGTAGCTCGACGTCACACTCCTTACCCGTGTTGCTGGCCCCACCCGGTAAAAAACCGAATTCCCGATCCTTCCTCGAATATTTTCATCTACTATTGCCATCGCTCGTTTGTATTTTAGGTTTTCTTTGTTTTCTGAGACAAAGGTAGGGTATGAATCCTCCATATAAAATTCTGATTCACAAACAACCGAATCTTTTCACAAACGGTACTTTTCACTACATATTCGACATAAATTCCATACCCCCTCATTCATAAAACACGTCCCCCTCTCAAACAAAAGCCCCTCCAAACTATTCGTGTAATAAAGCGAAGCACCACCGAAAAGCATCTTCAACAAACAGACAACAACAGCCCCTCTCTCCCGAATCAAGGACACCCCTGAACGTCTTTGATACGTCTTTGATACGAAAGTGATACGTGTTTAATCCCTAAGAACACCCTGTATGCAATGAAAGATGTACGGGTGTCTATATAATAACATTACAATTTTCCCATGCTTTCATAATCCTTGCTGCATTTTCTTAAGCCATTCTTTTGTCCAATCTGCAAGGAAAATCGGGATATTGAGAATTGCACCATCTTGCCTTAGGTTATTCATAGAAAAACGCAATGCCAATTCAACAGAGAAACGATCGATGTATATTCCGAGACTTTTACCGCCCAGACGAGTGCCGGATTTTACCTCTACAGGAAGTAACGAGGTATTGTTCTGTAACAGGAAATCCACCTCTGCTGTAGCCTCGGAAGTCCAGTATCGCGGCATCACGTCAAAATGGGCCACGAGGGATTGTAGCACCATATTTTCTGCCATTGCACCTTTGAATTCGGTATAAAGCGAATTTTCCGTCCAAAGCAAATCTGCCGGAAGCTGCGCCATAACACGAAGTAAACCCCCGTCACACAAATAGATTTTGAATGCCGAAAGATCGTCGTATGCTCTCAATGGTAAGCCGGGTTTGGAAGAACAAAAAATGCGATAGATCATTCCCGCATGTTCCAACCACAAAAGCCCGTCTTCATATTCCCGTGCCCGTGCCCCGGTTTTGACTAGCTTGTAGACAAACTTTCTATTTCCTTTTGCCAATTGGGACGGTATAGAATTCCAAATAGCGGCGATACGCGGGATATCTTTGCCCGGAGCGTGCTTAGCAAAGTCCAGCGAGTAGGCCGTCAGTATCGATTTTTGAATCTCCTCAATCTCCCGCACACCACCTTTTTCAAGCATGGCAGTAACGGCAGCCGGCATTCCACCACAAACTTGATAGCGACGATACGCCTCCCCAACACGCCCCATAACAATTTCCGGTAATGGTGCGATCTCAGTCAGGTTTTCAAGATATTCATACATTTGTGGCGTATCAGCACGCAAAAATTCCCGGAACGTAACCGGATACATTCGTAAAAATTCTACTTTACCGACAGGAAACGAATCTCCCCGCGAGAGAGACACTCCTAATAGCGATCCCGCTGCAAGAATATGATATCCGGGAGCATCCTCGCAAAAATATTTCAAGCTGTTAAGAGCCTTGTTACTCTGCTGAATCTCATCGAAAATAATCAACGTTCGTCCCGGTTCGATAGGACATTCCGTATAGAGTCGGAGAATATCGATCAACCGTTCAGGACTTTTCGTATTTTCGAACTCCCGACATAACTCCTCCGACGCGTCGAAGTTAAAATAAGCGACATGGTCAAAATATTCTTCCCCGAACTTTCGCATAATCCACGTCTTACCTGTCTGGCGCGCTCCTTGAATAATAAGTGGTTTGCGCTCCAACCGTTGCTTCCATTTAAGCAGAGCAGTCATTATATCTCTTTTTATCTCCATTTTATCTTCGCATTTTTGTCCATTAATCACATTTTACCAACATGATTTGTGCAAATATACACATTTTTGATACATGATATGAGAGAATGGGCAATTTGATTTATACTATCGCAATACCACATACCAACCACCCGGGAAAAGCCGCCGTGGCCAATTCACCAGGCAGATTGATAATTAATTAAATTAGGATGATTATAATTTCATTTTACTATTTAGCCGAGAAATTTGCGGAAAATGCAATACATCCAGCAGGCGGGAACGATAAACCCGCCCAAGCGGGAACCATTGTTCACCGATCCTCGCGCTATTCCCCACGTAGGAATCGACGTAATGCCAATTCAGGATAAAACTCTGGTGTACCCGGATGAACGTGTCAGTCGGCAAAATTTGCTCCACTATTCTCATCCGCCAAGAGAGAGTCACCCGGCTCCCGTCTATCAAGTGGAACTCGCAGTAACTACGTGACGCTTCCACGTAAAGAATATCAATATATAAAATTCGACGGCAGTAATTTTCACACCAAATAAAAATATGTCCCTCCCCGTAACGAGGTTTGTTTAAACATGCCGAAGCACCGGTCTTTTTGTTTTCCATAGATTATTGATTTTACACCTCGTAAAATCAGCCTCGGCGGTTATAGTGATTATTGACATTTGCTAACAAAACTGGAAAACAAAAGGCCAAACATTCTCCTGCAAGCAGGCAAAAAGTTTAAAAAAGGACCGTTTTTTGACAAACTTTAAAACGGTCCTCATTTTACACGTATCTTTCGTCTACTTATTCTTCATCATTACTTCTCATCATAGTAATTATGAAGGAATAAGGGTATTACAAGGAGGAAGATTTATTGTTCTTTCTCCTGGCTCTTCATTCTTGCTTCTTCCTTTTCAAGTAATCTTCTAAACTCTTCTTTCGGTAAATTCGACGGATTAAACGTACCGAACACGTCATAACAAAACTTTTTTAATAAGAGGGTTATATATTCATTCCCACTCCCGTTCGACCCCCACACACTTAAAAGTTCGTAACTATGAAATTCATAATCGGGATTCAAAACATGGAAATCCACTTCTTTAAAAGCAGTACACTGCTGTTTTATTAAATTCCGGTAAAAGTTTTTCAACGTATTCTTCGGAAGACCTTCCAATTTCTGAAACGTTTCATCGGACATAGAAAACTCCACGGCAAAAACATGTCCATCCTTATCAACAAATAGTTTAAGATCAACGCCTTCTAAAGCTTTCATCTCCGGAGGATAGATTTCCCAAAGTTTATCCTGCCAATTATAAATAGCCTGGTTCACTTCATCGGAGTTCAGATTGTAATTCATTCCTCCCGGGTATTTACTCTCGAACTGCTGAAAACATTTCTCAAAATCAGAGATTCTCAATTTCCAATATATCTCTCCCGAATTATTATAGGTTGTTCTTACCGGAATCACTTCCAAACCGTTAACGACTCTCTTAGGTAAAGTGTCTATTACATGAGGATTCCATCTAGCGTTTGCTACCATGATACAAGATAAGCATAATGACAAGGTCAAAATTATCTTTTTCATAATTTATAAATTATTGATTAATAATAAATTCACCATACCTCCTTCATAATGCCAACGTTCCCAACATCGGAAACTCATTTTGAAGAATTTGCACTTTGAGTGTTTTCCCGAATTCTAATTTATAATGAATCAGAATTAATATGTACCAAGACACATGACGATAAACTGACCAGCGTACTTACGACAAAAAATAAGAGTAAATTCTTTCCCATAAACGTTATATCAAAAGTTTAAAAAAGGACCGTTTTTTGACAAGCCTTAAAACGGTCCTCATTTTACACGTATCTTTCACCCACTTATTCATCATAATTACTCCTCATCACAGTAATTATGAAGGAATAAGGGTATTACAAGAAGGAAAAATTATTGTTCTTCCTCTTGGCTTTTCATTCTTGCTTCCTTCTCCTTAATCATTTGTTCTTTAAACGGGTTAAATGTGCCGAACATATCATAAACATCCTTTTTCAACCAGATGGTTGTATATTTCGGACTATCGAAATCTTTATTAGAATTCAAAACATGGAAATCCAATTCTTTGAAAACTGTACACTCCTGTTTTATTAAATTCTGGTAAAAGTTTTTCAACATATTCTCCGGGAGTCCTTCCAGTTTCTGAAACGCTTCATCAGGCATAGAAAACTCCACGGCAAAAACACGTCCATCGTTATCAATAAAAAGTTTAAGATTAAAGTCTTTTAAAGCTTTCATTTCCGGAGGATATATTTCCCAAAATTTATCCTGCCAATCATAAATAGCCTTGTCCACTTCACTAGAGTTCAGAGCGTAATTTATTTCTCCTCGGCATTTATTTTTAAAGCGCTGAAAGCACTTTTCAAAATCAGAGACTCTAAAATCCCAAAAAACGCCTCCCCATTCATAAGTTTTTTTTACCGGAATTATTTCCAAACCGTTAACTATTCTCTTGGGTAAGGTATCCACAACGTGTGGATACTCTGCGTTTGCTACCATAATGCAGGATAAGCATACGAATAATGTCAAAATTATTTTTTTCATGTCTTTATGTTTTTAAGATTAATCATTCCATAGACAATAACTTTACATGAGCAAATTGAATTTTGTTTATTAACTATTCATTTTCAATACACTCTATTTTGTTTACTCGCTGTTCGACACGTTCGATACCCCTAAAACCATGTATATTAATATATACTAATATCGTCAGCACTGTCAGTATTATGGATGTTATTAAAAAACAATCTTTCTCTCAATCAATACATTAAGGATAAAAATTACACCGATAAGCATCAGTAATGTTGAAATAAAATTCGATAGACTGAAAACAATCAACAAAACGCCCACAAAAAAGGCGACACTTCCAAAAATTAGTTTAAACCTCCTGTCCATAATCTTGATTTTAGAAGTTGTTTTAAAGTAATTTAGCTCTCCCCAAAGGCCATTTAGAATTTAGGTTTTAAAATGACAAAGGACCATGAATACAAGAATCATAAATCTAAAATCACTAAATCTGAAATACCTCTGTGGAGAGCCGTAAAACCGGGAAGGAGTTTAATCTACTCCTTATCCTTCTTCTTTTTCAACAATTCTTCAATCTTTTTCTCCAGTTCTCTCCCCCGGAGATTTTTAGCCACGATGCGGTTTTCCTCGTCGAGGATAAAGGTGCAAGGAATACCTTTTACTTGGTATTCAGCAGCGATTTCTGATTTTTGTCCTTTCAAATCAGACACACACTTCCAATTGCAACCGTCCTGACCGATGGCAGCCAACCAAGCGTGTTTGTTGTCATCGAGTGAAACGCTGATGATTTCCAATCCCTTCGGGCGGAAGCGCTTGTAAATCTTTATCAGGTTTACATTCTCTGCACGGCAA
Source organism: Butyricimonas faecalis (assembly GCF_003991565.1). NCBI lineage: Bacteria > Pseudomonadati > Bacteroidota > Bacteroidia > Bacteroidales > Odoribacteraceae > Butyricimonas > Butyricimonas faecalis. Next base: position 3,275,706 of record NZ_CP032819.1, on the reverse strand, counting down.
GGTTGACACCATGACGCCCAGAAGTCGACAACTTTTACTTTAGCTTTCGTCTCATGCAAAGAAAGCACGCCTCCATCGGACAACGGAGCCGCAAAGTCGGGAGCAATGGCTCCTATCGCTAATTTCTGTATCTTTTCCAACTCTTTAGCAATATGTTTGCCATAAATAGTAGCTTTCGCTTTTTCTCCCAGGATATTGTAGCGTTCCTCCAACTTTGTTTCGTCAAAAGCTTGAGCCAATTTGGCATAAACGACATAAGCGGCCACGTACGTGTCGTTGTACTTGTTCAGCAAAGCCAGTTCTTCAGTCTCCACTTGAGCCATTATCTTTTTGAAATTCTCTTGCAATTTCTGCATTTGCATGGGATTCGCCTTAGCTTGCGCTTGCAGTTGCTGCCCGCTTTGTGCCAGATATTTGTCCAAATCGTTGAACTCTTTCAATATTCGTTGAGACTCCCCGCCGCCATCCACGATCAATTCATTCGCTCCCGCGGTAATCGTGTAGTTCGCGTTCTCCAACATAATGGTTGCCAATGCCGCATTTCTCTGAACCGGCATCAAGTAAGCCAACGTTGTTTCCGACATCCGGCCCGTGAACTCGAAAACTCCATTCGTGACCTCGGCCTCTCCGATATCAATCAAACCCTTCTCCGTGAGAGCCACCAACAGTAATTTCCCGTTGACGGAGTTACCCACCTGACCCGTAATTTTGTAACTATCTCCTTGTGCCACGGATAACATGACACAAGCAAACAACGTGCATATCGTAATTAAAATCCTTTTCATCTCATCATTTTTAATTCTAAATTCTAAATTTTAAATTCTAAATTACATCTCCCGTTGTCTCGGGACCTTCAACGCCGGTTCTTTCTCCGTTTTCGGGGTGGTTTTCTCGATCACCAATCCGTCCACGATCATCCCGGCGGGATAGATCATTGAAGCGGGATAGTAATTCGAAAGAGTATTCATCACCTCTTCTTTCGAAGATATTGCCGTTATTTTCTGTAATTTCGTTAAATCGGGCATACGGAATCCGGCTGTGCGGACACGGGTTTCTTTTCCGTCCTTGAGGTCAACACGATAGACCACGGGTGCCGACCCGGCAATCCCTCTCGCGATATAAGCACACGATTGCCCGGCATCCTTCGCCGCTTTTATGAGCATCTTTTTCATCTTCGCATGGGCAACGCCTTTGTCCACCTGTATATGAATCGTACCGATGCCTACCGTGACAGTCGGGCTTTGCGGTGAAAACATAAAGCGGGCACTGCCTGTCGATTCCGGAGCCTTCAATGTCGGGATTCGTCCGTTCAGCATCTTCTTGAACACGCCTTTCTCGACCAGCGTCATCTCTGCCACCGGAGTAACACCGTCTCCGTCCATCTCGTAATACCCGTATAACGGAGTACCGTTATACTCTTTCATCGTCGTATAGTTCTTAATCGTCAAACGATTATCTATAATCTTTCCTCCGAACTGGTCTTCCAATCCGCCGCGGGACGGCCCAAGCGAACGATTGGCAATCAATCCGCCGCGATACAGAAGATTACCGGACAAAATCGTTGCCACAGCCCCTCCTTCAAACATAACCGGTCCGTTGTAGTACTCTTCCACTAGAGGAGCTGATTTTAATTGCATCAAGCCTTCGGCAAAGGCCCTCACCCGCTCTTTCATTTTTTCGATAGAGGGGATTTCTGCCGGATTCAATAACGAAAGCGTGAATGAATCGCCCACGGTTGAACCGTCATCAGCACGAGTTTCCGCGGCAACCGACAGGGTTACCTGCCCGCCGGGTTCTTTCAATTGCACTCCCTCCGAAGTCAACCGGTAAAGGTCTATTTCCGCCCCACTGATTGCCACGCTGGAGTTATAAATATCTTTGTACTCCGTGAATACAGCCGAAACTTCCGCAACCAGTCGCTCCAAGGCAGCCTGATCGATCTCGAATGTCGTTTCCCGTTCCCGTACGCGGGTCACCGCGGGCAACTGCTGCATTTCCGGCAAAGCAGCCATCTCGGGCGATTGCGGATTTTGTTGTAAGAAATTTGCCTTCTGCGCCATCATCCCCAGCGAGTACTTGTACATCATATCCGATGATTCCCAGAACCCGCGACGAATCACGTCATAGTCTACTTCCGCCGGTAATTGAACGGGAACGATTTGTTCCATGTATTGCACATCATTGTTGCGCTGATAATTTCCCAGCATCATTCGCGTACCCCCATTCATTTGCCACGGGGAAACATTTGAAAACAGGATTCCTCCTAACGAACCGGCCACCGAGAAATGTCGGAAACGGGATATCGTGTACGAGATATAGTAGGGTTTGGGACTATTCGGCAAAATCAGCGCGGCATGGTTGCGGTCCAACTCGGAACGCAGGGCAGCAAAAATCACTTCATCCGTATTTTCGGTGACTCTATTTTCCGGTTTCGGTGAAGGTAAAACCGGGGGAATATCCCGGGCCTGTTCCCGACGTTGAGTCTCTATCTGGCTCACGAATATCGTGGGGGATATTGCTGTTACGGGCACCCAACCCGACTCGGCCCCGCAAGAACCCGTGAATACGCTCGGATCGTTGCCGGCAGCCGAGATGTTCGAGAACATCGACAGAGGGGTCCCGATCAAATCCACACCCCGCACCAGTTGATCCGGCCGACCGTCCACGAATACCCGGTAGACCTCCAAAGGGGTCACGTTGAACGAGTTCAGGCTTCCTCCCTCGCCCGTGTACGTGAAACCGCTGGTCACGGTGCGGAAATAGTAACCGTACTCTTTTCCTTGCTTTTTGGCTTCTTTCACCAGCATGGCACGCAATTCGTCTTCCGTGTAGGGATGATCGGTTTCGATGATCAGGTTGGATTGCCGCGAAACGGGGTCTCCTCCCCCGGAGGTACGTCCGTGACCGTTACTCACGGGAAAACCGTCCAACGGCACCCGGCTCATAAGGAACTCTTTCAACACGCCGTTCACCACGTTATCCACCCGACGCGCTTTCACACCTTCGTCATCGTACACGTAATGACCGTACAAATCCGTATTGGCATAACGCTTTTGCAACGGATCGCAATACACTTGAAACTCCGCGGGCAACACTTGTTCCCCGACCATTTTCTTGAAGGTCTGACCGCCCGATTTCAAACGGTGGCCTTCCAAGCGATGTCCGAAAATCTCGTGAAAGAACACGCCGCTAGCGGGTCCCGAAAGCATAGCGGGTCCCGTGTAGGGATCGGCCACCGGGGCTTCGCGTAAAGCCAACAAACGGTTGATCATATCCTGCACATCATCCGTCATCCGGTTTGTTCCGGGCAAATCATCGGGCGTATATGCGAAGTAATCCTTGTTCAACGTCAACTCCATCCCGTCTGCCGCCTTCAACGAGGCAGACAACATCACCCGAACGGCCACTTTATTCTGCACGACCACGCTCCCCTCGCTATTCACGAAATAGGTACGTAATACTTGATAACTAAAACTGGCTGATCCTTGACGCAATTCAGGACAACTTTTGAACACGGCAGAAACCTCGTTCATCCGTTTTTTCCAAGATCGCAGCATCTCCGTATTCCGATTGCCGACCACCACGGGGGCCTCGTAATAATGTTCCACCGGCACTGCCGAAAAACACGGAGCTTTATCTTCATCCTCCACGCTTACCGCGGCCCGGGTCTTTGTTTGGTCGTACATGGTACGGGCATACTCGTAACGCCGCAGTGTCTCCCTCCAAATCGCCTCCCGAATGGCATCCGGGGTATCGTCATCCAAAGGTAAAACAACTCCCCGCGCTCCCTGTGCATTAGGACCGGCCGCACCTCCCTGTCCGTTATACTTGAAATTGTCCAGTTCCGGACTTCCCAATCGGATTTGCGGCACCAGTGTTCTCATGCGACTTTCTTCGGCAGTTGACGCAGCCCCGAACGAACTTATAATCGTCATGTTATAATCGTCCATCGCCCGCATGTTCATGTAATAGGGGATATTTTCCTGTTTCTTCAACTCCTCCATGCTGTATTGCAATTCCTGTTTCATCAGTTGCAAAAGTTTATCCTCTTGCTCCTGACCGAATACGCCGGAGAAACTTAATAGCAGTATCCCGCTAAAAAAGAGTCTGGTTAAATGACTTATTTTCAACATAGTTTCTTTATTGTGTTTGATTAACGACCGCTTTTGCGGTCGTTAAATTCATAATTATTTATAGAGATCGATACCTGCCAAGCGGCATGACCAGTTTCCACTCGGATCGGAACCGTCCCGTATGGTTATTTTGATATGCTTCACCTCTCGGGAGCCCTCGGCAATCTTCAACAAGGTTACTTCTCCCGACACACGTCCCAGATCGTTACTGGGCAAAAAGGTTACATCTTCCCAAACAACCCCGTCAAGAGAGGTCTGAGCAACCATCATGTCCGGCAAGAAATAGGGAGCACTTCTATCATTTCTAGGGATTACAATTTGCGTTACCTTAATCCCACTTATCGCGGTTCTCTCCTCCAATTCCATGTACATTTCATAGGTACGCATCGACGGTTGTGTACTCGTTTGTAAAAAAGTATTTTTATTGTTATCCAACAAAACATCCCAATCTGCAAAAATATCCTCCGTCTCGCAATAAATCTTATTGCCATCCTCATATTCCTTGAAAGCTGACGCGGGTATAATCTCCAAATCATTAGGAGCTGCAGAAAAATTACGATACGTCATAAATGAATATACTTTATCGAAATAATGCATTCCAACGCCCGATTGATTTCCGTAGTACTCCACCTCCAAACCCAATATATCATCTTCTGCTGCTTTTGACAAAGCGGCATAACTATTTTTATCATTCTTGAGTATCTGACTCCTGTTATCCCTAGTCGCCTGTTCGGTAAAATAGCGATTCTTGCCCACCACAAGTCTTTTCAAATTGGTACAAAAAAGTATATCTTCCAAAGATTCAACGGAATAATCAAACTCCAACTCCTCCGCATTTTCGATAAATTCCAAGAACTCATCTTCTTTTTCTTGCGTGTCCGTTGAATAGCCGTAACGTGCCGTGATGGCGTGAACGAATCCCGCACTGAAATTTTTCTTCCGACTAATCGCCGTCGGGTCAATGACAACCTGATCCGGAGAGTTTTCCAAAATTCCCGTTCGAAGTACATAGACTGTATCCTCCGGGTTCATGCTCACATCATCGATCGTGACCAACGTATTGTAACTGTCCGGATTCTTAAATTCATAGTACTTGGTTTCTCCCGCCGTGTTCTTGTATTGCAACTTCATCTCCACGATGTTATCGTTATACTGGTCGGAGAAAAATATCATCTTCTCTTTCAAAAAATAGGACTTGAGGACTCCTTGCGAAAACGAGCGCATCAACTCGTGCTCCCGCGTGTAAGGCCGACCGGAATAAGCCTCTATCAAAGACTCATTCCCGAATTTATCCACGGCACTCACGTAAAACTGGTACGTACCATCCGCCAAATCCGTCAACTCGAAAGAGGTTGCCGTACCGGGAAGATACACCGAATCTCTTTGCCCCTCGAACAACCAAGCCACCTTTATCTTGTCGATCGTGGCATCCGTACCGTTCACCCAAGTGACAATCAAACGTTCCCACCCCGCAGTAATGTCCAGATCGGAACATTTCGCCACGTAACGGATTTTCCCGTCACCGGCAAAATCGCTATAAGTATCTTCCAAACTCTCGCTACACCCCGTCATGAAAGCTACCACCGCGAATAATAAATTAATTATATGTTTTCTCATATTCATAGCTTAATTCTTTTTTATATAAACCTCCAACTCATGCAATGTAAAATAATTGTCTGGATTCGGCTTTGCCGCAGAATTGAGTTTTGATCTAAATGTTTCATGTACGATGATCTTCAGGTAACGGTACTCGTTATCCTCCACGGGGAACAAAACGTCCACATATATCGGATCTGCATCCTCAAATTCCGCTAAAGTCTTCGGAAGACCTATACCGGAGGCATTTTTATTTATATGAGGAAAACTCCACTTCTCACTTTCCGTTTCGGCTTTCGGGTTTTGATTCAAATTGCCCAAGTACACCCATCCGTCGGCATCCGGATTGCCCGTTGTGCTATTGCCATACACCGACAATTTACAAGGAAGTTTATCGTCGTACCATCCGAGCCAAACATCTCCTAAAGCAGCTGCCCCCTGAGCGTCCTTCGCCTGCGTGGGGATAAGAGCGTACAAACGAATCCAAGCCGGCGTTTTCTGCTCTCCCAAGTCAAGCACCATCGGTTTTTCAAAAGCATTGGGTCCTGCCAGAAAAGTTCCATACACTTCATGACCGGTATATCCTAGATTCGGATTTCTTTCTGACAGGAAGAATTCCATCCGCTCTTTTCCTTTCAGATCTCCGTCAAACAAATACTCCACCCCGGTTTTCGCTTTCGCATTTTTAACCACCGTAAGCTTGCTCGTATTAAAGTCATCTGCCGTCACCGGCCATTGTTCCGTCAAGAAGGCATCAATATCAGGATAAATCTCCTGTCTCACCCGGAAACCTTGAAAATCTTCCGTGCGGACAACCACCGTGTAATTATCCATTTTCCGTTCCATCTCGAATTTGAGCGTATCGCCTCCCTGACGAATCGGGAAACTCTTTAAAGGAATCGTATCCGGTTGGTGTGTCAACGGATTTTCGCCCAAATAGAAAACATGGGCCATACCGGTTGTCACCTTGGGAGTTTGATAAATGACCTGAAAGCCATTCCAAGTAGAACTCACCTCCAAGTCCTCAAAAAATACCCACGGCGCACTGGGCAGGGTTGAGAAGCTATACTCCCGTTTTGCGGATTCCTCATTGCGATGATTGACAAAAGAGACTTGGGCCACCACGTCCATAGTCCCCGTAAAACCATCCAATAGAAGCGAATCGCCCCCGTAATCGCCAACTTTCAACACATCATTTCCTTGCCAGTTCTTGTAGCGCACATTCATGGCAAAAATATTCCTATCATTCGGCAGCGAATAACGCATCATCGCACCTCCTGCCACGGGTTCAAATTTGATTTCCAACCCCTCGGTCACCGGATTAAAAACAACGTCATCATCGTTGCAAGCCAGAAAACCGAGTATCAATAATAAAATCCATATCGAATTCTTCATCATCTTATTTTTAGAATTAAATTCTTACAATCGTACATCCAAAATCTACAATCATAAATCGTAAATCATAAATCGTAAATTCCTTTACCATCCCGGATTTTGTTTCATTCCGGAGATCAAAATTTCCTCCGCTTTGAATGGAGTAAAATAATCCCGAGGGGCAACGAATTTGAAACTACGTCCGATCTCGATCGGTCCGTTTTCGTCATTATAGAATGTCGTTGCCGTTGAGCCGAGAACATTCCAGCCGTATGATTTCCCGTTCATCTCCGTTTGGGCGATCATCCAACGACGAACATTCCAATAACGATGCCCTTCAAAAGCGAACTCGATGTTATACTCTTGGCGTATGATCTCCCGCATACCCTCTTTTGTCTTGATTTTTCCGGGATTTGAAGAGTAATTCGTCCAAGCATCCTCGACCGTCGGAATCCCTGCCCGTACACGTACTTTATTCAACGGTTTGTACACGTGCTCTTCGTCCGGCGCATCCAAATATTCGTTCCAAGCCTCCGCCTGCATCATATATACCTCTGCCAAACGAATAACCGCCATGGTCTCGTTCGTTATGCCTTGATAGTAATTCTTGGTAGGAATCCACGAATAAATCCATTTTTTCACCCAATAGCCACAAATGTTCTGGTAATCGTTGCTGACAATCACATCCTGCTGCGAGCTCCAAGGCCCTTCTCCCTTGCGGGCTTGCACGAGTAGGTTATTGTCCAGACTCTGCGTGCTTACTCCGCGCTGCCAATACATCCGGTCTCCTGCAATAGAAGCATAGAAACGGGGTTCCCGACGCAAGTGAAGTCTGACCACGTCCGTATTCAACGGAACGACATTCTCGTAGGCAAGGGCACTCTCCGAGCCTAATTTATAGCGGTTGCCATAGTTCCAATAAACATCGGCAGTTATCGGCAACCCGTTTTCCGTGTAATACATCTCCACCATCTTCATCGAAGGAGAAAGGCAACCGAACGCAAGTGCTTCAAAATGGTTATTATCACCCACCAAACGCGGGAGTAAATATATGTATATCGTTGTCATTCCACCTTTCCACTCCAAGAGGTACTCCTTATTACTAAACATCGAATAGGTGCTTTGCTCGATATCATCCATGTGGTTCAAAAGCGTGGTTTTCTTACTGCTTCCTTTCGCCGGAAACTCCCGGTCTCCCTGCGCACAAATTTCAGCCGCCTTGTCGGCAGCTTCAGCCGCTATCCGCCATTTTTCCCGATCGTAGGTCGGATTAAAAAGCAACTCCCCGTTCTTATTCTTGAAATCGGCATAAAATATATTTCCGTTGAAAAGCGGAGAGGCGGCATAAACCAGCACTCTGGCCTTCAAGGCATAAAGAGCCTCTTTGGTAAACGTGAATCCATAGATTGCCGAACGTTGGGAATGTCTCGGTATATCAGGTTCAGCCTCGTCCAACAGACGAATGATCTCCTTAAAACAGGTGTCCACGGGTTGCCGCGGCAATTGATAATCCTCCATCTCCAAATCCACGGGCATATTTTGCGGAATCAAGCAAATGGGACCGTAAGTACGAAGCAATTCAAAGTAGATGTATGCCTTCAAGGCCTTCATGTCCGCCTTCCACCAAGTCTTATCCTCTTGAGTCATGTTGTACGTTTTGTCGACATTATCAATAAAAACATTGGCTCTTCGAATCAACTGATACATTTTCGCCCATATATTCCCGTAAGGATCTTGTGACATCTGCTGGCCGTTTGCCACGAGGAAGCCGGGGAGCAGATTGATGGAAGTGTATAAAACAGGACTGGGCGTATACTCGTCGGAGGCAGAAAAAGCAAGGTTTTTATCCGAGCTTTGGAGCAAAGAAATCAAATCTGCGTAAACCCCTATCCACCAGCCTTCCACTTTTGTCCGTTGCTCAAAAACCGATTCGATGGTTTCGATGTCTTTCTCCGGCACCATGTTCAGGTAATCACACCCGGGCAACAGGAAAAGACCGCAAAGTATAGATACTAAATATTTTTTCATCATTACGTGTATTTAAATTTAGAAACTGACATTCAACCCCGCCGACCAAGTACGTTGTATGGGGTAATTGAATCCACTACTACCTAACTCTACATCCCATACTTTAAAATTAGTAATCAGGAAGGGATTATTGACGCGGGCATAAAATTTCACGTTTTTCATTTTCAATTTATCCAGCACATTCTTCGGGAGGTTATACCCCACTTCAATGGCGGTGCAACGCAAGAAGCTGCATTTCCGCATAAAATAGGTCGAATACCGGGGATTGCCGGCGTTAGAATATTCACCCTCTTGCGGATTATGCATATTAATGGCTTGGGTTGAGAGACGCGGCCAGAAGGGACGTTCTTTCATATTGTCCTCACTCCAATGATCGTCATAAATGGCTTTCAGCATGGACCGATTATTCACAAACGGACCGATCTGCATCGGGTCCATAAAAAATGCCCGTTTCCCCGATCCTTGGAAGGCAAAATTGAACTCAACGTTTTTATACTGGAATGAACCGCTAAAACCGTAAACGACACGGGGTGTGGTCGGGTACCCGATATACGCGGCATCATTCACGTCGATTTTTCCGTCATCATTCAAGTCGCGGTACCGGATATCTCCCGGCATCGTCATTCCGGTACCTCCCTGGCTGGGCGAGTTGTCGATTTCCGCCTGCCCGCGGAAAAGCCCTTCGGCGATGTACCCGATTTGTTGGGAGATCTCTTTGCCTTTTTTCCGTTGCCATTCCGGCGTGTTGGTTGCTTGTTCAATCTCTAAATAAATCGCTTTGTTGTAAGTAAACGTACCATTCAAAATCATCCAAAAATCAGGACTGAAAGCGTGTTGGATTTTACCGGAAAGGTCAAACCCCGAGAACGGGTTTTACCCACGTTACCGATTTGCAGCTTCTCTAACCCGGTTGTTTCGGGCATCGTGTAGCGATAGTCAATGATATTGTGACGAATTTCCTGATAAATATCAGCATTGAGTTCCACGATTCCATTGAAGAATTTTGTCTCCACGCCCAAATTTACCTGCTCGGCAATCTCCCACGTGATCTTGTCATTCGGGTAAGATTCTATGACAGCTCTCTCCACCGTAGCACTTGTTGCAGTTCCCGGATGCGGCACACTTACTGTTGACACGACGGGCAGATGGACAAAACGCGGATTTTTAACAATCCCGTCATTCCCGACTTCTCCCCAAGAAAGACGGAACTTCAAGTACGAAAGCCAATGAGCGGTATTATTAGCAAGGAAAGGTTCTTTCGAAGCAATCCAAGCACCTCCCACGGCAGGGAAAAAACCGAAACGATGTTTCTTGGCAAAACGCTCTGAACCGTTGTAACCGAAACTTGCCTCTAAAAAATATTTATCCCTGAACCCATAGGTCCCGCGCATCGCCAAGCCCAAGTTTCGTTGGGGTATACCGTTCAAAATCGAATTATTTACGTCCGATGCCGTGGTCTCTTGCCCGCTAAACACGACCGTCAAACTGGTCTGGTGCTCACCCCAGGCAGCCACGTGCAATCCCCTCAATTCGTAACTCAATTGCGAAGTTTGACTACTTCCACCAACGTCAAAATCCAATGTTCTGGATGATCCGTCCGGACTTATCGCTAACAATTGGTGCTTGCCGGTCTCGAAGTTATAATCTTTTATGTTATACTTATAGGGTTTGGTGTTATAGACGTTATAATAGTATCCTACATAATTCAAAGATACGGAAGCCCGCATTTCCAATCCCTTGAGGATAGGTGACAGGTTGTGGATATACTCCGCCCGCGTTACCGCAGAATAACGGCGACGATCGTTATATCCCTTGTGAATCTCCATGTAAGGATTCGCATCCGGTGCCGCATTGGTGGCTCCGAAACGAATGTGCGGCCAATTATAGGTATCGTCAGCCGGATAAGTAGCGGCAAAATCTACCGGCGACACGTTGAAAGCCATATAATATGCCTGTGAAACATCGGCCTTGGGGCCCCTGTATTTATCAAAATTCGCGGAAGTATTGATGTTCAAACGAATCCCGGCACTCAAGTCGATATTTAAGTTGGTACGGAAAGAGAAGGAATTATTCTCAATGTTCACTTTGAACTGGTTCAAACGGTCGGTTTTCAACATACCCTCATCCCGCGTATAATTCACGGACGCATAGTATTGTACCACACGCGAACCACCCCGAATATTCAAACCCGCCCGGTGGTTGATCGAGTAATCCTTAAACAAGATATCGTACCAATCATTGGCAGGATATAACCAAGAAGGATAAAGATCGGAACCGGTACGATCAATGCGCTCCACGCTGTATTGAGGTGTTGCACTCGGATCGCGAGCGAGCAATGCCCGGTTATACATTTTCATGTAAGTAATCGGATCAACCACCTCAATCTCCCTAGTCGGTCGGCTCATTACCGCCTCGTAACGAACAGAGGTGTAAACATTACCCTCTTCTCCTTTTTTAGTCGTTATAAGAATTACCCCGTTTGCCCCGCGGGCTCCGTACATGGCTGTTGCCGAAGCGTCTTTCATGACGCTGAACGTCTCGATGTCCTCCGGTACCATACGGGAAAGATCCAATTTGGAAGATTCCACCCCATCAATCAAAATAAGCGGGTCAATGTTAGCATTCGTCTGGAAAGAGGTAATACCCCGGATATAGAACTTCGTGTTCATTTCATCTTCCGTCAAAGCACCGGGAAGACCTCCCGTCTGCCACCCAATCATTCCGGCAATCTTTCCGGCGAATTGAGTGGTCAAGTCGCTACTTGAGGATTTCAATGTTCTTGCATCCACGGTAGTAATCGCTGATACCACGCTCTCCTTCTTCTGCTCACCGAAAGCCACCACGGTTACCTCCTCGATGTTCTCAGCCGTGGGATTCAAACGGATATTTATTTTCTTCTTCCCTTTCAATTCGATAACTTCCGTCTTATAACCGACAAAAGAGACCCGTAAGGCATCCGTCGGCTGCATACTGATCGTGTAATTTCCATCCGTATCCGTGGCTACCCCTTGGGTAGTTCCTTGGATAAGGACTGTTGCCCCGGGAATGGGATTTCCTTTTTCATCCACCACCCGTCCGGTTACGGTGACCAATTCCACGGGTTTCTTTTCCCGCATAATTATAACAACCCGATTTTTCTCCAGAACATAAGTATAAGGACTGTCTTTTAACAATGTCGTGAGGGCTTCTTCCACCGTAACATTCGTTACTTCCAGGGTGAATCTCCGGTTTTTATCTACCGACCCGTTACTTTGGAAACCGTAATCAAGACCCGCTTGCCGATTCATTTCGGCAAGGATTGTTTCCAGCGTGGCATTTTTCATCGAAATCGTTACTCTCTTCGAGATGACCTGAAACACACTGGATGTGGCCCCGAAAGTACTCTCTGGCAAAGCACTTAGCGTCGCGGATACCAAGAATATGCACAACGCAACTTTTTTGGCGATATGAATACCGCCGATGTGATTTTTTTGCATAAATTTGTCGTACTAATTATTAAATAGTAAATTTAGTTTACTGTTTGATGGTCGCTATGATAAAGGCTCAATTTTATTCGATAGCGATTGCGCGTAAAATTATCCTGCCTGGCGGGATAATTTTTTTTGATTCAGGATGTTTACTTCACGATGTAATACCCCCTTTCTTTTATGAATTTGCATTTTGTTATTTTTTCAAGGAACGACACCACTTCGTCTATCGGTGTCGTTCTATTTAGATTCATCGTAACTTCTATTCTGTCCAGCCCTTTCCGGGATTCAAAAGAGACACCGTACCAGGTGGAAATATCCTCCAACACCAGGTCCAAAGGCTTGTCGCGATAGCGGAACACACCGTCCAGCCACGCCGTGGCATACAGCACATCCACGGGCTTTACCTTGACGTCTGCCGATGTCATATCATAAGAGACTAATTCCCCGGGACTGACCCGGACTTCCTTGTGACCAGGGGATTTAAAACCGATCTTCCCTTCGACCAGTACGGTTTCAATGGCTTTTCGTGCTCGTTCTTTCACGTTGAAACGGGTGCCATACACCCGGATTTTCGAACCGCCAACACTGATTTCGAAAGGAACATCTGAACGGGCCACGTTAAAATAGGCTTCACCCGACAATTCCACTTCCCGACGTTTGCCGACAAATGTTTCCGGGTATTTCAAGCTACTCCCGGCATTCAGCGTCACCTCCGTCCCATCGGCAAGGGTGATGTTATAGGTAAACCCGGTAGGGATGATCAACCTGTTGTACACGATCTCCCGCACGGCAGGCATGGTATCGTAGATCACCCGATTGTCTGTAATCCGGATATTCGATTTCCCCACGGTAGAATCCGCTTTCCTCTCTTTCAAGTTCAACTTATTGCCATCTGCCAAAATCAATGTAGGCACAACAATCTGATGATCCGCTTTGAGAACACGGGGCATTTCCGCCACGCCGATATTTTCTTTTGTCCCTCTATTCATCCACAAGAAGGCAAACACGAACCCGCAACACAACACTGCTGCCACAGAACCCGTTACCCGTATCACGCGACGACGCATTCTCAGGCGACGTATCCGACGATCAAAGCGCATCCCCGCGGCCTCCACTTCTTCATCCGAGGGAATCTTTACCCCATCCAATAACTTTTCTATATCTTTTTCCATTTTCATTGCTATGCTTTTATACATATATAAACCGAAATAGGAAAAACTACCGTAGAAAAGTGATTTATTTTTTGAAAAATAACAAATATACACGCACCTCCTATGATCTACTTGTCTAAGGAATGCAGTCGCAGAAACTCCATAAACTGCTGCCTGTAACTATCGCCTACCGGTATTCTCTCCTCTCCGATAACAATGCGCATGCGTTCTATCTCCTTTACCTTTTTGATGTTGACAATCCAAGAGCGATGCACCTGCAGGAAACAGGCCGGGAGTTTCTCTTTTATCTGGGTCATTGAAGTATTGACGATGACCGACTTCTTTCCCTCGGTGTATATCTTCACGTAATCCCTCATACCTTGTATGTAGAGAATGTCGGCTATGCAAATATTGACATACTTGTATCCATCTTTGACCAACAAGTAGTCTTCGTCAGACGCGGTTGCCGTGTCGTTGAAAAGCTTCGCCTGTTTCAGCAATCTGCCTGCCGCACGCTGGAAATCGGTGAAATCAAAGGGTTTCAGCAGGTAGTCCACGGCAGGAATCCGGTAGCTCTCCGCTGCGTATTCCGCGTAGGCGGTGGTAAAGACCACCATCGGAGGGTCAGGCAGGGAGGAAACCATCTCCATGCCGTTCAGGTCGGGCATATTGATGTCCACGAATAGGGCATCCACCCGTTGTTCCATCATAATTTGCACCGCCTCCACGGGACTTTCGCACAAAGCCACGAGTTCAAGAAACGGTATTCTACGGATATAGTTCTCCAACTTTTCGAGTGCTATCGGCTCGTCATCAACAGCCATACATCGTATCTGTATCATATTCGCAAGGGATAATCAGTTTTACTTGATAAGTTTTTCCGTCCTTTTCAGTGATGTCCAACGTGAAACGATCGCCATAGAGCAACTGCAACCGCTGCCGGAGGTTGACAAGCCCCACGCCTCCCGCACAACCTTCTTTTGGCGGATGCTTGTGGATGCTGTTCGTGCAGTGGAGGTGGAGCATCTTCTCCTCCATGAAGAGGCGTATCTCCACGAAAGAGGGGTTCTGGTAGCTTATGCCGTGCTTGAAAGCATTCTCGATAATGCTGATGAACAGCAAGGGTGGAAGAAGCACACGCTCCCGGTTCTCCTCGGGCAGTTCGAGGCTGATGTGTACCTTCCGGCTCGGATAGCGTTTCCGCATCAGTTCCACGTAGTTGGCAATGAACCCCGTCTCCTCGGATAGCGTGGTGCGGGGTTTCGCCCCTTCGTAGAGCACGTAACGCATGAGTTTCGACAACTCCATGATCATCACCTGCGCCTTGGCTGGATCCAACTCCACCATTCCGTGTATGTTGTTAAGCATATTCATGAAGAAATGCGGGTTGAGTTGCGCCTTAAGGTGTTCCAATTCGTACCGCAGGTGTTCGGTTTCCAGTCTATGAGCCTTCTCCTGTTCTTTTTGATAACGGAAAAGGAGAGCGATGGCCAAATCGAACCCCAGCATCAGTACGGCAATCACGAGATCCAACAACAGGGGCTTGGGCAGTCCTTCGGGAACCGGTCCGTATCCGACAGAACGGGGAGGTCGCGGACCGGAGAGTTCCGGCCTTCCACCTACTAAGCCCTCCTCGTACGCCATGTCGTTCTTACCCGGAACGGGCTCTCGTCCAAGTGGTTGTTCACGGGGTAACATACAAGGTTCCTGCATATGCAATACACGAGACTTCTCCTCGCCCGAATAGTAGCGGAAAAAGCCGAAGAGACAGAGCCCCCCGACTACAGAAAGTATATAAACTCGTACACGGTGGCGCATGAACAAGAAGTGTACCGGCAAGCGATGGAGCAGAAAGAGCAGGAAGAAGGGAAGTATGCCCGCCCAGCCGTGAAGAACGCTGTTCCAAGAAAGGGTCGTTCCTCCTCTCACGGCAATCACCAGGGTCGTGAGCACGGGATATGCCCACACCATTCCCCATAGAATGGCATAGATGAGCCACACGTATGAACGGGTATTGAAAACTTTCATGCTCCTTACATTTATATTTAAATTTTCTGATACGAAGGTAGAATGAAATTGCTGAAGACCCAAAACAAATCTACCAAACGTCCGTTTTTCTCTGCCAAACGCACGGGACAGGATAAGACGGAGAGCATTCCGTG
The DNA here is from genome assembly GCF_003991565.1 of Butyricimonas faecalis. NCBI lineage: Bacteria > Pseudomonadati > Bacteroidota > Bacteroidia > Bacteroidales > Odoribacteraceae > Butyricimonas > Butyricimonas faecalis. The sequence goes on along the minus strand of NZ_CP032819.1, from coordinate 3,259,792 downwards.
GCGTTTTGTCGACAATAAAGCCCCGTTGGCAGAAAATATTTTATCGTGTATATCGAAGCTCTTTATCTTTGTGTCTAGTTAAATACATATGATTATGAGATATTGTATGAAAAGAATGAGCGTACTTGTGACGGTAGTCCTCACGCTTGCCCTCGGGACGGGAATACTGTCCTGCACGGGAGACAACGGATTCGAAGAACAGGAGATGACACCCGAAGAATTACCGGGTGGCGGTAATGGCAGCGACGACGGCGATGCTCCGGATTTCGACCCCATCATAACAGGATGGGACGGGCAGAAAGCCGATGATGCGGCAATGGATATTGTCGGCACAAATGAAGATATTTATTGGGAAGCGAACGGGTTCGGGGGCAGCAAAGCCGTGACCGTCACGGTCACCTATTCAGGAAGTTCGGCCACGGTGACTACTTCCGATACCTCCGTGGAATACTACACGGATGGCGCCTATGTCACCATCGACATGCTAACCCATTCGGTGAAGAACGTGGAGATCGTGGTTTCCGGAAAGAGCGATGACGGACAGTTGAAAATCTACGGGGAGAAGAAGTTTAAGCTCACGCTTTCGGGCGTGGAACTGACTTCGAGCAAGGGTCCCGCCATCAATGACCAATGCAAGAAGCGTGCGTTCGTACATCTGACGGAAGGCACGACCAACCGCCTGACTGACGCGGCGACCTATTCGGAGGAGCCCCGTTATCTCAACGGGGGAAGTTCGGCAAGCGAGGATCGCAAGGGGTGTTTCTTTAGCGAGGGTAACCTGATTTTCAGCGGTACGGGCGTGCTGGAGGTAAAAGGCAACTACAAGCACGGCATCGTCACCGACGGTTACTTCTACACGCGTCCCGGAGTGACAATCGCCGTGACGGGAGCCGCCAAGAACGCCATCCACGTCAAGGGCGACCAGGATGACGGCATCGGCGTGTACATCGCCGGAGGTCTGATTTATGCCAACGTATCGTCCACGGCAGGTAAAGGCATCAAGACGGATCTCGATGCAGAAATTGTCGGAGGAAAACTCCTGCTAAATACCTCCGGTAACGCCACTTACGATGAAGACGAAAAAGACACCTCCTCGTCTGCCTGCATCAAGACAGATGGTAGTGTCATCATTTCCGGGGGCACACACACCCTAAAAAGTACCGGTACGGGCGGCAAGGGAATCAATGCCGATGGAGAGATCCGCGTATCGGGCGGCGAGACCACCGTGACGACCACGGGCGGCAAGTACACCTACTCGTCAAACCTGACCTCCTCGCCCAAGGGCGTGAAAGCCGACGGCAACATTACCATAAGCGGTGGCAAACTGAATATCTCCGTGACAGGAGCAAGCGATGGTTCCGAAGGACTGGAGAGCAAGGCGACACTTACCATCAGTGGTGGAGAGATCTACTCGTATGCCTATGACGATGCCATTAACGCCGCTTCGGCCATCAACATCACCGGCGGAAAGGTTTATGCCTACGCAAGCAATAACGACGGTATCGACTCCAACGGTTCGCTAGTCATTTCCGGGGGACTGGTCATCGGCGTGGGAACATCCGCACCGGAGAGCGGCATAGACTGTGACGACAGTAACAGTTTCAAGATTAACGGCGGAACGGTAATCAGCATGGGCGGAACCTTGCAGTCCAATCCTTCTACCTCCAGCACGCAACGGTCGGTGGTCTATAACGGCGTGTCCGCAACCAAGGGAACGAAGATTTGCGTACTGAACAGTTCGGGAACACCGGTCCTGACATTCGAATTTCCCCGTACAATGAACGGTGCGGCATTCTTCTTCAGCACACCCGACATCGCTTCGGGAGCCTCTTATACCCTTTCCTCTGGCGGTTCACTCAGCGACAATACAGACGCATGGAACGGATGGTACGGAGGCGGAACATGGTCGGGCGGTTCACAAGTGGGAACTTTCACGTCAAACAGTGTCGTGACCACCATCGGTAGCAGCAGTGGCCCGGGAGGAGGCGGCATGCCGGGAGGCGGTGGCCCGGGAAGACCCGGCGGGCGGTAAAACCGTATGGAACATAACAGATAGTAAAAGTTTTCTCCTGTGGCACGTTGATGCGACAGGAGAAAATTTGTCATTTATACCGCTTTTTATAAAAAAAGACTTACATTTGCATAAAACAAACCGATATTGGATGTATGTCAAAACAGAACGATACGATCCTTTTGAAATCTTTTAACCGCCGTAACCCGAACGCATTCAGTATCGTTTATCGAATGATATATAGAGAATTATACCTATATGCCACCCGTCTCTTCGACCCTCTGAATCTTCCGGCAGAAGACGTTATCCAAGACATTTTCACCGATATATGGCTTCGGGAATCCGTCCAATTCCCATCCATCCTTTACATCAAAACATTCTGCTTTATCGCCCTGAAAAATGCCTACAAGAACAAAATCAAGCATCAAGGATATCAACAACGCTTCGAATTGGAGTGTAAAGTCGAAAAAGAATTTACAGACGACATCGAGCAAGTGGAACTATACCATACCTTGTACGAATCGCTCAAATTCCTACCCGTCGATTACGCCACGGTCATCCGCATGTACCTCGAAGGTTGGAAACCCGAAGAGATCGCCACGAAGCTGGGCCTCGCCCTCCAAACAGTCTACAACAAACGCCGGGAGGCGATTGTTATTTTACGGAAATATATGATGAAGTAATAAACTACTCTCTTCGTTTGGGAACAAAGTGATTTATAGAATTACATACAACCAATGATTTATTCGTTTTATTATTAGAAAATATCCATCGGGATAAAACAGTCAATCGTCCCTTGAAACCGGAAATATCACTAACTTTGGCACAAAAACAAGAATATGGCAACGACAATTATATTTAACGCTTGCATCATCACCATGAACGAACGCATGGAGTTGATCAAAAACGGTTCTATCCGGATAGAAGATAATCAAATCAAAGAGATCGGTGAAGGTAAAATTCAAATCCCCGATGCCGAATATTTTGATGCAGAAGGCATGATCGTGATGCCCGGGTTTATCAACACGCATACCCACGTGCCGATGACCATGCTACGCGGGTATGCCGATGACCTTCCACTCCACACGTGGCTGAACGAACATATTTTCCCGGCAGAGGCACGCATGGTGACCCCGGAGAACGTGGCCGTTGCCTCCCGGTTCGCTTTTATCGAAATGATCAAATCGGGGACCACGTGTTTCAACGACATGTATTTCTTTGAAGACATCATCGCCTCCGAAGCTAAAAAAGCGGGAATCCGAGCCGTCGTGGGAGAATCCCTGATTGACTTCCCGACACCCAGTTTCCACTCGGTGGATGAAGGAATTGCTCGCGGCGAATCGCTCGCCCAACAATGGTACGGTGACAGCTTGATTCACCCTGCCATCTGCGCCCATTCACCCTATACCTGTTCCAAAGAGACGCTTCAAAAAGCCAAAGTCCTCTCCGAAAAATACAATATTCCACTCCACATCCACGTGGCCGAAACCCGTAAAGAAGTGGAAGACCTCACGGCTCAAACCGGTATGGCTCCGGCTGAATACCTTTACTCAATCGGGCTGTTGGACAAGAATGTCGTGGCCGCCCATTCCGTTTGGCTGACCCCGAAAGAGATCGAATTATACGCCCGCACCCGAACCTCGGTAGCCCATTGCCCGAAAAGCAATCTAAAACTTGCCAGCGGAATCGCTGACACTGACGCTTACCTGAAAGCCGGCATCAACGTCGGCATTGGAACTGACGGCACGGCAAGCAACAACACCCTCGACATGGTGGAAGAGATGCGCTTTGCCGCCCTCCTCCCTAAAGGCACCCGTTACAACCCGGAGGCCGTCAATGCCCGCACGGCATTACGCATGGCCACGATCAACGGGGCAAAAGCCCTCGGCATTCACCACCTGACGGGTTCTCTGGAAGTCGGTAAACGGGCCGACCTGATCGTCGTCCATGCCGATGCCAGCAACATGATTCCCGTATATGACGAATATTCAGCCCTCGTTTACGCTTCCAACAGTAAAAACATCCGTTTCAGCATGGTGAACGGGAAATGGATTATGCGCAACCGGGAGATCACGAACATCAATAAAACAGACACGATGGAAGCGATGAAACAGATCGTTAATCACCAAACTTACAACCGGAAATGATCGGTTTTCATTTTCAAATTTCAATTTTCAATTCTCAATTATATTCGCTAGTTTTGCAAACCTTTTTATAAAGAAAGGTGTTTATAAATACTATAGACCCAATTAGATATGGAAAACAAAAATTATGGAGGACTCGAGAGCGAGTTTACGGCATACGAAACTGCCGAGATTGTAGTATTGCCTGTACCCTATGATGGAACAAGCACATGGTTGAAGGGAGCAGATAAAGGTCCGGATGCGATTCTGGAAGCATCGGCAAACATGGAACTCTACGATATTGAAACGGATTCCGAAGTATATACCCACGGTATCGCGACCCTGGAACCGGTGACAGAAGCCTCATCTCCGGAAGCCATGTCTCAAGAAGTTGAAAAACAAGTAGACAAAATATTAACCGACAAGAAATTCCCGGTTATTCTGGGAGGAGAACATTCCGTCAGCATCGGTGCATTCCGAGCATTTGCCAAACACTATGACAAATTCTCTGTTTTACAACTGGATGCACACTCCGACATGCGTAGCGAATACGAGGGATCTACCCACAACCACGCTTGCGTCATGGCACGAGCCAAAGAAGTGGCAACCGTGGCTCAGGTAGGAATCAGAAGTTCAGCCATCGAAGAAAAAGAAAACATCATGCCGGATCGCATTTTCTACGCTCACGATTTGCATGATGCCAAGGAAGGCAACAACTGGATGTACATGGTATCGCAAAAATTACACGACAACGTGTACATCACGATCGATTTGGACGTTTTCGACCCGGCTATTGTTCCGGCAACAGGAACTCCGGAACCTGACGGACTCTATTACAGAGAAGTACTGAACTTCCTCAAATTGATCAACGAGCGTCACAACATCGTTGGCTTGGACGTGGTAGAGCTTTGCCCCAACGATATCAATAAATCATCTGATTTCTTGGCTAGCAAATTGATCTATCAAATATTGAGTATCAAGTATCAAAACCAATCAAATAATTGACGATTTATGATTGAAGATTAAAGCCTTAGCCTTGTGCGGCCGGAATCTAAAATCTCCAAAATCAAGAAATCTAAAACCGAGAAATTGAGTCAATAAGGTCCTCATAATTGTACCTTATATTTTTAAGATAAATAAAATGGAAAAGAAAGATTTATTAAAAGACACTATCAAACACATCGACATCAAGTCGTATGACTCAACCCAACTGATCGACGCGATGCGCGGTATGTCATTCACCTCTCGCGACACGGCCAGAGCAACCGACATCCTGATGATGATGGTTGGAGAGAAAGAGTGTACTAATATTCTTACCATTGCCGGAAGTACCAGTGCTGCCGGATGTATGCAGGTTTACGTGGACATGGTTCGTAACAAAATGGTTGACGTGGTAGTTTCTACCGGTGCGTCCATCATCGACATGGACTTGTTCGAAGCCCTTGGCTACAAACACTACAAGGGACACCAAGACGTGCCTGACATGCAATTAAGAGAACTTTACATCGACCGTATTTACGATACGTTCATCGACGAAGAGGAATTACAGGCTTGCGACCACACGACTTACGAGATCGCCAACAACTTGGAACCGCGTCCTTATTCTTCACGTGAATTTATCTGGGAAATCGGTAAATGGTTACACGAAGGACACGCTGTGAAGAAAGACAGCCTGATTCAAACCTGTTATGAATGCGGAGTGCCCATCTTCTGCCCGGCCTTCTCCGATTGTAGCGCGGGCTTCGGTATCGGTAAACACCAATGGGAACACCCCGACAAACACGTGTCTATCGACTCCGTAAAAGACTTCATCGAATTGACCCAAATCAAGATCAAAGCAGGCACGACCGGATTGTTCATGGTAGGTGGTGGAACCCCGAAAAACTTCGCGCAAGACACCGTTGTATGTGCTGAAATCCTAGGATTCGACGTGCCAATGCACAAATACGCCATCCAGATCACCGTGGCCGACGTTCGCGACGGGGCTTGCTCCTCTTCAACCCTGAAAGAGGCTTGCTCTTGGGGTAAAGTTGACGTTACCTACGAACAAATGGTTTACGCCGAAGGAACCACCGTTATTCCCGCTATCGCAAGCTACGTTTACCACAACGGACCTTGGAAAGAGAGAGAATACAAGAACTGGAACAAACTATTCCAAAAATAATCACTATAAAGAGGGAAGCTTTCACTTCCCTCTTTATATTCCCCCACCCCTCCCTCCGCGGAATATCTCCACATTTAAGCTGAGGAGAATTTCCCCATCTTCTCTACATGAATCCCCCCAACATACACCATCAGAATTCAGGAGAAAGTTGTATATTTACTCATTGAAACGGGAGATGGAAAACAGAAAGATCATTCATATCGACATGGACGCGTTCTACGCCTCTATCGAACAACGGGATCACCCGGAATACAGGGGAAAACCGCTTGTCGTGGGGCGTCCGGAGAAACGCGGGGTCGTGGCAGCCGCCAGCTACGAGGCACGCCGTTATGGCATACACTCTGCCATGTCGTCCATGAAAGCCAAACAACTCTGTCCCGACCTCATTTTCGCCAGTTCCCACATGGAATACTACAAATCGATATCCATGCAAATTCACGAAATATTCCACGAATACACGGACATCATCGAACCCCTGGCACTGGACGAAGCCTTCCTGGACGTGACCGAGAACAAAAAAAACATCCCGCTGGCCGTAGATATCGCCAAAGAAATCAAGAATGAAATCAAAGAAAAACTAGGACTCGTGGCCTCTGCCGGGGTCTCTTACAATAAATTCCTGGCTAAGATTGCATCTGATTACAAGAAACCCGATGGGCTTTACACCATCCACCCTGACCGGGCCCCCGCCTTTATCTCCAAACTCCCGATCGAGGCATTCTGGGGTATCGGTAAAATCACAGCCCGCAAAATGCACTCGCTAGGCATACACACGGGGGCAGACCTCAAGAAATGCACGCTGGCTTTCCTTATCCGTAACTTCGGGAAAGCCGGCACCTTGTATCACGATTTTGCCAATGGCATCGATCTCAGGGTAGTTACCCCCGAGAGAATCCGTAAATCCGTAGGCTGTGAAAGTACCTTCGAGAACGACTTGACAAACTATATCGCTGTCATCATAGAACTGTACCACGTGACAACGGAATTAATTCTCCGGCTGGAAAAGTCTGATTTCAAAGGGCATACACTAACCTTGAAAATCAGATTCCACGATTTCACCCAAAAGACACGCAGTATCACTATGCCACACGAGTTACGAACGAAACAGGATATTCTTCCCCTGGCCAAAAAATTACTCAAAGATTTAGAACTTACACAATTTAGAATACGTCTTCTAGGACTCTCTGTATCAAATCCTTTCGATGAACTAACCTCCCACGGTCCCTTGCAATTAAGAATTAATTTTGATTAATTATGAAACCTTTACGTTCATGTGCCGTATATAGGCATATATTTTGAATGTAATCATAGTGTAACCGAAACTTAATAGATAAGTGACAAGGTTACGATGAAAAACCGATACCTTTGTATCGGAATTCAAAAGAGACTTCGATTTTTTTTCATAAATTTGTTATTGGTATTTTGGGTCCCCGCTGAGACAGCGCGGACCATTTTTATTTTAAATTTTCAACGGCTTAACACAACCATTTGAAGAATAAATTTTAGCAGAGCGTTTGAGAAACAGAGGTAATGATTTGGCGACCGTGCGAATTTCAGCGATTTGCGGTGTTATGCTGTCAAATAACTCTTTCTGATAAAAGGCATAACAATTCCTGAAAAAAACAATGTCCGTTATCGTATTTTTGCTTTCCATCCGTTGTAAATTATTCATTGGAAAGAAGATCATCTCGTGAATTATAGCTACCTTTACGACTGAAAACCAAAGCATAGACCCGATGGCGAAAATTATCGTTCAAAATACACCGATTACAGTTCTCAATCTTGAAGAGCAGGATTATATCTCTCTTACCGACATGGCTTCTGCCAAAGAGGGTGACAGCAGAGCGGCAGACGTGATTAAGAACTGGATAAGAGGTCGCTATACAATTGAATTTCTTGGCACATGGGAGGTTATTCATAATCCTGGTTTTAAAGTGGTCGAATTCGACCACTTTAGGAAAAGTGCGGGGCTGCCGTCTTTCGTACTGAGTGCATCCGAATGGATAGAAAGTACCAATGCCATTGGTATCGTTGTGAAAAAAGGACGTTATGGAGGAACATACGCTCATAAGGATATTGCGTTTGAATTCGGTTCTGCAATCAGTGTGCCTTTTAAGTTGTATCTTATAGAAGAGTTTCAGCGGCTGAAGAACGAAGAACAAAGACTGCTCGGCTGGTCGGCAAAGCGTGAACTGTCGAAAATCAACTACCGCATACATACCGATGCCATAAAACAAAACCTTATCCCGGCAGAAGTTACTCGGGCGCAGGCAAGCATCATCTATGCCAACGAAGCCGACGTGTTGAATGTGGCGATGTTCGGCATGACTGCAAAGCAATGGCGTGAAGCCAATCCCGACCTGAAAGGCAATATCCGGGATTATGCCGCCATCAACGAACTTATATGTCTGTCAAACATGGAAAACCTCAATGCTGTGTTCATCGAACAGGGCATGCCGCAGGGAGAGCGTCTTTTAAAACTCAATCAGATAGCCATTCATCAGATGAGCGTACTGCAAAACGGCGATAATGGAGAGAGAAAGTTGTTGAAATAATCATTGCCAACATACTACCTTTGTTTTATAGCCTAAGAATTCGGTCGATTATCATCATAAAAAGAATTTTTCACGTGAGCCAATCCAAACCTTTGTCTCTCGGTTCTCGTATATAAAGTGTATATCGAAAATTAATCGATATAACAGAAATTTAACTACTCATTTTTTTGTATATAAAGAAAAGCCGATACCTTTGTACCGGATTTCAAGAAAAGACTTCAATTTTTTTTCATAAATTTGTTATTGGTTGCCTCCTGCTGTGACAGCACGAGGCTTTTTTCTTTCAGCGATGCCAAACTAACAAATCTTTCTTTACCTGCAAACACTTGCATGCATTTTAATAGTGTTAAAATACGAATTTTTACCAACACACTGATTGTCTGATAAAACAAAATCGGAATTAACATTTACACGATAGCGTGTTTACAAAAAAAGATCGTGCTCGATTGACATTTAACACATTCGGCACGACCTTCCAATTTTATTATTAACTATCGAATTATTCCAAATAGGTATACCCGTACAGTCCGGAACGATAATTGGACAGGAACTCACGTCCTTCTTCAGCCGAGATAATTCCCTTTTTCACGGAAGAAGTTACCCACACTTCCACCGTGCGGGCCATCCTCTTCGGCATAAACTGCACGTACTCCAACACGTCGGCCACCGTCTCTCCCTCGATCACCTTATCGATCACGTAATCATCGCCTTTCACCTTGATATGGACGGCATTCGTGTCACCGAACAGGTTGTGCAAGTCACCAAGAATCTCCTGGTAGGCACCCACGAGGAACACGCCCAGGTAATACGGCTCCTTGCCATTCAACTCGTGTACCGGAAGATGGTACGAGAAATTGCGCGTCGAGATAAAATTATCGATCTTCCCGTCAGAATCACAGGTAATATCCTGAATTGTTGCCGATTTCGTCGGCTGCTCGTTCAAACGGGAAATCGGTATGATCGGGAATATCTGGTCGATCGCCCATGAATCAGGCAAAGACTGGAATAACGAGAAATTACAGAAATATTTATCCGGCAACATCTTGGAAATCTTCTTCAACTCGTCCGGGGCATGCTTCGTGGCCACGGCCATGTCATACACGTCTCTGGCCACCGACCAGAACAACCGCTCCACCTGGGCACGGGTAAACAAGTCGATCAAACCAAGGTTAAACAAACCGAGAGCATCTTCCCGGATCTGCATGGCATCGTGCCAAGTCTCGATCAACCGGGGCTGATTCAGGTTCTCCCACAAATCATACAACTCCTTCACCAGCTCGTGAGCATTCTCGTCGATCTCCTCGTTTTCATCGAAAGCGGGCAGACTTGTACTGGCAAGCGCCTCGAAAATCAACACGGAGTGATGTGCCGTCAGAGAACGTCCCGACTCGGTGATAATATTCGGCTGCTCCAGGTTATTCTTCTCGCAGGCATCCACCAGCGCGGACACGGCATCATTCACGTACTCTTGAATCGAGTAGTTCATGCTGTTTCCACTCGTGGCCGAGCGTGTCCCGTCATAATCCACGCCTAATCCCCCGCCGATATCCACGAAACGTATATTGTACCCTAAATTTTTCAATTGCACGTAGAACTGGGAAGCCTCTTTCAACGCCGTCTTGATGCGACGTATATTGGTCACCTGGCTACCGATATGGAAATGGATCAACTTCAAACAATCCGTCATCTTATTCTTCTCCAGAATATCCATGGCTTCCAGCAACTCGCTCGAATTCACCCCGAACTTGCTGACATCTCCTCCCGACTCTTCCCACTTCCCACTCCCGGAACTGGCCAACTTAATACGGATGCCTATATTCGGGCGAATTTTCAAGCGTTTGGAGATCTTCGCGATATTTCTCAATTCAACCAACTTCTCGACAACCAAGTATATATTTCGTCCCATTTTCTGGGCCAAAAGAGCCAACTCGATATAATTCTCGTCCTTGTAACCGTTACAGATAATCATCGCGTCGTCGTCAATATCAATCGACAACACCGCGTGCAATTCCGGTTTAGAACCTGCTTCAAGACCAATATTATACTTGGTCCCGTGACTGACAATCTCTTCCACCACGGGGCGCATCTGGTTCACTTTAATCGGATAAATGATAAAATTTTTACCCGTGTAACCATATTCCGTCGCCGCTGTTTGAAAACAACTAGAGATTTTCTCGATCCGGTTATCAAGGATGTCCGGGAACCTTAACAACACGGGAGCCGATACATCCCGCACCTGGAGTTCCTCCATCAATTCCTTGATGTCAATTCTCGGTCCCCCGACTTTCGGTGTTACAGTAACGTGTCCCTTCTCGTTAATCGAAAAATAGTTCAGCCCCCAACCGTTAATATTGTACAGTTCTGCTGAATCGTCAATACTCCATTTTCTCATTTCTATTCTATAAGCTCATTAAGATTGATTGTCCCGCAAAGCTACAACATATTTTCAATATTATATACTTTATCGCCTAGGATTTCACGATTTTAGCCATTGGATTTCACGCTCTCGGGATACGCCAGGCAGAATTACAATCCCGTTAAATAACCTCACATCCTCTGGATCTCCTGAATGCCGTCCCGATCGATCACCAAACGGTAACGCTTGTACTCGACCTGTTCCCCGTGTTGCAATTGTATCAGGAAATTAAGATAATATATCTTATCTCCCCTGATCGGACCGTAATCCGACTCGCCCTTCGGCACATACAGCTCGTAGTCCCGCTCGTCCATCTTCTGCACGAAACTCCCCACGTTAAAACGCAAGATCTCGTTCACCCCGGCAATATCGTACTGACTATATTCGTCGAGCGCCTCCGGGTTGAGCTGTACCCATTTCCGGTAAAGAATAATTTTCTCCCCGCCATTCCGATTATCCGCCTCCAACAGATCCGGCCGGGCCCTTCGCTCGATAACCTCCTCCGGGACTTTCCTTTCCGAGATAAAGTCCACCCCGTCCTTGATCCACCCGACCACTCTCTCGTTCATACTGATCGTTGTCTTCCGGTCAAAATAATTCTTCCCCAACCGGTGAGCAAAATAAAAACGCATCAACTCCTTGATCCGGTCCTTCAGCATATAGCTCACCACCAAAGCCACGAACAACGGCATCGTGAAATTCCCGTACTTCTTCTGAAATGAAAAAGCTACCACCGTGGCAAATATCATCGAAAGCCCTGCCGCGATACTATAATATATCTGCTCCACTAGCACCCCGTCTCTCTTTTTCGATGCCTTCAAGAACAAATCGCTCTCCGCGTATTTTTTCAGCATTCCCCGCCGATAGATCACCGTCCGATTCCGGTCCTTACTCTTCGGGTCGGCCACGAGATAACCGTTCTGTTTCTTATAATCAATCTCCGAACGTACCAACGACAACAATGATTTCACCTCCCGGTCATAACACCTCGAATCAGTTGTCTTCAATCCGTCCAGCAATTTGAACGTATGAAACTCCACCAGGTTAGAAAGATACTCATCCCCGAAAGAGAAATAATTCAACGCCTCCCGGGGAATCCCCGGCTTGTCAACAATAGCCTTCAAATCCCGGTATCGTTTCACGATCAATCGCACGTATTCAACATACCGATCGACCATCTCTCCCCGTTCACCACTTTCCACCTCGTGATGAATCGTCTCTCCCGCCATCCCCCGAAGGGCGCTTTTAAAGATGGAAGTAAACATCTTAATCTGGTATTCGTAAAAGCCCAACGCCTCCCTCGTCCCATCCGCCACCAAATGCAGGAACGCATCCTCCAGGAAAACAAAAGGCGTCCATTCTCCCCGCGCGATCTCCTCCAAGGTGTAGATCGGGGTAATCAAACGCACGTTGGATTTCAGATCCCGGTAAAAAGCATCCTTGGGATAAGTCGAGGCATTAATATCCAAACTATGAGGTACGAAAAACCACGTGTTCATTCTGAACTCGTTCTCTCCCTTGTCCCGATCGACATAATAACCGACCTTACATTCCAAGGAGTAGCGATCATGCAACTTAACTTGAATATCTATCATATCACAAAATTACAACGCAAGGTACGAAAAAAAATAAGGAATTTATATACGAATTTACAGCAAATTAACCCCCTCCCTCCTTCAGCGTTTTGAGCCCGGGAACCCGCCTCGAACCGGCTTGACACGAGGTGATGGAAGAGTTGGAGCATGAAAACAAGTAAACCACACTAGAATTCGGAAAGAAGTAGAAAAGGTTTCCGTGTGAAATCATCCGGCATTAAGTCCGATTTAATGCACGAAATGAAAATAAACACATGATTACATCCGGATCACTACCGTGTAAAACGCTATTAGAACGCTATTAAAACCCTATTAAAACGCTATACGGAATAGCGTTTTATCAAGGATTTATAAGCATACTAAAAATCTTGTAACCGGAAGTGATCTGCTAGTGATAATGATTTGCAATTCTTTTTTTCAATTAAAACATTTTATTTAGATTTGTAATTCAGGAGTTATTGTCTAACCTAAATGATGTATTTATGAACGAACGAGCATTTCCCTCTCATAAAAAAATGATCATGATAGGCATAGTGTTGTTGTACATGCTTTTTTCCGGATGCGAGGAAAAAGCAGATTACAGGGCAACATGTACAGTCCCGATCGGACGTTTGTTATTAAGCGAGGAATGGTTGGAATTAGGAGTAGTACAAATGAACGAAGTTCAAGAAAAATGGATACGCATTTTTAACCCGACTCAAAAACCGGTTTCCCTATCCATTATGGAAAATCCAGAGGAAAATACCGGTTTAAAGGTAACATACCACAAAGGTAAAAAGCATGTGCCAGCAACACAAACGTTCATCCTACCGGGAGGACACGTGGATTCTTTATTAGTGACATTCTCACCACAACATGATAATCCATATGGAGAATTTCTTTATGCCGAATATCTCAAATGTGACGGCGAGATTCTGATGACCGGAATAAAAGTTAGCGGTATCGTAGTAGATAATTTTGAAAACGTATTACCGGATAAAGCTCCACGCGGAATATTAAACCAAGATTCCATCACGTTCCAGTTTGATCAAGGTAAGCAGGTTCCTGTTGCATTTGACGTGGAAATTCGAAATGATGGGTATTCGAATTTAATCGTGAGAAAAGTAGAAGTAACATGTTCATGTGTAATGACTGAACTCAATGATACTATAATTGCACCAGGGAAATCCTCCACGTTACACGCTAAATTTACCCCAGAGGGATTAGCCGGTTCGTTCTGGCAAGAAATCCGCCTAGTAACAAACGACCCTACAACTCCCTTAAAAACCGTGTTTATCAAATGTCATGTTAAAGAAAAGTAGATGAAAAGAAATTATACATGTTTTCTCCTCAAAAGGAGATTTATAGCTTACTTGTGTGTCGGGCTTGTAATAAATTGCACGCCATCAGCACGCCAAAGGACATATTACGAGCAATTATATGCAGATTCTGCATTTATAACTTGTGAAGGAGATTTAAATAAACCAGGAGTGATCGACCAACAAGAAACGGCTTACATGAAAGCACACCAACGCATGACACGTCATTTACGATACAAGGATTCGCTATCATGGGATTTCACGGCAAAAGAACTGAAAATATCTGATGACGTGTATGACTACTTAACAGGATGCTGGAAACACGAGAACTCACTATTACGAGGAGATAACCCACATATCCATGGTAGATTCATTCTAAAATTAGTACCCACCGGACATGTTTTATTACCATCGCGGGAAAAATGTTCAAGGGAAGATTAAAAGGAGACCATGGGAAAAATTACAATTTGATTCGTCCAAAATGAAAAGTTGCATTGCCGAGTTGAATCCGCATAACATGAAAACAACATTATTAACATTAATATTGACAATTATTGCACTAAGTTCAAGTGCACGGTCGTTCCCCAAGGATACTCTTAGAGGGAAGAACGCTAGTTATCATCGGGAATTCATATTAAGCGCGATTAAAATGAGAAACATCCAAAACAAGGACACCTCTAGTTTTGTGTATTTTGATGATGGTAAACAAGTGTCAGAAGAATACTGGCCGACAAGTGAACCAAAATTCAATTCTAAATATCCTATGGAGGTGTTTAAAGACTTTCTGACTCCACAGGAGCAAGATCAACTAAAAACAGAAAGAGGAATATTGGGATTATTGGTTGTTCTTGATAAAAATGGAAATATAATTGAAATAGAATTCACATTCTCGAAGAAAAATCCCGTGTTATCTCAATTTTCTGCCGATAGATTCTTCGAACTGGAAACAAAATTTAAAAAATTATTAAAATGGGATATTGATAATAATGATAAGAAAATAAAACATCTAAAATTTTTGTTAGCCATAAGTATTTCGGAATCAGCTCGAATGTAAAATAAACAGATAGCGAGAAAATAAATTTGGGCAAAATTCTACGTGACGAAAGGCAGTGCGAAACGCAGAGAATCAACCATGCCGTCATGAAAGCGTTGAATTTCCAAATCATCGGTTTTGCATATCGTCAAGCCTACAGAGGGCGAACTCTATCGGAAGGAATACAAGCGAAGGTTCACCACCGACAAGACTGATGACAAGAAAGCAGATTTCAGCTATAGAATGTACCGAATATTTTATCAGCAGATGGAAAAAACGGAAAAGTTCAGAGCCTTTTCAATTTTTTTAGCTAATTTTGCAAATGAAGAGGAAAGGTCCTCTCAAAGGACATATTAGATTAAAAAAGAAGCGTTATGCCTATCTTGTAGTTTGAAAACGTAGGAAATTTTCAGAAGAGTATATACAAGGATTTGCATGGTGGTTCTTACGCTATAGCGTGGACTGCTATTACTACATCTGTATACGGGTTTCCTACGACCTTCAAACTAAGACGTGGCATTGCAGTTCCACGCTTTCGGTGTTTTTAAAGGTCTTTGAGGAACTGGAAAGACACTTTTCATCAGTATGAAAAAGAAATTTATCGAGACGGGAACCATCCGTAAGGCATGGATTGCGTGCTCTATTATGTGTGCTTGCATGTTCGGGTTGTCCTCTTGTTGGGATGATTACGACAATTCAGAACTCAGAGGCGACATTGAGAACCTTAAAAATCGGGTAAAAACCCTTGAGGAATGGCAAAAATCCGTCAACACGGACATCCAATCATTGAAAAGCCTTGTCGAAGCCCTTGAAGACAAGGATTATGTTACAGCAGTGACACCTCTTGATGATGGAACGGGCTACGTCATTTCATTCCTCAAAAGCGGTAATATAACCATCAAGCACGGAGAAAAGGGCGATAACGGAACAACGCCCGTTATCAGCGTAAAGCAGGACACAGACGGGAAATGCTACTGGACGCTGAATGGCGAGTGGCTGCTTGACAATGGAAACAAAATACCCGTAACCGGAGAGAAAGGCGACAAGGGGGACAAAGGTGAGGACGCTATCACTCCGCAAGTTCGCATCAACACAGATACAAACGAATGGGAAATCTCGACCGATAACGGCACAACTTGGGTTTCAACAGGGGTAAAGGCCACCGGAGAGAAAGGCGACACCGGAGCACAAGGTGATAAAGGGGATTCCATGTTCAGCAGTATCGACAACTCGAACGAAGCTTACGTAGAATTGACGCTTGCCGACGGTGTAACCAAAATCAAACTGCCGAGATATGCCGCTTTCTCCATCGCTTTCGAGAGCGACGAAGTGTTCTACGCTTCGCCCTCCGATAATGAATTGACACTTGTTCTCCCCGCCACTCTCAAAGAAAGCGATTATCGTTCCATCATAGCGACCGTAACCGCAACAAACGGAGCAGACGTGCAGGCACGAAGCTCCGAAAGCCGGTGGAATGTTACCGTAACGAAACCCACATTCGGAACAGACGGCGTACTGGTAGAAGGGAGCGCAAAAGTTACGATAAAGGGAACGGAGAATACTCGCCTTGCCGACACTTATTTGTTGCGCGTGGCTCTCGTGGCTGCAAACGGAACGGAAGTTACCGCTTCCCGGTTGATTAAGTATTTCGATGGTACGGTTGCGGAAAGCCAATCGGATATAACGGACAATACCGTTAAACGTTTGGCATGGAAAGGTGATATGGCTGAAGACGATTTTGCGTATATCCGGAATAATATGGCTTCGACTTTGGAAGTGCTCGACCTTTCGGCTACCACGTTGACAGAATTGCCGTATAGGGCTTTGGCTTTTTACAGCAGCATGGGGCTCAGCGACAACACAACGCTGAGAGAGGTAATCCTGCCGGAAGGACTGAAGACTATCCACAATTGTGCCTTCGCCATGTGTAAGGCCTTGAACAAATTGAATGTTCCCTCTACAGTTACAACGCTTGGAGGTTGGATATTGGAGGGTACACCTTTGACATCTTTCACTATTCCTGACGGCTTGACCTCCTTGTACCAAAGTACGTTCTACAATAGCGACATTGTAGAAATCCGTATTCCGGCAACGGTAAAGGAAATTCCTAACTGGTGTTTCACTCTCTGTGAGAACCTGGAGCGGATATATCTGCACGATGGCATTACGTCTATTGGAGAAGGAGCATTCTCATCCTGCCCCTCCTTGGACCACATTACCATTCCCAAAGGGGTTACCGTACTGTCGAAAGACTTGTTCGCTTCTTGTCATGGATTAAGGGAGGTCTATCTGCATGATGGCATAACGGCAATGAAAGAAGGTGTTTTTTATTGCTGTACGTCGTTAACCTACTGCACCTTTCCCGATTACGGGCAAAACATTCTACCTGACGGTTTGACAGAAATAGGAAAGAATTGCTTTTATAACACCGCATTAAAGCAGATAAATATGAGCAGAACGCAAATCAAAGACATACCGGACTGGGCTTTCTACACATGCGAGAACTTGAAAGAAGTTGCATTCCCATATGATTTGGAAACGATTGGGAACTATGCGTTCAGTGGATGCCCGTTCACATCCATTACGTTGCCCGCGTCTTTAACGGAAATAAAATCATGGGCATTTAGTAGTTGTAACAACTTGCGCTTCGTGGAATGTCGGGCGACTACTCCGCCGACACTGAATGATGGAGCATTCCCCACTAATCAGATGTCTCGTCTGACGGTGCCGACCGCATATATAGATACTTATAAGAGTAGTTCTTGGAACGATTATTTCGAGAATATTGAGTAAATAATCACGAATCCTATCGGAAGAACTTTAAGACGGGTTGCCTTTGTGCTGCCCGTCTTTTTTTAACGTACACTTTGGTATATCTTATAAATTAATTAAATTTACATTGAGTTATTTGACAGCATAACGATTGAAAATCGTACGGTTGCCAATTCGTTATCGCTATTTCTCAAATAATCAGCTAAATGCTTATTTCTCAAATTGTTGTGCTAGACCGTTAAAAATCTAACATAAAAATTAAATGAAAAAATGAATATCATGAAAGTAACATTATTAACATTAATATTGACAGCAATTGTCTTAAACTTAAACGCACGATCATTTCCCAAGGATACTCTTAGAGGTAAAAACGCTAGTTATGAACGGGTATTCATATTAAGCGCAATTAAAATGAGAAATATTCAAAACAAGGATACCATTCCTAGTATGTATTTTGATGATGGTAAACAGGTCCCAGAAGAGTACGGGGTAAATAGTGAACCAAAATTTAATTTTGAATATCTCATGAAGATATTTAAAAACTCTTTCACACCACAAGAACTAGATCAACTAAAAACGGTAAGAGGAACATTTGGGATTTGGGTTGTTCTAGATAAAAGCGGGAATATTATCGAAATGGAATTTTCATTTGCCAAGAAGAATCCCGTGTTATCTAAATTTTCTGCTGATAGATTCTTTGAAATGGAAACAAAATTTAAAAAATCATTAAAATGGAATATCATCGGTAACGATCAAAAAATTAAACATCTAAAATTCATGTTTGCAATAAGTATTTTTCAATCAATTCAGATGTAAAAAGGGCTCACGTGCAAAAATAGGTGGAGCACTCAGAAAGTGTTATGCGAGTTAATAAAAAAAGACGCTCTGATGATCAGAGCGTCTATTTTTTGTCGAGATGACTGGACTTGAACCAGCGGCCTCCACGTCCCGAACGTGGCGCGCTACCAACTGCGCTACATCTCGTTCCTGTTTTGCGAGGGCAAAGATAATAAAAGTATCAATTATAATCACTATATTTGTAAAAAATTTTATCGCATAAAATATTTTTCTTCAGATATGGACTCAATTAGACAAAATAAAGTTGGTCGCTTAATCCAACGGGACCTAAGCGAAATGTTTCAGAAAGAGTGTAAAGAATTCACCGCAGGCGCCATGTTATCCGTTACAGCAGTGCGAGTTAGCCCGGATATGTCGTATGCCAGAGTTTACCTTAGTATATTCCCATCGAGCTTGACGGAAAAGGTTCTGGAGAGCTTGACGGAAAAAAACAAAAGCATTCGTTTTATCCTTGGAAAGAAGATTGGCAAACAAACACGAATCATCCCGGAGCTCAAATTTTTCGTGGACGATAGCCTCGATTACATCGATAAAATCGATTCTCTGTTGAAACAATAACCCGCGTCCACGATGAATCTGTCGATATTCATTGCACGGAGATACCTGTTTTCAAAAAAGAAACAGAATGCCATAAACATCATTTCCATCATCAGCATGGTCGGTGTCGCAATTGGCACTACGGCTCTTATTGTCGTACTCTCCGTGTTCAACGGAATCGACACGCTCCTCACGGAAGCTACCGACTGTTTCACCCCGGACCTTACGATTGCCCCGGCAAAAGGGAAATTCATTACGACCGACACGATTCTAATTCATCGACTAACTCGTATGCCGGAAATCTCTTCCTGCGATCCCGTCGTGGAAGAAAATTCTCTCGTGAAATTCGGGGACAAGCTAGTTCCGGTAGTTGTAAAAGGAGTCGATTCGACTTATGCCGAACACGTAAATATACGCCCTTCCATTGTTGGTGGTATTTACTCTCTCGAAAAAGACGGTAAACCAGCCGTAGTCATGGGCTACGGTATTGCCGCAGCTTTAAAAATCAGATTGGGCAGCCTCTCCCCCGTCACGTTCTACTACCCGGATCGAAAAGCTTCCTCCGCATCAAGTTCTGCACTAAACAGCCAACAAATATATCCTCTCGGAATATTCTCGGCACAACAGGATATTGACGGTAAATACGTGATCACCGGAATAGAAACAGCAAGGGAGCTATTCGGAGTTCCGGGACAAATCTCTAAAATAGAGATAAAGCTAAAAGACCCGGACCAAACGGAGTCATTAAAAAAAGAGCTATCCGTGCAATTACAACCGACGTACAAAGTGGAGGATAAATATGACTTGAACCGATCCTTTTATGCCATGATGAAATCGGAGAAACTGGCAGTCTTCCTAATCCTGCTATTCATCCTGTTAATCGCATCCTTCAATATTATCGGTTCTGTATCAATGCTCATCATTGACAAAAAAGAAGATATCGGGATTTACCAGGCTCTCGGGATGAGCAAAGAAAAAATAACCTCGATTTTCACGTTGGAAGGTAACTTGATTACCGGACTCGGGGCTTTGATCGGACTGGTTCTAGGTACTATATTATGCTTGTTACAAGAATATTACGGGTTTATTACACTCGGCAACGGGAGCTACATTGTCAGCGCGTACCCGGTAAAAGTCATCGCATCGGATATTCTGATTATCATGGTCACGGTGATCACCATCGGTTATCTGGCCTCGCGTTTCCCGGTAAAATATCTCGTAAACAAAATCGTCAAATCATAAATAAGAATCACACCATGTATCATAAACTTTTAACGCTCTCACTTTTATCCCTAACGTTCGCCCTACTTCCCTTGATGTCAAGAAGTCAGGAGAAAGAGCATGTTGTTTTAATCGAAACCAACATGGGAAACTTAAAAGCAAAACTATACAACGATACCCCCTTGCACCGGGATAATTTCATCCGGCTGGCAAAATCCGGCCATTATAACGGGACATTATTTTATCGTGTTGTTAAAAATTTCGTGATACAAGGAGGTTCTTCAGACAGTCGAAATGCCATTGCCGGACAAGCCATCGGCTACGGTAAAGGCGTCACGATCGACGCGGAGATCAAGCCTCACCATTATCACAAGAAAGGAGCCCTAGCCGCTCCTCGCCAACCGGACCGGGTAAATGTCTTCAAAGAATCGGATATTGCACAATTCTATTTCGTGGTCGGTAAAAAATACACGCCGGAAGAACTGGACAAAATCGAGAAATCAATAAACGTCCCCATTAAAAAAGCCATCCAGAAAAAGTATTATACACCGGAAAAAAAAGCTATTCTTGACACCTTGAGGGCGCAAAAGAAAGTACCTGAATTCCGGGCTATTGCGGAAAAGATCAAATCGGACATCAATTTCGAATGGGAAAACAACACGGACAAACTCTACATGGATGATGAAAAAAGAAAGGCATACACCACGTTAGGCGGAGTTCACCACTTGGATAAAGAGTACACGGTTTTCGGAGAACTCATCGAAGGCTTCGATGTTCTGGATAAAATTGCCGCTCTACCCACGGATAGACAGGATCGTCCGTTCAAAGACGTAAGAATAATCAGTGTAAAAATAATAGAGTAACATGATACCACGCAAATACTCCTTACTAGGGAGAAATATTATCTGGGCAGGAGTAATCTTTTTCTTATGCGCCATTCCATCAGATTCGATTCCTGACCCGAAACTGAATATCCCTCATCTTGATAAAGTTGTGCATTTCGGGATGTTTTTCATCATGTCAATTTTCCTGTGTAGCGAACTCCGTTACCAAACCCAACTATCTTTACGGAAGATTTACATGATCACCATCAGCTTCAGTTTTATATACGGGGGACTTATCGAAGTCCTGCAATTCAAATACTTCAACCGGGGTGGAGATTGGTGGGACCTGTTTGCCGATGTCCTCGGGGGCGTGGTCGGCTGTCTGTTATACCCCACGGCGAAAAAACAGAAAGACAAATTTGTTGATTACCTATACAAGAAACTAAAAAACCGGAAAGTATAACCACTCCGGGGAAAATCTTGTCCATTAAAATGGAAGATTACAAGACTTTTTATTAACTTTGTCCACCAAAGATTTCAAATTTTGAGAAGATGTTAGACAAGATAAAACAACTCAGTGCTGAAATAGCCGGCTTCCAGGCAAAGAGCCTAGAAGAAGTAGAACAGTTCAGAATCAAGCATTTAAGCAAAAAAGGAACTATCGCTGCTCTCTTTGATGATTTTAAAACCGTACCCGCGGATCAGAAAAAAGCCATGGGACAAGAATTAAATGAATTGAAGAACACGGCTTTGGCAAAAATCAACGAGTTGAAAGAGTTACTTTCTAACGCGGAAGAAGATGTAAGCGGCATAGACTTGACGATGCCGGGAGATCCCTTAAAATTGGGAACCCGTCACCCGTTAGCTATCGTGAAAAATGAAATTCTGGCAATCTTCAATAAACTTGGATTCACCATTTCCGAAGGACCGGAAATCGAGGATGACTGGCATAACTTTTCCGCGTTGAACTTCCCGGAAGAACACCCGGCTCGTGACATGCAGGATACGTTCTTTATCAGCAAGAATCCGGACATCGTGCTACACACGCATACTTCATCCGTGCAAGTGCGAGATATGGAAGCTCACCGTCCCCCGATTCGCTTGGTTACTCCCGGAAGAGTGTTCCGTAACGAAGCAATTTCGGCCCGGGCACATTGTATTTTCCATCAGATTGAGGCTCTTTACATCGATGAGAATGTTTCATTCGCCGATTTAAAGCAAACACTTACCTATTTCGCGAAAGAACTTTTCGGACCGGACACGCAAATTCGTCTCCGTCCGTCATACTTCCCTTTCACGGAGCCATCGGCAGAGATGGACGTTTCCTGTACCCTATGTCATGGAAAAGGTTGCAACGTGTGTAAGGGAACCGGATGGTTGGAAATTCTCGGGTGTGGAATGGTTGACCCCAATGTTTTGGAACTAAATGGTATAGACAAGGAAAAATATACCGGGTTTGCACTCGGTATGGGTATCGAACGTATCACCATGCTAAAATACGGCATTAAGGATATACGCCTCTTTTTCGAGAACGACATCCGTTTCCTTGAACAATTTTCGGCCGCAGGCAAATAATATATAAACACAACACAAGAGAGATGAGGATGTCGGTAACACGACTCCTCATTTTTTATTCGCAAACACCGGTTGCTATGAAGAATTTAGTCTTTCTATTCCTGATCACCTTTTCATTCGGAGCTTTTGCTTGCTCTCCCGTTGATTCCGTGCATCAGAAAGATCAAACTTTGTTAAAACATTTTTTCGAATACGCCAATCAAAAGGAAATCAACAAACTTCCGCTCAACGAAAAAGTAGTCGCCATCGGACGCTATTTTCTCGAAACGCCTTACGCAGGAGGAACTTTGGACATCAATCCCCAAGAGGAACTGGTTGTCGATCTACAAGAATTTGATTGCGTGACTTTCGTCGACAACGTCATTGCCCTGGCACGACTAGATAAGTACGAAGAAGAAAGTATTCCTCAATTCCAAAAGAATTTGCAGGAAATTCGATACCGGAACGGGGAAATAGTCGATTACACGTCACGTCTACACTACTCTTCCGACTGGTTATACGAGATGACCTGCCGAAATATATTGGAAGATATCACGAAAGAAAAAGGGGGTATTCCTTTTCCCAATAAAGTATCATTTATCTCTCAAAACTGGAAAAAATACCCGGCCCTAATACAGGATTCCACCCTCGTAACAAAAATAATTGATATCGAAAAGGCAATTAACGGCAGAGCGTATTACTATATCCCGAAAGAAAAAGTGCTTCCTTTCGCGGGACAAATCAAAACCGGGGACATTATACTGATCACCACGAAGAAAAAAGGGCTCGACACGGCTCACGTGGGCATTGCCATTGAAAATGAGGGACAAGTATACCTGCTTCATGCCTCGGTATCCGATAAAAAAGTGTCCATTACGACGGAAACACTTCCCGACTACCTACAACGAATCACATCACATTCTGGCATAATGATCGGGCGTCTCATCAATTTTAAATCTAATTAACATCCACAAAACCGAGTAATACGTATATTTGGTAAAATTATTGTTATAAACTTTTACAAGAGCACACAATGTGATCGTGGAAATTGAATAAAAACTTAAAACAACGGAATATGAGAAGAATATTTATCGGAACACTTGTTGTGTTGACCATTGCTTTGATTAACGGATGTGCTAATCGAAAAATCACACGGGTAGACCCGAATGAAACCATCGACCTTAGCGGACGCTGGAATGATAGTGACTCGCGGCTTGTTTCCGAGGAAATGATCGGAGACGTGCTTACCTCTGCCTGGCTTCCCAGATACACGAAAGCAAACGACAAACGCCCGGTGGTGGTAGTCGGACTGGTGGAAAACAAAAGTCATGAACACATCAACTCTGAGACTTTTATCAAAGACATCGAGAAAGCAATTATCCGGGATGGTAACATCCGTTTGGTCGTTGCCGGAGAAAAACGGAATGAACTTCGAAAAGAAAGAGCCGAACAACAAGATTACGCGTCACCGGAAACCACCAAAAAGTGGGGGAAAGAACTGGGTGCCGATTTTATCTTGCAAGGAACAATCAATAGCATTGTCGATGCATACAAGAAACAAAAAGTCGTAACTTACCAGATCGACCTGCAACTCACGAATATCGAGACCAACGAGGTTGTCTGGATGGGAGACAAGAAGATCAAAAAACAAATCAGTGACCGAATACTGTAATCATTCCAACGGATGAAAATATCGTTACCTTCTCCAACACCCCTTAATAAAGGGAAAGAGTGCTCACTCATCACATCTCCCCTTCCCGAAGAAGGAGAATTGGAGAAGGTAAATCATTCATTCTCCATTTTCAACGTTCAATTTTTAATTGTTCTTCTCGTTTTTCTCTTCTCCGGATGTGCCACCTGGTACCAGCGAACGGCTGATTTCCAAGCAGCCGTCAACATGGGAAATTTCGAGAAAGCCAATAAACTGCTTGACAAAGATAAAAAACAAGCCACGGGCAAAAACCGTATTCTCTATTATCTCAACAAAGGATACGTGGAATTCATGCTTGGCAATCCCACCCACAGTAATCAATATTTCGAGACAGCCGAAAACCTGATCGACGAGTATCACAGTAACGTCGGAGCCGAAGCGGCAGCCTTGATTACCAACCCGGAAGCACGCCCTTATCGACCGGAAGATTTCGAAGTTATCATGATTAACTTCTACAAAGCCTTGAATTATATCGACTTGAATGACATGGAAGGCGCCTTGGTCGAAGTCCGCAAAATCAATATCAAACTCAACCGGTTAAATGACAAGTATCCCGATAACAAAAACCGGTATCAACGAGATGCTTTCGCCCATTTATTAATGGGACTGATCTACGATGCCACGGGGGATTACAACAATGCTTTCATCGCTTACCGAAATGCTTACGAGATCTACCAGTCCGACTACATCAAAAACTTCGGCGTGAAGGCCCCGGAACAGCTAAAGCAGGATTTGATGCGTACCGCCTATAATTGCGGTTTCATGGCAGAATTGAAACAATACGAGAAAGAGTTCAACACGACATACACACATACCCCAACGCCTGCTAACGGACAACTCGTGTTCTTCTGGCTGAACGGTATGGGCCCCGTGAAAGCAGAATGGAGCGTAAACTTTGTCAAGCAAAAAAGAGGAGACGGAGCTGTTGTATTTCACAATGAAGCTCTCGGACTCTCGTTCCCATTCTTTTTCGGCTCAAGATACAGCGATAACGAGAAGCAAAGTATTGCCGACCTGCAAACCCTACGTGTTGCCTTCCCTAAATACATGGAACGTCCCCCGCTTTACGCCACGGGAACTCTCGTGACAGGGAGTCACTCGTACCCGCTGGAACTTGCCGAAAATATCAATGAAATCGCGTTTAAAACCTTACGGGATCGAATGGTACGGGAATTTTCAAATTCCCTTCTCCGGGTGGCTGCCAAAAAAGGACTGGAGTATTCCGCCCGCAAGCAAAACGAATGGCTAGGCTTTGCTGTCGGCATTGCTAACAGCCTTACCGAAAAAGCAGATACCCGCAACTGGCAAACACTACCTTATTCCATCTCCTACACCCGCCTGCCATTATCCAACGGAACAAATAATCTCACGCTTCGCTTGAATGCCCGAAACGGTTCTCAACACACGGAACAATTCTCCATCGAAGGCGGTGGACGTAAAACTCGCTTCCACGTATTCCAATCCATGGATTCCAGACAATACTAATGATCCTTTTACAAGCTCCCCCACCTTACAAACGTAAAATGAGGGGAGTACCGAAAAATGACAATAATTTAAATTTGTTATCAATAACCTTTTATATTTACATCGTATATTTCGTCAAACCCTGTATATTCCTGAACCGACAACACTCTCCCGGACAAAGGATCCAACTCTATACTATAAAGAATTCCTGAACCGGAAGTTCCTCCATACGTGCCGACCACCATCTCCACGTTAGACTTATAGTACACATCATTATTGTTCCCAGAGAAAATATCCGGTTTCAATATTTTCATCATGGTAATATTACCATCAAACTGGACTTTGGCATTATTTGCCGTCATCAAGGGTTCGGGCTGAATAGTTTTGCCGTTATCTACCGTGAATCGATACACTCCTTCCGGTGTTGCAAAATAACACATGTTCATAAAAGTACTCCCAAATGCCCAATCAATCACACGATTATTCTTTACATCTTCTACATGCATCAGGTCATATTTGAATTTAGGTGTCTCCGGAGCAGTCTTCACCGAAACATCCATCTCTACCATGAAATACTCGCCGTCATCATTCTTCATCACGGCAAGTACGTGGTCTCCCAATCCTCCGAGATCCATGTGAACCAGATCTGCTTTCATGTCTCCGGGATTGAATGGAGCATTTACACTCCCTGCTCCAACGGTAGCATCCAAGGCTAGAAACTTATTAAAACTATTTAACCCGGCACTTCCAATGACAGCGACGAAACCACGTTTTGCCCGGTCAAATAACAGGGCCCGAAGGATATCCCTGTACGTGTGATGAGAAAAAGGCAAAATACGAGGATCAAAATCATATTCATGATCAGCAGCTGCATACAAAGGCACGGCGAACAACACTTCTGTCGACGTTTTTTTAAACACGTCCCCGCCATCGAAGGCCATAAACGACATGCTGTTGATCACCACATTCTCCGGTTTCCCTTGATTTAAACCGCCATTAAACAAATCATTCCAACTCCCGTTATTCAAAAGGCTTTTGCTATGGGCCAGAACAGCCTCTTTATCCGTGACAGCGATCACGAAGATGTTCTCAGGATATCTATAAGAACTCTTCGTGCAGTTCTGAATGATCCATTGTCCACGCCCATCGATTTTTTCACCAGCATTGGCATTCGAATAAAAATGTGGGTAAACTTCCGGAGCGGCAGAAGATTCCGGTTTAACAATTTGAAATTCATCCGCCACGACAATCCCGATATCCGACGAGATACCATCACCATGGAGTATCATCGCCCCGATATGACTTAATTGAAAGTCAAGTTTCACGCTTATTGTTTCCGAATAAAAGTGGCGTCCCGTACTATTTTGTGTCACGTTCAGACGTAGTGAATAGGTACCCTCTCCCGGCAACAACGTGTCGTTATAGAGACAGGTATAATCCAATTCTTTCCCCCTATACACGGGAAAATAACGACTCCAATAATTATCACCATCCTTCCCGTAAAACTCCCACTCGTAAATCAAATCGGTTTCGGGAATTGTTGTCTCGATTGTCGGGGATATCTGCAATTTTTCTCCGAAAAGACAAGAGTAGGTTTTACTTGGTAGCGTAATAGAAAGACTATCCAAGGTCTTGTAGTCGTAATTCCCCTTGTCGTCATAACAACCGTAAAGGAGAAACAATGTTAAAAATATAATATATAATCTACTCATAACTAACCTATTTATTTACTTCCTGATTCAAATTGAATAACACTCTCGTCTTCAGGATTATATTTCACGTTGTTATCCTTGCAATAGCGATTCAATTTATAAATAGCGATTCGCACATCATCATCATACCAACTCTTCACGTTCTCAAATACCTTCGTGGAGCCTAATACCTGATAAATAATCTCCAACTTCTTAACGGAATACTCTCCAAGGTGATAGTTATCCCACCAAGAGGGTTGTGTCCACAAGTTTGACACGATCACGGCATTGCGCAAGTGATCCTCCTCGCCGACCTCGAATTCCTCAGAAGCTACCACCTCGAAACTCAGCGTATCATTCGCTATGTCGAGATTATCTGTTTTGTACACTTTTATCAAAGCATCTCCCCTCTTCTTCCCCGCGGGAATAATTGCCGACACAATCTCATATCGCGAACCCGGATTCGAAGGACTTCCCCCCAATCCTTTGATAGCTATATGACGATCAACATCAGCCAAGCGCCCGGCTATCGTAATACCTAACTTCACAACCCCTTCAGTCGTTCCTTCCGGTTGCGTCGTGAAAGAAAAAGAAACGGTATCGTTCCTCATGTAAAAGCTTGCTCGCGGCTTAGCACTCCACGTCTCAATCTCACTCTTCGAGCACGCTCCTGCCACGAAGAGCATTGCAATTATGATCCATATATTTCTCATCGTCTTCTATTTTTTATCATTTTTCCCGTCCTGCCGTTGATTCCTCTACATCGGGAATCTTAAAAGTAAAGAAATCGGTATTCGTCATGTATTCCGAAAAATCGGTGATCGAATTACGCTTATAGTAAAACCACAATTGTCCCTCTCCCCAAAACTCTTTCCGATACTCTTTCCGAATCTCCTGTAAAAGTTCCTCTCGCGACATCGACCGATTCAATGGAAAGCTTACCAACCCGCGGTTCATCCGCACCTTTTCCAGATAATCCACTCCATCCGAAGTTGAAACCGCACACTCTGCTGCAATGTAGTACATCTCCGACAAACGGATCAAGGGTAATCGCTCCTGAAAATAGCGGGCAACGATCGCATTTTGGTAAAATTTCGCAATCAGGAAATAATTCATGTAGGGCTCGAACCAATACTGGTAGCGCACATCAGCCGTATTCTCCTCGTATACTGCAGATCGGTCCTCGCTTGAAGCTCCCAATCTAGTATCAACCGTAGAAAAATCTTCAAGTCCTCCCTGAATATATCCATCCATACAATCTTTTAAATCCGTAATGTTCAACGCAAAAATATGTTCCGTTGCAAAAGCCCGATCTTGATTTCGAAAATTATTTGCCGTATTCACATCCCCAACATGTATCAAATTCTCCTTTAGTACCCAGGGAAATTTTGTCTCTTGATCACGAATTACCTCCTGCGCACAAAGTAACGCGTTTTCCCGGTCGCCCTTCCACAAGAAAACCCGTGCCATCGTAGCCACAGCCGCGTAATAATTAAACCGGAAACGACGATTGTGCCAAGTCGGGATCTTATCGTCTGCTAAAAATTCACCGGAAGGCAAAGAAGCCAAACAAGAGGCCGGAGTCGTTCCCAAACGGATCGGATCATTGGCCATCAGAGTCTTGGCGTTGGTTAAATCGGACAACATAGCCGAAATCGCATCTTCTTGCGTAAATAACGGTGTTACAGAATGCGTCAAATGTGTCACGTAAGGAATCGACACCTTGTCTTTGCCAAGTGGATAAGCCGCCGCAAACAAGCGTAACAACTCAAAATGGAGAAACCCTCGCAGTCCCAAGGCCTCACCTTTTATAAGATTATAATTGTCGTCCGAGAACACGTGTTTGTTCGCATCTATCGTCTCCAACAGAGAATTCAAATTCGCAATCTGCGCGTACATGTTACTCCAAATATCTTCCGTATAATTCTCATGCCAATTCACTGCATTCGTATTCGATGGATCGGCATAACTATACCGGTACCAATAGCCATTGCCGGTAGTTAATGTTAATTTATAATAGCCCGCCAATACATCTGCCATATCGAAAGTAAGTTCCCGCCCATACAACGATTTATCGCACAACTTGGCATATACACCGATCAATGCCTCCCCGTAACCGTTCTCACTCTTGAACAATTCAGAACGATCCAATTCAGAAGAAGCATTCACGTCCAACCAGTTTTCACATGCCATGCACAGGAACACGGACACCGTCGTCATTATGATACTCAATCTTTTCATGCTCTTGTTGTTTATGATTTAAAAAGTTGCTTGTAACTCAAACGAAAAATTCCGGGCGAATGGATAAGATGTCCCTCGTTCAATATCAACACTCGACACACGCAGCAATTCATTCATGTAGAATGAAACCTTCAACCGATCCAAAGCAATCCGCCGGATCCATGATTCTTTCGAGAACTCATATCCCATATTCATAGAAGAAATATAAAGCTCGTTGTTCTTTTGAATAAAACGGGAGGTAGGCTTCGTGTAACTGGAATTCCGGGAATCGAACACCGTTACCCGGTAAGGAGCCACATCGCCGATCTTTTGCCAAGCCTTATGTATCCGACGGTCGAGATTTTCCAACCCGGTCACGTTTTCCACACGAGAGATCAGTGACTGGTTATAAAGGTCGCCTCCCAACTTATAGCTGCACGACACGGACAAACTAAACCCCTTATACCCGGCGTTCAACCCCAAGGACCCACTCAATTTAGGAGAAGAATCACCAATCACAACCTGATCAGCCGCACTCCAAGTGTAATTGCTCTTTCCATCTTTCGTTAAATACATTTCCCTCCCCGATGCCGGATCAATACCCAAAGAACGCATTCCCCAAATGGCTGTCATAGAACACCCTTCATAATATAGAGTAGCCGGTTTCGTGAAACGATTAATATACTTCTTGATCACCTCCGGAGAACTGATATCTTCGTCTCCCCCGTCAAAATATTTATAATTGTTATTCTGCTCCTCATTGCTATTCTTGAAAATATCATATATCTTTTTGATCTTGTTATCATTATGTAATCCGGTGGCCGACAAGGAAATATATGCACCCCGCTTCTCATCGCGCCAAGGAGTGACCTGCAAAGAGATCTCGTACCCGCGATTCTCGATAACACCCAAGTTTTCCATGTAATTGCGAAAACCCGTCGAGGGAGGTATTGAAATATTCGAAAGCAAATTCTCTGTACGTTGAATATAGTAATCCGCCCGAAGAATCAAGAAACGCTTGAGGGATAAATCTAACCCGAAATTGTAATCCTTATTCTTCTGCCACTGTAACTTATCATTGGGAATAGCCACCAATTGCGCACCGATTTTATCACTATACGTATAGTCATAATACTTGTAGCGAGCCCTAGATTGCGAAGGGTCCAAGTTTTGATTTCCCGTGTATCCCAACGAAGCCCGCAACTTTAGAGTACGAATCCATTCATTTGCCTCCAGAAAACGCTCGTGGTGAAGGTTCCACCCCACACCCAGAGACCAAAATGTACCCCAACGACTATCTTTTCCATAGGCAGAAGAGGCACTTCTTCGAAGCGAGGCATCAAAAAGATAACGATCGGCATATGAATAGTTGAGAGCACCGATAATACCAATCTCCCGCAATTTACTATTACTCCCCCGCGGTTTACCATTTTTCTCGTAATTTGTCCCAAAAGAAATATCATCCATGTAATCGTTACCGAATCCTTCCGCTACCACCGTTGTTGACATGGCTCGCGAGGTCGACACATTCCAAGTCACGTTGGCAAAAAGCAGATGTTCTCCAAAAGTTTTATTGAAATTCACTCCCGCTTGCAAAGACACTCGCTCCGAAGCCTCATCTCTCTTCGAATACTGCCCTTTCCGGTCGCTCATCCCGTTCTTGTCATAATAGATAAATTTCGTGTGACTGGCCGGATAGAAAACATCCGCACTTCCTTCCCTGCGGGAATATCCAAAACTCCCGATCACACGCAAAGCCTCGTCAATACGCCAATCTGCCGAAAAATTATCCTGTACTTCCGTATAACCGGACTCGTCTTTCGTATTCAACGTAGCATTATAAAGCGGATTATAATAATGATATTCGTAAATACTCTCATCACTTTGCCCCTTGTGAACCGTGAACTCTTTGATCAAATTCCCGTCCTCGTCATATGGAGCCCAATAGGGATTCAATGATGTATATTCTGAAAAACTTCCGTAAGGTGAATTCTTCGACCAATTTCGAGAAAACTCTATCGTATTCCGGAAAAGAAGATTTCTATATGAATACGAAAGTGTCGTGTTGACATTCAATGTACTACGATCTGATTCTTTCATCACACCTGCCACATTATTGTAATACAGGCCAAACTGGTAACGCATTCGCTCATCCCCACCCTCTAATGTCACGGAATGCTTATTACTGAATCCCGTACGAAGAGGTTTTGAAAGCCAGTAAGTGTCCACCCCTCGCACAACATCATCATACACTTTCTTGTATGAATCATAAGCCGTGATCAATCCTCTCGAAGGCCCGTACATGCCAATCTGTACCTCATACGCCAACTTCTCCTCGGCATTCATCAAATCATAACCGGTTAAATCCGGTGCTTCTATCCCGAAATCACCGGAATAATACACCCGCAATTCTCCTGATTTTGGACGAATCGTCTCAATTACGACCACTCCATTCCCGGCTTTCGAACCGTAAATTGCTTTCGCAGCCGCATCTTTCAACAACGTAACGCTAGCCACCCGGTTCATATCAAGATCATACACTTTCTCCAAGGTTGTCTCAAAACCATCCAGAATAAATAAAGGTTGATTCGGATTATTCTCATACTCTCCCTGCAAATTGGGGAATGAAGTCTGTCCTCGCAATTGCACTGTAGGCATACGATTCGGGTCACTACCATATTCCAGATTTTCTATAATCTGGAATGCAGGATCCAGATTTTTCAAACTCTTGATCAAATTTTGATTCCCCACCCGCAAAATATCTTCTTGCTTAAAGGTGGTAGCCGAACCTGTAAAACTTTCCACCCGGCGATTAAACATACCCGTCACCACCACCTCATTTATTTTCGCTTGTTCCTCCTCCAAGGTTACGTTTATTTCACTATTTCCCAAATAAGGCACCTCTTTAGAGGTCATCCCGACAAAGGAAAATAATAACACGGGCTTCATTATTTTTCCCGGCACGACAATAACATACTTCCCATCTTTGTCCGTTGCGACCCCAAGCAAGGCATCCTTTACCCGCACGGTTACCCCCGGCAAAGGATTTTTCCATTTATCTGTTACCTTTCCATGGATTCGAAGCTCTTGTTTCGAATTTATGCGTGTTGAATCCTGCGCATAAATCGAAAAAGAAGAACAACAGAATCCACAAAACATCAATAAAATCAACACCTTCCCTTTTTTGTATAGTTGTTGAATCCTTTGTTTTTTCATCATTTGATTGGATTATTTGTTACTTATTTCCTTAATCTTCCCGAATAATAAATTTTATCCATTAACGGTCGACAAAAATATAGTACATGAAAAATGGGGACAATCCCTAAAATTAGGTATATTTAATCTAAAAATGGCACCCGTTTTCGGGTGCCATTTTCTATATCACGAAACATGAATTTACATGAGGAAGTGATCACTGATCGATTTGTGCTCGTAGATGTTGCGGATCGTGTCGGCAAACATGGGAGCGATCGGTAATACTTTTATTTTTGAGCAAGGTTGTTTCTGAGGGATGGAATCGGTGAAGATTACTTCCGTCAGTTTTGATTTCTCGATATTTTCGTATGCTTTACCGGAAAGAACGGCGTGAGTGGCCACGGCACGTACGCTGGCTGCTCCATTGTCGATAAGCATATCGGCCGCTTTGCAGATTGTTCCGGCCGTGTCGATCATGTCATCGACCACGATGATGTTTTTGCCCTCAACATCCCCGATCACTTTCATGTCGGCCACTTCGTTTGCCCGGATGCGGGTCTTGTGGCAGATAATCAACCCGGAATCGAAGTATTTTGCCCAGGAGTTTGCTCTTTTGGCTCCACCGATATCCGGAGAGGCAATGGCGAAATCACGTAATCCTAAAGATTTGATATAAGGGATCAAGA
The DNA here is from genome assembly GCF_003991565.1 of Butyricimonas faecalis. Taxonomy (NCBI): domain Bacteria; kingdom Pseudomonadati; phylum Bacteroidota; class Bacteroidia; order Bacteroidales; family Odoribacteraceae; genus Butyricimonas; species Butyricimonas faecalis. The sequence continues at coordinate 3,225,864 of NZ_CP032819.1, read as the reverse complement.
CGGTTGAACCGTACAAGTGATCCACGGGAACATCGAAAAATCCTTGAATCTGGTCGGCATGCAAATCCATCGTGATAATCCGGTCAACGCCGGCAGCTTGTAGCATATTAGCCACTAGTTTTGCCCCGATAGCGACACGCGGTTTATCTTTCCGGTCTTGACGTGCAAACCCGAAATAGGGGATTACGGCGATTACCTTGTAAGCGGATGCTCTTTTGGCGGCATCGATCATCAAGAGTAATTCCATGAGGTTATCACTGGGCGGGAAGGTGGATTGCACGATAAATACATGCTCACCTCTCACCGTTTCGTCGAATGACGTGACGAATTCTCCGTCACTAAATCTCGTAAACGTTTTTTTACCGAGTTCCAGCCCAAGAGAACTAGCAATACTTTCTGCGATATATTGGCTATTCTCACCGGCGAAAACTTTAATTTCGGGAAGATTTGACATATCTAATTCATTAGTTGAAAACACCAGGCAAAAGTATGAAATTATTTTGTTCCGCCAAAGGAATTTGTGGAACAGTTGTTTGATTCCTTCATCTGAAAATATTATATTTGTTCCAATAAAGATGTTGTTGGAACAATTACAGGACTTGTACTTGTTACCATGTGGAGTATGTTAATTTTATTAATCAATATATTTTCAAATAAATGGAAGAAATCAAAAAGTACGTGGAAGAGAACAAGGAACGTTTCTTGAACGAGTTATTCGAGTTGATTCGTATCCCTTCAATCTCGTCATTGTCTGAGCATAAGCCAGACATGTATCGTTGTGCCGAGCAATGGACGAAAATCATGTTAGCCGCCGGAGCGGACCGGGCAGAAGTGTATGAAACGGAAGGAAATCCAGTTGCTTACGGGGAAAAGATCATTGATCCGGCTCTTCCTACGGTGTTGGTGTACGGGCACATGGACGTGATGCCGGTTGACCCGATCGAATTATGGAACACGAAACCTTTCGAGCCGGTTATTAAGGATGGTAAGATTTGGGCTCGCGGGGCTGATGATGATAAAGGTCAGGCTTTCATGCACGCCAAAGCGTTTGAATATTTAATGAAATCCGGAAAATTGAACTGTAACGTGAAGTTCATGATCGAGGGAGAAGAGGAAATCGGTTCTCCGAGCCTTCCGAAGTTCTGCCGGGATCATAAGGACATGTTGAAAGCGGATGTGATTCTGGTTTCAGATACCAGTATGATTGGCCGTGATATTCCTTCAATCACTACGGGATTGAGAGGTTTGGCTTACTGGCAGGTTGAAGTTACCGGTCCGAATGCCGATTTACATTCCGGAATATTCGGAGGTGCTGTAGCAAACCCGATCAACGTGTTGTGTAAGATGATTGCCGATATGCAGGACGAGAAAGGGCATATCACGATCCCCGGATTCTATGATGACGTGCTGGAAGTAAGTGCTGAAGAGCGTGCCAAGATGGCGAAGGCTCCTTTTGATTTGGAGAATTACAAAAAATCTCTAGACATCAAGGAAGTGAAGGGCGAAGAAGGATTCACGACCAACGAACGTACAGGTATTCGTCCAACGTTCGACGTGTGTGGTATCTGGGGTGGTTACACGGGAGAAGGGGCCAAGACAGTGTTGCCTTCTAAGGCTTACGCTAAGATCAGTTGCCGTTTGGTTCCGAACCAGAAACATGAGAAGATTGCAAAATTGTTCAAGGAGTATTTCGAGTCGATTGCTCCGGATTGCGTGAAGGTAAAAGTGGATTACCTGCATGGCGGACCTTCTTACGTGTGTCCGATTGATCTGCCGGCTTACAAGGCTGCCGAGAAGGCATACGAGGAAGTGTACGGCAAGCAACCGGTTCCGGTTCGTTCCGGTGGTAGTATTCCAATCATTGCCACTTTCGAGGAAGTGTTGGGAATCAAGTCCGTACTGATGGGCTTTGGTTTGGGTTCCGATGCCATCCACTCCCCGAACGAGAATTACCCACTGGAGCAATTCTTTAATGGAATCACGACAATTCCGTTATTCTACAAATATTTCGGAGAGATTATGAAGAAATAGTCTTGTAGGTAAATATCATTTAGGCTCCCCTCATGTTACGTTTGTAAAGTGAGGGGAGTTTTTTTATAAAATTCTATTCTATCTTCTTCAATATCGCACGAATGGTAACCAACATATCAGGAAGTTTTGTCTTGACAACACTATAAACGATTTCTCCATCCAAATCGAAATAATGATGAGCGATAATATCTCTAATTCCCATCGCACCTTTCCAATCTATTTCAGGATATTGTACTAACAATTGTTTGTCTGTAAGTTTATCTACACCTTTCAATCCTTCTCCTATAGCTATCAGTAACATACAAGTACTTTCCAAACGTTCCATCCCGGATGGCGTATTATAATAATAATGATAGCTATCCATACAAGCAGATTTTTTTATAATCCGATCAATCGCCTGCTCTATCTTACGCAAAGAGTCTATCAAAATTTCTTCTTTAAGCATAAATTCCTTCTTCTATAATGGAACGTTTTAATAATTCGTTCATATTATCTCGCAAGCGAACAATATCGACAGGACAACCGAAAAGTTGCTGTAATTCCTCCTTGATATGTACCAGACAGAACAAATCAGGAGAGGAAAGCTCGACGTAAACATCTACATCACTCCCTTCTTGTTGCTCTCCACGAGCTACGGAGCCAAAGATTCCGATGCGAGAAATCCCATATCGAATCGCAGACTGCAATTTATACGTCCGCAACAACAGTAAATATTCCTTCGTCGTTTTCATGATTACTATAACCAAAATATTTATTACAAATATAGTGAATTCAAAGGACATAAACAAAACCACCCGATACCCACCTCATTAATACGTTAATCCGAATTGCCACAGCGGAATAATATTCAGATACCCGTTTTCGATATCATCCTTTACGATATATCCGTTCTCGACCTCTTTAATCTGCTTCTGTCCTTTCTTCTTACCCCCTACTTCGAATGTTTTATCGTCCACCAAGAAATCGGCGACAGGAGATGCAAATACATCATGCTTAACCCGCATTTGATTTAAGAAGAACGTCTCGCAGATATTCCCGACATTGGAAGTGCCATCAGCAAGATTATAAATAAGATTCGTGTTATCCAAATATACCTTGTCAACCTTGCCTAATCCGCGAATGCCGCCTGTATTATCCCTTAGCTGAGCGATCATGCCCGCCTCTTCAATATACAGGCAATAATCCGAAATATTGTTGCGGCTGGCTGATAGCATATCGGCTATTTTAGTCATGTTAGGTTTGAACGGTGCACTTTTAGATATTATCGCGAGTAATTGCTTCAACTTTCTTCCGGTCGCTACATTCATATTGGCATACATCGGAATATCGTTCTCCAGCGTTTGGTTTATAACCTGTCTCAACCGCAATTCAATAACTTGTCCATCACGATCACGTTTTTTGCAAAAAAAACAAATTTCGCACTACTAAAGTGCATTTTCATTTTCTTTTTGCACTATTATAGTGCAATCGTGTAAAAAGCATTATTTCGGTCAACTTCACGGAAAGGTTGCAGGATTATTGGTGTAAATTGTGATTTATATATAAATTTGCACACATCATAATTAAAATATACATATTAGCATATGAGAAACTTAATGAACAACTCGTTAAGAATGCTATTATCGGCATTCTTGCTTATGATCCTCCTGTCGTGCCAAGATAAGGCTAAGGAAGAGAAACAGTACAGCCCTACCACACAAAAGCTGGTCGATTTGGTGAAGAGCGACGAACGTATCAAGTTACTCCTCACGGAAGCCATCGAGAAAGGCAAGAAAATCAATCCTGACTCCTCCACCAACCCGGCACAATCGCTGGAAGAATACTATAACTTCATCGACCATTCGCAGACCGCCATGCCGTGGGATGTCATTTTCTGTCCCGGGCAGCCCAGTATCTTCGGGCGAATGTATCAGGCTCTGTGCTATTGCTATTTCATCAACTGCATGCCGCTGGAGGCGTTGGAAGGCGAAACGCTGTTTACGAATTCTGTGCAATACGTGGAACCTTACCGCAGCTGGCTGGTAGATTACTGCAAGTCGTGGGGAAGCTTCCTCTCGTCACCGGAATCCTGGAACAAGGAATACGAGGAACTGATGATGCAGCAAGAAGAACTAGGCATGACCAATGGATGGTATGAAGACCCGTCGAACTGGCATTCATTCAACGACTTTTTCTGCCGTCGCTTAGCCTCTCCCGACCAACGGCCTATCACCTCGCCGGAAGATAATTCCATCGTGGCCTCTCCAGCCGATTGTATCCCGCAGGGAGTTTGGAAGATTGATGACGAATCCTACATCATCACGGATGAAAAGATCGCGGTAAAATCCCGCGTGTTCAATTCCGTACGCAACCTTATCGGCCCGGACAGCCCTTATTGCGATGCCTTTGCCGGAGGTACGTTCTATCACGCTTTCCTCAATGCCAATGACTACCACCGCTATCACTTCCCGTTATCGGGTGTTATCTGCGAACTTCGCATCATTCCGGGAGATGACGCTTTGGGTGGAAAAATCACTTGGGAGCCTGATTTGAAGCAATATGTCGTAGATTGTTCCGTTCCGGGTTGGCAAAGCATCGAAACGCGCGGACTGGCTATCATCGAAACTGACGCACATGGATTGGTGGCCGTGATGCCGATCGGTATGTCGCAAGTGGCTTCTGTCAACTTCACGGAAGGACTACAAGTCGGTGATCGGGTTAAAAAAGGCGATGAACTGGGCTATTTCCTGTTCGGTGGTTCGGATTTCGTGCTGGTATTCTAGAAAGATGCGGACTTTCGCCTGACCTCTCCGAAGGATGGAGACAACGCATGGCAACACATCCTGATGGGTGAAAAGCTGGGCGAAGTGAAGTCGGTTAAATAACAAGATTCATCGAATAGGAGGAAAACAAAGGGAGTGTCTAACAAGTCTTATTCCTATCAACAAGCTACCCCTCCAACTCCCCCTTACACAGGGGAGAGTTGCTTACCAAGCGGTTTCCCCTCCTGTGCAAGGAGGGGTTAGGGGAGGTAGTTATTAAAAGACTAACTTATTAGACAGTCCCTTTTGAAATTTGCAACAGAATCAATGTGCCACCAGACCTCCGTCTACCAGATAATGCCCTCCCGTGCAGAAACTTGACGCATCGGAAGCCAGGAAGTACACCATTTCCGCCACCTCCTCCGGACGTCCCGCGGAACCTCTTGCATACAGGGCGTTCTCCTCGCGCCAATAGTCGTCAATGCTGCAATGATTCTCTTGAGCAAACTTCTCGAACAGATTGTCCACCAAAGGCGTGTGGATGGTCCCCGCGCACACGGCGTTGACACGGATGTTCTTCGGGCCAAGGTCTATGGAGAGACTTCGGGTGATTTGTCCCAGCGCACCTTTGGTCAGCCCGTAGCCGAAACTATGCGCCTTACCAACGAACCACTGGTCCGAAGCGTTGATAACCACCGTCCCTCCTCCCGCACGAATGATGTGCGGCACCGCCTCGCGGAGCGTGTTCACCGTACCGTAGATATTGGTCTGGATCATCAAGTCCAGCTCCTCGTCTGAAATGTCCAGCAACGTGTTGCAGCGATGGATGCCCGCGTTGGCCACCACGCTGTCCAGCCGGCCGAACCTCTTCACGGTTTCTTCGACGGCACGATGGATGTCTGCACGGTTCCGAGTGTCGCCCGGCACAAAAATCAATTGTTCCGGACGGTTTATCTCTTCCATCCGTTCGCGAGCCGCCTCCTCATTGATGTCCATAAACCCCACGTTCCATCCCTGTTGGATGAATTTCTTAACCGAAGCGGCACCGATACCGGTAGAACCGCCTGTAATGAATACTGTTTTCATACGAATGACTTATTTAGATTGTTAGTGAATCGCCCATCAAATGCCCGGCTGACGGTTGGTCTGTCGGCTTATTTCCCGGTACCAGCTCCATATCCCCGTTTTCGCCGCTACCCTGACAGTTGCTCCCTCCCTGATAATGAATTCCCCGGGACCGACGTGGCTACTTGTGCCGCCGTGCCAGTCGTAGGTGTACCCCAGGCGTGTCCACGGGTAAGGCGTATCCGAAAAGTAGGAGAACTGCCTGTTTTCTTCGAACCACTCGCGGTAATCCGGCGTGGCAGAGGCCGGAAAGTCCAACTCCGCTTCGTGATCGGTCGTCTCGTTATCGGGAGTCGGACGGAAAAGCCCATCCGCCTCCGCGTAGAAAAAGGTGATGCAATCGTAATCGCAAGCGGGCGGAAGTCCAAGCAGTTGCACGAGCCTCATGCGGCACTCCAGCGAATCGCTGCAGACCGGAAGCCGTTCCAGCAAGTGGTCGGCAAGGTCGTAAGGTAGCGTCACCCACGGCATCCGTCCATCCATCGTAAAAAGCTCGTCGGATGGTGCGGGATACCCCTCCGCCTCCGCGGACGACATCATCGAACCGACCAGGACGAACGCCTTCCCGTCGGCAGAAACCATCCATTGCTGTCGCAGATCATCCAGGCTGTCCGGCGAAACGATGGCGGGCAGCGTGCGACATATTTCCTGCGGCAACGCTTCCTCCGCATCCCGTACCGCCGCCAAATAACAACTTTCCAATGCTTCGACATCCTGATACCACGGTCTGTCGCTATCGTCCGTGCAACTGCTGCATAAAACCAGCAGGCAAGGCAAGAAAACAAGAATCTTATATAGAATCTTATTCATTCAATTCATATTTAACGTGAATTCAATATAAAGTACAAATTTAAGAGTTACCACTAAGTTCTCTGAGGCCAAAATTACAAAGATTTATCGTATGGCAGATGATTTTCTCTATGAATTAAAGCAGTTTTTTCACGCAGTAAATATCCTTTAACAATCGTGCCAATATTAAAACTTTGATAATAAAAATAGTAACTTTGCACAAAGTACCCAAATATGAACTTTGAATCATTAGTAAATCATATCAATATCATTCAGACCACGCTACAAGCACAAGTTGCACACTCTGTAAACAAATCTGTAAGATGAAAAGATATATCGCATTTTTAAGGGGCATTAATGTTGGTGGTAAAAATAAAATCCAGATGAGCTGTTTAAAGGCAAGCTTTGAAGAAATGGGATTGACAGAAGTTAAAACATGGCTAAACAGCGGGAATGTGATCTTTTCTCGTGACAGAAATGACGAAGAAGATTTTTCCGGTCGGCTTGAAGCAATGATAAACGAAAGGTTCAATTTGGACATACCGATTTTTGTTATATCAAAAGAAGAACTGGAAGATATATTGAATAACGCTCCCGACTGGTGGGGAGATGACAACAAGGAGACGTATGATAATCTGATCTTTATCATGCCACCGACAACACCTGTCGAGGTTTGTCGTGAAATAGGTAAACCTAAAGAAGAATTTGAAAAGATAAAGAGCTACAGGAATGCAATATTCTGGTCTTTCAACCGAAAGAATTATCAAAAGACAAATTGGTGGTCGAAAACGGCGAGTGCAAACATTAGCGGTAAACTGACAATCAGAACGGCAAATACGGTTAGAAAGGTAATTGGGATGTGATAAGGCTGCAAAGTTTCATTTCAACAAGTATTAATAACACCATTATAATGAATAATTATAAAATCAGCGAAACACCCATGGAAAGAGATGTTTCGCTGAAATACTTCTCAAGGGACGACTACTTGACAATCACGGTGTATACCGAATCTTTCACAATGGATCGTCCTTCATTGGATACCCGAATACTGATCACGTAGCGACCGGGAGGTACGGTGTGGTTCCACGGTAACTCGATCACCCCTTTCCGAACCATTTGAAATTGGGAAACGGATGCAGGATCCCCATCCGGGGTTACTACATTTTCAATGGCATAATTGATTGGTGATGTGCCTTGCACTCCCTCCAACGCCACGGATTGCCACGGCATTTCCTTGTCGATTTGTTCTTCATCCTCCACCGGGTCAAGCACGGCTTTCACGACGATCGAATCGGGCGTGTAGGTCAGGTTGTCGGCAAACAAATACCCCACGGTAGTCTTATCACAACTGATTGCCGCTAGAAGCAACAAAATTGGAATGATGTACTTGCAAAATATTTTCATGGAATTTGATTTATAGTTCGGTAAATTGATACGAATTACTTAGTGAATGAACCGTTCCGTTCGTCATTTCAATGTTTGATGAAGCGATCAAGACAATGTGTCCGAATGTCAGGGAATGAACGTACAAGGTCTCTGCCCCGATGCCGGGAATTCCCATGTACTCTCCTTTTGTCCGATAAATGCGCAACGGGTTTCCTGCCAAATTCGTTTCCTCCGATCCTCCGGTCAAGGTCCCCTTGTTTTCAAACTCAAAATCGGTACTCAGCCATTTCTCCCGAATCACGTGGGAAAGAATGAATTGCCTGCAGATCTCCACGGGGATGTCATCAATGGATGAATACATCATTTCATACTCCTCATCCACCGTTTTGAAAAGAAACTGCATGATCGACATGTTTGTTGGTCCGAAAAACGTGATCTCTTTATTCTCGCCATCTGTCCCGTCAAACAAGGATTGGAGACCGGCCCGTTTGATAACGAGTATTGTTGAGTCCCAGTTTTCCCGATCCTGTTGCATATATTCCCAAATCGTACAATCGTGTTTACCGTTAGCCAGCCCGGTATCGTGAAAATAATCCTTCCCGCAACCGCAGAAAATAATCATGAATCCTATTATAAATAACGCACATTTTTTCATGTTCATATCGTTTAATGAGTTAATAAGCATACCCGTTTCTGAACCAATAAGGTGTTTGTTTCATAAGAGTATTATCATTGAAAGCCTTACTTCCCACGGGTAAGAACAAGGCGCCGTCCTTCACGTCTTGGTCTGTCAGGGTCTTGTACTTGCCTCGTAGTTTCTCCCGGAATGTCCCGTTACGCACGATGTCATAATAACGAGCCCCGTATTCGAGGAACAACTCCTTTTCCCTTTCCAGCGCGATCACCTTCTTCAGTTCCCCCTCGTCGGTCGTGTAAGTATGGGCCTTTGCCCTATCGCGTACAGAATTCAGATCCTCGATGGCCCCTTGCGTGTCACCCGTCAATTCTTTCAATTCTGCCCGGAGCAGAATAATATCAGCAAGCCGGAACAGAATCTCGTTATCCTCGTAGGCCTTTATTCTTCCCGCATCCGGACCATCCGTGTAGGTAATCACACCCCGCCATTTCCGGATATAAGCGGCCCCTTGTGTGATTGACACGGGTTCTTGTGCCATCTCATCCAGCTGATAGAAATACTCCTGCCTTCTTTCATCCGAGAGATCGGGGAACATAGCCATAGCTGTGGAGTTATTCAATCGTAGCAGGCTACGTCTCGTCGATGGAGTTGTCAGCGGCTCCACGGGCCATTTCTGGAATCCCCCTGCCGCGTAAGAACCCGATGGTTTCAAATCGTCCTCGGAAATATTCTGGTAATCCAGTTCGAAAATCCCCTCCGGGCTGTTTCCCCGAATTACTTTCTCGCACACGTCTTCCACGTTATCTGCCAATCGATAGGACCTATCCGCGATGACCGAGTCGCAGGCCTGCAAAGCCAGTTTGTTCAACTCCGGTTCTTCATTCAAGGATGCTTTCCACGCGTACAGGTGAGCCAACGTGGCCCACGCTGCCCCTTTCGAGGGGATTTGCTTGCTGGTGATCGGTTGACCGTCAGCACCGACGAGTTCCACGGCCGCGGGTAACATTGCTTTGGCTCTCAGTAAATCGGCAATGGCAAAATCTGCCAATTCCTGCCACGGGGTTCTCGCTTTTTCCCCGATGTCCACAGACTCTTTGATCAAGGGAGCGTCACCCCAAGTCTTGAGAATATAGAAATAAACGTATGCCCTGATGCACAATGCCTGTCCCAGGTAGAAATTGTATCGATCCACGGGCATTTCCACCTTCTGCAGGTTGTCAATGAGGAGATTGCATTGAGCGATAACCTCGTATTCTCCTTCCCACGTAAGCTGTGCTGACGAGTTGGTCCACACCGGCGTCCCGTTTGAAGAGGCTCCCCAGATGGAGGGATTCATAAAATCAAAAGGAAATCCCCGATCCCGGTACACGTAATTGATCGAGCCGAATGTGGTGCGAAATAACCTGTGTAGTCCATAAATTGCCGATTCTGCATCCTGTTCTGTCTTCCAGAAATTCCCGTTCGTAACGGAGTTCTCCGGTTCTTCGGTCAGGAAATCGTCACACGAGATACCGAGCATGAAAAACGGAAGAACGAATAAGGTGTATATAATCTTTTTCATCGTTTAAAAATTTACAGTTAGACCCAAAGTAACCCGTTTGCTAAGGGGATAGTTCCCGAAATAATCAATTCCCGTCACGAGATCAACAGACTCCGGATCCGGTCCGCTATAATTGGTTATCGTGAACACGTTTTCCGCCGAGATGAAAATCCTTGCCCCGACGCCAATTCTGGATGCGATGGTCGAGGGAAGAGTGTAACCCAGCGTGATGGTCTTCAATTTTATATAACTCACGTCTTCCACGTTGGAATACAGGTTTGTGGCAAAATTGGATAAACCGTTTTCTAACCTGTTAGCTGGAAAATCCGTCCGGTCTCCCGGTCTTTGCCAAAAACTGATCTTATCAAGGTTGGCAAAAATGGGGGTAGCCGTGTCTTCGATGGTCATTCCCAAGCGGGTTCCCACGGAAGCCCCTTTCCCGGCATTCAGAATATGTCGTCCGATCACGTAACTGAACAGCATATTCAAATCGAAATTCTTCCACTCCAATGAACTCGTGATCCCCCCGCTGGCAATAGGAAGGGGAGAACCGGAATACACCCGGTCGTCTTGCAAGGGTTGGAGCGTGTTGATCTGCCCGTTACCATCAGCATCGTAAATGATCCGATCGCCTGCCCGATAGAAGCGTTGAGTATTATTCCCGAAAAGATACGTTTTTCTCCCGTTCAGAAAATAATACGGCACTTCATTATCATCATCGTAAAACCCATTATCCTTATAGGTGTAAATCCCATTCAACGGCTTCCCGATCACGCTCAGGTTGTCCGAGAAATTATTACTCCCGTTCCGGTTTTGGAAATCCATCCCGTTCGTACTTTTCTTCAAACGGTTCCAGTTCCGTGCAATATTGAACGTCATATTCCATGACAACTTCTCTTCCCGAAAAATATCCCATTTCACTTGAATCTCAAGCCCCTCGTTCATGATGGCGTAAGCGTTTTGCCATTGACGGTCATAACCGGAATAGTTACCCGGCAAAGTAATGTTGTACAACAATTTATCCGTCAACCGGTAGTAATAATCCATCGTGAGACTTACGCGGTGGTCGAAGAAATCGAGATCAATACCGAAATCATACTGTTTCGTTTCTTCCCATGTCAGGTTCTTGTTGGTCAACCCGTCGAACCACTCCGGCTGCACACCGGGGTGTCCGAGAAAGGACTTTGACGGGGTAAGCAGGCCGTAAGCGATGTAAGGTTGGTCGAATTGCTTGCCCGACTTCCCGTAGCTTGCCCTGATCTTCCCGAAATCCAGAATCCCTCCGGCCCATTCCATGAACGGCTCTTCCGAGAACGCGTACCCTATGGCATACGACGGGAAGTGGCCCACCTGACGTCCTCGCCGAATTTGGACGAGGCATCCCTTCTCACGGTGACGGAAACGAAATACTTCTGTCGGTAGTTGTAGTTCAGTCGCCCGAACAACCCGACCATGGTACTTCTCTCCTTGTCCGAGTGAAAATCTTTCAGAACACGGTTCGCATTAACATCGTAGACATTCTCGTACCACGACACGTAGTGAATCAGATCGCTGGGAGCCTTTCTCCCGTAACCACCGACAAGATGATTCTCGTTGACTTGCACCGAATGGCCTAGTAAAATGTCCACGTTATGATCATTTTTGAAAGTGTGCTTGTAGGTTAGCAGGTTTTCGTTCAACAACATCATCGCTCTCGCGATCTGTCCTCCGGAATATGATTCGTTGTACTCGTCAAGATACGAGGGGCGGAACAGGTTTTGGTTCTGTTGCGAGTAGTCCGCGGCAACAGAGGTTTTGAACGTCAATCCCTTCACGAACTCGTAGCTCGCGTCAAAACTGGCCCTCGCCCTGTACGAGTCGTTTTTCTCGATCGTCCCCTTGAATCGGTTAATCATCTCCTCGAAGGCGGGCGTTCCTTTTCCCGGCCATAGCGTTGAGGTGGTCAGCAACTCGGAAGGAATTGTTTCCAAGTCGCTACCGGTTGAAAAGTCGTACCCGTTTTGGTCTCTTGACGAACGGCTCCGATCCGTGCGAGCAAGATAGAACCGCAGATTCATGTTCATCTTCTCAACCGGGCTCACGAAGAGATTGGAGAGCAGTTTCACCCTACTGAACCCCGTGCCTCTCAGCACGCCTTTCTCATCGTAATATCCCAGACCGATGTTGTAGGCGATATTTGTGCCACCACCGGAAACCTGAATATTGGCATCCGTAACCTTGGCTGTTCTGAAATAATAGTCGAACAGATCTGTCGAATTATTGTAAAACGGATTCAGGCTATCTTGATAGAGCGGAATGGTTGCCCCATCACCCATGTTCCAGAAATAATTGTACTTTACCCCGTTCTCGTAGGATTCCCAGTAGCTTTCCGGGTACTTGTAAACGTTATTCTCGTAATCGAGGTAGGCCTCTTGTTGGTTCTTAAGGGCCTCCATCCTGTGATACCTTTCCCGGTTCCCACCCGTGAGATCGGGAAGATTCGGTTGAAAAATAAATGTTCGCGAAACATTCAGGCTGACTTTTGCTTTCTGGTTTAATCGTCCTTTCTTCGTGGTAATCAGGATTACCCCGTTGGCGGCACGCGAACCGTAGATGGCAGCCGAGGCGGCATCTTTAAGCACTTGTACCGTCTCGATGTCTTTCGGATCGATTTCAGACAGCGTGTTCAACCCCGAGATGGGAGAAGTGAATGAATACATGGGCACCCCGTCGATCACCCACAAAGGTTCCGAGTGACGTTGGGAGGCTTCCACCGACAAACTGTTAAATCCCCGTATCGTGGTAACGATGCCTCCACCACCGGGAGCCCCGGAGGCATTGATCACGCTCATCCCGGCGACCCGGCCTTGCAGTAGATTAGCAAGGGAAGGCGAGGGAATATCTTTAATGTCCGCGGCCTTCACGATTGACATGGCCCCGATCACATCCCGCCTCGATTGCTCCCCGTAGGCCACCACGGTAACCTCATCCAGTTCGGAAATATCCTCTTTCATGCGAACGTACAATAGTTTGTCCGGTTCAAATTTCATTTTCACGGTTTTATATCCCACAAACGAGAACACGAGGACTCCCCGAACCTGTGGTAAACGTAAAAGAAATTTCCCTTCATTGTCGGTCGTGACGCCTAGCATAGTAGAATCCAGTCGTACGGTAACCCCGGGTAGGGGGATTCCTTTCTCGTCGACAACCGTTCCCTGCACCCGATAACCTTCTAAGCGGGTTGAATCTCTCATCCCGGCCCGAGCCAGTAGCGGACACCCGAGCAATAAGACGATCAGCAAGCGAGTCACCGTGACGACGGTCTTTCTCTTCGATAGTAACTTTTGCTTAAAACCTTTCCTGTCATAAGTTTTTTTCATAACTTTGATTATTCGTTAATTACTAAGGTTAATTAATGTAAGGGGGTGCTATTCTGTGTTTTCCAGACGAGGAATGCACCCCTCTTTCATTTTTTTCGTTTGTTCTTCCCGAGGAAGAATATTTTCTTCTGTTCTTTCCTTTTAAATTGTTTTTGGTTTAATCATTAATTTGTTAAACAATTTTCTATAACTTATTTTCCTGTCATATATGATAGAAACTTAACCATATTATATCCTTTCCTTTGTTTTTATCATTTATGATAGAACAAAATGGATGATAGAGATTTAATTTTAAAAATTGGTAAAAGAATAAAGGAGATTAGGCTTTCTAAACCTATGACATTGGAAGAACTTGCAGCAGCTTCCAATATGGATAATGCAAATATTGCTAGACTTGAATCTGGTAATACGAATCCAACAATACGTACTCTTTATAAAATAAGCCGAGGGCTTAACGTCAAATTAAAAGAGCTAGTTGATGTTGAATAAATTCATTTTTTAGTTTCATATCTTCGTTTAGGTTACTATTCATTTGGACAAACTCACATATATTTAAGGCAGGTTTTCCTACCGTCATTAAGTCATATATGCAAATATATGAATACTTTTCAAATTATCCATGAACTTTTTTACATACTTTGCTTTAAGTAGCGTAAATGTGACTCTCGTTGGCATTCACAAACACACCAATTAGTAACGAATAATTTTAATAAGGTCATCCCCTAAGAATGGTTTACAACAAATTTCCTACATTTCCTTATCCTCTACCCCTTCCCGATATCCAAGAAATCAACAAGCATAGTGATAAAAGTATTCGGCATGTATTGTAGCATTTCATGCTATGTAGATATCCTATTAAAATGACAGAACTATAACAAATCATAATCACTAGCAGATCTCTACCATATATAAAATTTTTAGTAAGCTTTTAGAATGCTATTAAAACGCTATTCCGTATAGCGTTTTAATAGGGTTCTAATAGCGCTTTAATAGCGCTTTACACGGTAGTGTTCCGAATGTAATCATGTTTCAATCTTGATTTCATGTATTAAATCGGACTATACACCGGATTATTTCCCCATAATTATCTCTTCTAATTCTTTACAAGTCCTTGCGTGGGCGCTCTTCTTGTTTTATGCTGATTTATTTCGAACTCACGTATTTTTAAATTTCGTGAGATGACCTTTAACAACAAAGGCACGCCACACCGGCATGCCTATAAACAACAAGGGTATAACAAAAGTGTAAATCACTCTCGTTATACCCTTTTAAGAATAATACTATTTCTACAGTCTTTTCAAGACCAGATTACTTCATAACTGGATCCCCATAGGTATCTGGATACGTAGGATCAAAGATTTCATTTGCCCACATCACCGTCACCAAATTCTCTGTTTCTGAAAGATTAATGATGTTATGAGTGTAACCTGGGAGCATATGTACCGCTTGTATCTTATCTCCCGAAACTTCGAACTCAAGCACCTCATCAGTTCCCTCCTTACGTTCTTGAATCAATCCATGCCCAGCAACAACAATGAAAAACTCCCACTTGGAGTGATGCCAATGTTGCCCCTTCGTGATTCCCGGTTTAGAAATATTGACACTGACTTGACCACACTTTGCAGTATGCAAAAGTTCCGTGAAAGACCCACGAGCATCCACATTCATTTTAAGCGGGAAAGCCACTTTAGATTCCGGCAGATAACTCAGAAATGTCGAGTATAATTTCTTTGCAAAAGAACCGGCAGGGATCTCCGGCATCATTAATGTCGAAGGCTGATCGGCAAATTCATGTAACAGACTTACGATCTCTCCGAGCGTTATCTTATGAGTTATTGGGCAGTAACAATATGTCCCCGCAACGGAAGGTACCACCTCCAACCCGTCAAACTCACAGCGATGCACCTCCCCTTTCAAGGCAGAAACCATCTCCGCCACAAGATCATCAATATAAAGTAATTCCAGCTCAACCGTGGGATCATTCACCTGAATAGGCAAATCATTCGCAATATTATAACAGAACGTTGCTACAGCCGAATTGTAATTCGGACGACACCACTTTCCAAACAGATTTGGGAAACGATAGACCAACACTTCAGCCCCGGTATCCGTTGCGTAATCAAGGAATAAATCCTCTCCGGCCTTTTTCGAACGACCGTACTCGGAATTACCAAAGCGTCCGGTCAATGAAGCCTGTTGGGAAGATGAAAGCATCACCGGACACGCGTTCCCATGCTTTTTGAGAGAATCAAGCAACGTGGAAGCAAAACCGAAATTCCCTTCCATAAACTCTTCTTGATTTTGCGGACGATTGACTCCCGCCAAATTAAAGACAAAATCACACTCCTTACACCACTCGTCCAACTCCTCTGAAGTAGAATCTACATCGTATTCAAAAACTTCGTCAATAACCACATCTCCCCAACAACGAGATTTTCCGTCCTTGATATTTCTTAATTCGGCACAAAGGTTCTTACCCACGAATCCTTTTGCACCCGTAACAAGTATTTTCATGCTAAAACTTTCTCCAAACCATCTTGTTAATAATACCGGTATAAGACTGTATAATCTTCACCACTTTCGTGGAAACATTCTCATCCACGTAATTCGGCACCGGAAGCCCATGATCTCCGTTTCTGTTCATATCAACAGCACATTCCACGGCCTGTAACAAAGAATCGGAATCAATCCCGGCAATAAAGAAACAAGCCTTATCGATAGCCTCCGGACGTTCTGTAGAGGTTCGAATACAAACTGCCGGAAATGGGTGTCCCACGGAAATAAAGAAAGAACTTTCCTCGGGTAACGTTCCACTATCGGAAACAACGGCATAAGCATTCATTTGCAAACAATTATAATCATGAAATCCCAATGGTTCATGCCGAATCACACGACGATCAAGTTGAAAACCGGAAGCCTCCAAACGTTTACGACTCCTTGGATGACAACTATAAAGAATCGGCATGTCGTATTTTTCTGCCATCATGTTTATCGCCGTAAAAAGAGAAAGAAAGTTCTTCTCCGTATCAATATTTTCTTCACGATGAGCCGAGAGAAGGATATACCTCCCTTTTTCCAGTCCGAGACGCTCGTGAATATCGGAAGCCTCTATTTCAGCCAAATTCTGATGCAACACCTCAGCCATCGGAGAACCCGTCACGTAAGTGCGCTCCTTGGGCAGTCCACATTCCGCAAGATACCTACGAGCATGTTCACTGTAAGCCATGTTAACATCGGAAATAATATCAACAATCCGACGATTGGTCTCCTCCGGCAAACACTCATCCTTGCAACGATTACCCGCTTCCATGTGAAAAATCGGAATATGTAAACGCTTTGCACCGATCACACTAAGGCAAGAATTCGTATCCCCAAGCACAAGAACCGCATCCGGCCGGGTTGCCACCATCAACTTGTAACTTTTGTCAATAATATTACCCATTGTCTCCCCCAAATCTGCCCCCACTGCATCCATATACACGTCAGGATCAGCCAATTCCAAATCTTTGAAAAAAATCCCGTTAAGATTATAATCATAATTCTGCCCGGTATGAGCCAGCAAACAATCGAAATACAGCCTACACTTGTTTATCACGGCAGCCAGACGAATAATTTCCGGTCTTGTCCCCACGATGATAAGCAACTTCAATTTACCATTATTCTTAAATTCTGCCATACTATTTCTTTTTTGCCAGTTCCTCTTGAATATACTCTAATGAAGCAACTTTTGCCTTAGTTTCTTCCAAACTTAACCGATAGGCATTATCGGAATTAAATTCCTCGATAGTAACATGCTTCACGTCACCCTCGGTAAAGAATTTATCGTAATTCAAATCCCGGTTGTCTGCCGGGACTCGATAAAAATTCCCCATATCCACCGCCTTGGCACATTCCTCCTTCGTGAGAAGTGTCTCGTACATCTTCTCCCCGTGGCGAATACCAATCACCTTAATATCCTCTTTCTTTCCTCCAAAAAGTTCACAAACAGCTTCCGCCTGAACTCGTATCGTACAAGCCGGTGCTTTCTGCACGAGAATATCACCATTAGCCCCATGCTCAAAAGCAAAAAGAACAAGATCAACTGCTTCATCCAGACTCATGATAAAACGAGTCATTGATGGTTCCGTGAGAGTAATGGGAAGTCCTGCTCGAATTTGTTCGATCCAAAGAGGGATAACGGAACCGCGGGAACACATCACGTTACCGTAACGCGTACAACAAATCTTTGTTTTATCAGGATTACACAAACGACTCTTAGCCACAGCCACCTTTTCCTCAATGGCCTTAGTAATCCCCATAGCATTTATCGGGTAGGCCGCCTTATCCGTGGAAAGACAAATAACACTCTTCACCCCGCTCTCAATCGCAGCCGTCAACACGTTATCCGTCCCAACCACGTTCGTACGAACAGCCTCCATCGGGAAAAACTCACACGAAGGGACCTGTTTCAAGGCTGCCGCATGGAAAATGTAATCTGTACCCGGCACGGCAGCCCGCACACTCTCCAACGAGCGAACATCTCCAATATAAAATTTAATTTTATGTGCTACCTCTGGAAACTTCGCTTGGTATTCATGTCTCATATCATCCTGTTTCTTTTCATCCCGGGAGAAAATACGAATCTCTCCAATATCAGTACGAAGGAATCTTTTCAACACGGCATTACCAAAACTACCGGTACCTCCGGTAATCATTAAAACTTTGTCTTTAAAAATGGACATGATAATATTTTATTATTTATATTTTATCTAAGAAACTTTCTTATGTTACAAATGCCGCTCAACAATTAAAGCAGTTCATTAACCAATACTCTCTTTGATTTGCTCTACAATGTACTTCACATCATCATCAGAAACATAAGGACCACTTGGAAGACAAAGTCCCCTCTTGAATAAACTTTCACTTACTCCATTCGTATAAGATATTGCTGTTTTATAAACCGGTTGTTTATGCATCGGTTTCCATAAAGGACGACTCTCAACATTTGCAATATCAAGCATTCTACGCATAGCTTCAACATTCAGATTGGGTTCGCAATCTGTATGCAAAATCGAAGTAACATGAGTTACACCAGCAGCTCCCCCAACTGCTCCTTGAATCGTATTTTTATAAGCATCTTTTTCTCCTTTCACTTGCAACTTTGGATCAAGAATAATAGTACAAAGCCAAAAATTACTATCATAACGTGAAGATGGGTTTTCATGCAAAGCAATACCATCTACATCTTTAAACAATTCCCGATAAAGAGATTGAATATGTTTATGATGAGCAATATGATCTGTTGCCACAAACATCTGCCCGCGACCAATTCCAGCACAAATATTACTCATACGATAATTATAGCCTATTTTTTCATGCTGATAATAAGGATATGACTCACGAGCCTGTGTTGCATAAAACATAATTTCACGTTTATCCTCATCATTAGTACAAGTTAACGCACCTCCTCCACTAGTAGTAATCATTTTATTACCATTAAATGATAAAACGCCATATTTCCCATAGGTACTAAGCATACGTCCATCAAACTTAGATCCAAACCCTTCTGCAGCATCTTCAATTACGGGAATATCATAACGATTCGCTATTTCCATGATTCGTTCACAATCATACGGCATACCATAAAGAGCTACAGGAATTATGGCTTTAGGCTTACGTCCTGTTTGAACTATACGGTCTTTTATAGCTATTTCCAATAAAACAGGATCCATATTCCACGTATCTAATTCCGAATCCACAAAAACAGGAGAAGCACCAAGATAGGTAATTGGATGACTAGAAGCACAAAACGTGAACGACTGCACTATTACCTCATCCCCTTGTCCTACCTTACAAGCCAATAATGCTAGATGTAAAGCCGCAGTACCTGCAGAAAGAGCTACAACCCGCCTATCTTCCCCTATGAATCTTTCAAGATCTGCCTCAAAGCCATTCACATTGGGTCCAAGAGGTACAACCCAATTTGTATCAAATGCCTCTTTTATAAATTTCTGCTCTTCACCACTCATGTGTGCTAAACAGAGATAAATACGTTTATCCATTCTTACTATATTTGAAAAGGATGATTGAAGACTTGTTCACTCTCTAAAATAATGGGTTCCACATCTACATCACGCAAAAAAACATAGGGTTTTTCATAATGATAATAAGGAGCTTTCTCAACCCTATCACAATTCCCATCTTCCATAATCTTAATTGTATCTTCAATAAGATTGAATCCTACATGAGCCATAACTCCAGTATATGCCATATGCCGAATATTCACTTCCGTAACTTTCATATTACCATTCTTGTCTTCCTTTAAATCAAAGGAAAGAATACCATGTGCAGATACACCAAGTTTCTTTTCTAAATACTTAACACAATCATCACAAAACTTATTAATCTGATCTTCATTGAGGAAGCGCCCAAAATGAGTATTACCTGTAACATGAGAAGGAGCCGTATTGGCCATCACATATTCTACACACTCCAAAGCAGCACCCTTTATATATTCTCCGTTATAATAAAGCATCTCGTTAGCAAGATGACGCCCTGCAAGAAATTCACTTACCGTAAACTCCGGAATTTTAGAATTGATAAACAACCAACTTTTATAACTACAGATATCATCGAGACGAAGAGATCCCAATCCCCCTGTTCCGTTAGTTGCACGAATCCAACAGGGAAAACCAATAACTTTTTCTACATCTTCATAGCGCGGATTATCCTGTGTAACCTTGATAGTTTTAGGAATAAATTCTGTTCCCTCAAGAAGTTCCGCCATGATAGCCTTATCTTTCAATGAAACAGAGAGCGCTTTACATCCCATAAACACAGGACATGGAAATCTACCATTTTTCTCATAATAGTCTCCCCACTCAACAATTTCACTTTCTGGTTGCACAAAAGCATAATCAATATTCTTTTCTTTGACAAGCTTCTCTATCCAAGGAAAGTATTCCAGAGTATTACAACGAGGACAAATAAAATATTCGTCCAAAAGTCCTTCCATGAAAAAACCGACAGCTTTTTTTTCTATATCACAACCGATGATTTTATAATCAGGATGGTTTTCACGAATAATACCGGCAAGAGAACGAGGCGTTAACCCACCGATACCCGTAACGAGAATCGTTTTCATCATTATGTATTTTTAAATTATTTACTAAAATGTCTTGTTATAATATTGTATGCAGTAGAAACAGTATAGTTCTTTACAAGATATTCCCATGCATTTTTACCCATTTCCTCAATATTCGAATTTATAATCTTATCTACAGCCTGGGAAAAACCTTCAACATCGTTGCTTAGACATTTGTAGCCAAATCCATTCTCTTCTGCAATAGTACCCATATCAGTATTAGGATCTGTCGCAATAATAACTGGCATTGCAGCTGCCATATAAGAAAGAAGCCGAGAAGGAAAATTAGGTATTTGAAATCTATAATCTAAAAAAATCATACCTACTTGGCACTGATTAACAATCAATTTATATTCTTCTTTAGGCAAATATTTTAAAAGAAGAGTGTTTCTCGTTTGGGATTTTTTAATAAAATTTTCGATCCGACCAAACTCCGTTCCCGAACCAATAATAATAAAGAATACTTTTTTATTATCTTTTTCCTTATCCAAACAATCTACCAAAAATTTAATACCTTGAGGCTTCCCTAAATTTCCACCATAAATAAATATTTTTGCATCTTTAGGAATATTATACTTTATCCTCAAATCTGATACCTCTTTCTTTTGGGTGACAGGATTAACTTCTGGTAAAGCTATACAATTAGGACAAACCTCAACAATGTCACGTTTCACTTCTGGATTATGCTTAAGCACATATTCTACATTTGCTGGAGACATACAACCAATATGATCAGATATTGCATACAATTTTTTCTCTTTTCTCCTAAAATATTTATATATCAATCCCTTTATTCCATTTTTTTGCATCAAAGCAAGATCCACAGCATTCTGTGGGAAGATATCCTTTAAAAGAAGGTATGTTTTTGCTCCTGTTCTCTTTTTTATTTTAGTAATTGTATTTACCAACGTAATTGGAGGAGTTGGATATATAATTAAATCAAACTTTACATCATAATACACTTTTCTAATTGCTTTCAGAAACAAAGAATCTATTGTCATTGTAGAAATTCCTTTCTCAATAATTCCAATATTTCCCGTAATGTTTCCAATTCTTATACGCAAAATTGTCATTCCATCCTTTTCATATAAACCATCCTGCTCTTCACTACTTCTTTCATTAGCACATGCAACATAAACTTTATTACCTCTTTTTTGGAATTCACAAAGAAGATCTTCATAAAAACTTTTATGTTTACTAGTACTAAACGATAATGATAAAAAAAGAATATTCATCGTTTTACTAGTTTTTTTATAAATCTAATTACTTTCACTCGACAGATTGCCCATTTTTCATTAAAATGATATTTCTTTCCTTGGAAATCACGAAATATTGGAACAAACAAACTTTTACTTCGATGTGCTTTAAAGTATGAAACATAACGAGCATCTGACATATTAGAAAATGGAGAATATTTTGAGATTTTTTCTCCATACAAAGATTCCTCCAACATTAATGATATCACTTTATCATCTTTATCTGTTTCAAACCAGACAAGAGACGAATTTTCCCCTGAAATCTTAAGAGCATAAGTTTCTTTGGCATAATCTGGATAAACTAATTTGCCATCAAAATAAATACCAGAAGGAAGATAAAAATTACCAAGCCCATAAACGATAGGCTTCCCCTTATAAATTTCTGCCCCCTGAGGCCTATGTGAATGACTTCCAATTACACCTTCAACACCTCGATCTATTAAATAATGAGCAAATTTCCTATGCATCGGCATTATTAATTTCTCCCGATCATAATTCCAATGCATAAAACAATAAACTTTTGTTCTTGGATTCATCTTAACATAATCCAAAACAATATTTGCAAAAATATCGTAATCATGATCAACAATACGTACATTATTTTCATTATTCGTATTCGTACGTGTATATAATCCCCAACAATGACCGAAATAAGCATACTTAATCCCATTTTCTTCATATTCAAAAGGAAGAACAGAACCATCCTTTTCACAAATACCAAAAACTCCTATATTTTTACTTCTCAGATAAGATGCTGTTATTTGTATTTTTGAAGGATAATCATACATATGGTTATTGGCCATAGTAACAATTACTTTCTTTGCATCTGTAAATGCATCAATAACCTTCGGAGAATTAAATAATGTCAAACTTCTTTTATTTTCTTTTTCATCAAGGATATTTGCCTCGAGATTTAACACAACAATCTCATTTTTAAAAATTCCAAGACTTCTTATACTAGAGATAAAAGAATCCACCTTTAAAGATGGACAAGCGATATCACCAATAAAGATCATATTTTCTTAATATTTGTCTTAACCCCCTTTTTGAACTTATTTGAAGAAGTGCAATTTCTGGTTGGGCATTAACCTCCACAATTTCAGGACCTATATTTGTAATCGCTATATCCCAACCCAATAAAGGTATACCTTCAACAAGTTTTGTTGCATCGCAAATTAGATTACAGATGTCATCCCACATAGGAATTTGAAAACCCAAAAATTGGACTTGTGTATCAGGATGAACAACATACTCCTTATTTTGATAATTTACTGCATTACGTCTAATAATACCGTTATTAATATCAACCTCTGCAAATAATCCCCCCGACGAGGCATTATCAATATTCATTCCCCCTCTACCCACACGAAGAACTGAGCCTATAATATGACCATAATAACTAAATACTCTCAATGTATTTACCGCATAAGGATATAGTTTATTAATTTCATCATGTTGTATAATAAGAGCTTCTATCAATTTCCCCTCAACAGAATAATTACCATCTTTAATTAAATCAGTATCAACAATTTCAATTCCATAACCACCACTACCTTCCAACGGCTTTACAATACATTTATCATACTTACTCAAAAATTCTTCTAAACGCTTATCATCTATACCACTCACCCAATCTCTATAAATATAAGAGCTAAATAAATCCAACGTTTTCTCTTTATTATTTATTAGGTTTCTCTCCATGAACAAATCATTGAATTTTTTATAAAACAACAAAATCTCACGTGTTGAAATAAAATTTAAGATTTCAGAATTTCTCATATGACAGAATTCACATGAGAAAAAATCACGAATAGAATAACCATACTTTACATAATACAAAAAAAACTTGAGAAGTGACAACACTCCGTCACCAGCTGATTTATTTGCAAGATAAGCTTTTTTGAAATATTTAAAATAATTCATTTGTATACTCATTTACAACATAACGCCTTTTACCTGAAGCTAAAACAGGAATTTCATTCACATACTTAATCATTATTGTAGATCCATCTCCAACAATAACTTTTAGACTACTCTTTAATTCCTCTTCGTCTATTTTTGTACTTGAAACAATATTCAATCGAATCTCATAAATACCCTTACCAATCTGAGCAAACTGGTATTGTTCTACGTTTTGATATTTCCACATCGCCGTAGAAATTGAGTGAGGGGATATAGTTTCTCCGTTACAATTAAAAATCATATCAACAACACGTCCTCCAAAATTACCTATAGCCATTCTTTCTGTACCATTACATTCTATTTTTTCCCAAGCTCCCACATCACCAGTATCATATCTAAGCATAGGCATCGCATAATTATACAGATCTGTAACTACAATACGTCCAATTTCACCTATCTCGGCAGGCACATCAGAATCTAACTTTAGAACCTCCACGTAATAATTAGCACGATTCATAAAGAAAACATTATTCTTTACCCCATCTTGCCCTAAAAAACCATTTTCCTCATTTGCATATCTTGAGAAACATTTACAATTAAACGCTTTTTCAATAGTATTTCGTGTATTATCATAAAGCATCGTAGAACCACCAACAACACCATAAAGATTACATCCCTTGGCTTTATCGAAACCATATTTATCAAAATATTTTCTAAATGCATCTAAAGTTGAAGAATACCCCATCATCATTGCTCCACACCCCTTTGTATATTTCTTTATAAACTTTAATTTGGTTTCTATCCCTGCCTCACTAAGATCTGTACAATTTAACAAGTAAATATTTTGAGCAAATTGCGAAATGGCAGATTTCGCAATTTCTTGAACAACAGAACGAAGATATATAATGCGACGTCCGATCTTATAACCAGTTTGCCCATTATAATAAAGAACTTCTGCATTAACATGACGTTTTTTCTCAATATTCTGATAACATCTAAAAGGAGTTCCCGTAGAACCACTTGTAGACATAACAATAAGATCCTCTTTCTTATATTTAGTAGAAAAAAATTTATCTTGATTTTCCTTGATAATAAACTTTGAAACGACTGGCCATTTATTAATATCAAAAGACTTCTGTTCCATGTAATAAGGTACTGTTGTTTTTGCGTGTTGAAGCAAAAACACTAATTGTTTCTTTTGATACTCCGTAATCTCAGACTCTGTCCATTTACCAGATTCACAATTATCAAGGAGATTATAAGCTCTCCTTACATATCCCCCCTTCAAATAGTCTATTCCCCAAAAAAACTGATTACGTAATACTTCCAATAGTGTCATATGTTCTATTTTACGGTAATATAATACCCAGCTCTATCTGCACTTTTCAATATTGGGTTCCCGCTTATTTCCTTCATTACACTACAACGCCAAATAGATTTTGGATTTTCAAGCTTGAGACGATTGAACTCGTCAAGATTAGCTTGACTCATAATATAATGATTCTCGGCAAGCTTTGGTTCTCGAATTTTAGTAAAACTAGGAGCTTTACCACAACAGATATTTATCACCATTCCCATGAAATCATAACCAGAAGATAATGGTGTTAAATCAGTACCTATACAATCTCCCCCCATACGAGTAGCAATTTCCATGAAATAAATCTTACCCTCTTTAGTGATCCGAAATTCTGGATGAATAGCACCATATTCTATCTTCATTGTCTCAAAAGCTTTGTAAAGAGTCTGCTCTACCCTCTTGAACATCTCAAGCTCTAAAAGCGCAGGCTGACGATGACCTATTTCAACAAAATGGGGAGCTCCAGTTGTATACTTTTCTGTTATAGCTAGCAATTTATACTTTCCTTGATACGCAATACTTTCACCACTATACTCTGGTCCTTCAATGAATTCTTCAAGAATAACTTCTTTTTCCTTTGACCATCCCAAAGCATAATCAAGAGCTTTTTCTAAATCTTCTTTTTTCTCAATCTTAAATACACCACGACTTGAACTTAAATCTACCGGTTTACAAATTAGAGGATAAATAAATTCAGAAGTCGCTGCATAAATATCTTCAATAGCACTTTTTTCTGTAACAAGCATGAAATTGGGACTATCAATACCTCCTTCTTTCATTACTTGACGCATGAGATACTTATTTGTAGAAATTTTCTCTGTCCACTCACTATTACAAGGAATTCCCATCTTACGCAACAGAAAATTCATGGGATGCATTGCAAGTTCTGAACAAATAGAAACTACACCACACGGATGCAATTTCTGACATTCTTTCCATAGTCTGTCATAATCTAAGATATCAACAGGATGAAAAAAATCAGCTGTAATTTCACCGATTTCTCCCCTCTGTAAACCAAAAACATGAGTCTCATATCCTAATTCTTTAGCACGAACAATAACAGGATTCTGATACTCATTCGTACCTAGAATCATCAAACGATTATTCATATTTATTGATAATGTATTATTTATTGAAATGAGGTACATTATACCCACCCCATTTTAACTGAATTTTTTCCACATATTCAATTTTCTCTGGCCGTTGAATTTTACGCACAAGATGAAGTCCTCCTTCCTCCGTCACAGAGGGAATACCAATATCATTTTTTCCTGCTACCTTAAAAAAAGTTCTCCAAAGAATCTTAATATCATTTACAAATGACATTTCTTTAACATATTTGCAATCATAAGCAAAACGGTCATTCCATCTACATAACGCACGCCCATTTATCTGCGCCAAACCTGTAATCCCTCCACGAACTGTATGACGTAAACTTTCCTCAGGTGTATAATATGGTAAATAAAATGGATAGAGAGGACGAGGACCAACCAAACTCATATCTCCCTTGATAACATTTATTAACTCTGGAAGTTCATCTAGACTTGAATTACGAAGAAAATTACCAAATCGCGTGAATCGCTCCGTATCAGGCAACAGATTACCATCCTTATCTCTAGCATCTGTCATTGTTCGAAACTTAATAATTTTAAACGGTTTTTCATCTTTACCTATTCGGACCTGTATAAAAAATACTGGCGAACCTAATTTACATCTAACTAGGATACAAAGTATCAAAAAGAATGGAGAAATACAGATAAAACCCAAAAGGGTAATAATAAAATCTAAAATACGCTTAAAAAAATGTTTATACATGAATTTATCGTTCTTATTTACTAGTATTAAAAACACTATCTATATAATTCTTTGCTACTCTTTTATCAGTTAATTCTGTTGCAGTTTCCATTGCTCGTTTTGAAATAATTAACAATTCTGCCTCTGACATTGTCCTAATATGTTTAATAATATCTGACAATTCATTCTCATTCCCTTCTTCACATAAAAAACCATTAACACCGTCTTTTATAATACCATCGAATCCTCCATTACGAGAAGCAATTGTAATACACCCCATTGCCATCGCCTCTAAATAAACAAGTCCAAATGTTTCCTCTATTGAGATCATGATAAAAACTTGACTTTTCATAAGTAAATTAATAATGACATCTCTATCCTGCCGTCCTAAAAACTGGACATTTTGTTCAACTTTATATCTTATCGCATTCTTTTTTGTCTTAGAAAGTTGTTCTCCTGTTCCAATGTATAACATTGTAAAAGGATCTTGCCCAAAGGCATTACTTAAGGCAGGTATTATCTGCGCAGGACATTTTCTTGCTATCATTGTTCCAACATAAATAAAATCTTTTATTGTCGAAAAATCTTTAGAAAAAGTATCATCCAAATACGAAGACGGAATACCAGAATAGCACAAAAATGATGGCTTTTTTACCTTATAAACATTTAAGAATTGTTCTCGAATAAAAATCGATCTAAATCCAATGACATCAATATCATTGAGATAGTTTATTAGCCTATCGCCATAAACTGTTCTTTTATTAGTCCAATGTGCTACATAACAAGTCAGACAATGAAATTTATGTTTCAATTCCGGCATTATTTCAATAGAAGGATTTAGCCAATGGCCAATAATAACATCGGGGCAAAAATTGTTTATTTCACAAAATTTTTCTATTTTAAAAATTGTAGCATTAATTACTTTTTTAGAATATCTAGAATGTGGCTTCATTTTTGTCATTGCAATTCTCTTTACATGCACCCCCTCTAACTCGTATTCCTTATCTACATATGGATGATCTCTAATCACATACCCCTCATAAGAACCTATTAGATCTCTAAACGGTTTAATTAAGTAATAGAATATATTAGGAAAGTTTGTTACACAATGAATTACTTTCACCTCATACCCCATCTTCACCCATTCACGAGTAAAATAATGCACAACAGGAGTATCCGTTTTAGGAATATCATCAGCAGGGTAAACAGGAGTAACAACTAGTACTCGTTTTTTCATGTATATTAGATTTTTAACAAAACCGTAATTGATAAACTACTAATCTTTAAATCCTATTGATCGCCTAAAAGCTATCTTTATAAACAAATAAATTAGACTATTTCTTATGGCATCAATTTAATACTCTTAGCATTATCTAACATTTAAACTGGCAACTTATGACACCTGACACAACACTTTTGTAATTCATCTTTCTGTTTAAAAAGACTATACCCCATAAGAACAAAAGGTAATATAGCACCTGTACCTGGGGCATAAGGAAAAGTTGGCTCTTCCCAACTAATAATAACAGGAACCATGAAAACAAAATAACCGAGAGTTAATAGCGTTAACTTTCTTTTTATAACATTTTTAACAACAAACACAACAAGACTTACGTAGAGCCCCATAAGAGGAAAAGATCCAAGTATACCATAAGAAGACAATTGCCGTAAAGCATAATTGTGAATCCATTCATAAGTATAATTAGTAATTAGATTACCAAATAACGGACTTTCTGCAATTATTTCTATAGCAAATAAATTTCTACTCATTCGACCAGAAGTCAAATCAGAACTTTGATTTTGCGTAAATGAATCAAAGATGTAATCCCACAAATTTTGAAGCATTCCCAAAAATACTCCACCCAATATCAGGCTAATAAAAACTACAACTACTAAACTTTTTAAATTACTATTATCCTTAAATTTTCTATATAAAATATATAAAATCAGAAATATTGTAACTATAAATGCTGCTCTTGCCCTAATAGTAATCGTAAAAAATAATAACAACAAGGCGATACCCCACAAACATATTTTACAATAATATTTCTTATTCAAACTTATAGCAACAACCCCCATAGCCACACATGACGAAGATGTCATAACTCCTAAGGTATTTTTACCATACTGCATGTAAGTATCAGCAATGATAAAACCACCAAAATTACTAACAATCTGACAATAGACACAATACAATATCATTACAGAATATGATATTAATATAATTAATAATTCATTGTTCTTAAGCTTTGCATTATAACCTATTAAGATAAACATCAATGCAATCATTACATTTTTCGATTCACCGAAATAATCTGTAGTATCCCAAAAAACAACAAATATTAATCCCCAAAGAACAATAAGTAACACCCACTTAAAATAGTTACGTATAAATGACTCTGACAGCCAAGATTTAATACCAATATGTAAAAAAAATGTAACCGCCATCATAAGATAAATATATTTCTTAAGAGGATTTATATCTTGCCAATCTGTTACAAAACTAGAGAACATCGGATGGTAAGACAATGCTGTCAAAAGAAGTAGTACTAATAAAGAACAAACTTTTAGAAAATGTAATACTATGTTATCTTTCATTTCTATGAAAAACAGACTTTATAATGTTATTAATCGCATATTTTTCTTCTGCAGATAAACCAACAAGATAAATAAGTATAAGATACGAAAAAGAAGTAATTATAATATTAAATATCATAGTTAACAATGTCTTACAAAAAAAATGTATTGTGAAACAGAGTAAAAATGCAACAACAAATGAAGGCAACACACGACTTATTACACTTTGAAAAAAAAATAATGAACTAATATTTTCAAGTTTAGATATTACAAATATTCTAGTAATAGATCCAGTAACTTCACATATAAAAAACACTATAATCGCCACATATGCCGAACATCCTAAACTAAGTAATAATACTGATATTGGAAGTGCAGAAACTCTAATACATGATACTATAATGGAAAACCATTTAATATGCCCAATAGCTTGACAGGCATATACTAGACCTCGTGTTAATTGTTCCGACATACATGCCAATACCATTAACCTTGCAAATGTCACCGTGCTTTCTGGAACACTTTTAAGCCATAATTCAAGAATCAAAGGCATCATAACAATGAGTGGTATAGCAATAAAAGACATCAATATAAAACCAAATTTCCCCGCCGTCATAGAAAGTTTAAACATTCTTTCCCTATCATTTGATCCATAACTCTTCATTATTTGAGGTTTTATCGTATCTATAACAGCAGCAGATATTGTATATATTTGCCCTTCGATTTGCCGAGCTAAAGCAAATGCAGCATTTGTAACAGGACCAAAAAACTTATTCAACATAATAGCATATCCTTGCCTATTAGCTATCGTACCAAGAACATCGATAATCGTCCAACCCGCAAATTTTGACTGCTTTTTAATCCCTTTAAATGAAGGTTTCCCGATATAAAACTCATCTTTATATTTGACAAAAATATACAAAATGTACATCACAACATTTATTATTACTACTGTCATCATTAGAATTCCATAAACAACGAGTTTATCACCAGTAGTAAAAGCAAGAAAGAATGCTATACCAAGTTTTAACAATGCATCAAGTATTGATATACAAGATGAATAGAAGAAATTTTCATGCGATATAATAAATGCGCTAAAAGGTGTTATAAATATATGCAAAAACATTGTTACTGACATACAATGAAAAACGATACGAGCAGCTTCTATACGTTCTTTAGGAATATTTAAAAAACCATCAAATATAAATAATCCAATAAATTCCAATACGGCAACGATACCAATAGCAATAAATAAATGCAACCAAAAGCAATTATTGAATGTATTACGTAAATCTGAAAGATTATTCTTACCTAAACTTACTGAAAGATAACGTATAGATGTTTGGCTCAAAGAAGAATTTAAAAATCCAAGAATAGCAATTACACCTGCAATCACATCATAAATACCATAATCACTTGCACCAAGAGCATTTAGTATAACTCTAACAGAGTATAGAGATATTACAAAATTGAGAAGTAATCTCGTATATTGAATAACTGTATTAATTGCAACTTTATTTGCGACTCGCATAATTCAAAATAGTCTTATTCTCATTAATATTCCCAAATATTTTAGATTATTCTCGATAATACAATTACCATGCGATATCATCATTCGTTATGATGAAACGAACAACTACACCATTCCACTAACGTTAAAAACTCTAAACATAATATTTCGTTAATCTAAGAATCAATCCCTCCTAAAAATATCACGAGTATAAACCTTATCTTCAACATCCCCAAGACTGTCATCAAAACGGTTTGCAATAATAGCTTTACTCATCTCCTTGAATTTGACAAGGTCATTGACAACCTTGCTACCGAAAAATGTTTCTCCATCTCCAAGGGTTGGCTCGTAAATGATTACTTCTGCCCCCTTAGCCTTCACACGTTTCATAATTCCCTGAATAGCAGATTGACGGAAATTATCAGAATTTGCCTTCATTGTCAAGCGATAAACCCCAATAGTGCAAGCATGTTCTTTACTTGAATCCCATTGTCCGTTCTCACCATAGTAACCTGCCATTCTCAACACCGCATCTGCAATGTAATCCTTACGGGTTTTATTAGACTCCACGATGGCAGACATCATGTTTTGTGGTACATCTTGATAGTTGGCAAGCAACTGCTTTGTATCTTTCGGTAAACAATATCCCCCGTAACCGAAAGAGGGATTATTGTAATGCGTGCCGATTCGAGGATCAAGTCCCACTCCCTCTATGATTGATTTTGTATCGAGTCCTTTCATCTCTGCATACGTGTCAAGTTCGTTAAAATAGCTCACACGCAA
The DNA here is from genome assembly GCF_003991565.1 of Butyricimonas faecalis. Classification (NCBI taxonomy): domain Bacteria; kingdom Pseudomonadati; phylum Bacteroidota; class Bacteroidia; order Bacteroidales; family Odoribacteraceae; genus Butyricimonas; species Butyricimonas faecalis. Next base: position 3,193,954 of record NZ_CP032819.1, on the reverse strand, counting down.
GGCAAGATAAGTATTGGCAAAAAGTTTCACTGCCTCCGCCTCCTTCATTCCCATAAAGAGCGTGTCAACATCTTTCTTAATAGCCCCCTCTTGCAAGAGAGCCGCAAATGTCTTGGCAGCCTCTTCCAACATTTCAACATCTGTCACAGCCTTTATTGCCTCGTTCTCCTCTGCTAATCCGGGTTTGTTTATAATTTTAGGATAGCCCACTATGATCCGACTTGGGTACAGATTATCATACAAGGCTTTACTCTCACGCAAAAACTCCGGCGAGAAGAGTAAATTAAACTTTTTCACTCCCTTTTGAGCGTACTTGACATAGAGATTGCGAGTGTACCCCACCGGAATGGTACTCTTGATAACCATCACCGCATCGGGGTTTACCTCCAGGACCAAATCAATCACCTCTTCCACACGAGAGGTATCGAAATAGTTTTTCACCGGGTCGTAATTGGTCGGGGCGGCGATCACCACGAAATCCGCATCACTATAAGCATTCTTACCATCGAGGGTGGCTACCAAGTTTAAGGACTTTTCTGCCAAATATTTCTCGATGTAATCATCTTGAATCGGAGAGATCCTGTTGTTCAGTTTCTCCACCTTTTCAGGTATCACGTCTACCGCCTTCACTTGATGATGTTGGGACAACAATGTCGCTATACTCAAGCCAACGTAACCGGTCCCGGCCACAGCGATTTTTATATCTTCAAATTTGTTCATGACGTGAATTTTATTGTTTCATTTATATTTTTTGATTCAAATAATTACCCTCAACCTACCAAAAATTTCCTTATCCCCTCCACCTGCCTCATCCCATGCACATCCCCCGCATAATAATCAATCAACCCCGCATCATGCAACCTCTCCGCTCCCCGTTGCGCCTCCTTCCCGTAATACCCCGCAAACGACAGAATATTCACCTGCAACCGACAATTCCTATTCTTCAACTCCTCCCCATGTCGGACAATATCATCCCCCAGAATGCGTACCGCTCCGGATGAGCCAGTACCACCTCATATCCCCTAGCCTGTAGCTCGAACACTACTCGATCAAAAAAAGGTGAGGGAGATAAAAAACTATGTTCCACCAGTACCCGGTTTTCATCCCCGGACAGAATCTCTCCCCGGTCGATCAAACCCAACATGTACTCTCCGACACGGTACTCGGCTCCCAAGTCCAATTTTATCTTAACCCCCTCCTTTTGCAAACCAGCCCGAAGATTTTCCAACAAGGGACGAAGATTTTCCCGCCCGTTCATCAGGGTAGGGAAATAAACATGAGAAGTACTCGTCACTCGCCTTACTCCAAGCTCAGACAACTCTTTCAATATGGCTATTGCCTCCCCGTAAGTCCTCACCCCATCGTCCACCCCGGGGAGAATATGCGAATGAATGTCACGCGTGTAATCAAAAAGCACTTGCTTCCGTTTTCGAAACCACCACATGATTCACTCTATTCCTTATGTTGCTTGTTATAATAGCTACCATACCCGTATCCATACTTGTAATAATGGATTCTCCGGGATACGCCGTTGACAATAACCCCGCAATTCGTTACATGGTGTTCGCTCTCCAGGGCTCGCAAAGAGGCTAACATCCCTCGCGGCAACACGTTCAAGCGAGTCACGCAGATACAGGCGTCCGCTTGTTTTATCATCGTTAAAGCATCTGCAAGGATTCCCACGGGAGGTGTATCCAAAACAACACAATCGTACTGCTTTTTCAGCTCTGTCAACATTTTTACAAACCGCTCCCCGGAAAGTAAAGTTATCGGGTTAGGGGGTACATCTCCCCCGAACAGGACATCCAGGTGATCACCCAGCGAATGCACCAAACTTTTCCACTCCGGTTCCATTCCCGCCAAGTAAGCCGATAGCCCCCGGGAGTAGTCCTTGTGAAGATACGTGTGTAACCTTGGATTACGCAAATCACACCCGATCAGTAATGTCTTTTTACCCGCTTTGGCATAAGCCTGGGCTAAATGAGCGGCCACCAGCGTTTTCCCCTCACCCGGTACCCCGGATGTCACCAAAAGCACGGCACAAGCTTTCTCTCCCAGCATGTAATTTAACTTCTCCCGTACCACCTGCATGGATTCCGACACGGAGAAATTCTCCCTCTGCAAAGTAGTCTCTTCCTTACACAATTCGGGGATGTTCCCCAGTACGGGAAATGGGAGTGCCCTTTTCACTTCGTCAACGGAACACACTTTATCGTTCAACGTTTCTAGCAACAGGATGATTCCCGCCGGTATTCCAATCCCAAGTATCAACCCCACAAGCATGATCAAGGCTTTTTTAGGCTCCACGGGAGCGTTACCCGCTGAGGGGTCTTCTATAATCTTAGCCGTGGCCACGTAGATCAATTTCGCGATCTCCGCTTCTTCCCGCTTTTGCATCAGGAAAAGGAAGAGGTTTTCCTTCAGTTCCTGTTGACGGGCGATGGCACGGTATTGTTTTTCTTGCGTGGGCACGGAGTTCAGCATCTTGTTCACGGAGGTGTTCTCTTTTTCCACGCTCTTTAACTTGATCAGCAAGCCGCTTTCCACGTTGGAAATCGTTTCCTGTATATTTTTCTTCAACTCCCGCAACTGCGTGTTTAATCCCATCACGATCGGGTTACTCTCGCTGGCACTTTGCAGCAATTTACCCCGACGTAGCACCATCTCGTTGTAACGGGCAATCCCGGCATTTAATCCCTCGTCCGAAAGTCCCAAGTTTTCCGGCAACAAGGTAAACTCGTCCACCCGCTTTTGCGTGATCGCTGCACGGATACTCCGTAACACATCCAACTCGGTCTGCAATTTCAACAACTCGGCCTCCGACTGTTTTTTACGTTCCATCACGAAAGCGGCATCCGAGGTGATGTCCGTCAACCGGTTGGTCTTCTTGAAATTCTCCGCGCTCCGCTCAATCGAACCCAGTTCCTGGTTAATCACGTCCAAACGCTCGTTGATGAACTCGACCGTGGCTTCCGAAACAATCCTTTTATTATCGATCCCGTTCCGGTTATAGCGTTTAACCAACGTGTTGATAATAGCAATCCCCCTGGTCGGAACAGCATCCTTTAAAGACACCAGTACCGAATTCGTGTTTTTTACCAGTATCTGTACGTTCAGGTTCTTGGAAAAACGATCCGTCGTCTTCCGGTAATCGGACAAGTCTACCCGGATTTTTTCCCGGGAAGACACTTCCCCGTTTCGTTCTATCGACAAGTGATAATCGCCCATGGAAACGCTCTCCGAGTAATGTCCGCTCCAAATTTCCTTCCCGTCAAGGTCCGACAAAACCACCACGTTTGCCGTGTCCAACGTGACATAGAAAGAGGTATCCCGAATCCCGGCGGGGTTATCCACGAGTACTTTCACGGGTGAGGAGTCGTACAGTTCCCGGTCCCGCAAGAATCCCTCGCGAAAGTAACGGATATTCAAATCCAGTTCTTTCACCACTTCCCGCAGTAAATTCTTGGACTGCAATTCCACAATCTCGTTTTCCACGAACATATCGGTAGCAGCAAATCCCAGTTCTTTCATCATCACGTTTGATCCCAGTTCCCCTTTTTTAGAGTCGCTGATCATCACTTTCCCCGTCACGTTATAGATAGGTACCCGGCTTTGACAAACCAAAAAAGCGATGAGCAGACACAAGGGAATCGAAACGACAAACCAACGCCAGCGGGAGATAAATTTCTCCACCACCACTTTTATATCCATGCTCTCGGGATCGCCCCCGTTCTCTCTGTTCAAGTTATTGTATTCCATATTATCCCTGTTTCAAATTAGCGAATCGCGATGGCCAAAATGGCTACCAACGTGGAGATACTCGATAACACGTAAGGCAGGAATGCCCCGGCGTTGCCCCCGACAATCCGGGCTTTATTGGGCTCCACGTAAACCACGTCGTTCTGTTGCAAGTAGAAAAACGGGGAGTGAATGATTTTCTCGGACGTGAGATCCAACTGGGCGAAAACTTTCTCGTCACCCTCCTCCCGCATCACCAGTACGTTTTTACGTTTCCCGTTGATCTGCAGGTCGCCCGCCATGCCCAACGCGTCAAAGATGGAAACCCGCTCGCTGTTCACCTTGTAACTCCCCGGGAGCTTTCACCTCACCCAGTACCGTTACCTTGAAGTTCAAGTACTGGATGGTCACGATCGGATTTTTCAAATAACCGCTCAACTCTTCCTTTAACTTGGCTGCCAACTCCGTTCGGGACAGCCCCTCCACCTTGATCTTGCCCAGCACCGGGAAATCGATCGTCCCGTCCGTGGCCACCAAGTAACCGTAAAGTTGTTCGTTACCCGATCTGGTATTATTCTGTCCCAACCCGATCATCGGCGTGTTAAAGGGAAGCGCAGCCTCGATGTCATCACAAGAGACCACGATCGACAACAGATCATCCACGTGAATCACCGTCCGGTATTGCAACGCCGCTTTCACCCTGGAATTGACCTTCGCATCCTGCAGGTACACCACGTCTTTTGGGGAAGCGCAAGCCCCCAGCAGACAAACCAGCATACCGATAAAAAACATCCTTCTAGTTCCCGTCATTACTTGTAAATCATTATTTGGTTAAATTTCATTTTCAAACTCCCTCCCCCCTTCGGGGTACTCCCTCTATAAACAGAGGGAGAGTTGAGCTACTCACCGTCTTCAAGAAGAAATTACAACCCTTTCCCGATGTAAGGGGAAGTTGGAGGGGGTGGTTTACTTGATGGCAATACCCTCAGGGAGTTTCTCCCGGTCCAGCATCTCGAAGCGGGAGTTCCTCGATTTAAACTCGGGGACAATCCGTTTCATCAATCGCACGGTATCCTCGATCTTTACCGCCAAGGCCAATTCCTCCAGCCGGTCGTAAGCCTCCAGTATCTCGTTCCGCTTGTACTCTCGCACTTTGGCTACCCGGATCTTGGCATTCCCGGTAGGAATCGTGTTTTCCTCGCTACTCAATACCTCCTCGTATAATTTCTCTCCCGGACGCAGCCCGATAAACTTGATTTGGATATCCTCGTTCGGGACGTATCCCGCCAGGCGAATCATCCGTTCGGCCAAATCGACGATCTTCACGGGCTCTCCCATGTCAAAAACGAATATCTGGTTACCCGTGCTCATCGCGGCCGCCTCCATCACCAAGCGGCAAGCTTCCGGGATGGTCATGAAAAAGCGGGTGATCCCCGGGTCGGTAACCGTCACCGGGCCACCCCGCTCGATTTGTTTCCGGAAATAAGGGATCACGCTACCGTTACTCCCCAGTACATTTCCGAAACGAGTCGTGACAAAACGAGTTTTACCTTTCACTTCCCCACGCTCTATTGCTAATCCTAAACTTTGTACATATATTTCCGCCAACCGTTTGGAGGCTCCCATCACGTTGGTGGGATTCACCGCCTTGTCCGTGGAGATCATCACCATCATATCGACATCGTATTCCACGCAAAAATCGGCCACCAACCTCGATCCCTCCACGTTGACCCGGACGGCCTCGCAAGGATTTTCTTCCATCAACGGGACGTGTTTGTAAGCCGCGGCATGGAATACCACCCGGGGATGATACATCTCGAATGCCATTCGCAGGCGCTCCTTCTGACGGACATCACCGATAAAAGGCGTGAATGTCAATCCGGGAAAATTCCGTTCCAGTTCGAGCCGAAGTTCATGCATCGGCGTTTCCGCGTTATCAAACAAGACCAAATGCTTCACGCCGAAAGTTGCCAACTGACGGCACAACTCGCTGCCAATACTACCGGCCGCTCCCGTGACCATCACTACCTTGCCCGCAAAATACGCCGCAATCTCTCGTGTGTTTACCCGGATCTCCTCTCGTCCCAGCAAATCCTCTATCCGGATCTCCCGGATAACCGTCTTTTTCGCCCCGTCACCCAACACGTCTATCGGCGGGGAAACCAGGTTCTTTACCCCGTTCTCCTGGCAAAAACGAACTAACCGGTCTTTCTCCCGGCGAGCCTCCTCGTGAGAGGGATATAAAAGACCGTTTATGTTATACTTTTTTACAAAACGAACAAAATTCGGCTCGTCCGCGAAATAATAAACCGGCAATTCCGATATCACAAAAGATTTCAAGTACTTGTCGGGATTCACGAACCCCACCACGTGATAATGTTTGCTGGTATGCATTCTTTTTTTCAAGGCCACGCTTTTATCCCCGGTACCGTAAACAAGAACCCTCGTCTTCCCCGAACCATACAGTGAAATCGCGAAATCGTAAACCAGCACGAGTGTTACCCGGAAACCGACCAGCACAGCAGTCGTTACGAGGAAATCGATCAAGCCGCAAGCAAAAAGATGCTGCCCGAACAAGTGTTCCCCCGAAACAAGAATCATCCCTACCAGCAGGATTTCCTTCAGCAACACCGCCATCCCCATCCGCCCGATACTTTTGATCGTGGCGTGTCGGATGATGTTACGGTTCACGCTCAACCCCCAGAATGCCAAAAAACTGGTCAGGCATGTCCCAATCATGACCAAGACATAGGTTGAGCGGGACAAGTCGATAATAAAGTTATCAACGAAAAGAAGTGTAACAAATGAACTGCCGGCAGATAAAAAAATATCCACCAAAAGGATTGCCCGAGAGTTCATGTATTTCTTCCCTTCGCGTAAACGATCGCATATCGAGTGAAGTGAATTCTTCATTTTAGAATCATGTTAAAAAGGCGCCCCCTCCGGTAGTATTTAATAGCTTGATCCGGCATATTGAAGTACGGTGGAGGGAGACGCCAGCACTGATACATAAACAATGGTTTTGAGCTGATGCTCCAGTGTGAATTAGATATATTTATTCTTCTTTTCAAACTCCATGTTGCGGGCAGCGAACTCTCGTTTCGCCAGGATGTAAAATACTTGTCCCGAACCCGCGGGGGAAAACTCCCCCTCGCGTGCCAGTTGCTCGATCATCTCGTCCTCCACCTGGCGGACCCGGGCGGACAACCGGGCTCGCTCTCCCTTCAACCGCTCCCGTTCTTCAAGCGGTAATTCCAGCAGGCCGATCACGTCATCGTACAGGCAAATCGCCTCCCACCAGTCAAGCAAGTCGCCCCGGTAACTTCCCCGCGTGTACCCCAGCGCTTCCGTCACCAGCTTGCCGGCCAACTTCCCGCATTCCTCGTCACCCGTGAAGTAATAGCAATTACACAACAAACGGCAGGCGTTCGGGGTACGGCACGGTAACACCAGCTTGTCGCTTCCCCACGGCGTCAGTATGTCGTAAGCCGCGTCCACTCCTTGCTCCAGGAATTCGAGATCCGAGTGCAGCTGGTAAACGTCCATCAAGTCAGCCGCGTAACCGGCCCGGGTATCCGCCGGGAGATCCTTCTTCCGAACCAGCACCTCGTACCGCCGGGCGATATCTTTCGCTCGCTCGTGTATCTCGTGCGGGGTGCCGAAATCGGCTTCCAGCCACGGGTAAACCCGTACCATCGCGTAAACCGTCAAGTAACCGTGAAGGTAACCGGACTGCTTGTCGGGGGGAAACGAGCGGAAATCTACCTCCCGTAGCCGACCGTACAATTCATGAAATAAACCTTTCTCCATCATCTTTTTCTACTCTACTCGTTCCAGGAAGGAGCCCGGGATGTAGGACGTCGCTATGGACACCACGCCTTCCAGGCGGATAACCACCCGCTTGTGCCCCATCAGGCGAACCAGCTCGCCCTCCAGCCCCTGCAGGGGACCCTTGATCACTCGTACCCGGTCTCCCCGCTTCAGGTTCTTGTTCAGCACTTCCACCCCCTCCGGGGAAAAATCAAGCAAGAACATGAAATCGCGCATTTGCTTGTCGGGAACGATCAACGAGCCACGACCCTCGATATCTTTCAGGTAAACGATATTCAGCCCGTGGTCGTTTATCAACGAGAAACTCGTCGCTTTATCCGTGTGAATAAAAATCATCCCGTGGATCAAGAGCACCCGGATCGTTTTACGACCCAGCGGCGTTTCCCGGACTTGCTCTTCCTGGGGCAGGAAATTCTCGATCCCCAGCTCGTCAAGCCGCTTCTTTATCCACAACTCTTGATTCACGCGAGTGTGAGCCACGTACCAGTTTATCTTGTTATTGTCAACCATTTATCCTTTGATGTTCCCTTGTCAAGGGATTGTATTGAATTTCAAACAACCTTCTTCACGCTTCCCGGCCGGGCGCGCTTCGCGCACTAACCCTGTTACCGGTCCCGATTTATTGCCACGTGTCCCACGCCCCCCACTTAAACAGTGATATTTATTATAGAGGCACGAAAGCTGTCTCATTAAACCATTTTTTATATCAAAAAATCATCGTTTAATGATACCAGCACTTAACAACAAATTGTCTGAAATCGTAAAAATGCAACCACTTGATTACTAAAAAGAAAAAATTATTTATTTTTATTTACGAGATTCGAAAATTTACTATATTTGTAGCGCATTAAACGATCCTATAATAAGATTCAAAATCCCATACAAACAGTTGATTAACAAGTGAATACAAAAACACCAATTTCACCTTGTATATACGTTATTTAACCATTTTCCTCACTTGTATAGGGATTTCCTACTCTTTCGCTACCCCACGAACCTACCATGGGACTGTCTAACAAGTTTTAGACAGCATCACAACTACCCCCTCCAACTTCCCCTTACACAGGGAGAGGGTTGATTGCCAAGCGTTTTTTCCTTCCCGTGTAAGGAGGAGTTAGGGAGGATGGCTATCGTATACGTTCTATCATTGCCACAAGATTTCGTCAATGGGCAACGGGACGATTGAATTTGAGTAAAAAAAACGATAATTAAGCATTTAGAGGCTTACCAGATAACTTATCACGAATCAATAGTAAACCCAGATAACAAAGCAGTCCATTAAGCAGGAGAATCTCGAAGCCGAATTTATACCCGAAAAGGAGTTGTTCCGAGTAACAATTCACCACGTAAGAGAGCACCGGTGAAAGCAAGCAGACCCAAGGAAGATATTTCTCCCGTACCTGATATTTTGTCGTCAGACCGAATGTGAAAAGTCCCAGGAGAGGCCCATACGTATAGCCTACTGCTTTAAAAAGAGATGATATGACGCTCGAATTATTCAATTCACGGAAGAGGACAACCACGAAAATCATCAGTAACGAAAACACGATATGTACCCCGATCCGCTTTTTCTTCTCCTCTCTATTACCTGGATCTATTTTCAGAAAATCAATACAGAACGAGGTCGTCAAAGCCGTTAATGACGAATCGACGGAAGAATAGGCCGCGGCAGTTATTCCCAGCAAGAAAAACAGTCCGGCCGTGGCCCCGAAATAATTCAGGGAAAGGAACGGGAACACGTCATCAGACTTCCCGGGAAGCACGATTCCTTCTCTTTCCGCATATATATAAAGCAAGGCCCCCAACATCAGAAACAACACGTTCGTCACAAGAAACAAAAAAGAGAAGGAAAACATGTTCGTCTTACACTCCCGCAAGGAGCGACACGTCAGGTTCTTCTGCATCATGTTCTGGTCCAACCCATTCAGACAGACCGTGATCGCCACTCCTGCCAAAAACTGTTTCACCGTGTTCTGGCCGGACCTCCAGTCAAAATCAAACACCCTGGAAAGAGGACTTTCCTTTACAGCAGCAAGGGCTGACGAGAAATTAAAATCCAACGCCTTATTTACCACCACGATTGTCAAACCGACAGAGATCAGGATAAACACGGTTTGCAATGTATCGGTCCAAACGATTGTCTTGATCCCTCCCCGCACGGTATAAATCCACACGAAGGCAATCGTGATAAACACGGTCAGCCAGAAAGGCACGCCTATAGCATCAAAGAATGCCAGTTGTAACACGCCGACAACCAAGAATAACCGGAAGGAAGCCCCCACGAGTTGCGACACGATAAAAAAGAAAGAACCCGTCAACCGGGCCTTCTCCCCGAAACGAGTTCCCAACCAAGAATATATAGAAACCAAATGCTGCCTGTAAAACAAGGGCAAAAGCACGAGTGCAATCACGATATATCCCACGCAATTACCGAAAACCAAGGTCAGGTAAGTCCAGTGCGTATTACCGACTTCCCCGGGGATAGAGATAAACGTCACCCCGGAAAGCGTTGTCCCGATCATCCCGAAAGCCACCAGATACCAAGGGGAATTCCGGTTTGCGGTAAAAAACATCTCACTATTGACTTTTCTGGTCGTCACGAAGCCAACCAGAATCAACAATAAAAAATAAGCTAATAAAACCGTTAAAACTAAACTCGTGGACACAGGCACAATGATTTTTATTCCACGACAAATATAGCATAAATAAGATTATAACGTACATGAGGTTCATAAAGCCCGTAAAATAGATACGTGTACTTTATGAACCTTATAAAGTTTACTCCGGAACGTAAATAATTTCTCCGTTTTCAAGCTCATACGCGATCCCCACTTTCTTCCCGCGTTTCCCCGACTGGTTTTGGTCTTCCGAAGGCGTGTAGCGATTTATCTTTTCCCCTTCCTTGGTAATAATCTCCATATTTTCCTTTCCCGGATTTTTTACCATCGTGAAATCCTCTGTCGAGAGCATCTCCGTCATATTATATCTTGTCACCAACGCTACCATCAGAGCCACGGCAAACACCATCGCCACATCAAAAAGATTCGACACCGCACTAATCGGGTCATTATCCTCTTCTTTTTTTAACAGATTACGTTTCATCTCTTCTCATTCTTTTCATTCAACACTTCCACGAGACATTCCAAATTAGTCATGTCCTGCAAATACCAACGCTGTTTTACCTGCTGGGTCAAGAAACCGATGGCCCCGGCCACTAACCCGATCACCGTCGTGGCAAAAGCGACCTGCATATTATAGGCCATCGAGGCAATATCACCCGTGGACAAACCGACCAAAGCAGGTCCCATCGGAATCAAGGTTCCCATCAAACCTAAGATAGGTCCTAACTTTGTCAACGTTTTGGATATTGCCAAGTCCTTATCCGCCGCGATCTCGAAATTAGCCAACAAGCGTTGAACTTGTGCTTTATTCTGTTGCTCTGCCAAGATGCGCTTCATAAACATCACGACCAGAGAATTACTCTTTTCCGGTAATTTCTCTGCCAAATGATCCACGTTATCCACGTGCAATGTTTCCATTTGCTCCCGGATCACCTTATCCGTCTTACGAATAGAAACATATTGGCCAAAGAAACTCCCCACCAGTAAAAGGGAACGAAAAAACAACAGAATCAACAACACGATAACAGGTACTAACAATCCTGTTGAAATCCAAAACATGATATCAGAAATAGCATTCATTATCTTCTCAATTTAAAAGTTAGTTTTCTTTTGATCACATACACGATCCACCCTACAATAGCTCCCACTAAAAACAGTATAATACAGCCGGTCAATGCCGACCAGTCCACATCACTTACTCCATCTACAGCCGTTCTCCCGTTTACCGTGGCAATAATTCCTAAAATTGCCACCAAGGCATTCGTCAGGAAAAACAATTCCAGACGCAACTCTTCTTCCGGCAACAACCACCTGACCAACCATCTTCCCACAGGAATAACCACGAAAACAAACAGGCCAAACAGCCAGGCAATCAATTTAAATGAAACTCCCGGAAAAGAGAATATCGCTTGGGTCAAACCGAAAAACAGAACCGGGAATATCAAAACTCCCGGAAACCAATACAATACACGATATGCCCACATCATACGCCTTTTGACCGGAGAGAAATTTGCCACGTGAACAGCCAACAGGCAGAATGCCATCTGCAAAACAATCTCCAAGGTCAACACGACGGAAGTGTCCAACATCAATTGATTGTCCGACAACCAATCAGCAATTTGTGTCTTTGATTGTTCGATAGCATAAGGCCACACCAGAATCACAAATACGGCAGCAATAGCGGCAGTGACGCCCACCGCTATTGGCTTCCAGAAGGTTTGTTTCAATAAAAAATTAAATGCCGTCAGTAATATTAATATCAATACAATTGTGTCCATTATTACATTCTGTTTCTACGTCTTTTACGCATCAAAACCGCCAGACTACCCAAAATTACTACAACACCGATAACAATCCAAACGGAATTCACCTTATTTGTGTGTTTGTGTGTCTCAGAAGCGATTTCATCCTTCTTCATCACGACACCTTTGGACTGATCTGCCGCCACTTCCCGTACATTTTTTATACTGTTCTGATATTGCTTGGCTACTTCGGGAGTTGCTTTAGATGCGATAAAATCACGCAATTTGGCATTATCGCATACAAATCCGGAACAAGCCGGCTTATACTTCTGAATCAGGTCCGTATGCAATTTCGATAAATCGGCCAATTGCTGTTCCGTGGCTTTCCACATCCCTTTACGTGCCGTCTCCATCATAACAGCCGTGATTTCCTGTAAGGCTGCCGGACTCTGTTGCTCAAAGAAATCCTGTACCCCTAGGTTAAATTTATCTTTTACATACACGTTGTAAATCTCGTCCCACATTTCGTTATCGATCACCGAAGGTTTCATCACGTTCCAACCGTAAGTGTTACGAACAATTTCGGCAAAACCGGCAGCCGAGGTCGCTTCTCCTTTCATCTTCTCCTTGATATAAGAAGGGTTAAAGATCGTGGTTCTCGACTCCACACCGATCGCCTCTTTTACTTCCTGCATTTTATTGTTATTCCGGTTCCGGTAGTCACTGAAATAAGCATCCGGATCCTTTCCCGTCACGTTACGAACTGTCAGGTTCAAGCCTCCCATAAACTCGTACACATGATCCAGACTCAACGCCCCCCACGTGTTACTCTGCCGGGGTTGAACCACCACGTCCGTCCGGGTCAAAGCGGCCTCAAAAGCAAACTGCTGGAATTTTTCCCAGTTTTTCTCGCTGCCGTAATAAGCACCCATATTATTCAAATAGGTTGCAGCTATTTCCGATTCATCTTCCCAACGATCTCCGGCGTCGACCATCCCCTGTATTCCGGCTCCGTAACCGCCATTCGCACCCCCGAAGACCCGGAAAGTTGAAATCTCACGCGCATCTTTCGGAGAGATTCCCTTGTCAATCAACGTCTTTTCCGCTTCCAGTACCCCGGCGGCCACTTGATTCTCGTATTGATCATCTTTGGCAGCCGCGGCCATCTCCACGGCCCGATTCACCAAGAAAAGACGAGATGCGGCAATATCCCGCAACTGCCCGGAAGTCTGGACAACCACGTCAATACGCGGACGCCCCAAATCAGCCGACGGGATTAATTTCAAATCGCTTACCCGTCCGAAAGCATCCCGCACGGGTTCCACGCCAAGCATATACAACACTTGAGCAATCGTGGCTCCACCCGTTTCAATAAATTCTCCGGACCAAAGCGTGTAGCTGACCTTTTTCGGGAACTCCCCGTTATGTCGTTTCCGGTACATCTCGATTGTACTCTTTGCCAACTGCACTCCTTTCTCCCAGGCTGATTCCGTAGGTGTTTCCTCTGCATTTATCGCAAAAAGATTACGCCCCGTCGGCAACGTGTTCGGGTTCACGATAGGATCACCCCCGGGAGAAGGAGCCGTGTAACCGCCATTTAGGGCATTCATCAGCGACTGCAATTCAACCTCCGGACTATCCTGTAATGCCCGCTTATAATTATTCACGTTTTTCAACGTCCGTTCCACTTCCACGATAGCCAGCGCCTTGTTCACCTCTTCTTTGGAATATTCCTTGGCTTTCTTTCCCATCATCGCTTGCATCATGGCACTCATATCCGGGCCTTTTTCACCGTTTTCACTTTCCATTGCCGCTTTCATTTTCTTCAAAGCCTCTTCGGGTGCCCCCATCTTCCTTGCTATCTCCAATCGCTCTTCGAGAGTCTTCCCTTCCCCCATCCGCTTCATCATATTCTTCATCATCCCGGCCATTGAAAGCCCGGACTCTTTCTTCTTCACCGGTGTAATTTCCGGTTGTTTTGCCGCGGCAGCCATCATCATCGCCATCATTCCCTTGGGAGTATTCCGATCCTGATCGATTTCACGAGCCTGTGCCAGTTCTTCTTTCGAGATACCTGCCACCTGGCAAATAAAATCATCGTTCACGCTCTCCCGTCCATCCAGCAATCTCTGCACCAATCGCTTAGCGGGATCAAGATAACGTTCGGTAAATATAGTCTTCCGTTTCAACACACCCGCATCCGCCTTTCCTCTCAACCGATCCAAGCCGAACAACCCGTAGGCAATCGGGTCGGTTGACATCGAATAAACGGACGATTCAATCCGGGATGCCTCATAGGGGATGCCCATCGTGTACAGTTGCCCGGTAACCTTCTCCGCGGCCAACTCGTCCGCAAAATTCTCGATCTTCAATATTTCTTCTTCCGTGTAAGGAACATTCAACACGCTATCCAAGCCCAACTCCCGATGCATTCCCAAGGAAACGGCTAATTCTTTCACGGACAGGGCTGCTTGCTCCACCTCCTTCGAATTGGCTGTACCTTTTTCCGGATAAGCTTTCTGATTATATATCTTTATTCTTTCCGTTAAATTCCGATAGATACCCCTCACGTTACTCTCCATAAACGGGGGTGTCAGGTAAGATTGTAACACACCATATCCCCGACGCTTGGCAATCATCCCCTCACCCACATCGCCGATAGAGTAGATATAAAGATGAGGCACGCTACCCACCAGTCGATCGGGCCAATCCAAATCACACAAGGCAGCCTGCTTTTTAGGCGTAAATTCCAAACTACCATGCGTTCCGAAATGAATCATTGCATCCGCTTTGAATCCGTACTGCATCCACAAATAAGCAGCCACGTAAGAATGAGGGGGTGCAACATCCGTTCCGTGTACAATCTGGAAGGCGTTATCCCCGCCTCCGGCTGCCGGTTGAGGCATAATGACCACGTTCCCGAACTGTATGCGGGATACCCCTAATTTGCCATCGGCAGTACTCATGTATTCCCCGGGGAACTCCCCGAAAGCGGCTACCACCTCGGCATATTTTTCCGGCCGTAAAGCCTGTCTCACCCAACTCTCATATTCCTCTTTCGAAATCAACAGCGGGTGGCTCTCTTTCAGGAAATGATCCATCACCCCGCTTGCATAAGTACCGAACACGGCACCTTCCGCCATGATCATTTTCTCCAACTCCTTGGAATTTGCCGGCAGATTCTCTACCCGGTATCCCTCTTCTTTCATCTTTTTCAAAAGATTATACAACGAGGGTACCACTTCCATCCCGGCAGCACTCATGGCACTTTGTCCCGGACCTTTATAGTAGTAAATCACAACTCGTTTCTCGCTATTCGGCTTTTCCTTCAAAGCCAACGTCTTTTGAATATTCTCCACGTACGTTTTCAACCGTGAAGGTACCGCAAAAGAATGACGCAATCCCTCTTTATCCTCGTACTGGGCAAAGAGAGCCGACGTACGGATAGCCCCGTCAATTTCCGGCGTAACAATACTTTGGGACATAAATCCTCCGGACATTCCCATCGGGTCCCGCTCCCATTCCTCTACCAGACTATTTACGGTCAACGGGGCAAACAACAAGATATTACGTTCTTTCAAATATTTCACGACATCATCTCCCAACCTGCCATGCGCCATATTGATAATCGCATCCGGACTAATTTCACGCATGAAATCAAGCAGACGTCGTAAAGACAGAACCGGATAAACATTGTATCCCATGCGCTCCAACGTATCGATCAATCCCGTGGCATCAGCCATTTGTCCGGTCACCACGATTTTTTTCGCTCCCTCTTTATATAGTTGTTTACTCTTCAAATATTTCTCGTATTCCTCCACGGAAATAAAATCAAGCTCGTCCCCCGGCTTATCCAGATCGACATGGTACAACACGTCCGAAGCTCTTTCGATCGGGGCTTCCGGTTCCTCCACGGAAATGAGTTTCTTATCCATGTTTTTCCGGATGTAGTTCAGCATATTCTTGTAATTCCGTCTTCCTCCGCTCCCCAGATAACCCCTCAAAGCAACCTGGTCAACCGAATCGATCGTGCATATATTATTTGCCGGATTCGTCGCCATCGTCGTGTACACGAGCACTCCTTTATCTGCCGCTTTCTGTATCTGCTGCCGTTGTTCTTCCACAACACGCAAGCCCATACCATTCACAAATACCATATCAAAACCGGACAACCGATCCAGTTCCTCCACAGGTACCTCTTGCAATTTAATAAATGAATTGTCATTCGCCTTCGCAATACCTCCCATCGTAATCGTCTGGAAATTCACGAAAGCAATCTTGGTGGTCCCGAACCAGACGTTATACGCCCAGATCCCCAACAAGACGACAATTAAAAAACATCCTAACGTAAGCCACTTTTTTTTCATCCTTATTCTCTTTTATGAATCATAATTTTAATAAATCTGCTATATTCACTGACAACGTCCCGATAAACCCGATTCCCCTCTGCAGGGTCACCGATTGATCGGCTGTCACGTTTTTATCTCTGAAGTCAAACAAGTTATCAATACCTGCCGTGAAACGAAAACCTCTCGGGAAACGAGCGCCAAGATTCAAAGAACAAAAGGTCCGGCTCTCGTATTCATTTTTCACGTAACCGCCCGCACTATTCTTGTACCACGTCTCCACTGAAGACATCCACCGCCCGTTTAAAGCTGCCGACAAAGTAATCTTCCCGAACGTCTTGGAATAATTTGCCGTAAAAGTCAAACTATGCGGGCGGTCACTCGCCATATTATGTCCATCCACTTCGGAATGCACGTCAATATAAGCGTAGGCTCCTTTTAAGGTCAACCCATTTCTAAAGCGGAATTGCGCCATCACGTCAACCCCCGTTCTCGTTGCATCATCCGCATTATAATACTGCTGATTTTTCCCGTCCGGGGCCAATCCCAATGCAATTTCATCAAAAAATCTCGTGTAATATCCGGACACGGAGCCATTGAAGATTCCCTTTGTTACCTCTGCAGACAGCGTTCCCTGATGACTGATTTCAGGCTTTAGATCTTCGTTCCCGTATATCATGAAAAAGCCCTGTCCGCCCATGTCATATTCACTATGCAATTCTTTCAAGGAGGGTATACGAAATCCCATCCCGTAGCCACCGCGTAATGTCAAAACACCATATTTGTACATCAATGAAATCTTCGGACTCGCATGAAAACCGTATTTTGAATGACAATCCGAACGAACTCCTGCCAACATGCTAAACGAATTGCTTATCTTATAATCTTCCTGCAAGTACAACACATACGTCTGGGCGTCAAATTTCTTTCCCGAGCCGTTATCAAACCAATAATGTTGCAATTTCTGGGTATTCACTTCTATACCGGCTGTCAAGGTATGTTTTTCATGTATGCTCCCGGTATAATTCAACCGAACGGTATTGGTAAAATCTCCAAAAACCTTTTTGGAAGGCAACGAAGTAGTATAGACGTAACGCTTCTCGTAATTCTCTAGCACATACGAGAAATCTAATATATGAGAAGCATTTATAGCGTAATACACCCGAGGGTTTATACTGTAATTAGAAAAGCGATCCTGCTCTTTTTGCTCCACGTATTCCAGCACGTCGTTATTGTAATATGTCCCATTCAAGGAGATTCGAAAATTCTCGTTAAACGTGTAGCTTAATTTCTGATTCGCCTGCCAGATCTCGAATCCGTTCACACTGGACATCCCTTTCTTCGACGTATCCGCAACCACAGAATCTCTCCCATATATATCTTTATAATACGAATACTCAATCTGCCCTTCTTTATCTTTTAAAGCATAAGCCTCCCGTTTACGGTAGGAAAGAGAGGTCAATGCAGAAAAACGTCCTTGTTTGGTTCCCAAAGACAGAGAATATTTACTCTCGTCATTATTGCCATAGCGCACGGAAACGTTGCCCGTAAAAGGACGATTCGCATCTTTCGTAATAATATTTACCACACCCCCCATTGCTTGAGAACCGTAAAGAGTGGACATCGGTCCCTTGACAATCTCAATACGTTCTACATTATCCATATCAATCAAACTATAATCAATATTATTACTGGATCCCTCTCCGGCAATACGTTCTCCATCAATCATAAATAACACGTACCCCCCGGCAGATCCTTGGAATTTCAATTCCGGTAACCCAGAACCGTGGGCCAGCCCGAACTGTAAGCCCGGCATTTCATATTCCAGTAAACTTTGCAAATCCAAGGGGTTTACCTGTGCTATATCTTCCTGTGAAATCACGCGGGTAAGCACCGGGACATCCTTCAACGGTTTCAGCGTACGGGTTCCCGTGATCACCACTTCATTCAACGCGTTATTACTCGGTGTCAACACAAAACGATACAAACTGTCACCCCCAGGAGTCACCTCTCGTTCCTGCGGTTCATATCCCGTGAAGCTCACCCGTAACACACACTTATTCTTCGATGACAACTTAAAAGAAAATTCTCCTTTAGCGTTTGTTCCGGCTCCGACCACCGTTCCCTTTACCCACACAGATGCTCCCGGCAATCCCTCGCCCTTCTCATCAGTAACAATCCCCTGCACTTTAAAAGCAGGAGCCTCATGGGTATGCTCATCAGCCATCAACGCTGATGATGACAAAAGAATAAAAAACAATATCAATAATTTACACCTCATAAAACTCTTTTTATGGAAAAAAGAGACTATCTAACAAATCTGTTTTTAACGACTACCACCCCCTCCTTGCATAGGAAGGAAAACCGCCTGTCAATCAACTCTCCCCCTGGTATAAGGGGGAGTTGGAGGGGGTAGTTTGATATTAAATAAGACTTGTTAGACACCCTCTTGATTAATCATGAATAAAAATTATTTTAGAGGATACTCATAATCAAATGTAGCTGCCTCATTTTTGCCCGTGGCATCAGACATATCCGTGAAACGTAATTTTGCATATTTGCCATCGGCAGTTTTCACAACAAACACTTTTCCATTAATTTTGTACGTGTACGGAGGCATTGATCCGGTAGGAGTTGCCGTTACCCATTTAGCCAGCACCTCGTTAACCTTCGTGGGTTGATATCCGATAAAGCCAGTCATCATTCCCGACATATCCACCATAACCTCTCCGTCCACGTCAGAAGTAAAACTCTCCCCCGTAACATCGGCAGAAGTAACACTTTCCAAATCCGAGGTTTGTAACATGATGGCTGCACCACCATTCGTTTTTATATCATACCGATGGAAGGCAAGATCCCATTCGAAAGAAGTTTCATCACCATCCACGCCATAAGTCTTTCCGGTAGATTTTCCGACAAGGTCTCCTCCCATATTCATTTGCATCCCTCCATCTTCCATTGCCTTTACATTCATGTATAAAGCAAGGTCAAAGTCTGCGTTCTTCGTCGTACCGATTGTTCCATTTATCGACATATAATAATCCGTAGAGGTGGCATTCTCCTTTTCCATGGCAACAACAGACTTCTCACTTGAGATCTTCCATATATTACCCTCCTTTTTAGCAATAGCTTTTAAAGAAAAACTAGCGTTCGTTGTTTCTGTTCCACTCATCGCACCAATTTTACAAGCCGGGAAGGAAATAACCACGGTATCCCCGATGCCTTCATTAATTACCATCAGCAAAGAATCGGTATTTTTTATAAGCGTATTAGAACTCAAATCCCCGTAATACACTCCCGCTACAGCTCCTTCCATACTTTTCACGTTCAGTGTCTTTACCGTCTTTCCCTCCTTAAAACTAAAATATGACCATGCATTATATGGATCACAATCTACGGTAACAGACTTTCCAATCCAAGAATCACCGTTGTTATTCTTCGTACAAGAAGCAAAACACGCCCCAACAACATAAACCACAAGAAACCAATTCATCTTTTTCATTATATTTAAAAATTTAGTTTAATAACAATATAGCGCTACAAAAGTAAAGTCGCCCACCTCCACCCACAATCCCTTAAAATGGGTAAAAAAGATCCCTCCCTAATTGATTATAGGGATGACATATCCGTTAAGTTATGCCCGTAAATAAAAAATCCCCGCTTATAAGCGAGGAAATATATCATTATATAATCAGATTTTACTTTACACTAATCGTAATAAGAAATACTAAATAGGTCTAAGTTCTATCGTCAATCCCATTGCAGAGGCTATTTTATACAACGTAGCAACAGTAGGAACAGTAAGCCCACGCTCAATTCGTGAAATATATCCTTTATCTGCTCCGATACGGTCTGCGAGTTCTTGTTGCGTTAGCCCCGCATTTTTCCGTGCATCAAGCAGTATTTGAGCATTATATTCCTCCCATGCCCTCTCTCTGTTTTTTTCTCGTTCAGGAGAACCTTCCTTGCCAAGGCATTCATCAAGCCATGCATCAACATCGTAAATGTCTTTACTGATTTCCTTTAGTTCCATAATATTCCTCCTTTAACTTTATTGCTTTCCTAATTTCACTATCTGGTGTTTTTTGTGTCTTTTTTCTAAATGCATTAAATAAAACGACAATCACTTCCCCGTCATATATAAAGAAAATTCGAAATTCATTATTTCCATAACTTACACGAAATTCATATAACCCATCACGAATGAACTTAATATAGTGTCTTGGCATTCGATCTTCCACCTTAAACAAATCCAATGCACGTTTTATTTTTCCACGTTCTTCTTGCGATAAGGTTGAAATGAAGTCCGAAAAATACCTCTTATATGCAATGATCTTTTTCATCATACAAATATAATGAATGTTATATAATTATACAACATTCGTATTGATTATTTCATGTTTTTCTCATCTCCAAACAGGAATATACTAAGTGAATTAGTGATTTTTATTACCTTTGCAATCTATTACGAGAACTAAAAAAGGATTAACATGGAATACAATTTCAAGGAAGTCGAGAAAAAGTGGCAAAGCTACTGGCAAGAAAACAAAACTTACCGGGTGGAAGTCGATCCTTCCAAGCCCAAATATTACGTGTTGGATATGTTTCCTTACCCTTCCGGGGCAGGGTTACACGTGGGACACCCGCTAGGCTACATCGCTTCCGACATCTATTCCCGTTACAAACATTTGAAAGGATTCAACGTCCTGCATCCCATGGGATATGACGCGTACGGTCTGCCCGCAGAACAATATGCCATCCAGACCGGACAACACCCGGCCATCACCACGGAGAAAAACATCCGTCGTTACCGGGAACAAATGGATAAAATCGGGTTCTCTTTTGACTGGGACCGGGAAATCCGAACCTGCGACCCGAAATACTACAAATGGACTCAATGGACGTTTATCCAAATGTTCAACAGTTTCTATTGCTACGACAAACAGAAAGCCCTGCCGATCACCGAACTGGTAAAAGCATTCGAAACCGTTGGAACTCAAGGATTAAATGTAGCTTGCGGAGAAGAGTTGAACTTTACCGCCGAGGAATGGAAAAACAAGAGTACAAAAGAACAACAAGAAATATTGCTGAACTACCGCCTTGTCTATTTGGCCGACACCATGGTAAACTGGTGTCCCCAGCTGGGAACGGTATTGGCAAATGATGAGGTAAAAGAGGGACTATCCATCCGCGGGGGGTATCCCGTGGTGCAAAAGAAGATGCGCCAATGGTCATTGCGGGTTTCCGCTTACGCGCAAAGGTTGCTTGACGGGCTCGAAAATCTTGACTGGTCTGACTCCTTGAAAGACATCCAACGTAACTGGATCGGTCGTTCACAAGGAGCAGACGTGAAATTCGACGTGAAAGATTCAGACTTGAAATTAGAAATATTCACTACCCGCCCGGATACCATATTCGGGGTTAGTTTCATGGTACTGGCACCCGAATCCGATTACGTAAAGCCGTTAACAACTCCCGAACAAGCTAATGCCGTTGCCGAGTATTTGGATTACGTGTCCAAACGGACGGAACGGGAGCGCCAAACCGACGTGAAAAAAGTTACGGGAGTCTTCACCGGATCATACGCCATCAACCCGTTCACCAACGAGGCGATTCCCATTTGGATCAGTGAATACGTTCTTTCCGGTTACGGAACCGGTGCCATCATGGCTGTTCCGGGACACGACAGCCGCGACTACGCTTTTGCCAAACATTTCAACCTGCCCATCATCCCCGTTATCGATGACGGGGAAGGCCACGATATGTCGGAAGGTTCCTACGATGCCAAAGTCGGCAAGATGATTAACAGCGGCATCATCAACGGCATGGAAGTCAAGGAGGCCATCGCTTATATTGCCGGAGAAGTGGAAAAACGAGGTATCGGTAAAAGCAAAATCAACTACCGCTTGCGCGATGCCATCTTCAGCCGTCAACGCTACTGGGGCGAACCGTTCCCCGTGTATTACAAGGACGATCTTCCCTACATGCTGGACGAGTCCAAACTTCCACTGGAATTGCCGGAAGTTGATAAATATCTGCCCACCGAGAGCGGAGAACCTCCCCTCGGACGAGCCAAGAACTGGAAGACAGAAGAGGGTTACCCGTTGGAACTAAACACGATGCCCGGTTTTGCCGGATCATCCGCTTACTTCCTGCGTTACATGGACCCACACAACGATAATGCATTAGTTGATCACGAAATATGTAACTATTGGAGAAACGTCGATCTTTATCTCGGTGGCTCCGAACATGCCACGGGACACTTGATCTACGCCCGCTTTTGGAATATGTTCCTGTATGACATCGATGTGGCTTGCGAGGAAGAACCTTTCAAGAAACTGATCAACCAAGGCATGATCCAAGGACGTTCAAACTTTGTATATAGAATACAAGGTACGAACACGTTCGTTTCCGTCGGATTGAAAGATCAATACAAAACCACGGAAATCCACGTGGATGTAAATATCGTTAAAAACGATATTCTTGACTTGAATGCATTCCGGGCATGGATGCCGGAGTACGCCAATGCCGAGTTTGTCCTAGAAAACGGAAAATACATCTGCGGATGGGCCATCGAAAAGATGTCGAAATCCATGTTCAACGTGGTAAATCCCGACACGATTATTGAAGAATACGGGGCCGACACGTTACGTCTGTACGAAATGTTCCTCGGACCCTTGGAATTCAGCAAGCCTTGGGACACGCAAGGAATTGACGGAGTGTACAAATTCTTACGCAAATTCTGGCGTCTATTCCAAGTCGGAGAAGACTTCAACGTAAGTGACGAAGCACCTTCCAAGGAAGAGCTTAAAGTGCTACACAAAACCGTCAAGAAAGTAGAATATGACATCGAGAACTTCTCATTCAACACGTCTATTCCTGCATTCATGATTTGCACGAACGAACTGACCGCCTTGAAATGTAACAAACGGGCCATCCTTGAACCTCTCGTGATCGCTATCGCTCCTTTTGCCCCGCATATGGCGGAAGAATTATGGAGTCTGTTGGGCCACACCCAAAGCATCACGAAAGAATCATTCCCCAAATGGGAAGAAAGATTTTTGGTAGAAGACGCTTTCGAATACCCGGTATCCTTCAACGGCAAGGTTCGTTTCAAACTATCCATGCCTTTAACAGCAACCAACGCTGATATTGAGGTCGCAGTCAAAGCTGCTCCTGAATCAACCAAATGGTTAGAAGGAAAAGAGATCAAAAAGATGATTATTGTCCCGAAGAAAATCGTGAACATCGTTATCGGATAATATTCAATACCCAAAAGACGCCGGGAATTCAGTTTTCCGGCGTCTTTTTGGCATTAGGAACAATGAACAGCACACTACACGTTCCGATCACTCCCAGTCCTAAAAGCAACAAACGCACATGCCAGTTCTCGAGAACCACGAAAGCTGAAATAGAAATCATGGTCCACATACAGACGATCGACACCGCCTTTGTTTTCCACCCAACTCCTTTACGCTCTTGAAAACGCCTCAAGTAAGGTCCCAACCATTTCGAACGGTGTAAAGCATCGTGTAATCGTTTCGAGCTATTGTAGAACAACCACGAACTTAACAACAAAAAAGGAGTAGTCGGTAATCCGGGAACAAAAATGCCAATAATTCCCAGTACCACGGAAATACAACCGATGATGATATATATCGCCTTTTTCATCCGCACTTATTCTTCCTCATCCCCCGGCACAAAAGCCTTCACCACCGCCTCGTTATACTGTGTCAACTTATTGCTCTTGTGAATTTTCTTCAAAATCTTCCGGTCTGTCGAAGGCATGAAATACTCCCAGAACGTTTTCATCTTCATCAACAACTGGCGATCTCCCTGCAATCGTTCGGCATACGCCGCAAGTAATTCGGTATGAAACGCCTTGAACTTTCTTAATCGTTCTTCCCCGGCAAGTACTTGACCCTCCGCGTACTCTTGCGCCAAGGCCGGGTTTGCCAACAAACCTCTCCCGATCATCACTCCCTCCAAACGAGGGAAACGCTCCGTCACGGCTTGAATATCCTCCAAAGTCAAAATGTCCCCGTTATAATACAATGGATGTTCGCACTCTTTATAGAAAGCCTCAAAAGCCTCCTTGTCCGTCTCCCCCTTGTATTCCTGCTCGCCAACCCGAGCGTGAAGAAATATCGCTGCTAACGGGGCCGCATTCAACAAGGGCAATAACTTCAGACATTCACCCGGATCTTCCCATCCCAACCGCATCTTCACGGAACACTGTATCTCCGGAAAATCCTTCACCACCTCCAGTAAGGCCTCCACCCTCTCCGGGTGAGGTAACAATCCGGCTCCCTTTCCCCGTCGGGAAATCATCGTAAACGGGCATCCCATGTTAATATCCACCTGCTTGTATCCCCGTCCTTCCAACATCTGCAAGCAAACATCCAACTCCGCGGGCTCCCCTCCCAACACTTGGGGAACCAGCAACTCCACGCTATTTAACTCCGGATCGCAATCCTTCATATCCCTTGAACGAAATGAATCCTCCTTCTCCACCCGGATAAACGGCGTGTAGTAAGCATCCACTCCCCCGAAAAACTTCGCATGTATATTCCGATATGTCCAATCGGTAATCCCCTGTACCGGGGCAAAATGTATCTTATACTTTTTCATACTTAATTATTCATTAAAAGAAAACGCCGTACGGGAATTTGCCGAATTCCTTGGAAAGAGGCCCCCTCAAGCGGATCTAAAGTAACTACAATTTTCGGATAATTATCTCTAATCCCCAGTAAATTTCCATATTCACGCTCCCAAGTCTTTTGTTCCATCACGGAAGTAGCGACTTGAACATACAACTTTTCACCATCACGCTCCGCCACGAAATCGACCTCCCGATCCCCGTCGCGCCCGACATGAACCGTGTATCCACAAACCATCAAATGATGATAGACAACATTTTCCAACACCTGACCAATATCATTCGGACGGAAAGGTCGGAGCACATGGCGGATTCCCAAATCTTCAAAATAATATTTCTCTCCTATCCGGAACTGTTTCTTACCTTGAATATCCACGGGACGCACCCGACGAACAAAAAAAGCATTCTCCAGATACCCTAAATACTCCAGAATCATCTTGGGAGTCAAATCAATCCTTTGAGACTTTAGATATTCACTAATGCTACTCGCCGAAAACATATTCCCGATCGTATCAGCCAAATATACGGTAAGATCCTGTAATTGTCTAACATTACGAATACCATACCGATCAACAATATCTTTCAAAAGAATCGTGTTATAGATACCTCTTAAATATTCCGACACGATTCCCTCATCAAAAGGTAAATTTACTAAATAAGGAAGTCCCCCGAATTTATAATACCGAGAAAATGTTTCATCACTATCCTCCAACTGATGAAATTGCATAAATTCAGAATAATTCAACCCCCAAATTCTAAATTCCACATAACGTCCACTCAAAAAAGTGGCTAATTCCCCCGATAGCATCCGGGCATTACTTCCTGTACAGTAAATATCATATCTCCCGTCAGCCAACAATCCACGCAAGGCCTTTTCAAATGATATTATATCCTGCACTTCATCAATAAAAAGGTAACATTTCCCTGTCTTTCCTTCCCTGTGTTTCTGTATATAATACATTAAATCCGTGTAATCCCGAAGAGAATCAAATTCAAATAATTCCTTATTAATATATAATATATCAGCGTTCGCATTTTTCCCCCGGATGTAATCCATTAACTGAAAAAGCATAAAACTTTTTCCGACACGCCTTTGTCCTACTAAAACTTTTATAATCTGCGTGTCAATAAATGGTTTTATTCGATCCAGATAGATCATTCTAGCATAATAATGCGGTATTTCCATGTTTCATAATTAATTGGTATTCCAAAATTACAAATTTCTTTTCGTATACGAAAAGAAATTACTTCTTTTGTCTCATTTTTTTCGCACACGAAAAATGTCAGTCTCTTGAAACATATTTACTCCAAACTAACGCACAACTATCAAGAATAATCATTAACTATGCCTCAAAATTTGTAACATAAAATTTTAATATACATTATTCTATGAAACACCTGACATTTATACTATTACTAGTTATGACCTGTTCACTGGCAAAAGCCCAGCAAGACGATCGAGGGTACATCGTGAAAGTAGGTGAGAAAGCCCCGAACATCGAATTATTGTTTCCCGACGGCACCAAGAAACAACTAAAAAAGCTGAAAGGGAAAGTCATCATGATACAATTTACCGCCAGCTGGTGCGGTGTATGTCGTAAGGAAATGCCTTTTATTGAAAAGGACATCTGGCTGAAATACAAAAACAATCCGGAATTTGCCCTTTTCGGTATCGACTTCAAAGAGAGCAAAGAGACCACCGAAAAGTTCGCCAAGGACATCAAGATCACCTATCCCCTACTCCTTGACCCGGAAGGCAAAGCATTCTACACCTACGCCGCACAAGGAGCCGGAGTTACCCGTAACATTATCATCGACAAGGAAGGTAACATCGCCTTCCTCACCCGTCTCTACGATCCGAAAGAATTCGAGGAAATGGTGAAAGTCATTGATACACTTTTAAAAAAGAAATAAGCCGATGAGCTTATTTCTTTTTCTTTACCGGTTTGCGAGCCGGTTTCTTTTTCTTCTTCTTACCTCCTCGGCGTTTTAGCAAGAAATGCACCACGAGGAAGATCACAACCACGGCAACAACCGCAATAATCTGTTGATTTCTTGTCGGGCGATACGAACTTTTCGATGCTTGTCCTCCATCCCGAGAGACGTGCGAAAGCGTGTCTGCCTCCAGCACCCGTTCCAAATCATCGGGCAACTGGGAAAAGAAATCAATTCCCGTCATCTTCTCCACCTTATCCACGGGAACGGCAAAACTATTCAAGGACCGCTTGCTCTCCTCGTTGGGCAACACGTAAGCGATCATTTGCTGCTTGGAAGGGGAGTAGAATAATTTGTAATAATACCCCGGAACCGTCACTTTCCCCTTGCCAATCGTACCTTTATTACTCTTGAAAATCGGTCCCGTTACCACGTAAAGTTTCTCCTTCCGGGCCCGATTGCGCACGTGCTCCTCCAACTCTTTCCAGATTCCCCGGTTAAACATCGGTACTTGAGGAGACATATTCGACATATAGAACGTCTCGCTCATCGCCTGCGCATTAAACGACATATCCGCCGCGGGACACAAATGCCCCCGATCGTAACCGCTTCGCTTGTAATCATCGGGAGTGGCACTCCAACGGCTAATCTTCGGGTCCACCCGGAAATCATTCTTCCGACTCGCTTTCCCTGTCAAATTCGCAGCACCCAGCTCGTAGTACACCCAGTTGGCCTGTTTATGCTCCTTGTTGAATCCCAGACAATAATATTTATAATCCACCCGTATCCCGTCCTCATAAACCGGGATATAGCGCCCGTCAGCAAAACTACCTAAGGCAAGAAACAGAAACAGGAGGCCAAAAATCAGCCTCCCGTGTAATATTCTCTTCATCAATTATTGTTTAATCGCTTCCTGCAACGTGTTGTCAATCTGACCGAGAATCGGGTAGAATCCCTCGTCATCTATCGTATGACGGGCAATATACGCCTCAATTCGGGTACGTAAAATCTGGTAGGACTCCTTGATTCCCTTCTCGTCCCGTTTCAATCCGCGACGGGCGGCATAATTCGCCATCTCGTTCACCAGATCAAATGATTTCAGGTAATTCTGAATCTGCTTATAATCCTTCAGATTCACCATTTCAGCACGATGCCGATCCATGAAATCAAACGTGTACTCGTACAAGAACTGGGTTCTCGTCACGTCGCTCAGATAACGGGAAACCCCGGTCGTGTCCGCCGGAACAAAGACATCCGGCATGATACCGCCTCCACCATACACGGTACGTCCACCCACCGTCTGGTACTTCAAATTCTCATCAAAAACAATACTGTCCTTTTGGGAGAATTCCCCGTGAACCAAACGATTGTAGATATCATTGTAATACTTTTCTTTCCCTTCGTTATAAGGTTTCTGGATAGAACGTCCCGAAGGTGTGTAATAACGGGCTACCGTCAGACGCAACGCGGAACCATCAGGCAACATCCGCTGTTCCTGAACCAATCCTTTACCAAAGGAACGACGCCCGATGATCAACCCTCGGTCGTTATCCTGTATCGCCCCGGCAAAAATCTCACTAGCTGACGCACTAAACTCGCTAATCAACACATCCACTCGCAAATCCTTGAATTGGCCTTTGCCGTTAGACTTGTAATCCGTACGAGGTTGCGCCTGCCCTTGCGTGTAAAGAATCAAACGGTCGGCATCCAAGAACTCGTTAATCATTTGTATCGCTATCGGTAACACACCTCCTTCATTCTCCCGCAAATCGATAATAATTTTCTTCATGCCTTCCTCTTTCAACTTCGCCAATGCCTGCATGAACTCAACATACGTGTGCATACCGAACGTGTTTGTTTTCAAATACCCCGTCGTGTCATTCAGCATATACGCCACGTCCACGCTTTTCACCGGAATACTTCCGCGCACTACCTCTTTCTTGATCAGCTTCGGCTCACCCCTTCTTGCAATCGTCAACACCACCTTCGTGCCCAGTTCACCCCTCATCAACTCTTGAATCTTATCTTGGCCCATTTTCACCCCGGCAACCAAAGAATCATTCACCCGCACAATCCTATCCCCATCCTTTATCCCGGCCTTCTCCGAGGGACCACCCGGAACCACTTTCACGACAGTCACCGTGTCCAAATACTTGTAGAACTGGATTCCGACTCCCCCGAAGTTTCCCACGATTCCCTCGTTCGCCCGTTGCATATCTTTCGCGGGAATATACACCGTGTGCGGGTCCAAATCCTTCAACAGAACCGGAATCGTGTTCTCCACGATCTTTCGCGTATCCACGGTATCCACGTACGAATTTTGGATCATACTGATAATCAAATCCAACTTACTCCCCGTCACGGGCAAAAACATTTCCGAGGATGCCGACACCCGATTCCGATTCGGTAGAAATCGGTTCAACATCATCCCGAACACGATAGCCAACGCCAACACGATCGGGGTCAACAATGCCCTCAAATTACTCTTATTCATTATTTTTCTATTTAATCTTTATTTTCCTGTTTCTCGTTCAACTCGATAAACGCCACATCAATCCCGGCCTTCTGCAACAACTCGATCCCATCGGCACTCCGGTAATTCTCGGAATACACCACTCGCCGAATCCCGGCCTGTATGATCAATTTGGCACACTCGATACAAGGTGAGGCCGTCACGTACAACGTTGCCCCCAAACTGCTGTTATTCGACTTCGCCACCTTCGTGATCGCGTTTGCTTCGGCGTGCAACACGTAAGGCTTCGTCTTGTTATTCTCGTCCTCGCAAACATTCTCAAACCCGGAAGGCGTCCCGTTATACCCGTCGGATATAATGGCATCCCCCCTCACAATCAACGCACCCACCTGCCGACGTTCGCAATACGAATTCTCAGCCCATATCCGGGCCATCCTCAAATAACGTTCATCCAGTAACTGTTGCTTCGATTTACTCATCTATCTTTTATTTTATTTTTTCCGATTCCCGATCGCATCCAACGTTTCGTAGAAATCGACCTTTCTTTCTCTCGGCACATCAATCTTATCCAGAATATCCCGACTCATCTTCAAATATTTATCAATTGCCGCGAAAGCAACCTCTTTAATTCCCAGACGATCGTATATCCTGGTTACCGCCTTGATCTTCTCCTCGTGATCAAACTCTTTTCGTTCGATCCATCCCCACAACTCCTCTTTTGTCTCCGGATCGGCCAACTCCAACGCCTTGATCAGCATATAAGTCTTTTTATTAGCCACAATATCGCCACCGATGTTTTTCCCGAATTCCGCCACGTCACCATACACGTCCAGGTAATCATCCTGCAATTGGAAGGCCAACCCCAGATAGCCCCCGAATTCATACAAAGCGTTATATTCATGCTCCGGAGCATCCGCCAACAAAGCTCCATGCCGTAAACTTCCGGCAATCAACACCGAAGTCTTCAAATAAATCATCTCGATATATTCCTCCTCCGAAACATCATTCCGAGTCTCGAACAACATATCATACTGTTGTCCCCGACACACATCCATCGCCACTTGGTTAAAGAAATCAATCGCCCGGCGCAAATACTTGTCCTCGCAATGCTCAATGCACTGATAAGCCGTGATAGCTGCCGCATCACCACTCAAAATGGCCACGTTACTGTTCCACTTTTTATGAACCGTCGGCCTGCCTCTCCGTAACTCCGCGTCATCCATCACATCATCATGCAGCAACGTGTAATTGTGGAATATCTCGATCCCGATAGCGGATTTCAGTACCCTCTCTATATCTTCCCGGTAAAGATTATAAGCCATTAATGTCAAAAGCGGTCGCAGGCGTTTCCCTCCATCCTCCAAAATATAGAGAATCGGCTCAAACAGGGAATACGGCTCCTGTATATACTCTTTCTTATCTAACTCTTCCTTTATAATTGCTCTAAGTTCATCTACGGTATACATATCCATCACATTTTCAAATTAGTTCGGCTAAAGTATAAAAAAAGCGCCAACAACCCATCATTCATGCAAAGAAATATCTTTTTTCCAAACAAATCTTATCATAAAAATATCCCGGCCTCTACTTCAGAGAACCGGGACATTCAACGATTCGATTTCGAAAGCCTCTTTTAATATTTTCGATCATCAATGACCTTTACCTTCCAATTGCATAAGTTGTTGGGCCACAAATATAATCATGGTCGCATCCATATCTAGGAATGAATGACGTATAAATTTTGCCGCCCGTTTTTTCACCGTCTCATCCGCATTAGCAAACACATTAGCAAAACTATACATGAGGGAAGACTTGTAATCATCATTCAACTGATCATACTCTTTCTCGCATAACGTCATGAAAGCATCCATATCCCCTTTACCGTAAGATTCAATAAAGCGGAATGCCGTCGTATAATAACCATCTTTATTCAATCCAAGATCCATAACTCCTTTTTTCACAATATCATACTGTTGTTGATTAAAAGGGATCCGTGCCGTCAGGTAATTTAAAACATCCATTTTGTACAGTTTTTCTATTCGATCAGAAATATTACTCTTGATCGCGGGAGCAAACTTATCCCGGTTCGCAATCATATATTGAGCGATTGCATCTGCAGGACTCTCCGTGTAAGTCGTATAGATAAACAAGTTTTCTTCTGCCAAACGCTCCTTATCCTTCAAGCCATCAAAATAATCCTGCACCATCTTGAAAGCCTCTTCCTTCTTGGTCATATCCGGTTGACGGTTTTTATAAACTTCCTCCATTTTCAGACCCGCATAAGCAGAAATCAAGTCGGCCGTACGTTCTCCATTTTCATAACGTTGTTGCATACGTTCTGGCGTTTTATTTGGATCTATCCGACGATCAATACTTCCAATAAACTCCTTTCCATCAAAATCCCCCCCTTCTTTTATCATCAACACTTTCTCTTCGGGATCAATCACCACAAAGGTCGGATACGCTTTCACCTTGTACCGTTTGGCCAATTCTGGTCCCTCACCTTTTTCTGCATCAATCTTTATACAGACGAATTTAGCATTTAGATAATTCCCTACCTCTTTTAACGGGAATATATTCTTCATCATCATCTTGCATGGTCCGCACCAAGATGTATAAAAATCAATAAACACCTGTTTTTTTCAGCTCTGGCGATAACGATAGCCTCCTTATAAGTAACATCACGAAAATTTGTTTGTGCTAACGCCGGAACTGATAACATGACGATCAATAATATAAAAAAAATCTTTTTCATAACATCTCTTAATTTAAAAATATTTACAAAAACAATCTTAATAACTTAATCCATAATCACCCAACTGCCATTCCCATGTCTCATTAAAAACCGGAGACATGTACTGAATATCGACAACTTCACCCATTCCACTAAACTGAATAACAGGTTCTCCGTTAGGTAATCCCCCCCACCATCTCATACATGCTGAGGGTATAATCTCCTTGACCTGCAGTTGTTCCAATCACCAAGTAATCAAACTTGTACTTTGTATCACCAAAAGCTCCCCAAAAACGATTTGAAACGAAATTAATCGACTCACCCTCGGGCAATCCCTGCAATGCTACCAACACCTCTTTATTCGAAACAAATGAATAGCTATAAAGTTTGGAGCCCCCTTCCTCCTCCACTATATAATAAATAATTGGAGAAGAATAAGAACAAATAGCATAATGACTCGCATAGTTAAACTTCATCGCAACATCCATAACCTTTGTTCCTTCTTGATCAATAGGATTTGAACCCGACGTTATTTTCATCTTATACAATTTACGTTCAGTAACCCTGGGAGCTTGAAATACAGCATAAACATCATTTGCCCCAGCATAATGAGAAACACCCATATACAAAAGTTCATCCCTAATATCATTCGGCTTATAATACCCATCGCCATTTTCAAACGCAGTCACTTCTCCATTGTAAGAAACATGTAAAAAACGTTTTGCCTCTTCATCCCAATACATAAATCCCCAAGAGGCACGATCGTAAACAAGCCACTTGCTTCCTCCCGAAATTGAACTTGGATAAGCAAAACGTCCCGTGCTTAATTGTTGTCCAAACATACCATCCCCGGCCCCGATAGAATAGCAGCCATCTCCAGACAAGTAATGCTCTTTCATCATTCCTCGGAAAAAACGACCAGGTTTCCCGGTGTTATTGTCACCAAAAAACAAAGTCCGACGATCATGTATCAAAGACATATCTTTCACTCCAATCAAACAAACGTCATCCTCTGTCGTAATTCCCAAAGCATGTCCAACAACTTTCCTATTCGTCATTTTATCCACATAAGGATAATTCATCATTTGAGCCAATACTTTCGGAAAACCAGTTAAAGGATTCTCCAATACTTTCTCCAACAAATTATACCCCATTTTCCCATCTTCAGACCTAAAATCCAACTCGGTTCCACCACTCTCCGTAGCCTTTAAAATGTAAAAACCTCGTGAAAAAGCGGTCTCCACAATCAAATTCGTCGAAGCATACTCAGCATATTGATTAACTGTATTTTGTACTTTCAACACAACTGTATATTCTCCTTCGTCCTCAACCACAGGATAAACTAAATCTCTCTCCCTACTAATCGTATCTACCGATTCCATATCTGAACCCTTATAAATGAACCAAACATATCTTAAATCCGATTTATCATACTCAGTCTTTACTGTTACCGGAATAATCAACGAATCCTGCATACTGTATTTCCGGTAATCCTTCTCGATACCACTTAGCTCTATATCAGAAATTTTAATATAAGAATAATTCCCCTCATCATCGAAACAACCGACAACAAGCAGGATAAACAAAATATCCAAAATATATTTCAATTTATTTTCCATATCCATGCACATTTATTCTGTTTCACCAATACGTACTTCTTTTCCATCTTCTCGCATCCAAGGCCCCTTACCTTCTACAATTCGCCTTGCATTATCTTCTTCCAGCAATTGCTGCCACACCCCAATCAAATACTGAAAATATGCATCCTCGTAATTATCATTCGTATAAGTCCAAGAATCTTCAGGAATAATAAATCCTAAAACATCATACAAATAATCGTAATCCCATTTCTCTCCTGTAATATGTATCAAGCACTCATGTAAACCTCTATCGTAAGAACCAATATAATAATCCAAATACATATTCCAGTTCGAAGGACGAGCCAATCGATCCGTGAGCCAAACCTGAATTCGATCCGGCTTCACAAACCCCGGTTGAAAGTCATCATTCGATCCAATAACAAATTCAAGTAAAACATCCATATTCTTCAGTGAAACATCCCGTTTAAAAATAACCGGCACACGTGCCTTTATTTGATTTGCAGGTATAACATAAGCATTAGCAAGAGCCAAATCATCAAAAGCTATATAATGTTTGCCAGCTTCGGCATTTGTCGTATCTGTCATCACTTGGGTGAAAGTAATTTTTCGATCATAATCTTTCATACTCCCGATCGTCTTCACGTCAATCCAAACCGTGTCTGTCTCTGCATCATCACCCAAATAAACAAATGAACGTGACTGTAAAGTATCCGCCAACTGGGATAAATTAAAACGTAACCAACAAGTTTCCGTATCATAATTATCCAATTTCTCTTCACAACTTAACAACGAGCAAAGAAAAACAATACCTACTATATATTTAAAAATTCTATCTTCCATATTATCCATTTTACAAATTACTGATTCAACGTGATTGGATCATACTCCGTGTCAGGCAATGGTAACACATACTCATTTTCACCAATATAATTGTCTTCATCTGTAAACATCATGTGTTGAACGCCTTGACGTTTGTAAGCATAAAACATGTGTCCCTCCGCAAAAAACTCTCTCCGAATTTCATTCATGACGAATTCTTTCACCTTTTCCAACGAAGCAAACTTCGTCACATCTCCCACGTTATGAGCCATCATGTAATCAACATAAAGAACGTTTGCCTCATCAAGATCCATGGTTGTCTCCATCAAAATCAAATACACTTCACACATCCGAATCATCGGAACAATCTGTAATTTCATCAACAACACATCAGCCTCATGTGATTCGGAAGTATTGTAATAATACTTCTTTACCACACATTGTTTGCTCCCAAAATTATCCAGCGTATTCTTATTCCAGGAAAGATCTCGAATATGAGCCTCCCCACTCACACCCTCGTAAAGTTCATTATACATCTTTTGAGTAATATAAAGACCTGAGCCTACCCTTTCTCCGGGATTCCCTAAAACAGCAACAGAGTAATCGATTAACGCATTATTACTTAAAGCAAACAAACACTCCGTTGGAGATGCAAAATACTTACGTTGCATATCCTCCACCCCACTCAATTTAACCGGCATAACATCATACACGGCTTTTGCTGCCGCATAAGCTTTATCCGGCTGATTTATATAAAGATAAAAACGTGCTTGCAAA
Source organism: Butyricimonas faecalis (assembly GCF_003991565.1). NCBI lineage: Bacteria > Pseudomonadati > Bacteroidota > Bacteroidia > Bacteroidales > Odoribacteraceae > Butyricimonas > Butyricimonas faecalis. Next base: position 3,158,678 of record NZ_CP032819.1, on the reverse strand, counting down.
ACCTTCACCGCATAGTAATTCAAATCCAATCCCCGGTAATTATGCATCACGTCATCACTCCCGCTGTATGCCATTCCCCGTTCAATAACCGGATCCAATTTCTCCAGAATTTTCTCTGCCATCAACAAATCATTTTCGATCTTCGTACAAAAAGCAGCATAATCATAATAGGGAGGCAATTTTTTAATCGACACCTCCTCTGCATAAGGTAAAGATACTTTCCGCATCGGGTTTTTCGGCATTTGTCCAAAAAGCCGCAACACGTCCAAATGACAAAAAGCTCGAATAGCATATGCTTCTCCTTCAATCAACGCCAAAGAAACGGAATCTTCGATACAACTTCCATTCGTCCGAGCATGCTCGATAATCGTGTTTGCCTGTACAATAACATTGTACAAACCGGAATAAATATCTGCCACTATTCCCTTAACTTTTTCATGCTCGTAATCATGTTCTGCCAAAGCTTCCACTACATCATCCGTGGAACGCACATACCACAACCGGGCCAAAGATTCCAAATGAGACATCGTCAAATACTCGCCATACAATCTCCTGTCTCTCATTTTAATATAACACCCAGTCAAGGCACTCTTGAACCCCTCGTAAGAAGTAAACATCTCATCCGTTTCTGTTTGGGAGTTCGGCTTCAGGTCTAGCCAGTCATTGCAAGAAGAAAAAAAGAACCAAAAGCATAAACTATAAATAATATACTTTTTCATATCATTTTACATTAAGAATTAAAACAACAAGGAAACATTTGCTCCCACGGTTCGAGCAAACGGATAGGAAGTACCACGTTCACGTTTCACGGAAGACACGTAAAATAAATCAGACACATTCACGCCAAATGTAATAGTTTGCAATCCCAAACATCGCAAATAAGGAGCATGCCACTTATATTGCACACTAGCTGATTGTAACTCAAACACATTATCCTTCATCACAAAACGAGACGTGGCCCGAGTAGCAACATCCGAGATCCCTCTAAAAAACACCACGTCGCCATCATGCAACCAGCGGTTAGACAATACCCTTTTATCCACATTCCCATTCCGGATAACATTCTTGGTCACCTCTACTTTATTCAGTAACGTCGAATTATACAACTTACCTCCCCAATGATATCCAAACGAAAAATTAATACTAAAATCTTTCCATGAAAACATCAATCCGGCATTCCCGTTATACAAAGGCTCGCTTACCCCCATGTACACTTTATCTGAAGGAGCCCACGTGTAAGTAGGATTACCATTCTTATCCAAGAAAATCTCCTCGCCACTACTCGGGTCAATCCCCAACGAACGAACTGCGTAAAGAGAATTTTGAGAACGCCCTTCATAAAATAAATAATTAATATCTACATCTTGCTTCAACAATTCCGCCGTCTGTCGCTTAATATCTTCTGACAATTTCGTGATTTTATCTTTATTATAAGCCAATTTAGCCGACAACATCAACACGATGTCCCTTTTCGAATCACGAATCAAATAACCGTTTAACGAAACTTCGTAGCCCGTATTCTTCACCACTCCAATATTTTCCATATAAGAAGAAAAACCTGTAGAATTCGGTAAATTCATCAAAGAAAGCAAATTATTCGTCTTTTTCTCGTAATAATCAAAATTACCCTTAATTCGATTATTCAAAATAGTAAATTCCAACCCAACATTATATTGGGAAGTCACCTGCCATTTCAAATTTTCATTCCCCAATCCCTTCAAATAAGAACCACTACGCACCCCGTATCTTTCATCCGTATAATATTCAAACATGGAAAGAGCTTGCCAAGACTCGAACTTTTGCGAACCGGTTTCTCCATAAGATAAACGTAAACGTAACGTATTCAAGAAATCTCTCCCCGACAAAAAAGCCTCATGATGAAGATTCCAACCGATACCAGCACTCCAAAACGTGGCAAATCGATTCTTTGCCCCGAATTGCGAACTCCCGTCCGTTCGTAATGAAAAATCCGCATAATAACGATTATCATATATATAGTTAATATTCCCGACCAAACCAATACGTCTAGTTTTGCTCTCTGTTGCCAAAGGTTTACCATTCTGCGGATAATTCAAAGCATTACCGATAAATGATCTGTCATTCGTGAAACCTTCCACTTCAAAATCATAAGAATAACCATCACTTTGGGCTATCGAACCATCCAAACCTACATACAACGAATGTTTTTCCTTGAATAACTTCGAGTAACTTAACGTCAAGTTTCCCTCGTACGTATTGGTTTTCCCGGTCGTGAACTCATACGTCCCCTTACGCAGGATTTGATCACCCGCAAATTCGATAAACTCCGAACTCTCTGGAGAACGATACTTATCATAGGTATTATCCTTGTGCGATATCCCGAACTGTCCTCGTAAAGTCAACTCAGGCAACACTTTCCATTCTACAGAAAAATTATTAATAATCTCCGTGTAACCACTCTTTTCCACGTTATTTAACGTTGCGTCATACAACGGATTTTGAGTTTTTCCGCTCCAAGCATCCCAACCATCAAAATAACGTTTTAATTTACCATCGGAATCATAAGGTGCATGATAAGGTTGTTGCTTAGCATACTCACTAAACGTTCCATAAGGACTTTCTTGACTTTTATTACGACCAATACTAGTTTGATTACGAAAAATCAAATCTTTATACGTGTATGACAATGTAATACTACCATTAAATGTCTTACGCTCAGATCCCAACATAGCACCCTGTATATCTTTATACCCGGCAGAAGCAGCCCAACGAAATTCTTCACTTCCCCCCTCAAAACGAAAATTATAATTCTGACCGACACCCGTGTGCAAAGGCTGGCTTAGCCAATCCGTGTCAACCCCTTCTTGAACCGCTTTCAAACGTTTATAATAAGCTTGTTTAAACAACACATCCCTTTTAGGATTCGACGTATTACAAAGCCCCCCTTCCCATTCCAGTTTGAGTTTTTCCCGTGCATTCATCAAATCATAAGAAGATAGATCAGGAATATCAAGCGTAAAACCGGCTTGTGCGAACACCTTTAGCTTTCCCGGTTCCGGCTGTCTCGAAACAATAACCACGACCCCATTAGCACCACGTGATCCATAAATCGCCGTTGCCGCCGCATCTTTTAGAATATTGATTGACTCGATCTCCTCATCATTATAATCCATCAATTTCGTAAGTGAAATTTCAAAACCATCCATGATAATCAAGGGTGTATTCAAGTTATTCTTATTTCCAGCATTAAATTCCTCCAAATTACTTGACAACGAAGAATTACCCCGGACGGTAATATCCGGTAACCGGTTGGGATCACTTCCGAACTCGTTATTTTCCATAACATTAAAAGCTGGATCTATATTCCGTAACGTCTGGAGCATATTTTGTCCTCGAAAAGCCATGATCTCATCCTTCGAGATCGTACTCACTGCACCCGTGTAACTTTCCTTCGTCTTTTTGAAAATACCGGTAACCACCACGTCTTCCAACACAGTATTATCTTCTTCCATCACAACACGGACTTCGGTTTTGTCTTTGATGGAAACCAGTTGTGTCTTCATCCCGACAAACCCGACTTCAAGTGTCGTTACATCTTCCGGAACACGCAAGGTAAAGTTTCCATCAATATCGGTGGCAGTCCCGATTGTAGCACTCACAACCCGAATCGTGGCCCCGATAACTATTTCTCCCTTACTGTCCACTACCTTTCCCTTGATTTCTTTCGTGGCATCAGACTTTTTCTTGGGTTGGTACACGACCGATATATATTTTCCATTCGCCACATCCGAGAAAACAAAAGGTTTACCATCAAGTACTTTTTGTAAAGCCTCGGTGATAGTCGCATCCTTCAACGAAACGGTCACTTTATAGGACTGCACGTCGTCATAAGTAAAGAGAATCTTGTAGGTAGAAAGTTTTTCCAGTTGTTTTAACACGTTGGATAAGGGTGCATCCTTGAATTCCGCCGTAATTTTCTTTTCTTGCGCTTGCGTCAGCCCTGCCGACAACAAGCAACACATGAAGAACACAACCCGGAATAACCCGTTCAGTCGAAAACTGCCCGGTTTGAATTGGAGTTTCTGGTTTTTCATAAATTTGTTCATTTAATTTATTTTTACATGACTCAAATACGTATTCTTTACTCAGATTTCGTTTTGAGATGTAAATCGGGTACCAGAAACGATAAAAATTTTTTATTTTACCGAAATTTTATTGTTTTCGCAGGTCGCTTGTACTTTACCAAGCATATTCAATAATTGCAGTACTTCTTCTATTTTCTGATCGCGTTCGGCAAGGAAATGTAAGCGGTAATTCATCGCTTGCGGATTCTCGAATTCTACCCGTATATTATACCACCGCCCTAGTTCACGCATGATCTCGACCACAGTTTCATTATCAAAATAGAAATACCCTTCCGTCCATAAATAGTAATTGTCCGTGTCAACTTCCCGCACGTCAAAAGTCCCGTCTCCTTGTAAATGAGCGTCCTCCCCGGGACGTATTACCACTTCCGAGGATGAACTAACATCTTTCACTTTCACACTCCCTTTTAACAAAGTCACGTGTGAATCATCGGACACGTAGGTTCTGACATTGAACTCGGTCCCCAAAACTTCCGTCGTGATATTCCCGGATTTTACAATAAAAGGTCTTTTGGTATCGGGCATTACTTTGAAATAACCTTCCCCCTCTAACTCAACCACACGCTGTTCCCCGGTAAAGCGACTGGGATATTTCAAACGGCTCTCGGCATTTAACCATACTTGAGTACCATCTGCTAGACGAAGCTGATAGGCCCCACACCTAGGAGTTGTCAATGTATGTATCTCTGTTTCTCGGATCGTTTGCTGGTAATCCAACTCTTCTTCTCCCCGGGTAATACCTGTTTCTCGTAGCAAACTATCTGCTTGAGGTGCGGATAAAGACACCATTCGCCCGTCTCCCGTGGACAAAAGGACCTCCTGAGATTGAGTACTGGCAGTAAAAGCCACGATAGGTTGGTTAACCGGTGATTGTAAAGGAATCTGGTGGAACATCTGCCAACCCAAAAATAGAAAAACGGATGCAGCAACACCTATCGTTATACCAACCCACAATTGCTTACCTTTGCTTCTGCTGGAAATTTTACTTTGTCGGAAGTTATTCCATTCTTTATTCACATCAGGTTTCAAGGATGCATGACGACGTACAAACGCCTGCCTGTAATTCCCTAGCAAGCGAGCATCTTCCTGTTCATTCGGATCATTCAGAATTGCATCAAGCTCCTCCTGACTCAACGAGTCGGGATCATCCAAAGCATCCAGCAAATCCTTTTTATTTTTCATATCCTGATCATCCATGTTTACTAACAACCTAATTTATATTAATACGTTTAGACCTCATTTTCGGGCACCCCCTCCGAGCCATTATTTATATGAAATTCTTCCCTCAATAAACGCAAAGCTTTCATAACGTGCTTCTTTACCGCACTAGGACTGATATTTAGCATCTCCGCAACCTCTGCATATTTTTTCCGGTTAAAATAACATTCTTCCATGATATGCCTTGTCTGCGGGCTTAAACTATCTAATACTTTATATATCCGTTCCATCTTCTCGTTTTCCTCATCCACCCCCACATCCTCTTCCGAAAACATCCGGGAATACAATGTCACGTAATTCTCTTCTACTTTATTATGCCGGAAAGTGTCTATGCTTTTATTTCGTACACTTTGAAAAAGAATCGCCACCACGTTCATCTTCCGGAAGTTTTCGTAGTTTTTCCACACGTACTCGAACGCATCATTCACCACGTCCCGACTCACCTCCGCATCATTCAAAAACTGATAAGCATAGTAGTACAAACGGGAATAGTTCCCCGTGTACAGTTTTTCGAACTCTTTTCCATACCTCAAGCTTTTCAGCATATTTAATCCTGTTTATCCGCCTGCTAAGTTAATAGAAATTCACGGAACTCGTACTTCTAATTATTACATTATTTAACTTTATCACCGTAATGGACCTGCAAATCATTCAAGATAAGATTTGATCGGTTACCAACTTCCCGAATATGATAACGAATAAGCAAGTAGAAGCCTTGATATCGTATTCAGCTAAGCATTTTTGTCTGGCATACCCTGGGGACACGCTCGCCCCACTTACGCCCCGTGAGCGAACTTCCACCGAAGGTGTTCCGAAAAAGAAGCGAAGGAATTCCCTATCTTCACCAGAACAACAACAGCTATGCCCCGTATTTTATCCTAAAGAACTACGCCCATTTCCTCTTTTTAATTAAAAAAAGCTAAAAGTGAGTTCCCCAACTTTTAGCTTTTAATCTTTAACTTTTACCTTTTTAGTACCCCCGGGCAGAATCGAACTGCCATTTAAAGTTTAGGAAACTTCCGTTCTATCCGTTGAACTACAAGGGCCTTTATTTGGTTCGCAAAACTAATCGAAAAAACGCTTTATTCCAAATAATATCGTAATAGTCTTTTTATAAACAAGAAATTTTTGTTGCACCATATTATTACCATTCCCTATAAGGAGTTCTCCTCTACTGAAAATAGAATCACCCACCTTCGAAATTCAAATTATTACTAAAAAAGCTCGAAAACATACAAAATGAAAGCATCGCAAACGATTTTATTAAAAATCTGATATGAAAAATTTTATTTCAAAAACTTATTATTAACTTCGCAACACAAATACTTAACAGCGTGTATTCACTTTAAAATAAGAATAAACATGGTTAGCGACTACAAAGAAATTCTATCAGACAGCGCCAAAGGAATGAAGCGCTCTGCTATCAGAGAGTTGTTGAAATTAACTCAAAAGCCGGAAATTATCTCTTTCGCCGGGGGTCTTCCTGCTAAAGAATCTTTCCCGTTAGAACAATTACAAGAAATTTGTGCAGAAGTAATCGCCACGGATGGTGCGGCTGCCTGCCAATACGGTTCAACCGAGGGAGTTCCGGAATTATTGGAAATCCTTGCTCAACGTTATCGAGATCAAGGATTGAGTTACGTGACAAAAGAAAACATCACGATCATCACCTCTTCACAACAAGGACTGGATACCGTAGGTAAGATTTTCTTGAATCGCGGAGATAAATATATTTGCGAATTACCTTCTTATCTGGGAGCCATCGGAGCATTCAACTCTTACGGTGGTATCGGCGTGGGTATTCCTCAGGATGAACAAGGAATGAGTGCCGTAGAGCTGGAAAAAACATTGGCAGAAATGAAAGCCAAAGGTGAAAAACCGAAATTCATTTATTTGATTCCGGACTTCCAGAATCCTGCAGGTATGACTATGCCCGAGGCAAGAAGAATTGAGATTTTGAACATTGCCAAGAAATACGAAATCATGATTATAGAGGATAGCCCTTATCGTGAACTGCGTTTCTCTAGTAAACCACAACGTATGCTATACGATTTGGACAACGGAGAGGGTAACGTGATCACGTTAGGAACTTTCTCCAAGATCTTCATGCCGGGATTCCGTATGGGATGGGTTCTTGCTCACCCGATGGTTATTGACAACTTCGTGAAAGCAAAACAAAGCACAGACCTTTGTACTTCTGCGTTCTTACAAAAGATCACGATCAAATTCTTCCAAAAGAACTACTTCGATGCTAACGTGAAGAAAATCGTTGACATGTATCGTAGCAAATTACAAGCTATGCTAGGTGCTTTTGAAAAATACATGCCGGAAGGAGTTACCTGGACGCGTCCTGAAGGAGGTTTGTTCCTATTCTTAACCTTGCCGGAAGGATACGATGCAGAAGAATTGTTCCAAATCGCTATTGAAAAGAACGTGGCATTCGTACTCGGAACCGTGTTCTTCGTTAACGGTCAAGGCAAAAACACCATGCGTATCAATTTCTCTTACATGAGCGAGGAAAAGAACATCGAAGGTGTCAAGAGATTGGCCGATGCAATTAAAGAACTATACGCTAGAAAAAAGTAATCTAGAACATAGAAAATTTAAAGTTTAGAGTGGAGTATGTGAATAAATTTCATATATTTCACTCTAAATTTTAAGACTAAGTCCAAAATGAAAGTAGTTATTCAACGAGTTACACGAGCCAGTGTTACCATCGAGCAACAATTGTTTTCTTCAATAGGCAAAGGGATGCTTATATTAGTGGGTATTCAATCTGATGATACAGATGACGATATCAACTGGCTTGCTTCCAAAATTGTAAATCTCCGTATCTTTGATGACGAGAATGGAGTCATGAACAAATCCATTTTAGACACAGGTGGTGAAATCCTTACCGTCAGCCAGTTCACTCTCATGGCCCGAACCAAAAAAGGCAATCGCCCCTCGTACATCGATGCCGCCCCTCCTGCCATCTCCGTCCCGTTATACGAGAAATTTGTCTCAACCCTGAGCCAAGAGCTTCACAAAGAAATCCAAACCGGACAGTTCGGTGCCGACATGAAGGTCGAATTAATAAATGATGGACCCGTCACAATCATAATCGATTCCAAAAATCGACAATGATTGTGAAACTAACAACTAAAAGTTAAAAGATAAAAGTTACATGAATTCAATTTTACAAGATAAAAGTTATATTTTTGCCATAAGCATCGTGAAACTTGCTCAATTTCTTCAAAAAGATCAAAAAGAATTTGTTATCAGCAATCAAATTCTAAAAAGCGGAACCTCCACGGGAGCTTTAATCCGTGAAGCCGAATTTGCACAAAGTCAAGCTGATTACATTAACAAGTTTTACATTAGCCTTAAAGAGGCAAATGAAACGAATTACTGGCTTAATCTTTTAAAAGACACAGGATATATTGATGGGAATAATTTTACAAGTATGGAAAAAGATAATAAAGAACTAATCGCCATGCTTGTTGCCACCGTAAAAACACTCAAATCTAAATTAAAGAAATGAACTTTTATCTTTTAGTTTTTAACCTTTAACTTGGTAACAATGGATATCGCAGAATTACAAACCGCAGTTGACGCATGGATCAAGACCCACGGGGTTAGATATTTTAATGAATTGACCAACATGACCATTCTCGTGGAAGAGGTGGGAGAACTGGCCCGGGTGATGGCTCGAAAATATGGAGAACAATCGTACAAAGAAGGGGAAAAGGATAATTTGGCAGAAGAGCTGAGTGATGTCCTCTGGGTATTGGTATGCCTAGCAAACCAAACAGGGGTAGATTTGAACGAAGCCGTAAATAATAATTTTGCAAAAAAAACGACAAGAGATGCTAATCGACACAAAAAAAATCCGAAACTCTTAAAAGATTAAACACTTTTATTCTACTTTTGCCAACAAATGCGCAAATAAAAAAATATCATGTGGATTAAGATTGCAGGGATTCTTCTTCGTAACCGAATGGCCTTTATTATCGGTGTCTTACTTATCACCGTGTTCATGGGATTTCAAATCCCCAAAGTGGAAATGTCATATGAATATTCGAACTTGTTACCTGCCACGGACAGCGCATACCTGGACTACCTTGATTTTCACGAGAAATTCGGGCAGGAAGGAAACGTGATGGTCTTCGCCATACAAGACTACGACTTTTACCAGCTAGACAAAATGAATGACTGGATCAGCATGTGCGACAGCCTAAAGGCTCTCCACGGTATCGTGGCGCTCGTGGACATCACCCATTCATTCAATCTCCACAAGGACACGCTGAATAAAAAATTCGATATCCGCCCCATTTTCCCTAATCATATCAAAAACCAACAGGAACTGGATAGCTTGGTGAACATCATTGAGAATCTTCCATTCTACGACGGAACCCTGTTCAATAAAACGAAAGATATTTATGGGATGATGGTTTCCGTCTCCGCTGATGTCATGAACTCTCCGGCACGGGTAGGCTTAGTAAAGGATATTTTAGAATTAACCGAACATTTCTCGGAGAAACACAACCTCCAGATGCACTACTCGGGACTTCCCTACATTCGGGTAATCAACGCGGAAAACATCAAAGGAGAGATGTACATGTTCATCATCCTGTCATTATTGATCACGACATTTATCCTCTACCTGTTTTTCCGTTCCTTCCGCATCCTCGGTTTCTGTTTATTGATCGTGCTGATTTGTGTCAGTTGGACAGTTGGCGTGATGGCTATGCTAGGCATCAAGATCACGTTACTTACCGCCATGCTGCCTCCTCTATTAATCGTGATATGTATTCCGAACCTCGTCTTCATGATCAACAAATTCCACGCGGAATTCGACCGGCATGGGAATAAAATCAAGGCTTTACAACGCATGATTCAAAAGATCGGGAATGCCTCATTCTTGAGCAACTTGACCACGGCTGCCGGTTTTGCAACTTTCATCGTGACCTCTAGCCAGATCCTCGTGGAGTTTGGTATCACCGCTTCCATCGGTATCACGTTCGTGTATCTCGTATGTTTGATCATGATTCCCTGTGGATTCAGTTTCATGCCGGAACCGGATAGCAAACAAATCAAACACTTACACAACAAAACGGTAACCGGAATGCTGGAGCGTGTCACACAACTCATCTTAAATCGTCGAAACGTTGTGTACACGATAGCCATTGTCGTTGTCATTCTCGGTGGTATCGGAATCTCCCTCATGAAGTCCACGGGGTATATGGTGGATGATTTGAAAGAAACAGACCCGATCCGACAAGATCTGAGTTTCTTTGAGGAAAATTTTGACGGGTTAATGCCCCTGGAGGTAACCGTTGATTTTGGAAAACCCAAGCAAGTATTGAATTTGTCCAACCTTCAAAAGTTAGACAAACTCTCCGAAGAACTGTCAAAAGACGAAGATATCTCTAAACCGATTTCTATCCTTGAAGTCATCAAGTTTGCCAATCAAGCATTCTATAACGGGAAACCTGCTTATTACAAGCTCCCGACAAACATGACCAAGAACTTTATCCTGAAATACGCCTCCCAATCCACGGGAGAAATTGGCGGACAGGCAAATTCTTTCGTCGACTCCACCCTCCAACGAGTACGTCTCAGTTTCAGGGTAAAAGACATCGGGACCCAAAAAATGCAGGAAAAAGAAGACAAACTATACCATATCGTTGAACAATACTTCCCGAATGATCGCTATACGGTAAAAGTTACCGGTTCAAGTATCATTTTCTTCAAAGGAACTCAATACCTTGTATTCAACCTCTTTACCTCACTAGCGTTAGCGATTGTTCTTATCGCCATCTTTATGGCCTGGATGTTCAAGAGTAAGCGCATGGTACTGGTTGCCTTGATCCCCAACATCATTCCGCAGATTATCACGGCTGCCATCATGGGATATTTCGGCATCCCGATCAAAGCATCCACGATCCTGGTATTCAGCATCGCTTTTGGTATTTCCGTTGATGGAACCATCCATTATCTCGCTAAATACCGTCAGGAACTACAAGGAACAAACTGGAGCATACGCTCTTCTGCCGTACTGGCCTTACAGGAAACAGGACAAAGCATGATCTACAACGCCATCATCCTCTTCTTCGGATTCGGCATCTTTGCTCTTTCCGATTACGGGGGTACGGTTGCACTGGGAGTCTTGGTTTCCATCACGCTATTGGCAGCCATGCTCTCAAACCTGATCTTACTGCCATCATTGTTACTCACGCTGGACAAACACACGACCAACAAGACATTCCAGAATCCCAAAATCCTGAGTGACGAGGAGAATAAAAAGGAGTAGAAAATATACTGAAAGAGCGGAAGTTTCAAATTAACTTTCGCTCTTTCAAGTTCAAATAACTATTGATACTATTCACCGTCAGAGATTCCGGTTTAGAAAGAATAACCCGAATACCAAGTTGGCTTAATTCACGTACCATTTGCCGTTTCTCCGTGGCAAATCCCGCTGCAATGGTTTCAAAATACGCATCCTTCAAATTACGGACGGGACGCTCCAAAGCCTTATTCAATTCCGAATTTTCGAATAAAATGACCAACACGAGATGTCGGGCAGCCAAACGCTGTAATGCAGGCAAATGACGTCGTAACCCCGATACGGTATCAAAATTGGTAAACAGGATCAGCAAACTCCGGGTCGGGACTTGTCGATTCACCGCTACGTACAATTTCTCGAAATCCGTCTCTTGATAGTGTGTCTCCAAACGATACAAAGCCTCGCTTATCCGATTTAACTGTCCAACCCGGTTATCGGCTTTCACGCAATTCCGGGAATTATTCGAGAACGTAATCAAACCGGCCCGATCCCCTTTTTTCAATATAATATTCGACAACGTCAAGATCGTATTTATGGCATGATCCAGCATCGTCATGTTATTAAAGGGCGATTGCATCGTGCGCCCCTTATCCACCAGGCAATAAATCTGTTGTGATCGCTCTTCCGTGTAGGTATTCACCATCAAATGATTATATTTCGCCGTGGCCTTCCAATTTACCGTACGGGGATCATCCCCCGTCACGTAAGGCTTGATCTGCTCGAAGGCCATGTTACCGCCAAGAGCCCGGGTACGGATGCCCCCATTCTCCGGATGGTAATTCCCGTAAGCCATCAACTCATAACGATGCATCATCATGAACGAAGGATAAACGGCAACATCCTGATCCGCCCGAAAAGAATAACGCCTTTCTACCAACCCGAAACGCACGGACACGAATACCCGAATCTTCCCGAAATTATAAGCACCTCGTTTCGTAGGACGTAACGTGTAATGAATCTCCTGCTGCTCCCCGGCATTCACCTTCCGCCGGAACAAGACATTCCGGTTTTGGAATTCCACCGGAATCTCGTCAATCACACGCAGACAAGTACTCACCGGATAACGATTCCTCACGACCAGACTAACCGGGTTTTCTTCCCCGTTAGACAATTTATCCGCCACCACCCGCAAGGCGTCAATTCCGTCCACTCGCCTGTACAACTCGAATAACTCCACGAACAACAGCAATAGAACAGCCAGCAATGCCCCCGTAACCCAGATGAAAAGCAACGGGAAAACGTAGGCCATTACAAAAGCGAATATTCCCAACATCAACATCAGGAAAAAACGACGGGATAAATATGTATCTTTAAGTATTCGCACTACCTTGGAACTTCTATTTTAGACACGATCTGCTGTATCACCTGATCAACGGTCACACCCTCCAACTCCTTCTCGGAAGAAAGTTGCACCCGGTGTCGTAAGACCGGATTAACCAAATACAAAACATCGTCCGGAACAACAAAATCCCGTCCTTGAATAGCTGCAAAAGCCTTGGCCCCGTTCATCAAAGCGATCGATGCACGGGGAGACGCTCCCAGGTAAAGCCAACCACTTTTACGAGTAGCCCCCACGATATTCACGATAAAGGATTTTATTTTCGGATCCACGCGCACTTGAGCCACCTGCGTCCTCAACTTCTTCAAAGCCTCCACGCTCAACACGGGTTTCAACTCCTGCCAGCGAGCAATAGCCCCGTGATCATGCAGTTCAAGCACCTCGATCTCTTCCTCCACGGAAGGATAAGTCACGTTAATCTTAAACAGGAAACGATCCAGCTGAGCCTCGGGCAAACGATAAGTTCCTTCATGCTCTATCGGATTTTGCGTCCCCACCACCACGAAAGGATAATCCATCCGGTATTCCACCCCGTCATTCGTAATTTGCCTTTCCTCCATCACTTCGAACAAAGCCGCCTGCGTCTTTGCCGGAGCCCGGTTAATCTCGTCCACCAACACGATATTCGAGAAAATAGGCCCTTTCCGGTATTCAAAACGTCCGGTTGCCGGAAGAAAAACAGAGGTTCCTAAAATATCACTCGGCATCAAGTCCGGCGTAAACTGAATCCGGTTAAAAGTAACATCCAGCATCCGGGCCATAACCTTTGCCATCAACGTCTTGGCAATTCCCGGAACACCCTCGATCAAAATATGCCCGTCGGCCAACATTGCCGTCAACAGCAGGTCTGCCACTTCCCTTTGACCGACAATCACTTTCCCCATCCCTTCCCGAACCTGGGTGATCTTCTCGTTTAAATCCGTGAAATCTATCCTGGACTCAAAATTTATTTGATCTTCCATAATCTATTTAGCTTTTAGTTTTAAACAATTCTATATATTTCACCAACTCCCGCAACTGATCTTCATCCACATGCTCGGCCTTCCGAATCCGGATAATCAAAAAAATCAAGCTCTCCACACTGACCCGAGCAACTCCCGATCGTTCCGACAACAAATCTATAAAAGAACGATCCAGTTCCTCCGTGCGTAGTTTATAATAATAACGGACCTCTTCCAGAAAACTATTAATCCGTTTATTCGCAATAGCCGCATGATCCCGCTGCTTGTAGTACAGAGAACTCACAACCGACACGAACTCCAACGTCCGGTTTTCCAAAGGACGAATCACCGGTATCGGACGCTGCTCTCGTTTCGTCCGGAACAAAACGTATAGTATTGTCCCCAATATCAACAGGATATATGCCCACTTCAACGCAGGATACCTGAATATCACCCGAAAAAGAGTCCGTTGTCCCTCGGCCCCGGATTTCAGGTATTCATCCCACACCACATTCGTATCCGGGGGAAGAAACGAGAGAGCCCTCTGGTAATAATCCCCGTTCACCGAATCCAACAAGAAGAAATTCGTGAATGCCATCGGGTTCGAATGTAGATAGATACCCCCCTCCCCGTAATTCACCCGGATGAAATTAGGATTTTTGATCGTATCGACATATCCTAGAACCTCTCCGTCAAAAGATTCCTGCAGTTCAAAACAATAATGAGTCTGTTTGAAAGGATAACCTTTATCTTCAAAGCCTCGCAAATAATCTTTCCCGTTCTGAACCCTTTTCATTCTTGAAACTCCCGTGTAAGAATACAATGTATCGGGAATAAACTCCGCCGACACAAAAAGCACCCCTCCTTCCTCCACTTCTTCCAACATGGCCTCCAGATCTCCCAGAGCAATACTGAAAAAGGAACTTACGAAAAAACAGGTCTTCAAGAAATAAGTTCTATCCTCACGCAATTGTTCCCGTACAGACTTCCGGGCAAAAGACACTTTCCCTTCCGGAAACAAATACGGTAGCGCATCTTTAATAATATACGTCCCGTAAGGACTTTTCTCTGTAATCGAAAAATTAGGACTCCAATCTATCGGTTG
This sequence comes from Butyricimonas faecalis, assembly GCF_003991565.1. NCBI lineage: Bacteria > Pseudomonadati > Bacteroidota > Bacteroidia > Bacteroidales > Odoribacteraceae > Butyricimonas > Butyricimonas faecalis. The sequence continues at coordinate 3,143,623 of NZ_CP032819.1, read as the reverse complement.
CGGTTTATTCGCCTCATATCCCGTGTAAACCGCCATAATGGCAATCACGAAAAGAATAATCAACACATTTTGTCTCCGTTTCATCCCTCCACCTCCTTCCTGAACTCCGTAAAATATCGCTTGATATTCCGATAAGCAATTTCATCCACGGGAAACTCTCCATAACAAACACAATCAAATATACGACTTATCTCCTCGAAACGATGGCTCCACGTTTCATTTCTTATCTCGTAAATATAATGCTGATTCGTTTTGGAAACCTCCCAATGAATCACCTCCTTTTTATCCAACATTTGCAACAAAGCGGAATAACTCACCCGTATTGCCAGAACGTAATCACCCTCCTGCTCCGCTTTCGCCAGCAATCGCACGAAAGAATCGGCTTCCTGCTCTCCGGTGTACTCCACGGAATCTTCCGGGGAAAAATCCGTACCCCGCTTGCGGAAAAGAAATTTATCCCTGTTCCTCACGAGCAGGTAAATAATACCCAAAGCAAAAAGCCCCAGCACAATCTTCAAAATAATATCCATGGTCTGCTTTGCCCCCTCCGAATCCTTTACCCGGAACAAACGTTCCAGAATCCAATGTTTTATCCACTCCCAAACGCTAGGTGCCTCTTCAATATTCATCGTGTAATCAAAAGCTGCATCTTTCCTGTACTTTTCCAGGAAATCAGCTTCCGGGGCTCGCAAAACATAAGAAGAATCCGGAGAGCATGAAGGCTCCCGATACTCCTCTTCCGCCCATGCCACATTACCGACACAAGCGAACATGAATAGAATAATATATTTAACTAACCTCCTCATCCGCCTTTTTCTCGGGTTGAGCCCCCAACTGGTCAATCTGGCTTAACAAAGTCGTATGTTCCATCTCTTCCAAACGGGAAAAGAAAAGCATCCCGACCCCGACAAACAAAACCGTATACAACGTGTATTGTCCCAAATAAGAGAGTAATAACGAGAACGTAATCTCATAAATATTCGGAATCTCCCCCGTGAAAGCCGAGGACATCATCAAGAACATGTAAGGAATGCCAAACAAGTAGGCCAGAACCCCCACCAACAAGTACATCACGACAATAAACCCAAACGTTTTCCACCAATTCCCCTTCACCATGGCCATGGACTCCGTGATAATCTTTCCCAATCCATTATCCCTTAATATCAGTAAATAAGATCCGAAAGTAAACGAAATCCCAATATATATTCCGGGAACAAACAGAAACAAAAAACCGATAAAAACAACCAAGCCACAGAAAACAGACCACATAAGATACACGCCGAGCTTCTTCAACATGACTCCCAAAACCTCGCCAATCGTAATCCGCTCCTCAATCCCCGCCTGATAATGATCCCAGTAAACCCGCAAATAAGAAATAGCAAACAACTGTACCCACATCATCAGCAGCATTCCAAATAATGACGTGAACAAGGTCCGTAACATCATATCCCCAAAATTATTCACTTCATAATAAGCCTCCGGATGCAGAGACATATCAAAAGCTCCCATCAACAGATCCTTCATGAAAAAAAGCATCAGCAAAATCAAGGGGAACCCGATCACGGCAAAAGCCCGGATAAAAGGAACAAACTCCTGTTTCATGAAATTAATCGTCACGGTAATCAAATCCGAAAAAGAACGCTGCACACTTAAATTAATCTTTTCCATTGGTCTCTGTTTTATGTAAATAATAAGGATAAACAACAAAATACCCGACAACGCCTCCCAGTGAAAGGAGGATTGCCACGGCCCCCACCACGGGATAAACATCGGCATAACGCGTGATGAAACTTTCAATCCACCCCGCGATAATAAAAAACGGAATCAACCCGGTAACGATCTTTATACCCCGCAAAGCCCCATTCCGAAACGAATGCGAACGCTTATACGTTCCCGGAAACAAAAAACTATTCCCCATCACCAGTCCCGCTCCCCCGGCTATAATAATCGATGTTATCTCAAACGTCCCATGCGCCCACACGGACATCACCGAATGCAACAACAAACCATGCTGGAAAAAGAAGTACTGGAAAGCTCCCAGCATAACCCCGTTCGTGAAAAGGATCCATAACGTCCCCGCGGAAAAAAAGATACCGAAAACAAACGCCACGAAAGCCACCTTAATATTATTTGCAGTAATCATAAAGAACATATTCACCTCATCCGAAGATGAATAAATCCCCATCGGAGTCCCTTTCTCAATATTTTCCAACGTCTCGTCCACGTAAGCATCACCAAGAATCAACCGAACGAAAGTATCGTCTTTCGCCGTAGAGAAAACCCCGATCAATGCTGCAAACAACAAGAAAAGGAAAGCAAACAACAAGGTCCGCCTCTCCCGATAGAGCAACAAGGGGAATTCCCGTACCCAAAAAGAAAGAACTCCCTTTTTCTCCGATCGCTCCTGCCCGTAAATATTGATCTGGTAAACAGAAATCAACTGATTCAGATACTTCACCACATCACTGCCCGGATAAAACGTCTTCGCGTAAGAGAGATCATCGGAAAGAATCACGTAATTAGAGGCAATAGAATCTGTATCCAGATGGCTCACATGCTCCATTTTCTCCCATTTTTCCTTATTCTGACTGACAAACCTAGCCTCTTTCATCCTAAATACCACACTTTTTTCTTGTGATAAAAATAATGTATTTATTCAAAAAAAATGTATGTTTGTAAAAATATTTATACTTATCATGAACATTTCTATTAGCACGGCCCACCACGTAGACATTGATTACACTCCCGCGGGCATTTTCGACCGCATTCTGGCAACCTTAATTGATGGAGCCTTTCAATTCGGGTTACTGCTGTTGGGGTTCATGTTTATCGACCTCCTCACCCCGGTAGACTCCCCGACTTGGTTTTTCGTCATTCTCATGGTAATCATCGCCTCCTACCATCTATTCTGCGAGATCGTATTTAACGGTCGTAGTCTCGGTAAATACGCCATGCGCATCCAAGTCGTGAAACTAAACGGTAAAAAACTCACGTTTTGGGATTGCATGCTCCGTTGGGTATTCCGTCTGGTGGATATTTCCATATCAAGCGGTGCCGTGGCTCTCGTCTCAATCATCGCCTCCAAACGAATGCAAAGGCTTGGTGATATGGCAGCTGGAACCACGGTCATCAAACTCGAAAAAGAGGTCACGTTAAAACAAATCAGTGAATTCGAAGCCCCCGAAGAGTATCAAGTTGTCTTTCAGCAAGCCGCTCTCTTATCCGACAAAGACATCAAGATCATCAAGGACGTACTGCGAGAAGTTCTCAAAAACAACAATTATGCCCTACTGGCCCCTCTCTCCAAAAAGATTAAAGAAGTAACAGGAATTGAAACATCCATGATTCCACTGGAATTCGTGGAAACCATCTTAAAAGATCACTCACACTTGGCAAATAATTAGCTGAAAGTTTTCACTTTCAGCCATTAATCTTTACTGTTTTCATCTCTTTCAGAACATCTTCCAACAACTGAGATGTTCCGATTCTGAAATAAGCAGGCGTAAGCCATTGCTCGCCTAAAATATGTTTCACAATCGTAAGGTAACGAATCGCATTTTGAATCTTGGTGATACCTCCGGCCACCTTAATTCCAACCATCTTCCCGGTCTGTGCGTGGAATTGACGTAAAGCCTCGCAAATCACGTAAACGGTCTCTGGAGTGGCATTTACCGGAACCTTCCCGGTAGACGTTTTAACAAAATCAGCCCCCGCGTAAGCACTAATCAACGAGGCATTGAACACACTCTCGATAGTTTTCAATTCGCCCGTTTCCAAAATTACCTTCAAAACAACCCCCGCACAAGCCTCGCGGATAGCGACCAACTCTTTATATACCTTCTCGTAATTACACTCCAAAACATCTCCCACGGAAATCACAACGTCCACCTCATCCGCTCCAGCCGCAATTGCCGCCTTACATTCGGCCAACTTCACGTCCAAAAATGTCTGTGCTGCCGGAAAACAAGCTCCCACGACCGTCGTTTTAATCGGAGTCCCGACCAGACATTCCTTCACGAGAGAAGTGAAGCGGGGAAACACACATACGGATGCCACATCCGGCAAGGTGTTCTTTTTCAATTTTTTCAGCAATTCAGAAACAAAAGTCACAATCGATTTCTCCGTATCCGTCACCTTCAACGAAGTATAATCCATACATGAAATACACAATTCAAAATTCTCATTACAATAAGCCGGAGCAATTTCTTTCTCGATCACCCCATCCAACTCAAATTCGATCCGATCCTCTAAATTCAAATACCCGTAAAGAGCCAATGCATCCAATACATTTTCCATATACATCATTTTATTAATTGGCTATCCCCCATTCCTGTCTCCATATTTAATACGAAAAAAATACACGACAGGTTATTCTTTTACACCCACTAAATTCCGTCATCCCCTTTTTAGCCTAGGCAAAATTACACAATGTTTGCGAAGTTTTAAAGTAAATCTCAATCAAAATATTTACTTTTGCCTGCGCTATTAACACACAACAACTTACTTATCAACTGTACCCATATCATGTTCCTTATCTATCAACTCTCAAAAATTTCCCCAACAAAAATTATTACAATTCCATTCTCCAAAGTTTAAAACTTCGTATCGCCACCTCTCAAGTCAATACTTTACAATATCCTCATTTACTTCAAATTCGTTGTTTATTGTATTTTCAATATTCATAAAACATGACATTAAAGTTTTAAGGCAAATATAGGAAAAAAGTAGATAAGTATTGAAAACAAACTTATCTACTTCATATTTATAGTAAAATATTATAACATGAATGAACAAATACTAGAAAAAAAATACGAAATAAGCTATTAAATACACATTGCAAATGGTAATACAAGAAAAATATTAACAACTCCTTGAAAGGACAAAATAGAATTAAAATTCCATGAAAAGATATTGTAAAATAAGAAAATTAAATACACTACAAAATGAAAAATGACAAATTTAAAATAGGGCTTGATGCAGTCAAATTATGTTTTACAGATGAGAGGGAAAATGTGTTATTTGAACGCCTATTGAATGGTAGTAATATACTATGGTGGGGTGAGGGAAATGAGGCTAATTTTTATACATTTCGGATAGAAAAAGAAAGTGATGAGGATGTACAAATAGTTAATATTGAAATTCCAGATAATGATAAAACATTTTTATTGGGTACTTTATCTGTTCATAGGAAGAAAGAAAAAGGGAAATATCATGGAATGATATTTTTGAATATAGAAAACAATGCACTATATACAATGTTACGTCATTATTTACCTTATGTATTGAGCTGTTTTCATATAAAATTTAATAATATAACGTTAATTACTCCTGCATTGACTACCACTCGTAACTACATTTATCAAGTACAACGGATGCGAAAAGATATAAGTTTCGATATGATATATAATGGCAAAAAAAATAACTAATCCCAATCAAACAATTAAAGATTGGGTGATTGCGAAAGGTTGTAGTAGAAATGAGATACATAAAATTCCTACCTTGTATTTCGGTCAAATCAAAGATAATGGTATAAAAATACGTATGTATGATAAAGATAGAGAATTGAAAGAGCATTCCCCCGAAAAACGACCTGTAATTAATAGTTGGTTAGGGTTCAATTATGATAAACTTTATCGAATTGAAGCTGAAATTACAAATGTTAGTATGCGAGAATTATGTGCAATTCTTAATAATTTTGATATAGATTATTTTCATGATGATAGAATACTATCATTTCTTTTTGATGAAAAGTTTTTATTTCAACTTTTAAATATGGCATTGCATAAAGTTGTTTATTGGAGGGAAAATGAAAATGTAATAGACTTATTGGATTTGTAAGTATATAAACAATATACCTGCGAGAGGAGATTTTGCAATATAAGACATTGAAAATAAATACAATATCCTCTCCAACCATTTGAAATGATTGAAGGGGATATTTTTATAGATTAAATTCTTTCTTTATTCTCTGTATTGTTGCCGTTCCTTTTCCCGTTAATTTAGCCACATTACGCACGCTTATACCCTTTTTCAATAAAGATATAGCCTCTTTATATTCTTCTTTTTTCATATCTAATGTTTTTATTGAACCCGCTTTTCGTCCTAGTTTTCCACCATTTTTGATGTACAAATCTCTACCGCTGTTCAAACGAAATTTAATATTTTCTCTTTCTAATTCGGCACAAGTACTTAATGTAGCAATCATCACAGGGGCAAATATAGATGGTTTCCCCTCATCGTTCAATAAACTAAATTGCTCTTTTTGTATATAAAGATTAATACAATTATCAATTAAAAACTTAACTGTTGAAAGTACTTCAAAAGCATTTCTTCCAAGTCTTGATAACTCCGAAACTAATAATACGTCAATATTATTATCCTTGCAATAATTTAAACATTCCGTTAGCACAGGACGGTCAACGTTACGTTTTCCACCACTTATTTTTTCCTCGAATATTTCTATTATATTATGTTCGGAATATTCTGCATATCTTGTTAAATCGACGACTTGACGGTCGGTATTTTGGCGGTCTGTAATTGAACTTACTCGTGCGTATATAACTGCTTTTTTCATATACTATCTTTATTTCATTTTTCAACAAAACAAAGATAGGTATTTTTAGTATACTATCAAAATAATCTTTGATAAAAATGATAACAAAAATATAATGTAATCAACAAACAAAAATAGATTTATTTGATTACACTATATATTTGATTACACAACAATAATTGAGTCTACGAAGTATCAAAATGTGATACTTAATAATATCATTCTTTGACACATTACTATCAACTTGCTTTATCTGAATCGTGTGTATTTGGAGAGATTAATTTATTGACAGATTCGCCTAATTTATCACACAATTTTTTGACGTTTTCCAAATCTTTTAGTGACACTTTTCTATCTCTTTCTTCTACATATTTGTTGAAAATTTCTTCTATAGCCTCACCAAGCTGTTTATAAGTATATTCAGAATAGTCTATAGATTCTTTCTTTTGTAATTTCTCGAAAATTGTTAAATTTTTTGATTTTGGACGTGCCATAATATTAAATTTTAAAGTTAACACGACAAATATATAACTTATTTATTTATCAAACAAACAGTTTATCATGTGTATTACAGAGTGTTTATTTCTAATTTAAAGAAAACATTTTTTAATATAATTATATTATTATTAGACCGTAATTTTATCTACTACATTAAATTTGTAGCTCTTTATTGACACGTCATTTATAGTGTATCCTTTCTCTCACAAATTGAGTACATTCTATCTTATTTACCATATGTCTGTTTGACGTGTATTTTTTTACAAAATTTTTTCTGATAGAGAAACAAACTTATCTACTTATTGATATTTATTAAAAAAACTTATGAATGAGATTACTAAACACAAAATAAGTCTAAAAATGAAAAACAAGAAAAAAACGGCAACACACAGAAAACACATAAAAGAGGCTCTAAGAAATCAACAAAAAAGTAATGAACACAAAAAGGCGATATCAAAAGCTATGAAAAAGTTTTGGCAGGAAAAGAAAAGGAGTTAAATTTTCTTTTTTTCTTTTCTTTGCTTTTTCACCTCCTCATCCGTAATCCACTCTCCGTCTGTAGTTTTTCCAATAAAATCATTTTCGCTTGGAATTTCCATGGCTAATTCTTCACAAATAGAGTCAAAAGTTATTATATCCAATTTTCTTTTTATATCAACATATTCTTGTTCTATTTGTTTATTTTCTTGAGTCAATAAAACATTTTTTTGAGCTAATTCAACAACTTCTCTAATCATATTGTCAGCATTATTAGTAGTACTAGTAGCCTTATTTGATTCTTTTGAGAGTATTTTCTCTGTAACATCATGTGATGTTTGTTTATCATATACATCAAAACTACTTCCATTACTATGCCCCGTTATTTTAACTAAATCTTCCTTAGTATACCCTTTTTTTAGCATATTTGTAATGTAACTTCTGCGAGCTGTATGCGTACCTATCATTTCATATTTATATTTTCTTTCTATAACATTCCCCCCTTTTCGTTGTACATTCTTTAATATTACATCTACAATCTTTGCTTTTTTCGCTATTATTTTCAATACTTGCGTTGCAAGTGACGAGCTTTTTTCGAGGAAATCAATCTGAAAATTATATTTTTTCAAAATATTAATCGCTAATTCATTAAAAACAGGTATTTCAACTAATTTTCCCGTTTTACTTTGAATTAATTTTATTCTTATACCACTATCTTCTATTTTTAAGCTTTCCCGTCTAAAATTACACATATCAGAATATCGCTGTCCGGTCCAGCATTGTAATACGAATACATCTCTCACTCGCTCTTCTTTACCACTCAAATTCAAATCATAAATTCTTCTAATTTCATTCTCATCCAAATAAACTTGCACATTATCACCCTTTTTTTTCGGTAATTTATAATGCAATATTTTATCATTCAAATATTCACATCCACGTAAAATAATTCTTAATTGATTAATCCTATCACGAATAGTATTTATTGCTAATGTTGTTCCTGCCAAAGTACGTCTATTGAATAAATAATCGATATAATTAACAAACACATTATAATCTAAATCTTCAAATACATTCAATTTAATATTATTTGTCATTAGATAGTCTTCAAACACATTAATACCTTCATTATACCTTTCTTTAGAAGACTCCTTTAGATTATTAGACTCTCTAACATAACGTCTCATTTGCAATACAGGAGGTAGTTTTTTGGATACTTTCATATCGTTGTAAAAAAATTTTTTCAAAACAAATTCAATACATTTTATGCTTTCCGGATTTTCACAAAGATATAATTTTAGTCGTTCAAAAACATTTTGCTGCCGTAATATTTTTTGATTTACGATATTATTATTCATGTTATCAAGCGGGGTTAACACTTCGCTTATGTATGCACGATTAAGTCTTTTGTTCCACTGTTCAACGTATATTTTTATTCGTAAACTCAATTTTATGCGAAAATCACCCAAACTATAAATCACATAAAGAGTACCTAATCCATTTTTATCCACATTGCGAATGTGAAATTTTTGGTGCAGATTATCAACAAAAAACTGTTTATCCATAATTTTCTCAAATTTGCAAACACATTTATCAATCAAACATTTATACAAATTACTGTTCCATGAAACTGTTCCATGAAACTGTTCCACCCGTGATAAAAAAGAAAAGATACGAGTACAATAATTTTAGCTAAACTACTGATAAACAGATATTGTTCATTTTTAAGTCAACCTCGCAAATTATTCAATCAAAATATTTACTTTTGAAAAGCGAAAACTCGTGATCAAAATTTAATAACAAACAATAAACTCTATATAATGGCAACAAAGTCAGAAGAGCAAACACCGCTTATGCAACAATATTATTCGGCAAAAGCTAAATTCCCCGATGCAATTTTATTATATCGAATGGGTGACTTTTACGAAACTTTCGGTGAAGATGCCATTCTTACGTCCAAGATATTAGGCATCACGCTCACCAAACGTTCCCATGGCTCTCCGGGAGACGTGGAGCTTGCCGGTTTCCCCTATCACGCCATCGACACGTATCTGCCCAAATTGGTACGTGCGGGACAACGGGTAGCCATCTGTGAACAACTGGAAGACCCGAAAAAGACGAAAAAACTGGTAAAAAGAGGAGTCATTGAACTCGTTACCCCCGGGGTTTCCTATAATGAAAACACCATCGACAACAAAAACAACGTCTTTTTGGCTGCCGTGTATTTCACAAAAACCAAAGCCGGATTGTCCCTGTTGGACCTTTCCACGGGAGAATTCCTAACCACAGAAGGCAGTCCCGCCACGATGGATAAAATATTAAACAGCTTCCAACCCAAGGAGGTGCTTTACCCGAAAGGTTCGGAAGCCCGCTTCAACGAACTCTTCGGGACAAAATACTACACTTACCCGATCGAGGAATGGTTCTTTGAAACAGAATCCGCGGCAGATCGTCTCAAAAAGCATTTTGAAGTATCGTCGCTAAAGGGATTCGGTATTGATAAAATGGACTGCGGTATTTCCGCTGCAGGTGCAATATTGTACTACCTCGACATGACAAAGCACGAACTAGTGGGACACATCACCTCGATCTCCCGCATCGACGAATCAACCTGCGTCTTGCTGGATCGCTTCACGCTGCGTAATCTTGAAATCTTGGATACCCTGCACGAAGGAGGAAGCTCCTTGGCAGACATCATCGATCGAACCATCACCCCGATGGGCTCACGCACCTTGCGTCGTTGGCTGTGTATGCCCCTGAAAAAACCGGCAGACATAAACGAACGGTTGGACATCGTGGAATGTTTCGTGCATCACGAAACGGAACGTTTGGAACTGGAACAAATTCTCCGCACCATCGGAGATCTGGAACGCCTCGCCTCCAAAATCGCTGTCGGTCGTATCTCTCCAAGAGAAATGGTTCAACTAAAAATTGCATTGCAATCCATCAAACCGTTGAAAGAGCAATGCTTATCTACCGGAAACGAAGTCCTTGCTAAATGGATGCAACAACTGGATGATTGCGAAACATTGAGCCAAAGAATAGAACATGAAGTCAAGGAAGATGCCCCCTCAATGCTCAACAAGGGAAATGTCATCGCTCCCGGAGTCAACGCCGAACTGGATGAATTGCGAGAAATCTCTTCTCACGGAAAAGAACTTCTACTAAAAATGCAACAACGTGAGATAGAGAATACTGGAATACCAACATTAAAGATCAGCTTCAACAATGTTTTCGGCTACTACATTGAAGTGACCAAAACTCACGTGAACAAAGTTCCCGATACTTGGATACGCAAACAGACCCTTGTCAACGCCGAACGTTACATCACTCCAGAGCTAAAAGAATACGAAGAAAAGATTCTCGGGGCTGAAGACCGGATTCAAGAATTAGAAAGTGACATATACAACACCCTGCTGGCAACGGCAGCCTCCTACATCAAACCGATACAGTTGGATGCCCGCGTCATCTCTCACATCGATGCTCTCATCTCGTTCGCCAACATAGCGATCACCAATGACTATCATCGACCGGAAATCAACGAATCTTTCGTGATCGATATAAAAGGAGGACGCCACCCGGTCATTGAACGCCAGTTGCCTCCGGGAGAAAACTACATCGACAACGACCTCTACCTCGATAACGACAAACAACAAATCATCATTATCACAGGGCCCAACATGGCAGGTAAATCCGCTCTTTTACGCCAGACGGCACTCATCGTGATCATGGCCCAAGCCGGATGTTTTGTCCCTGCCAAATCAGCAAAGATCGGGTATGTTGACAAAGTTTTCACCCGCGTTGGAGCGTCCGACAACATCTCTTTGGGAGAATCCACCTTCATGGTAGAGATGAACGAGGCTGCCAACATCTTGAACAACATCTCCGATCGAAGTCTTGTACTATTCGATGAACTTGGACGAGGCACCTCCACGTATGACGGTATCTCCATTGCTTGGGCTATCGTCGAATTTTTACACGAAAACTCGAAAAACAGAGCGAAGACCCTCTTTGCCACCCATTACCACGAACTGAACGAAATGGAACATTCTTATCCGAAGATCAAGAATTTCAACGTATCGGTAAAAGAGGTGAACAACAAGGTTGTATTCCTCCGCAAACTGGTGAAAGGCGGCTCCAACCACTCGTTCGGTATACAGGTCGGTAAAATGGCTGGTCTGCCACAATCCGTCATCAAACGTTCATCCGAGATATTGAAGCAACTCGAAAACGACCGGAATTCAAGTGGAGCAATACAAAAAAACGTTGCTAAAATAGGAAACGAAAGGGAAGGCATTCAACTTAGTTTCTTCCAACTGGAAGATCCCGTGCTATTACAGATTCGGGATGAAATAGCCGGACTCGACATCAACAGCCTAACCCCTCTTGAAGCATTGAATAAATTGAACGAGATAAAAAAGATAACGGGAATTTAATCCCTAAAAATTCCCGTTATTTAACTACCTCCCCTACCCCCCTCCTTACACAGGAGGGGAAACCGCTTGGCAATCAACACACCCTTGGAGCATTCTACCTTCTAATCTTTTCAATCACAACATCTTTCACCGGTCTATCGAAAGAATTTGTTTTCACCGCGGCAATCTTATCCAGTACATCCAATCCTTCAATCACCTCCCCGTACACCGTGTACTGTCCGTCCAAATGAGGAGTTCCGCCCACCGTAGTGTAAGCCTGTTTTTGCGCCTCCGTCAGCACGAACTCTTCATTCACGAACAAACTGTCACACACACGTGTTAATTTCTCCGATAACTCATTCAAAGCCTCCGAATCATTTGCCTCTTGCAAGCGGGCAAACTCATCCTTGTATTGATTCTTCAATCGCCCGTACAACGCCATCTTACGTCTTTCATTGATACTCTTTACAGTAGCCTCCAACTGCTCCGGAGAATACACGTTCCCTTGAACAATATAAAACTGCGCTCCACTGGATTTACGCTCCGGATTGGTATCGTCTCCTTCCCGTGCAGCTGCAAGCACCCCTTTCTTATGGAAATACTCCGGCACGAACTCCGCGTCTATCCGGTAATCCACGTCACCCTCGCCCAACATCACGTCCGGCCCTGCATTCTTCGACGTCGGATCTCCCCCCTGTATCATAAAATGATTAATCACCCGGTGGAACAACAAACCGTCATAAAATTTCTCATCCACCAACTTCAAAAAATTATCCCGATGCTTCGGTGTTTTATCATACAAACGAATCTTTATATCCCCGTACTCCGTGGTAATTTTCACAATCGGTTCCATTTCTTTCTTACACGAAGCGGCAAGAACCAAAATCAACAATACTCCGATAAATTTATTCATAATAACTCTTTTATTGGTTACAATTAGACTCTTTCACCACAAAAATAGAAGAAAATACTTTACTAACAATAAATTTGTTTGTATCTTGGCATGATAAACCAAAACGTTGTCAAACATGAAAACGATTCTACTATTTACACTTGTCATCCTAACGATTGCGATCTCCGGATGTCAAGATAAAAAGAAAACAAAAGACACGAAGACGCAAAAAGAAGCGGTTAACGTAGAAAACAAGGCTGTTTTTATAAAAGACACCATCCCAACAACAGAAACGGTAACGGAAAACACCGCGGTAAAAGAAGCTCCGGAATATTTCCTTATCGGTGGCTGCTTCCGCATCAAAGACAATGCAGATCGCATGTATGACAACCTACATAAAGAAGGCTATACAAATGCCATCATCATGCCTTATAGCAGGGATCTTTATCTCGTTGCCTACGAAGGATACAAAACTGAGAAAGAAGCGATTACAGCCGTGAGAAAAATTCATGAAATCCCCGGTAAAGAAGAGACTTGGATCTACCAAATAAAATAAACACAAGTAACATGAAACCCGTATTGTTCCTATCATTCGTTCTGATGTTGTCGTTCGTCGGCTGTCAACGGGATAAAATGAATTCCAAGAACCTGACCACCGTCAACGTGAAAAGAAGCCTTCCGGCCTCGATTTCGGCAAACCATGTTTCCCTTGACACCATCAAACAAAATTACTCTCAAGATGCCAACAACACAACGATCACATCAAACGTGAAGACGCTCCCTTCCCAGCAGCAAACAACAAAAAACAAGGAACGGAACAAAACATCAAAAAAACGAATACCAAAAGTTACCACATCATCGTGGCCAGCCACCCGCGGGAAAATCTAGCCGAAAACGACGTGACACAACTAAAAGCCAAAGGTTTCCCGGATGCACAGATCATTATCAAAGACCAACGTTATCGTGTCAGCATCGCGAACTACACGGACAAACAAGAGGCCACCAAACAAAGAGATCTACTCGCCACCCAACTAGGACAAAGCGACATTTGGATCATGCTCCATTAATACATGATAGCCACTACGGCAACAGCGCCATAAATATACCCGGCATACACTTGGGCGGGGGTATGGCGTTTTAAATACAAACGAGCGGAGGCAACAAGGCCGGAAACTAAAATCAGCAAAGGCAACAAATTAATCACATCCCCCAAATACTTTATTCCCAAAATAAAAACAAAACCACACAATGCCCCAATCGCCGTCATGTACATACTGATTTTCCAACGGAGCGTTACGATCATAAAACCGGAAAGCATGATCACCATAATCAGATAAAGCTGCCTCACGATATTAGAATACGGCAAATTGCGAGAGAAATAAAACACGATAAAAGTCCCCGCGATCGTCACCAATACCGGGAACACCCGGTCCTGCTTCTGCATCAGACGGTAACCCTCGATCAAACCGAACCACTTCAACAATGGCAAACAAAGCAGAGGAATCAATATCACCCCAAACAACGTCAGCAAATAAGACATATTCTGCGTGTACGCCGGAACATAAGTAAAAACTGTTCCTGTATGAAATGTGATAAACAACACGTACAAAGGCAAAAGCAAAGGATGAAACAGTATGGACACGGCAAAAGCAAGTATTTTCATATTTCAAAATTATGACTTTTAAACTTCCCTACGAAGTCGGGCTACCGGAATATCCAACAACTGACGATACTTCGCAATCGTTCGGCGGGCAATCTGGTAACCTTTTTTATTCATTAATTCCACCAACTCATCATCCGTGTAAGGCTTACGTTTATCCTCACCGTCCACGATTTCCTTCAACACGTTCTTCAACTCGCCCGTGCTAACTTCCTCTCCACTACTTGTCGGCATACTTCCTGAAAAGAATTGTTTCAACGAATAGATGCCAAACCAAGTTTGTATATATTTAGAATTAGAAACCCTCGAAATGGTAGAAACATCCAGTCCCGTAATATCGGCAATATCCCGGAGAATCATCGGTTTCAACTTACTCTCGTCTCCCGTCAGGAAAAATGGTTTCTGGAACTGCACGATAGCGGTCATCGTCAACATCAGCGTATTATTCCGCTGTTGCACGGCATCAATAAACGAACGGGCCGAATTTAACTTGTATTTCACGAAAGACACCACATCCTTCTTCTCCCGGGAATTCGAATTCTTCTGGTAATCCTCCAACATATTGACATACGACTTGTTCAACCTCAACTCGGGAATATCCCCGTGTTCAAGCTCAACTGCAACTCTCCGTCCACAATATCCAAGTTAAAATCAGGAATAATCTTCTCTGCTCCCGGAACCGAGGAGTCGGAAATCTGTCCGCCCGGTTTAGGATTCAATTTCAGTATCTCGTCCACGGCCTCCTTCAACTCCTCCTCTGAAATCCTCATCCGCTTGGAAATCTTCTCGTAATGCTTTTTCGAGAACTCCTCGAAATAATTCTCCAATATGATCTGGGCATTCATCAAAGCCGGCGTGGACATCTCCGCCAAACGTCGTTTCACCTGCAACAAAAGACACTCCCTCAAATCCCTCGCCCCCACTCCCGGCGGATCAAACTGCTGCACGACATGCAACAAGGACTCGATCTTCTCTTCATCCACCTCGATACCGGCCCCAAAAGCGAGATCATCCACGATATTCTCCACGTCCCGGCGCAAATAACCGTCATCATCTATATTGCCAATAATGTACTCGCAAATCTTTCGATCCTTCTCCTCCAAGTGCTGCGTCCCCAACTGTTGCTCCAGATTCTCCCGGAAAGATACCCCACCGGAAAGCACGAACTCCCGCGCGTCATCATTATTCGAAGCGTTCGAAGTCGTCAACTTATAATCCGGAACATCATCCTCGTCACTAATATAATCATCTAAAGAAAATTCATCCTCCGAAGACTCGTAATTATCCTCTTCCGGTGAATTTTCATCAAAATCCACTTCATCCCCGTCCTCCTTGATATCAACTTCCGGCTCCGGTTTCTCCTCCCCCTCCTCCAAAAGCGGATTTGACTCCAATTCCTCCTTGATCCTCTGTTCAAGCTGATAAGTAGGAAGCTCAAGTAACTTTATCAGCTGTATCTGCAACGGATTGATCTTTAACCCTAATTTCTGTTGTAAATTTTGCTTGAGCATCCTCTTCTATTTCAATTTATTCTTAAAATTCGGCATTTTTCGGTGTCCGCGGGAACGGAATCACATCACGGATATTCCCCATTCCGGTCACGAACAACAACAAACGTTCAAACCCAAGTCCGAACCCGCTATGCTCCGCGGAACCGAACCGTCTGGTATCCAAATACCAAGACATGGATGCAACCGGAATACCGACTTCCTTCATACGGGTCACCAGTTTATCGTAATCCTCCTCACGCTGTGATCCCCCGATAATCTCACCGATTTGCGGGAAAAGCACATCCATCGCGGCAACCGTCTTTCCGTCCGGGTTCTGTTTCATATAAAAAGCCTTGATCTCCTTCGGGTAACCCGTCAAAATCACCGGTTTCTTGAAATGCTTCTCTACCAAGTAACGCTCGTGTTCACTCTGTAAATCCACACCCCAACCCGTTACCGGATACTGGAACTTACCGTTTTTATTTTGCTTGCTGTTTTTCAATATCTCGATAGCCTCCGTGTAAGTAACCCGTTCGAAATCGTGGTTCAACACGAACTGCAACTTCTCGATCAACTCCATGGAACGATCCTCTGCCTTCTTGTCCTTCTCCTCCTCCTGCAAACGCTTGCTCAAGAACAACAAATCATCCATGCAATGCTCCAAAGCATAACGGATCAAATATTTCAAGAAGTCCTCTGCCAAATCCATGTTATCCTCCAAATCATTGAAAGCAACTTCCGGCTCGATCATCCAGAACTCCGACAAGTGACGCGTGGTATTTGAATTCTCTGCCCGGAAAGTGGGTCCGAACGTGTAAATCTTACCTAGTGACATGGCACCCAACTCACCTTCCAACTGACCGCTCACCGTCAAGTTTGTCGATTTTCCGAAAAAGTCCTGTCTGAAATCAACACTTCCATCTTCCAGCAGGGGAGGATTCTTCGCGTCAAGCGTCGTTACCCGGAACATCTCGCCCGCTCCCTCGCAATCCGAAGCCGTGATCAGCGGAGTATGTAAATAATAGAACCCGTGATCGTTAAAATATTGATGAATAGCGAAAGCCATCGCGTGACGAATACGGAATACGGCACCGAAAATATTCGTGCGGAACCTCAAATGAGCCACCTCGCGCAAAAACTCCAGGCTATGCTTTTTCGGTTGTATCGGGTATTTCTCCGGATCAGCTTCACCCATCACGATCACCTCCTTTGCCTGAATCTCATGAGCCTGCCCACTACCCGTACTTTCCACGAGCAATCCTTTCACGTGAACAGCCGCCCCGGTCGTTACTTTCTTCATCACCTCCTCGGCCACCTTCTCCATATCAACTACCACCTGTATATTATTGATCGTAGAGCCGTCATTCAAGGCAATAAAATTCACCTGTTTATTACCGCGTTTGGTTCTCACCCAACCTTTAACCTCAACCTCTTTACCGCAATCTCCTGACTGCAACAATTCTTTGACTGACATTCTACTCGTTTTCATCTGAAAAACATTTAAATATTAAACTTACAACCGCAAAAATAGTATTTTTTCATGTAAAAAACTAGACCACGAACAAATCACTCAAAATCGTATCTGAAATTACCCATCCGGCCTCGCTAATTTTCCATCTTCCCCTCTCCTCGATCAAATCCCCGGAACTCTCGTATTTCCGGACTTGCTCTTGCACCTGTTTCCAAAACACGGCGTAATCTCCCTCCAACTTTTGTTTCTCCATTCCCCACATCGTCCTCAAACTCGTCATCACGTATTCATTATACAAGTCAACAGATGCTAACTCCTCTCTTTCAAATGAAAGCATCCCCTTATCTAAATGATCTATATAAACCTTCAAATTCGCCGTATTCCATTGCCTGGAATGCAGGTCGTAAGAATGCGCCGAAGGACCGAAACCGATGTATGGCTTTTGTTGCCAGTAAGATGTATTGTGACGGGAATATCTCCCGTTCCGGGCAAAATTGGAAATTTCATAATGTTCAAAACCCGACTCTTTCAACCGTTCACACACCCGCTGATAACGTTCGGCCATCACCTCCTCATCCTCCAAGCGAAACTCGCCCCGTTTCACCATATGCTCAAACACCGTATTTGAATCAATACTTAACATATACACGGATAAATGAGCTATTGGCAAACGACTTGCCTTCTCCACGTCATCCAACAACTCCCCCTCCGTCTGCCCCGGTAAACCGATAATCAAATCCATACTTATATTATCAAACCCCATGTTGGCGGCAAGCTCAATCCCCTCTCGCGCTTGTTGGGCCGAGTGCGTCCGGTTAATTCGTTTCAATTGCTCGTCCGAAAAAGACTGCACCCCGATACTCAACCTGTTAAAGCCCAAATCCCTTATCCCCCGCAACTTCTCCTCCGTCAAATCTTCCGGGTTCAGCTCAATTGTACGCTCCGCCCCCGGTACGAAAGAATAATTCGCCTCCAACGTCGCCACGACCCGCTTCAAATCCTCCCATTCCAAGTAAGACGGGGTTCCACCTCCAAAATAAAGCGTATGCACTTCGTCCTCCGGTAAATATCCCTTACGCAAGTCTATTTCCCGCTCGATCGCCTTCAAATACGCCTCTTTCAATTTCAACGAAGCCACCGAATAAAACCCACAATAAAAACATTTACTCCGGCAAAAAGGTACGTGCACGTAGATTCCCATAACATGATTTTAATAGATTCACTGCAAATTAACAACAATTATTCACACCGACCATAAGACTTCAAGGGATTTATTCACTGCCATTCGCGAAATTTTCGATGGCAAAATCTCACCTTATAAGATCTTTAAACCCTGGGAATCAAGACGTCAAACTGATTTAAATCATCATTTCATGACCACTTCATGGTCTCTTCCTGATCATATCTGGATAAAGAATTCAAAAAGTACTTTTAAAGTGCTATTAGAACGCTATTCTCTATAGCGTTTTAATAGCGTTCTAATAGCGTTCTAATAGCGTTTTACACGGAAGTGATACGGAAGCAAACCGCTTGAATTGACTAATTGTCAAATTATTACGCCAATTACACGGTAAAACCAAGAAATAAACACCCCCTATACCGGAAAATACACGCCAATCGTCCGTCATCAAACACATGATTCAGAAGTACATCCAAACACTCCGGCACAAATCTTTTCGCGGAATGTTTTGGAATTCACGTATTAATGTGTAATTTTGCCCCTCATTTTGGAGTGGAGTACTCGCTAAAATTGTAAGGGATACCTTAGCCATGCTCTTTACAATGCACCTGTCTCCGTTGAAAATTATATCAGTTTGCCCGATAAACCTCGTTATTTTCAACCGGATAGAATGCCGAGAGTCCCACGAAGAAATACAAACAGAAGTTTAATTTTTAATTAAAAAAAAGTGGATCAGATTAGTTACAAAACAACTTATGTCAACAAAGCCACTGCACAGAAAGAATGGGTTTTGATTGACGCAGAGAACCAAGTTGTGGGACGTCTTGCCGCTAAAGTTGCGAAACTATTGAGAGGCAAGTACAAACCCAGTTACACTCCCCACGTGGATTGTGGAGACAATGTAATCATTATCAACGTAGAAAAAGTTATCTTCACGGGTAACAAATTAACAGACAAACAGTATCGCAGACACACCCAGTATCCTGGAGGTCAACGGATTTCTACCCCGGCTGAAGAGATGAAAAGATTCCCGGAAAGAATTCTGGAACATGCTGTTAGAGGTATGCTTCCTAAAAATCGCCTTGGAAGAGCTGTATTCAAGAACATGCACCTGTTCGTAGGACCGGAGCACAACCATGAATCACAACAGCCCAAAGTAATTGATATAAACGCACTTAAATAACAAGGTATGGAAGTAGTAAATGCAGTAGGTAGAAGAAAAACAGCGGTAGCCCGCGTTTATCTTAACGAAGGAAAAGGCAATATTACGATCAACAAGAAAAGCCTGGAAGAATATTTCACATTGCCTACCCTCCAGTATATTGTAAAACAACCGCTTGAGTTATTAGGCGTGTTGGGACAATATGACATCAAGGTAAACCTTGTAGGTGGAGGTTTCAACGGACAAGCTGAAGCTTTACGTTTAGGAATTGCCAGAGCATTAGTGAAAGTAAACGCAGAGGATAAATCAAAATTAAGAGCAGCAGGGTTCATGACCAGAGACCCGCGCGAAGTGGAACGTAAGAAACCGGGACGTCCTGGTGCTCGTAAGAGATTCCAATTCTCTAAACGTTAATAGGAGTTTAGTATCTAAATTGGCGGGACTTCTGTGGAGAACTACCCGACAATTGATTAAATTTAAGAATGTAAACTTTAAAGAAGACACAAAATGTCAAATACAAATTTCGACGAATTATTAAATGCAGGTTGTCACTTTGGACACCTTACCCGTAAATGGAATCCTAAAATGGCTCCGTATATTTTCATGGAGCGTAATGATATCCACATTATTGACCTGAACAAAACAGCCATCATGTTGGACAAGGCAAGTGCAGCTTTGAAACAGATCGCTAAATCAGGTAGAAGAATTCTGTTTGTTGCAACAAAGAAACAGGCTAAGGACATTGTTGCTGAAAAAATTTCTAATATCAATATGCCGTTCGTGACTGAAAGATGGCCGGGTGGTATGTTGACCAACTTCCCGACTATTCGTAAAGCCGTGAAGAAAATGACCACCATCGACAAGATGGAAAAAGACGGTACTTTCGCTCACCTTTCAAAACGGGAAAAACTTCAGATCTCTCGTCAAAGAGCAAAATTGGAGAAGAACTTGGGTAGCATCGCTGACTTGACTCGTCTTCCGGCAGCTCTTTTCGTGGTTGACGTGATGAAGGAGTATATCGCTGTAAAAGAAGCTAACACGCTGGGAATTCCAGTATTCGCTATCGTGGATACGAACTCAAACCCGGAAGGAATTGATTTCGTGATCCCGGCTAACGACGACGCTTCAACTTCTATTTCTTTAATCATCGACAAGGTAGCCGGAGCCATCAAAGAGGGTCTGACTGAAAGAAAAGCCGAGAGAGAGAAAGAAGGAGACAAGAAAGGTGCCGAGAAAGCTGAAGCTGCTCAAGACGAAGTGGCTGAAGTAAGCGAAACCGCTTCTGAAGAATAGACTAATTTTTGATTTTAGATTTCAGATTTTAGATTGCATGATCTAACTTCTGAAATCGAATTAACATGGAGATTTAAAGCATATGGAAATAAAAGCAGCAGACGTGATGAAGTTGCGTAAAGCAACAAACGCCGGAATGATGGACTGCAAGCATGCATTACAAGAAGCTGAAGGAGATTTCGACAAAGCCGTTGATATCATCCGTAAGAAAGGTCTTGTTGTTGCAAGCAAACGTGCAGACAGAGAAGCAAAAGAAGGATGCGTTTTGGCCAAAACCGATGGAAAGAATGCAGTTATGGTTTCCTTGAACTGCGAAACGGACTTCGTGGCTAAAAACGAGGGATTCATCGCTTTCACGACGAAGATTCTTGACGCCGCTTTAGCTAACATGCCTGCAACTACCGAAGATTTGTTGGCTATCCAACTGGACGGTAGAAGCATCGCTGACCAGATTTCAGAACAAACCGGTGTTATCGGTGAAAAACTGGAATTGAGCTATTACGGTTTCATAAAAGCAGAAGATTGCGTGATCTACATTCACCCGGGAAACATGTTGGCAACCGTTGTTGGTTTCAACAAAGCAGCTGACACCCAAGTGAAGAAAAATATCGCCATGCAAGTGGCAGCCATGGCTCCTGTTGCTGTGGATAAAGACGGTATTCCTCAAAACGTTATCGATCACGAATTCGAGATCGGTCGCGAA
The DNA here is from genome assembly GCF_003991565.1 of Butyricimonas faecalis. Lineage (NCBI taxonomy): Bacteria > Pseudomonadati > Bacteroidota > Bacteroidia > Bacteroidales > Odoribacteraceae > Butyricimonas > Butyricimonas faecalis. The sequence continues at coordinate 3,121,829 of NZ_CP032819.1, read as the reverse complement.
AAAGCTCGTGAAGAAGGTAAACCGGAGAACATGTTGGATAAAATTGCTCAAGGTCGCTTGAACAAATTCTTCCAAGAGTCTACGTTGTTAAACCAAGTTTTCGAGCAAGACGGTAAAATGTCTGTAAGAGAGTACTTGAAGAGTGTAGATAAAGATTTAACTGTTACCGCTTTCTTACGTTTCACGTTGAATGCCTAATACAGGGATAAATCTTTGAAATATAGGAACAGGCTTAGCAATAGGCCTGTTTTTTTATCCACTCACACCCACGATATGCAGCCAGAATACACTTACATTCTTTTAGACCTTGACGGTACGGTCACCGATTCCATGGAAGGGATCACGAAGTCGATCCAATATGCCTTGAAGCACTTCGGGATAGAGGTGAAGGATTTGAACGATTTACGCAAATTCGTGGGTCCCCCGCTGAAAGAGTCCCTGATGGAATTCTGTCATTTCAGCACGGATGAAGCCGAGGAAGGCATCCGGAGGTATCGGGAAAGATTCGCGGAGACGGGCATATACGAAAATGCCGTTTATCCCGGCATGGAGCGTCTTCTGCAGGAATTAAACGAGGCCGGGAAGCAAGTGATGCTGGCTACCGGAAAACCGGCTTATTATGCCGAAAAGATACTTGATCATTTCCACTTGAGTCGTTACTTCAAATTCGTGGGAGGAAGCGGGCTTGACGGTTCTTTATCGCATAAAGACGAGGTGATACGCCATGTGCTGGAAAATAATGATATTTGGGACTTGAGTGACGTTGTGATGGTTGGCGACCGGAAGCACGATATCATCGGGGCTCGCAATACCGGCATTGATTGCATCGGGGTTTTGTACGGCTACGGGGATCGGGAGGAATTAACCCAAGCCGGAGCCAAACGAATTGTCGCATCGGTAGATGAATTAAAACGGGCGTTGTTACCACATAGTCATTAAGACATCTCTCTATTTTTTGAAATATCCTCCCGTCTTACGCGAACCTCTATATTCGATTAAGTTTTTCTCTTTCAACGATCTCAAATAACGTTCGATCGTGGAAGTCCCTTTTTGAAGGAATTGAATAATTTCACCACCTTTAGCACCCGGTTTTTTCTCTAAAAAAGCAAGAATCAAAGTTTCAATCTCATTTATTCCCTCTCCAATATTTATAGGATCATTTATTCCCTCATTTATTCCCTCAGTAACGTTTATAGGATCATTTATTCCCTCATTTATTCCCTCGGTAACGTTTATAGGATCATTTATCCCCTCATTTATTCCCTCAGTAACGTTTATAGGATCATTTATCTTATCATCATAAACACGATTTATTACAGAAACAAATTGCATTCTCTCGGAGTCGTTCACAAATTCTAAATTCGGTTCTTCTCGCAATGCTCGAATAATCCCTGAACCAAGTCCGCGATAAGGCATCATTTTGGCACAGAAGTTAGCGACGAAGGGATTACGCACGACGGCTGTACCCAATTTAATGCTTTCTACGGTTAATCCATCTGGCAGACAACCCGGGCTGATTATTTCTACCCGATTATCAAATATGAGTAACCGCACCGGAGCGTTTCTAGTGTAGTCGCGATGTACAAGAGCGTTTTGAAGTAATTCCTCTAACGCAATCTCAGAAATCTCAAGTTGTCCGATCGAATTAAATCCTCGTCCAGCTTGGACACTATGAAGATTTGCTTTCAGAAAAGACATCCCCTTGTCAAATAATTCAGGCAAAGTTCCGGTTATATCCTTACTATCTCTATAATTAATACCCGCAATATTGTTACCGAAAAAAGAAACCGCTTTTATCATAAAAGTAGGACGAAATTGTTGAGGATTTTTACCAAAAAACAATAATCCGGCTAACGTCATCCTATTTTCTTTCAGAATATTAAGATTTTGTAAAAGTTCCGTATAGGGAACACCAAAAGACTCTTTCTCCCGCCCATATTCTTTACGGATAAATTCATCCAATATACTTCCGTTTACATCCTTTTCGGAAGTGAAAGGAATCGGTTGCTCGTCGGCATAAAGCATCCCAGAACATTGAAACAATCGAATGATTTCACTATTCTCCATGACCTTACGCTTATCAGCCCCCTGTTTCGTCCAAATTACCCCGTGTAAATCCTTGTAAGGTTTATTATCACCTTCCGCAACGCGGGCAACAAGAACAGCACGGTCGTCAATGATCACCGTTTCTGTTTGTATGTAAATAACCGGACGCAACAGATTCGTGGCTATATTTGCCAGTATCGAATTAATTTGCTGAATTTCAGGGTAACGCAAACCCGTAATTTCTCCCGTCTTGTCTTTTATCCCAAATAAAATCATCCCCCCACAAGCGTTAGACATGGCCACCATTTCGGCAGCAATGCTGTCTTGATTAGAGAAATGTTCCTTAAATTGAACCGTACTCGTTTCCCCGCATGCTACAATCTGTTGTAATTCCTTGCTATCCATTTTTTGCCAGTTAATTATCTTACAAAGATAAGGAAACCAACTCTCTCTTAGCGAGAATATTCTTTTTCTTTTACTTTTTCTCCAAGATGGTCACGTAACGGACGAATTTAGGGGAATAGCGTTTTTTATCTGTTTTCGGACGATTATTATTGTCGTAGACATCTATTAAACGCAGATTCACTTTCTCCTGCATCCCGGCAGGAAGGACCTCGGAGGCAGGCTTACCGGAAACCAACACGATAGGCAGAGAGTTCAAGAGGGTCGTATCACTTTTCATGTCCCAAGGTAATATGCGACGACCGGCTTCATATACCAGTTCGATTCTCAATTCCTCATCGGCCGGATAATAGAACGGCAGATGCTGTAACTCTTCAATCTGACGAACAGCTTTAATACTCTTGATTTCCGTGTTATTGAACATGTTGGCGACACGAGACATCAATAGAGTTTCCACAAGAATCAACAGCAATACCACTCCCGTGAATACTTTCATCGATTTAATTCTAACTCCTCCCGCGAAAATAGAATAGGCAGCAAGAAGGAACAGGAGCGAAACGATAATCAAAAGAGACAACCCGATTTCTCCTTCCCGATAAAATAAAAGATAAATGGCAACCGGCATTCCTAAAGCGATTAACGCCGGGATAAAAGCATTCACACGGAACACGATTCGATCACCCGCGGTAAGCGTTTTCTCTTTTGCCGCCATGAATATATAAACGATATAATGCGCCACGACCATCGCTGCCGGGATTAATAACGGCAAGAGATAACGAGTTTTTTTCTCCGGGAAAAAAGAAAGCATGACCAAGGTAACCACGATCCATAAAACAGCAAACGTGTATTCCTTACGCATACGAACTTTCTTTTTCAACCATGGCCAACACAGACCGGTCAAGAGGAATAGCGCCCAGATTCCCGACTCGGCAAAGAACAACCAGTAGTAATACCAGGGACGAACATTTCTCTCGATCCATGCCGTCGATTCTTTTGCTAGCACGGATAAAGCGGTCTCCCGGTGGAATACATACAAGTAAAGCGGCCACCAAAAGCTGATAACGATAAACAACAGCAACATGACCGCGATAGGCCCACCTTTTCCCTTGAGAGAAGGCCGATAGATGCATATATATGAAATCAGGAAAGGCAACAATAACGCATAGAATGCCACAGGTCCTTTACCAAGGAAAGAGAGCCCCAAGAATACCCCGGCCCAGATAAAATTAGCCCAACTCGTTCGCACGCTCTTTATTCCCCGATAAAAGAAGAATATAGCACCCAACATGAAGCTATGGCAATAAATGTCCCATGTTGCCACCCGTCCTGCCATAATGACATTGAAACTCGTTGCCAACACTAACGCGGAGAGTAAAGCCAACAGTCTGTTACCACTTAAGGCCAAAGCAAGGAAGTAGAGGAAAAAAGCCATCATCGTGGCCATAATTCCCGCAGCAGCACGCTGCAAAGATATATTATCCGGTTGTAAATACTCGATTCCCGCGGCAACCCATGTCGGAAGAGGCGGTTTTTCCAAACGCAATTCACCGTTCATCGTGGGTACCAACCAATTGTCATATTCAATCATTTCATGTGCCGTAACCAAATTACGGGACTCCATAATATCCTCATAAACAGAACCGTTATTCACGAAAAAAGCGAACCAACAAACGACAAGAATAAAGAGATAATGAATATAATTTTTCTGCATAATCTTATGTACACGTTTAGATTAGAGTGCAAATTTATAATAATAAAACTATTTCCAAGAGCATATCCTTCAAATAATGCTGGAAGAATTTTTTTCTCCAGCTGTAACAAAAAAGAAACATTTTTGGTATATATTTCGGAACTGTTTTGGCGTGAAAAGGATTTACATACTAACAATCATGAAAATTGAACGATATTTTATATTGCTTATTTTGGTGATTCCCGTGTTGATCCTACGGGATTTTACACCAAACAACGAACTGAAGTACCTTAGTATCGTTGACGAGGCCCTACGAGACGGGCACTTCTTTACTTTCTATCATCAGGGAGAACTCTATGCGGACAAACCGCCCCTTTATTTCTGGCTATTCATGTTAAGCAAGTGGATATGGGGAGAATACAATATGTTCAGCCTTTCGCTTTTTTCCATCATTCCCGCCTTGATTTCCATTTATATCATGAATAAATGGGTTGAAGAAGATACCACCCCATCCCTGAGATGGAGCGGTTCGCTAATGCTTTTCACAAGTGCATTTTTTATTGGCTCGGGGCTTGTGCTGCGGATGGATATGTTGATGTGCATGTTTATTCTTCTTGCCCTGTACACGTTTTATAAACGCTATTCGGGGAAGGGGAGGCCAAGGGATCGGTTCTTGTTACCTTTTTATATATTCATGGCGATTTTCTCGAAAGGGCCGATTGGGTTTATCGTTCCCTTGATTACCATGTTTGTCTTCCTGTTGGTAAAAAGAGACATCCGTTCTCTCGGCCGGTATTTCGGTTGGCTGGAATGGGGAATTTTATTGGGATGCTGCGCGATATGGTTTCTCGGAATTTATCTTGAGGGCGGAGCAACCTACTTGAACAACCTTCTTTTTCATCAAACCATAAACCGGGCGGTTGATTCGTTCGATCACAAAAAAGCATTCTGGTATTACGGGGTGACGTTCTGGTACTCCGTGGCCCCCTGGTCTATCCTGTACATCGCGACAATCCTTATCGCGATAAAAAAGAGAGTACTCACGACAGATAAAGAAAAACTTTTTCTTACGGCAATTGTCTCCACTTTCGTGATTCTCTCCCTGTTCAGCGGGAAACTGGATATCTACATGTTGCCCCTGTTCCCGTTCTTCACGTATCTGACAATCTTGTTACTCCCCAAGATCAAGGAGAAATGGGTTGCATTTTCCGTGTATATTCCGGTGGCAGTGCTTACCATCGCTCCCATCGCGACATTCTTTATCCGCGACAAGTTCAATGTTCCCGACTCACCATTTATTTACGTGGCCATCATAACCTTGTTCATCTTCAGTTTGACAGCCTGCTACATGCTATATCGCAAGCGGGTATTCCAGGCTATTAATTGTGTCGCACTGGGTATTCTGTCCACGTTGTTCACGGGAGCCTTCGCCTTACCCCGAATTAATCCATACATCGGTCTTACAACGATGGCTACCGAAGCGCATCACATATGCGAGGAAGAGCATATTGACCACTATTATTATTACAAGTTTCGCGGCGGGGAGAACATGGATGTCTATTTGCACGAAGAGGCCATGAAGATCACGAGCGAGGATTCATTGTTTAATATTTACCGGAAAGGCAACTGCATGATTTTTGTCAAAGAAAAGAATGTTACACGTTCCCCGGTGCTCTCCAATTGGATTCAACAAGTCCATCACGAGAAGGTCGGCAACTTTTACCTTATCCACCCGGACGACTCATTAGTCCCCGGCTCTTTTGGACAGGTAAATATTTCGACTGTAAGCAATTAATCCGGTTGACTGCCCTAGAATTAACACGGGGTCACTCCGATAAATAGCGTAAGAAACGATGATTAAAGAACCGAAAAGACTGATCACCCAAAAGCCAATCGGCAGAAGTGATTCGTCTTTTCGCTTGGAATAAATCCACTGGTAAACAAAACGCAGGGTAAAAATAATCTGCCCCATAGACCCATAAACCAAGAGCCACAATGGGATTTTTTCGTTCCGAAAGAACTGATCAACAAAGATACCCGCATCTTTAAGCATGTATAGAATTGCCACCACCGGGGTCAAAAGCAATAGCGTCCGGATGATAACCGGCAATTTTTTCCATTGGTGCTTTTTGTCCAAATTCCAAATATAAATATAATAAGATATGATTTGCCCCAGAATAATGGCAAAGTCATCCCTCAACCATCCATATACAAATAACAGGTAAGCCCCCACGATACTCAACTGCCAGAAAATAGCCGGAGAGATTACTTTTTTAGCCCGTTCAGACAAGAACCATTGTAAAAGAATCCGGGCGGAGAAAAACACCTGAGCAAGAAATCCTATAACGTATATCATTTTACAAACTAAAAAGTTTAAAGATAAAACTAAAAACCAGGAAGTATATCTCAAGAATTCAAATTATTCTCGGCTACCTGATAGTTGATATATCTTTTTCTCATCCAGCGGTAAGCAAAACAATCCTTAAACGGTCCCACCAAACGATTGGCCAGGTTGTACTTTGACTTTCCGGCAATACGCGGGAAGTGGCGTACCGGGACCTGTTTCACTTGTCCTTCCTGCAATTGGATCAAGGCTGGCAGGAAACGATGCATTCCCGTGAAGAAGGGAATCCTTTTGGCATAATCCGTTCTCAAAACCTTTAACGGACAACCTGTATCTTCGACACCGTCGTGCGTCATCATTCGGCGAAAGCCATTCGCGATACGAGAAGACATATTCTTGACGAAACTATCCTTCCGTCCGGTACGGATTCCCATGACCATCTCATATTGATCCACGAACTCCAACAATTTATTAAAATCTTGTGGCGTTGTTTGGAGATCAGCATCGATGTAGCCGACCCATCTTGAGAAACTATTGTCGATACCGGCTTTCATGGCGGCACTTAATCCCCCGTTTCGAGCCAGGTTTAAAAAGAAAAATGCTTCGTTACGCCCACAAACGTCCCGAATCAAACGTTCGCTATCATCTTTCGAACCGTCGTTCACGAATAACACGCAAGAAGTCACCTTCGCATTCTTTAAAAACTCTCCCAATTCTTTTTCTAACCTTAAGATATTCCCTTCTTCGTTATACACTGGAACAATGATAGTTAACTGATAGTTCGCGGTCTTATTCATCTGCCGAAAAATTTATATTATGAATTTAAATTATAGTTATAACAAAAATCATTAGCTTTGTTGTTATGTTTTTGCGTGCAGAAACAACGTTTTTTTCTGGTTTTTGTTATAAAATTTAAAACGAACAAAGATATGCAATATAACCGAATTTTGTTAAAACTCAGTGGAGAATCTTTAATGGGCGAGCAAAAATATGGTATTGACACCCGGTGTTTGGAAAGCTATGCCCGCCAAATTCATGAAATCGCGGAAATGGGAATCCAGATCGGAATTGTCATCGGAGGAGGAAACATTTTTAGAGGGCTGAGTGGAACAAATAAAGGTTTTGACCGGGTAAAAGGGGACAATATGGGAATGTTGGCCACCGTAATTAACAGTTTGGCTTTAAGTTCCGCCTTGGATAATGAAGGTTGTAAAAACAAGGTGCTAACGGCCATACGCATGGAGCCTATCGGGGAATTCTACTCGAAAGCCAAAGCCATGGAATATTTGAAATCCGGACACGTGACAATCATCAGCGGGGGTACGGGAAATCCTTACTTCACGACCGACACGGCCAGTAGCTTAAGAGCCATCGAAATCGAGGCAGACGCCATGTTTAAAGGAACCCGCGTGGACGGAATTTACACGGCTGACCCAGAAAAGGACTCTACGGCGACGAAATTCGACAAGATCACGTATGATGAAATATACAACCGGGGACTTAAAGTCATGGATTTGACGGCAACAACGCTATGTAAAGAGAATCATTTACCAATTATCGTGTTCAACATGGATCAGCCGGGAAACTTGAAAAAGGTCATTCTGGGAGAAAATATCGGAACCATCGTGTACTAATTGAAAATGGGGAATGAAAAGAAAAGTTCCCCTGTTGTTTTCAATAATTAATCATGAGTGAAGAAAAAAGAAATATACTAAATACTATAAATTCTCCCGATGATTTGAAAAAGGTGCCGGAAGATGACCTGATTCAATTGTGCAAGGAGTTACGGGAGAAAATCATTGACGAGTGTTCGGAACACCCAGGGCATTTCGGTGCCGGGCTGGGAGTTGTTGAACTGACGGTAGCATTACATTACGTGTTTGATGCCCCTTACGATAACATCATATGGGATGTCGGCCATCAGGCTTATCCTCATAAGATTTTGACCGGCAGGAGGGACAATTTCTCTACCAACCGGCAATACAAAGGCCTTAGCGGTTTTCCGAAAAGAAGTGAAAGTAAATACGACGCTTTCGGAACGGGACACTCCTCGACATCTATCTCTGCCGCTTTAGGCATGGCTGTCGCGGCCAAGATGAACGGTGAGGAAGACCGCCAGTCGGTTGCCATCATCGGCGACGGTGCCATGACCGGAGGATTGGCTTTCGAAGGTTTGAATAATGCCGGCATAAACAACGCCAACTTGTTAGTCATTCTAAATGATAACAACATGGCCATCGATCCCAACGTGGGCGGGATAAACGAGTATTTACTGGACATCACGACCTCAAAGACTTACAACAAGCTCAAGGATGACATCTGGCATATCCTCGGACGGATCAACAAAATCAGTCCGGGTGCCCGAAACTTTATCCAGAAAATAGATAATAGTATCAAATCACTCATGTTACGTCAAAGTAACTTGTTCGAGGCCCTTGGTTTCCGATACTTCGGCCCCGTGGACGGGCACGACGTGAATCACCTCATCAAAGTACTGCGGGATCTGAAGGATATAAAAGGTCCCAAACTTTTGCACTGTATCACGGTGAAGGGGAAAGGCTTCAAACAAGCAGAGATTGACCAAACGACATGGCATGCACCGGGGAAATTCAATAAAGAAACCGGGGAAATCATTAAAGAGAGTAAACCTAACACCCCGCCTAAATTTCAAGACGTGTTCGGACACACCATACTGGAACTGGCACACACGAACCCCAAGATCGTGGGGATAACACCAGCCATGCCTAGCGGATGTTCCTTGAACATCATGATGAAAGAAATGCCGGATCGGTGTTTTGACGTGGGGATTGCCGAACAACACGCCGTTACTTTTTCAGCCGGGTTAGCAGCACAAGGCTACGTCCCGTTCTGTAACATATATTCCTCTTTCATGCAACGCGCATACGATCAAGTCATTCATGACGTGGCTCTTCAAAAGCTTAACGTTGTATTCTGTCTTGATCGAGGAGGTTTGGTCGGAGCCGACGGGGCCACGCACCACGGGGCATTTGACCTGGCGAGCTTCCGGTGTATCCCCAACATGACGATTGCCTCCCCGTTGAACGAGGAAGAATTACGAAATATGATGTACACGGCTCAACTACCAGATCAGGGACCTTTTTCCATCCGTTACCCGCGAGGCTGTGGAAGCATGATAGAATGGCGTACTCCTTTTAAAGAATTAACCATCGGCAAAGGCCGTTGCCTAATCGAAGGTGACGACATTGCCATTATTTCTATTGGAGCTATCGGTAATGAAGCCCTAAAAGCGATACAAAAGACGACCGACCGATCCGTCGCTTTTTACGATATGCGGTTTCTTAAACCGATAGATGAAGAATTACTTCACAGTATCTTTCGCAAGTTCAAAAAAATCATTACCTTAGAGGACGGAACAATTGTCGGAGGATTAGGTAGTGCAGTAATCGAATTTATGGTGGACCACGGCTATTCGGCTAAAATAGTGCGGCTCGGTATCCCGGATCACTTCGTGGAACATGGAAGCCAGCAACAACTTTACCACGAATGCGGGTATGATTGCGAATCCATCTATCAGACAATCTGTTCGATATAAACAACAATAGATTAATTATGAAAGAAGAGGCTTTATTACCAGACGTAAGCGAATGTATCGGCAAATTCAAGCTGACATTTAAAAACGTAAGCGACTCGGAAATCGAGGCCTTGTTCGCTGACACCACCATTAAATTCCACAAAAAAGGAGAGTATATCTATAACGAGGGAGCCCGCATCAAGGGTTGCTATTTCCTTTTTTCGGGTATCGTGAAAATCTTTCAAACCGGAGTGGCCGGAAAAGATCAAATCATCCGTTTCGGGAAAGAAGGAGATATTTTCGGGTTCCGTTCTGTCATCCGCAATGAAGCTGCCTGTACTTCAGTGGAAACCATTTCTGACTGTACCTTGTGTTATATTCCCAATACTTCTTTGATGCACATAATCACCCATAGTCCCAATTTCGCTTATGAAATGATGCAAATTGCCTGCGAGGAACTAGGAGTGGCTAATCATTACATCCGGGATATCGCCCAAAAATCCGTGAAAGCCCGGTTGGCAGAAATCTTGCTATTGATAGCCTCGGATTTCGGACAGGAAGAAGATGGCACGTTAAAACTTAACGTTTCGCGGGAAGACTTGAGCAATTTCGTGGGAACCGCCACGGAAACACTTATCCGGTTACTTTCCGACTTGAAAAACGAAGGAATTGTCGAAATAAAGGGGAGAAAAATAAAATTATTACAGCAAGATAAATTACAACAAATCACAAACGGTTGAAGATTGCAATATTTACAAAAATTGTTTTTTCTCTCTTTTTCTTTGGTTAATTTACTCTTTTTTTGTTATTTGGCCGCAAAATTAAATCACTATTTAAAGATATGAAGAAAATACTCCTCACTTTACTTTGGGGTACTTGTTTTTTTGTTGCACAAGCTCAAGAAGAGTTACTAAAGTTACAAGCAGAAACGCGTATAGACTATCAACGCGAGTATGTAGACGGAACATCTATCCATTCCAATTCCGGATTTAAAGGAAAATATTTAAACGTTATTATCAGCGGAACGATCGCAAAGCAGTTTTCCTATTCCTACAGGCAACGTCTTAACAAAGCCCACTCGGACCAAAGTTTTTTTGATGCCACAGATTGGCTGTATTTAACCTATCGCCCCGATGAACAGTGGAGTCTATCGGTGGGTAAGCAAGTTGTAGGCATCGGGGGCTACGAGTACGACCGCGCTCCTATAGACCTCTATTTCTGTTCGGAATATTGGAACAACATTCCTTGTTATCAAATGGGAATTAGTGCAGACTACAGTTTTAACCGCGGGAAGGACAAAGTAATGTTTCAACTCTGCCAAAGTCCTTTCCGTGCTTACGCGGACGATATGTACGCTTACAATCTTATGTGGATCGGTGCACACGGTTGGTTCAACACCATCTATTCCGTGAACATGATCGAGTATCAACCCGACAAATTTATCAACTACATCGCGTTGGGACATCGTTTAGAGTTCGGGAAAACCGCCTTGGAACTTGATTTTATGAACCGGGCTGCCGATCATCAGACATACTTTTTTAAGAATTGTTCCGTAATGGGAGAACTCTCCTATCGTCCATCGGAAAGCTTTAACTTATTCGGGAAAGTGACCTATGATGTGAACAGGACTCAGGTGGGGGCAGACTATTGCGTACTCCCCGGCACGGAACTTACTTACGTGGGCGGCGGGGTAGAATTTTACCCGATAAAAAACAATAGGAATTTACGCTTACACGCTTTCTATTCTTACGCTTTCGGTCACAACGGAAACACGGAAGGAGCCATCCTTCCCGAACAAAACATGCTAAGCATAGGAATAAAATGGAAAGTTGACTTTCTTTCATTCATGAACAAAAAATAAATTTTAATCCGTATTATAAATTATGACTGCAAATTTTCTTCGCCGGTGCTGGCAAGCCATTCCTAGCGGAATCGTTTGCCTTGCCGTAATCTTTGCCCTGTTCGGGTATATTGCTTCTGTCATGGGGACGCCGAATATGTTGAATACCATCATGAAAACGGCCCATGATTTATTACTAAATACCGTGTTCTATTTGATGGGCATCTGCGTCATAACCGGTGCTCTCGGACGATTGTTTGTCGAATTTGGCGTTGTCAACTTGCTTGAAAAAATGCTACGTCCACTGATGCGCCCGTTATTCAACCTGCCGGGAGTGGCTTCTTTGGGAGCCGTGATGACATTCCTTTCAGACAACCCGGCCATCATTTCGTTGTCTCAGGACAAGCGCTTCAGCAATTTTTTCAAAAAGTATCAATTTATCTCCTTGACCAACTTTGGAACCGCCTTCGGTATGGGTCTGTTGGTCATTGTTTTCATGATAGGACAAGGTTTCTTTCTTGAACCGTTTATCGGACTATTCGGAGCATTTATAGGCTGTATCGTCTCCACCCGTCTGATGCAACGCGCCATTCTGAAATCACACCCACAATACGCGGAAGAAAATGCCTGCGATGAAGAGATTGTCGTAGAAGTGGAGTGCAAAGAAGAAAAGACGCTCTTTTTACGAATCCTCAACTCACTGCTTGATGGGGGACGAACGGGGGTTGACATCGGTATCGCCATCATTCCGGGAGTGCTGATCATTTCCACACTGGTTATGATACTGACCTTTGGCCCGGGCGCAGACGGATACACGGGTGCCGCTTACCAAGGGGTTGAAGTTCTTCCTTGGCTGGCCAATAAAGTAGATTTTATCTTCCGCTGGCTGTTCGGATTCACAGATCCGCACTTGATTGCATTCCCCATCACAGCCTTGGGTGCGGTAGGAGCAGCCCTCGGATTGGTTCCCAATTTCTTGACAGAAGGCTGGATAGACGGAAATGCCATTGCCGTATTTACTGCCATTGGAATGTGTTGGAGTGGATATCTTAGTACTCACACGGCCATGCTCGACTCGCTCGGCTACCGGGAACTGACCTCCAAAGCTATCTTGTCGCACACCGTCGGTGGTCTAGTGGCAGGCGTCACAGCACATTGGCTATATGTTTTAGTCTCTTTATTTTAAATGAAAAAACAATTAGGCATTATCTCTCATTAAAAAATAGGAACATATTGATTTAAAATCACGCAATATGCCTATATTTGTACAGGATAAATTTAAACTCAAATAACTTATGCCACAGATCTCAGAAAAAGGAATGGCGATGCCTTCTTCGCCCATCCGTAAACTCGTTCCGTTCGCGGACAAAGCTAAAGAAAGGGGTATCAAAGTATACCACTTGAACATCGGACAACCGGATATTCCAACTCCCGATGTTGCATTACAGGCATTAAAAAACTGTAACGAAAAAGTGATTGCATACACTCACTCTGCAGGAAATATTTCCTACAGGAAGAAATTAGCCAAATATTACCAAAACATCGGTATCAATATCGATGAAAACAACATCATGATCACGACCGGAGGCTCCGAAGCCATCACGATCGCTTTCATGTCTACATTAAACCCGGGTGACGAGATTATCATCCCCGAACCATTCTACGCAAACTACACGGCTTTCGCTTTAATGTGCGGCGTGAAGGTAAAAACAGTTACTTCTTCCATCGAGAATAACTTTGCCTTACCCCCAATCAGTGAAATCGAGAAAGTAATCACTCCTCGCACGAAAGGAATCGTGATCGTGAACCCGAATAACCCGACAGGTTACCTGTATTCTAAAGAAGAATTGGAACAACTGGCGGTTATCGTGAAAAAACATGATTTGTACTTGTATGCAGACGAGGTATATCGTGAATTCTGTTATGACGGTTACAAGCATTTCTCCACCATGCAGTTGGCAGGTATCGAACAAAACGTTATCCTCTTGGATTCCGTTTCAAAGAGATATAGCGAATGCGGATTGCGCGTGGGAGCTTTAGTAACCCGCAACAAAGAAGTAATGGTTGCAGCCTTGAAGTTTGGTATGGCTCGTTTGTGTGCCCCGGCTATCGGACAAATCATTGCCGAAGCATCGTTGGATACCCCGACCGAATATTTCGAAAGCGTATACAACGAGTATATCGAAAGACGTGATTTCATGGTGGAAGCCCTGAACAAAATGCCGGGAGTTGTTTGTCCGAAACCCAAAGGAGCTTTCTACGCCGTGGTAAAACTTCCCGTGGATGATGCTGATACATTTGCAAAATGGTTGCTGGAAGAGTTTGAGTACAACAAACAAACCGTAATGGTTGCTCCTGCCAGCGGCTTCTATTCTACCCCGGGGCTTGGAAAAAATGAAGTTCGTATCGCTTACGTACTCAAAATCGAGGAATTGAAAGGAGCCATGGAAACATTAGCCAAAGCTCTTGAAGTATATCCCGGAAGAGTATAACACGATAAGCTGAAAAATCCTGTGATTTAGCCATTCTTGGTGCCAAGATTTAATGGCTAAATCACAGTTTTTATATCCCCCAATGGATAACCCGTATAAACTAGGGCTCCCTCTCCTCATTTTCAACCGTCAATTTTCAAATGTCAATTTTCTTGCCTATCTTTGTTTCGTGATTTCTAATAACTAAAATTACAACATGACTTCGGATTCCCAATTTAACGCGATCAGACCCTATATCGGAGAAGAAATTCCAGCAGCCGTAGAGCGCTTGAGTCAAGCAGAAGAATTTCTGTCTCTTTTCTCCCAAATGACAAGAGTTGATAAGAGCAAAATTCAAGAACAACTAAAAGGCATCACGAGCAGAGAGCAATTTCAAGCTCAATTTTTTGGTCCGACCATTCAACGGTTAATTGCCGGAACGACCAAAGGAGTTACTGTCACTGGCTTGGAATACATCGAAAAAGATAAAAGTTATCTTTTTGTGTCCAACCACCGGGATATCATCCTGGATTCTGCCATCCTCAACGTACTATTGTGCGAGCGAGGCTGCCATTACTGCGAGGCTGCCATCGGGAGTAATCTATTGATCAATAAATGGGTTACCGACTTGGTCAAACTGGATGCCTGTTTCATCATTGAACGCGGCCTTCCGGTAAGAGATATGATTACCAGTGCCAACCTACGTTCCCACTACTTGCGGGATGTCATTTATGAAAATAAAGATTCCGTCTGGATTGCCCAGAAAGAAGGACGTACAAAGAACGGTGACGACCGCACGCAGCATAGCCTGTTGAAAATGTTCCGCATGAGTGGTCCCAAAGATTTCGTGGAAAACTTTAAAGAACTCCGGGTTGTTCCGGTATCTATTTCCTACGAATGGGAACCTTGTGACGATCTGAAAACAGACGAATTATACCAGAAAACCGTGGGAGAATACGTGAAAACCCCGGCTGCCGATATGCGAAGCATGCAACAAGGCTTATCGGGCTTCAAGGGACGGGTTCATTTCGCGATCACCCCTCCCATCGACCATGAACTAATCGAGATCGACGAACAAGCCAACAATAGTGACCGGATCGCGGAACTTGCTGCGTTCATGGATGCCCGCATTCAAGGGAACTTCAAATTGTGGCCGAATAATTATATTGCCTATGATCTACTTCATAGCACGAACAAATTCGCATCCAAATACAATGACGAGGAAAAAGAAAACTTTATCCGCGTGATGGCTGAAAAACTGGATAAATTAGAAGGGAACCGTTCTATTCTGAACAACATCTTCCTTGAAATTTATGCCAACCCCGTTAAAAATTCCATTGAACACAATTATTCATCACCCCTATGCGAATAGCCAAATACTTATTAATCTTAGCCGCTTTCTTGATCATGATTTCCAGCGTACTCAGCATGTATCATGGTGGAGATCGCACGGCGGTATATGTCAACGTGGGTGCCATGGCTTCTCTAGCTGTAGCCGTAGGTATTCTGAATTTCAAAAATCCGCCTAAAACCAGAAGGTAATGTACAAGTTCAAGCGCAATATATATTTGGAAGATCGCACGATCGAAATGTGGTTTGGACTGACCAGTAAAAGTCGGGATCGACATAGTAATTTTACCCTCTATCTTCTTACCGAAGGGCCGGATAGCCCGTTCAGTTACGCGGAACAAATAAAGAGTGGCATAAACTCCAAAAGTGAAGCGGAACGTTATGCCATTAAATATGCCAAAGACCTGTTACATCAATTACTAGAACAGGAAAAAGCACCGAAAGACACGGAACCATTTTCAGACGAGGATTTCGATTTCGACAACAACCAGGAAACAAACGAACAGGCATAATATTCAAAATCAAGAAACAATGGATAGAAAAGTACGAGTAAGATTTGCTCCCAGTCCAACAGGAGCCCTTCATTTAGGAGGTGTGAGAACAGCCCTTTTCAATTATTTATTTGCCCGTCATCACGGGGGTGATTTTTTATTACGAATTGAAGATACGGATCAAACCCGCTACGTGCCGGGCGCCGAAGAATATATTATCGAATCATTAAAATGGTGCGGCCTTACCGTCGATGAAGGTGTGGGCGTGGGAGGGGAATACGGCCCCTATCGCCAAAGTGAACGCAAACCGCTTTACAAACAATACGCCCTTCAGCTCGTGGAATCGGGAAATGCCTACTATTCTTTTGATTCCGCGGAAGAACTTAGTGCGCAACGGGCTGCCTGCGAGGCAAAAGGCGAAACATTCATGTACAACGCCATCAGCCGGAAGAACATGAAAAACTCGCTAACCATGAGTGCCGAAGAAGTTAAGACACTATTGGATAGCGGGGCAAACTACGTGATCCGTTTCAAAATGCCGGAAAACGAAGATCTTTATCTACACGATATTATCCGGGGTGAGGTACATTTTAACACCTCTCTACTTGACGATAAAGTTTTGTTCAAAGCAGACGGAATGCCTACTTATCATCTGGCAAACATCGTTGACGACCACTTGATGAAAATATCCCACGTGATCCGCGGGGAAGAATGGTTACCTTCACTTCCGCTACACGTGCTACTATACCGTGCTTTCGGCTGGGAGGATACCATGCCTGAATTCGCTCACTTGCCCTTAATACTGAAACCCGTGGGCAACGGAAAGTTAAGCAAGCGCGATGGAAATAAAATGGGATTCCCGGTATTCCCAATGGAATTCACCGATCCCGAAACCGGAGAAAAATGGCACGGGTACAAAGAAGACGGCTACCTGCCGGAAGCTTTCATCAATATGCTGGCATTGCTGGGGTGGAATCCCGGAACGGAACAAGAAATCTTCACGTTACAGGAATTGTGTGACCAATTCTCGCTGGAACGCGTGAACAAATCGGGTGCTCGTTTCAACCCCGATAAGGCCAAATGGTTCAATCACAAATACCTGGTACAAAAAAGCGATGCGGAACTAGCCATTCAGTTAAACGAATTCCTAGTAAAAGACGGGATTTCTTACGACATGGCAAAACTGGAAAAGATTTGTCGTCTTTTGAAAGAAAGAGCCAACTTCGTTGCAGATATCTACAATTCATCCCAGTATTTCTACCATGCCCCTCAAACTTATGACGAAAAAGGGGTGAAGAAAAGCTGGAAAGAGGAAACTCCGGCCCTCATGGAAGAACTCATCGACGTACTGGAAAAAGTATCCGAATTCACCTCTCCCAACACGGAGGAAGCCGTGAAAGAATGGGTTGCAAGCAAAGAAGTCGGATTCGGCAAGATCATGAACCCTTTCCGCTTGGCTATTATCGGCTCTGCTGATGGCCCGCACATGTTTGATATTATCGAAATCCTAGGAAAAGAAGAAACTTTAACACGTCTTCATCGTATTATATCAACACTGAAATAACTCTGAAGACAATACACATAACAACGTCAGAAAGGTCCGTGAATCTTTCTGACGTTGCTTTTTTTCTAATACATTCGCTATCCCTAAGCTATGGACAAGCGTATAAAATTCCGCCGAGAATTAGTACTTATTCCGATGCACCCGTTGCGGGTCAAACTTATCTTTTACTTTCTGCGGACCATCCGGGTAACCGATTGGAATCACACAAAGAGGTACGATATGCTCAGGCAAGCCCGTGTTCTGACGTACAACATCAATCCGGTCTTCATAAGGATAAGCCGCCGTCCACACGGCTCCAAGTCCTAGAGCCTCTGCCGCTAATAATACATTCTGTGTTGCCGCAGAGCAATCCAAATACCAGTAAGAAGAACGTGTCGTATCACCACAAACAACAATAGCCAACGGAGCCCCTGTCAACATTTTAGCGTAAGGTAATTTTGCAGCCATCGAATCAAGCACCACCCGATCCGTCACGACAACAAACTCCCACGGACGTCTGTCCATCCCGGAAGGAGCTGCCATTCCGGCCTTCACCATGGCATCGATCTTGTCTTCCTCTACACTCCTGTTCAAATACTTCCGAACACTTTTCCGCTCGGCGATATTTTCCAAGACAGCCTTTGATTTCAAAGTTGCCTCATCTTGTTTCTGCTCTCCCATACACGATGTTTTTAAAATTACAATTACCAATACTACGGCAAGCAACAGGTAAAAGGTATTAAATTTTCTCATTTCCATTCAATATTAATTTGTTTTTATACTTACTCATCCACCCTATCGTTGGGATCCATGGAACCGTAGCGCTCTACAATCTGATCAAACACTCCCCACAACTCTTCAATGGTAGGAGCCTGCAACATTTGAATCCGCAAATCCCGAAAATGAGGCAAACCTTTAAACATACAAGCCATGTGACGCCGCATATGGAACAAACCTCTCACCTCATCCAACCATTCCATGGACAACAGAATCTGTTCCTTGATAATCTCAACCTGGGCCGCAACAGACAACTCCGGTAAAATCTCTCCTGTTGCCAAATAATGTTTAATTTGTTCAAAAATCCAAGGCTTCCCGATCGTTGCACGTCCAATCATCACCCCATCAACGCCATAACGCTCGAAAGCCTCTTTGACCTTCTGTGGAGAATCTATATCCCCGTTCCCGATGATCGGAATCTTGATACGAGGATTTTGTTTTACCCGGGCAATAGGTCCCCAGTCTGCCTCTCCTTTATACATTTGCGAGCGGGTCCGTCCGTGTATTGCCAAGGCACTGATCCCGACATCCTGCAAACGCTCTGCCACGTCATCAATAATAATATGCTCGCAATCCCACCCCAATCGAGTCTTTGCCGTTACCGGAATATTCACCGCCTGCACGATCTGTTTGGCCATCTCCACCATCAAAGGCACATCCCGGAGCATTCCTGCCCCTGCCCCTTTCGCGGCCACCCGTTTCACCGGGCAACCAAAATTTATATCAATAAAATCGGGTTGAACCTCTTCAACGATTTTGGCCGCCTCGACCATAGAATCAATAAACCGTCCGTAAATCTGTATCGTCACCGGACGTTCATTTTCCTCTATCGTCAACTTCTTAACCGTCTTGTTAATAGAACGTACCAACGCATCCGCCGACACGAATTCCGAGTAGAGCCAATCGGCCCCGTAGCGTTTACAGAATTTCCGGAAAGGGGGATTGGTAACCTCCTCCATCGGGGCCAGAATCAACGGCCGATCTCCTACATCTTTTCCTCCAACAATCATCTTCAATTAAATAAGTTTTGCCACAAAAATAATAATTTCTATCTTTAACTCACGAAATAAAGAGAATGGATATGTTGATACTTAAAATAATACTTATCGGGTTCCTCTGTCTGGCTCCCGAAAAAGACGGTTGGGTAAGAATAAACGGGGATAATTACATCTCGTTTTCATTCCCCAGTCGCGGAGAGCGCTTTAAGAAAGAGGTAAACAATATGCGGTCATGGATATTCCAAACCAAAAATATTACCTGTGTGTTCGGTGTCGTTTGTACCCAGTTAACGAAAGAAAAAGGGGTGCTGGACGAGTACACGATCAACCAGCTATACATATCCATGAAAAAAGAATCCGTTTCCATGCCCACGGCAAAACTCACCGGGGAGAAAAGGATTCCCGATGCGGAGACGGATATCCGGGAAATATCATACACGATCATGAAAGACGGGGAAGAAATGACCTATTTCAAACGATTCATCTTCCGGGATAATTGTATGTACCAACTCACGATAGGCGGAAAAACCGAGGATCTGGAAGAACTCAACAGCCAGCGAGATAAATTTTTCAATTCTGTCAAATTCGATCAAAACACACGCAAATAAACAGATTAGAATATAATATCATGAAAAGTATTATTATCACCTTGACATTATTATGCAGTTTTTTCTTTTTTTCTCAGGCAGAAAAAAAGAATCCGACCGATACCATAAAGAATGTACATCTTCGGGAGAAAGGAGAAGCCTGGAAAACACAAGTGCTAAGTGATCCTCTACATAGTAGAGTTTATCAACGTAGTCAAAATCCGCGTTTCCGGGGACACTGGAGTGGTTTCAACCTGGGCTTTGCCGATTTCTCCGTCAGCAACAAACTGGGCGATGCGGGTGACTATCTAGAGCTGGAACGCAAGAATTCGCTTGTCATGCAATTCAACATGTTCCAGTACAGTATGCGCCTCAACAAGCTAAACAACATCGGTTTAGTTACCGGTCTGGGATTAGAGTATCAACGTTTCCGCTTTGCTAACAAAAACAGCATTAAACGTGGTGACGGCGGACAAATCTACCCGGTGGAAATCGAAAATGTCAAAAAGAGTTCCTTCAAGAACCTTTATTTAACCGTGCCTCTTATCTTCGAATGGCAATTCCCGGCCAAGCAATACCAACGAGCCTACGTGGCAGCCGGAGTGATGGGCGGTTTAAGACTACATACCAAGACAAAGATCGTTTACAAGAATGAAAACGGTGATACCCGTCGTATGAAAAATTCCGGCAATTATAGCATGAATCCGGTGAAAGCCGATGCCGTGGTTCGTATCGGGTATTGCAAACTGGCATTATGGGGAAGTTACACCCTTACGAACATGATGGAAAAGAGCAAAGCTCCGGAAATCCACCCGTACACGATTGGATTTGGGGTAAATTTCTAAGTTATCATCTTTACAAATAAAGCAAGAGGGTATAATTTATTCGTAAATTAATACCCTCTTTTGCACGCACCTAAAAAATCATTTCCTTTTTAACAACTCCCCGATTCTCTTTTGCAATTCTGTTCCTTTCAAGTCCTTGGCAATAATCTTATTCTCCCCATCCAGCAAGATGCTAAAAGGAACTGTTTTTACATGATAACGGTTAAAAACAACTGAATTTCGATCAATTCCTTGTTTCCAAAACATTCCATCCATATGGATGGCCTTTTCCCAGACCTGTACATTCTGATCCCGGGAAATACTTATGATTTCCAATCCTCGCAAATGATATTTCTGGTAAATATCAAGAAGATTCACGTTTTCCTCACGACAAAGAGAATCCGTGGACTCCCAGAAAACAACCAGCTTCAATTTACCTTTTACGGGATACAAGGAAAGAGAATCCCCGACCTGCGTGGTAACGGTGAAATCCGGAACAACATATCCTTCCTCAAATTGTTCCATGTCAGCAATAAGTTCCGCAACGAAACGTCCAGGAATCGTTGCTTTTGCAGAATCACCCAATAATCCATAGCGAATTTTCAAAGTTTTCAATTCAAATTGTCTCGCTCCAACCGCAACAACATAAGCCGCGACATACGAATCTGCATATTGTTTTAATAACTGCTCCTCTTCTTGTCGAGCATTAATAACTGCTTCTTCAAACTGTTTTCTCAATGTTTGCATCCGGTTCTTATTACCCGTTTGCTCCGCTTGCTGAAACTCTTGCTGAATCCGATTTTGAGTTTGCAAAAGTTTCATATTATTACGACTGAACAAGTTAAAGATTTCCTGTTGCTTTCCACCTTGTATCAACGCTCCAGTACTACTTATGTTCACCATAAAATTAACATTTTCAAGAATTAAAGGAACGACTCCGCCCCCATTTTCTAACATAAGATAAGCTGCCAGAGGTTGATTAACCTTACCCGTAAAAATAAACACTCCATTGTTAATCAACGTTGTTGCCAATGTATCAAGTTTACCGCTTTCCTCACTTACCAGTAATATTTTTCCATCAGCAATTCCATCCACTTTACCACTTATTTGATAACCCTCTTGGGCTTTACAAGCGATTGTAGAACCTATCATCAAACTGAATAGTAATAAAATTTTATTCATTATTTCAAATTATCAATAAATTCATTTCTTCAGTAAATCAGCCATTTCCCTTTTCAGAATCTTACCTTTGAGATTCTTGGCTATAATACATGACTTGTGTAAATTTCATATTTCCTTCCCCGTCAAAAACAAATAATATTGTGAGGGGGTGTGTCGTAATGAGCGATGCACCCCCAAAGATTTATGAAAATAAATATTCCCAATTACCTGAAAATCATCACATCACCTATCATTGCCCTTGCATTTACTCCCGACACTTGATCTACAAGCAAAACTTTAATATAACGGGCCCGCCGTGTACCTTCTTTCATCGATAAGAGTGTCGCTTCCCCAGATCCTTTACCAAGAGTATTTTCTTCCGCATAAGTAACATCCTCCCAATCTATCTGATTAACGGACGTTTTCACTTGAATGGATGGAGCAAGATAAGAGGGTATTTCCATATCCCACCACTCGTAAACGGGTTGTACAACCTTTATTCCCCGAATATCTATCTCTTCTTTCAAATAGATGGTCAATTCATAGGATCTCACTAGTCCCACATTTGTGGTTTCCCACCGGGTATTGGAATTATCATCTAACAAATATTCCAGAGTTAGCTTCCCGCGGTCGTTCTCAACGGAAGAGGTTACACTGTCAATAGCAACTCTTGCCACGTAATCCAAATCAGGCAAAACACTCTTTCCTTTATCTTCCATGTAAGGGAGAGCTGAGGCATTCTTAAAATAATGATTTCCGTACCGTTCTACGGTCACCCCGCAAAGTTCATTTGCCTTATCAAGAATAGCTATACTTTTCTCCACCTCTTCCAAAACACTTTTATCTGCCTTTTCTGTCAATGTCGTCAAATAACGATTCTTGCCAATCACCACTTTCTCTAAGTTTGGACAATACAAAACATCTTCTAACGATGCCATATCATAATCAAATTCCAACGTTTTGACCGTATCGATAAAATGATTCAATTTTACCAACTCTTCGTCTGTTTCGCTTGATAAACCGTAACGTGTTTCAAGAGTAAGTAAAAAATCGGTTGTAAAAACCCGGTTTTTACTCATCACGATAGGAGCAAAATCAATGAGATCCGGACAACCTTCCACCATTCCCCGACGTAAAATTGTAATCGAATCCTCAGGATTATTACTTACCCCCTCCAACACAAAGAGTTGAGATGGATCGGGATTTTCTGGGTCAATAAAATCCTCTTTCTCTAATCTTACCGAATCCACCTGTCCTTGTGTATTCTTATATTGCAATTGCACATCTTTGATATTATCATTCCATTTATCGATGCAACATATTAATACATTCCCCACTTGCCAAGATTTAGTAACAACATTGGTAAATGTTCGTACAATCTCATGTGTTTCCGTGTAAGGACGACCATAAACCGTTTCCACCAATGACTCCTCTCCAGCATTATCAATCACT
Organism: Butyricimonas faecalis; assembly: GCF_003991565.1. NCBI lineage: Bacteria > Pseudomonadati > Bacteroidota > Bacteroidia > Bacteroidales > Odoribacteraceae > Butyricimonas > Butyricimonas faecalis. Next base: position 3,098,300 of record NZ_CP032819.1, on the reverse strand, counting down.
GTTAAATCAAAACGATAAGTTCCATCAGTCAATGCTGGGATTTCAAATGACGAACAATCTGGTTCGAGTAAGGTTGAATCTTTCCCGTCATTAAGCGTCCACACGACCTTGATATTCTTAGCTGCTTCGTCTGTTGCTCTTTTCCAATTCAACGTGAGCCGTTTCCAGCCCGGCACAGTCTTGACATCATAACATTTGCCCACGTATCGGATTCTCCCCCCATCTGTATAATCACCATACGTGTCCTCCAGACTCTCGCTACACGCTATCGCCAATAGCATCGTAGAAAGAAGCCCCATTATATATTTTCTCTTTTTCATGACTTAATCTTTTTTTACGTAAATTTCCAATTCATGCATGGTTACATATTCCTTGGCATTATAATTTCCTATCCACTCCTCGTAATTATAAAACGTTTTATTCACCTCCATTTTTAAATAACGGTAAGTTTTTTCTGAAGCCCTGACTTTTACATCAAAATAAACCGAATCAGCCGCAGCTAATTCTTGTTGGGACGTTATCAAAGTTTCCTGATAATACCAACGAGAAGCTTCCGTCGCATTCTCATTTTGCGAATAATGCCCGACTTTCTCCCATACCTCTTTATCATTACTAGCATACAAGGTTACTTCACAAGGCAATTTGCTCCCGTAATGTCCCCACCACACATTTGCCAAACCAACGCTAGTTACACCTCCAGGAAACATCCTATCCAAATTTTGCATAGCATAAATCCGAATAAATGCAGGTATTTTCTCTCCACCCAAATCCACAATAAACGGCTTATTCAAAGCATTCGGCCCCGCCAGGAAAGTAAAACATTCGGAATCATAATACATACCAACAGAAACACTCAATCGTTGCTCTCCTTTACGGTCTCCATCAAAAAGGTAGTCCACTCCTACTTTCTCATCTTCTCGCGTTACCACAGGTACACCCGAAAAGTCCCAATTTTCTTTAGGAACAACCAAACGCTCGACTTGATAAGCAAGTACATCCGAAAAAACTTTCTCCCCAACTCGGTAACCTTTAAAATCATCGACACGCAGCACAATTGTATTCTTCTCCCCGCCTGATTTTAAATCATACGTCAACGTATCTCCTCCACGATTAATTGTAAAACTCTCCAGCAAAAGAGTGTCCTCTTGTTGTGTGAAAAGGTTTGTCCCCAAATAAAACACGTGAACCATACCCGTCACTTCCTCGGGAGCTTCATACAACACTTGAAAACCATTCCATGATGACTCTACATGCACTCCCGTCAAGAACACGTAAGGCGCACTATCTTCCGTGTCAAACGTTGTTTCCAGTGCTTCAGATTCATTCCGAAAACGATCAAGATAAGATATCTTGACCGGGACATTTGTCCTTTTTTCATTAAAACCATCACACAAGAGAGAATCTCCCCCGAAACTACCTTTTTTCGTAACTTCTTCCCCCTGAGCATTCGTGTAATTCACTTTGATTCCATAAATATCACGTTCACCCGGAAGAGTGTAAAACAACATCGCTCCTCCCGCTTTGGGTTCGAAACGAAACCCTGTTTCCGGCATGATCCCAAAAACATTTTCATCATCTTCACAAGCCGTAAAAGCACTCAACAGGAATACCCACAAAAATATTTTATATTTCATAATCATTGTATTAACATTTTCAACTCTCATTTTTTACCATCCAGGATTCTGTACTACTCCGGAAATTAGGATCTCTTCCGCTCGAATCGGGAACAAATAATCACGCGGGGCGGTAAATTTACATTTCATACCCGGCAACTCTATCGGCATGTCGTAACGATTATAGAATTCAGAAGCGGACGCACCCAACACATTCCAACCTAATTGCGAATGATTAAACTCTTCAACCGCTGTTAACCAACGGCGTACATTCCAAAAACGATGTCCCTCGAAGGCAAACTCAATGTTAATCTCTTGCCGAATAATATCACGCATACCTTCTTTAGTTTCCACTTTCATCGAATTCTTTCCATAAGATTGCCAAGCCTGACGCACTTTTGGTATTCCCGCCCGCTCGCGAACTTTATCAAGTGCATCATACACTCGATAATCAGGTCGATCCAAATATTCATTCCACGCCTCTGCCTGAATCAAATATACCTCGGCCAAACGAATTACCGGATAGGTTGGATCGGTGCTCAGAACAGAAATATAATCTCGCGTCGAATATTCTGAAAAACTATGCTTTTTAGACCAATATCCAGTGATATTTTGGTAATCGACAGAAGTAAGGATATTATAATTCGTTTCCCATTTTTCTCCCTTACGAGCCTCGATAAGCAATGTATAGTCTATACCTTGCGCTGGATTATCTTTCCCTCTCTGCCAATAACAGCGGTCTGCACCGATACAAGCATAAAAGCGAGGTTCTCGACGTAGATGTAACTGCAACACATCTTCATCCAACGACACAATATCTTTATATCGACCGCTGGATTCTTTACCTAGTTTATAACGATTAGCATAAGACCAAGCATTATCTTGATCAATAGGCAATCCATGTTCCGTGTAATACATCTCAACCATCGTTATCGAAGGGGCAACATTCCCATAAAGTTGTGAACTAAGATTTTTTTCATCATTCACCAAACGCGGCATTGTAAAAATAGATATATGATTTCTCCATTCCCATTCCAACAGAAATTCCGGATTATCAAATGAAGAATACATGCTGTGCTCAACATCATAAATCTTATTCAATAATTCCGATCCCTTGGTAGTATTCCCACCATAAAGATCCCGACCATTTGCCAAACATACAGCCACAGCTTTATCTGCCGCCTCTGCCGCCAATCGCCATTTTTCTTTATCATATGTCGTGCTAAAAAGTACTTCTCCGTTTTTCCCCTTAAAATCGGAATAAAACGCATTACCATTAAATAAAGGAGAAGCTGCATACAACAATACTCTCGCTTTTAGCGCATAAGCCGCTTCTTCAGCAAACGTGTAAAATTCATCCGATTCCCTGATATTCCCTGCCGGCAAATATTCAATGGCCTCATCCAATAAAGTAACAATCGTATTAAAACAAGTATCAACATGCATTCGCGGCAACTGCAAAGTTTGAATATCAGCATCGGCAGGCAAATTTTCAGGAACTAAAACAATCGGTCCGTAACGGCGTACTAATTCGAAATAGAGATATGCCTTCAAAGCTTTCACGTCTGCCTCCCACATTCTCTTTTCTGTATTCTTCATATTGTACACGTTATCGATATTATCAAGAAAAGTATTGCAGTCACGAATTATGTTATAAACACTTGCCCACACATCCCCGTAAGGAGTTTGCGCCATCTGCAATCCTTCAGATATCTTGATTCCTGCTACAGTTGCATCATTTTTCATATATTCGTTCACCACCAACTCATCTGCCCCGAAAAAAGACATATTTCTACAAGCATCCGCAAACAACAGGTTCGCTGAAGCATAAAGACCACGCCGCCATTGTTCTGCACCTTTCCGTTGTTCAAAAATCGATTCCACGGTCTGGATATCCTTCTCGGGTACGGCATCCAAATAATTACATCCGGTAAATCCAAATGCAATAATTATCAATATAGTATAAACTAAATATTTCATTATTAATATGTTTTAGATTTAGAAGCTAATATTCACACCCAAGGAATAAGTCCGTTGAATAGGATAATTAAACCCATTCTCACCCAACTCCACATCCCACACTTTAAAATTCGAAATTAGGAAAGGATTATTCGCACGCAGATAAAATTTCACATTTTGCATTTTCAATTTATCCATCAATTTTCTGGGCATATTATAAGCTAACTCTATAGATGTACACCGCAAGAAACGGCATTCTCGCATAAAATAAGTACTTTTACGTTCCTCGTTGTTAGCAGACCAATCTTCATAAGGATTATGCGCTATAATCGATTGTGTGGACAAACGAGGCCAAAAAGGACGTTCACTCATGTTATCCTCACTCCAGTGGTCATCTGCAATCGCTTTCAACATTGCTTTATCTTTAACAAAAGGACTAATTTTATCCGGATTGATAAAGAATGAACGCTTACCGGATCCTTGAAACGCAAAACTAAATTCCCAATTTTTATAATTGAAAAATCCGCTAAAACCGTAAATCACTCGTGGTGTTTCCGGATAACCGATATAAGTAGCATCATTCACGTCAATTTTTCCATCCCCATTGATATCGCGATAACGAATATCCCCGGGCATAACTTCCCCATCTTGACGAGGAGCACTCAAAATTTCCGCCTCATCATAGAACAACCCATCTGCAATGTAGCCCACTTGTTGTGAGATCTCTTGTCCTTTTTTACGCTGCCATTGGGGTTTGTCGGTAGCTTCCTCGATTTCTTGATAAATGGCCTTACTATACGTGTACGTTCCGTTCAATATAAGCCAACAATCCGAACTAAATGCATGTTGAATCTTACCCGACAAATCAATACCCCGAGAACGGGCACGCCCCACGTTAGAAAGCTGTAATGCAGCCAAACCCGTGGTTGCCGGAACATTATACCGATAATCAAGTATATTATGGCGAATTTCTTGATAAATATCAGCGTTCAATTCCACAACGCCATCAAAGAACTTCGATTCTATACCTAAATTCATTTGCTCGGCAATCTCCCATTTAATTTTTGTATTTGGATAAGATTGTACCACATACTTGTCCATACTAGCTTCTCCTTTTCGAGGATCATAAATACCTTGCGAACCTATCACAGGAAGATGAGTAAAACGAGGTGAAGTAATCACACCATCATTTCCAACCTTCCCCCAAGAAAAACGGAATTTCAGAAAAGATAGCCAACCGGAAGTATTGTCTGCTAAAAAACGTTCTTTAGAAGCGATCCATGCACCACCAATAGCAGGAAAAAATCCCCATTGATGATTTTTGGCAAAACGCTCAGAACCATTATAACCAAAACTAGCCTCCATGAAATATTTATCTTTAAAACCGTAAGAACCTCGCATAGACATACCCATATTCCGATTTGGGATACCATCTAAAACCGTCGCCGTTTCAGATATCGTCGTTTCCTGCATATTAAATACTGCTGTCAAACTAGTCTGATGATTACCCCAAGCTGCCGTGTGTAATCCACGCACTTCATACATCAATTGCGTTTGCTGCTCCCGGCTACTGGCCTGACTATTTTTACTCAATGTTCTTTCGGCCTTATCTTCATTTAAAAAAGTCAACCAGTGCGTGTTGTTAACAAAATCATAACCTTTAAGGGCATACATAAAAGGCTCTGTACTATAAGCATTATTATAATACCCTATTTTATTTAACGAAACGCTTGCTCGCAATTCTAATCCCTTTACCAACGAAGAAAGATTATGGATATACTCAGCACGTGTTGTAGCAGAATAACGACTTCTTTCTTTATATCCTTGATGAAGCAATTTGTAGGGATTAATTGATTCAGCTGTAATCCCCCCAAAACGTAGATGCGGCCAACTCGTATTTTCATCCCCAGGATATGTCGGAGCAAATCCCACGGGAGAAGCATTAAAAGCTAAATAATAAGCTTCCGTGACATCTGTAAAAGGACCGTGATATTTATCCAAATTAGCAGACGTATTGATCAACAAACGGATACCGGCAGCCAAATCAATATTCAAATTCGTACGGAATGAAAACGTGTTATTCTTGATATTGGTATCAAATTGATTCAAACGATCGGTTTTCAACATACCCTCGTCCCGGTTATAACTTACAGAAGCAAAGTATTGCACGAGAGGTGAACCACCGCGAATATTCAACCCCATGTGATGATTGATAGAATGGTCATAGAACATTAATTTATACCAATCATTTGCAGGATAAACAAATGACGGATATTTATCAGATCCAGTCCTAGCAATACGCTCTACACTATATTCAGGTACAGCTTGAGGATTACGTGCTAATAACGCCTGATTGTACATTTTCATATAATTGATGGGATCTACGACCTCTATCTTTCGGGTAGGCTGTGATAAAATCGCTTCATAACGCACGGTCGTATACACGCTTCCCTCTTCTCCCTTTTTGGTTGTCACAAGAATTACCCCGTTAGCTCCCCGAGCGCCATACATGGCCGTCGCCGAGGCATCTTTCAACACGCTAAAACTCTCGATATCTTCCGTCGAAAGACGAGATAAATCCAATTTGGAAGACTCCACTCCATCAATCAAAATTAATGGGTCGATATTTGCATTCGTTTGAAAAGAAGTAATTCCTCGGACATAAAATTTCGTGTTCATTTCCTCCTCGGTCATCGCCCCGGGAATACCACCCGTTTGCCAAGCGATCATACCGGGGATTTTACCAGCAAACTGTGTGGTTAAATCACTACTGGATGATTTCAACTGCTTTACATCAACTGTAGTAATAGCCGAAACCACACTCTCTTTTTTCTGTTCACCAAATGCAACAACCGTCACCTCCTCAATGTTCTCCGCGGTAGGATTCAATCGAATATTGATTTTCGTTTTTCCTTTTAATTCTACCACTTCTGTTTTGTATCCGACAAAAGAAACCCGTAAAGCATCCGTCGGCCTCACATTAATCGTGTAACGTCCCTCCACATCGGTAGCAACCCCCTGACTTGTTCCCTGAATAAGTACTGTTGCCCCCGGAATCGGATTCCCTTTTTCATCTACCACTCGTCCCGTCACTTGAATCAATTTCACTTGCGGTTCTGAATTTGCCACATTCCTTTTCACCAACGTCACCACATCCTTGTCATACTCGTAAGTTAAAGGAGTTCCGGCCAAGACCTCCGTCAGCACATCCTTTACTTTTTTCTGCTTCGCATCCACGCTTACCTTCGGAACTTCTTTCATCTGTTCTGCGTTGTAAAGGAAACGCAATCCCGTCTGCTTCCGAATTGCATCAAACAATTCATACAGATTTACATCCGTCAATTTCAACGTTACAGTTTGCTCCTGTGCCACACTCGGCAAAGCCAAACTAACGAAAAAAATGATAAAAAAAGCATGTAATTTCATTGTTTTCCAAACTTTTTCTCGTGCTTTTCCAAAGAAATGGCACGACCTGTCCTTTTTTTTCATAAATTTGTTTCTAAATTTTTGTGTTAAACATGGTAATAACCTTTTGCAAGAAGGTCATTACTGGTTATTACAATCCCCGGAGAGTCGCCACAACTCTCCGTTTTTTATTTATTATTAATAATAATCGTTCGATCCTTTATACTAAAATGAGCCCCGGAAGTCTTCTCCAAAAAGAACAACAAATCCTGTATATCAGCATAACGTTGAATATTTCCATACAGTCTAACATCTTTCAGCGAATCGTTTTGGAAAAAGACATTCACATCATACCACCGCTCAATCTTTTCCATAATTGATTCTAACCTTTCATTCATAAACACCACATCCTGATTCTTCCATGCAATATAAGGATAAACATCCACCTCCTTTATTTCCGTCTTCCCCGTTAATTCATTCGCCACGCCCAATTGATTCGGTTTCAATCGCAATTCCGGTGTTGACAAGTTCGCCCGGAACCCAACAGCACCCTGTACTAAAACCACTTGAATCTCTTCTTGGTGATAAGTATTCATGTTAAATTCCGTCCCGTACACCTGTAAACGATATTCCCCGGAAGTCACCCGAAATGGTTTTGTCGTGTCTTTCTTCACTTTAAAATAAGCTTCACCCCTTAACTTCACCGCTCGTTCATCGGCAACAAAATTGACCGGATACTCCAATTCAGAATCTGCATTCAACCATACTTCTGTCCCATCAGATAATGTCAGAAAAAATTCTCCTCCTCTAGGAACAATAATTTTATTATATAACGTTTTTTTCGATTCAATTACTTGAGCTCCGTCATAAACAAGCATTTTATTACTATCCAACGCTACAACAGAACCATCCTGTTCTTGAATATGTCCTGCATTTTTTGTCAAATCAATCTCTTTACCCGTGGAAAGAATCAATTTCGCTTGAGGATAGGCATGTCGTATCACCGATTCATTTTTGGCCAACATCTTTTCATGAGTGGGTGAAGATACAAACAAGTACATGCCTCCCAACGTCATCAGCAATGCCACGGTAGCTGCTATTCGGAAACTGATTTTCCGAATTCTACCCCGACGAATTTCTTGTAACAAGATCGTTTTTCTCTTTCCAACATTCACCTCACGTTCTCTTCCCGCCCAACGAATAAATAAACAATCCTTTTCCAAGAGACGAAATGCCTCCCGGTTTTCCGGTTTATTTCTCAACCAACTTTCAACAGAAAGACGCTCCTCCTCGTCCAGCTCTCCATTGATATAGCTTAATAAACGTTCTCGTATTTCTTGATCCAACAAATTATTTCGCATAAACGGTATCATTTTTCATTAATAATACCGGAAACATAGAAAAAGGTCTAATGGATTTTCAAAAAAAATTGATTTTATTTCAACACATAGAAAAACAATAAGAATCCGGCAAAAAACTCATCATCTAACCGCTCCCTCAACTTCTTGACCGAATTACTCAATAACGTCTTCACCGTGGATAGCGAAATTCCGTAACGTTCCGCCACCTCCCGGTACTTCAACCCTTCGACAAAAACCCCATTCATCACCTCCCGGCTACGATCAGGCAACAAAGCGATCTCCTCCAACACTTTCGCCACAATTTCGTCATGCCGCTCATTATACTCCTCAAAAGCTAAATCCACGTGATCCAATTCCACGGCATGGTGAAAAATATCCTGCTTATCCAACCTATTCAAACATCGATTTCGTACTGAAACATAAAGAAAAGATGCCAATGTCGCCGGTTCAAATTTCTTATAAGTCTTACCATTCCATACTGATAGGAAAAAATCCTGCACAACATCCTCTGCCATATTCATATCACGCAGAAATGTATCGGCCCATACAACCAAGGATTTATAATAGACATCAAATAACAACTCCATCCCTTTTTGATTTCCGGAACGAAGTAACCGACATATCTCTTGATTCTTATTTCCCCCAGAATCGTTCACCTTGATATCCTTCTAAAAATTAATGATCACGATTACCAATCACAAAGGTAACGGAATTTTTTATAAATTCGTCCCCAAATACTCAAACACAAATTTTATAAAAATGAGAAAACTATTCCTATTTCTATCTTTAGGTATTTTCTTGTTCTCTTGTAAAGAGGCCAAGAAAGAAACGAAACCAAGCCCCTATCAATCGCTTGCAGATCAGTATGCAGAATTTCCCTTAACAACGGATTTAAACCAATTGACTGAAAACGAAAAGAAAATGCTCCCCCTACTTATCGAAGTGGCTGATATCATGGAAGACATCTTCTGGCAAAACGCATACGGGGACAAGAGTACACTGATGGCTCAATTCGCCCAAGACTCTGCCGCATTGAAATACCTCTCCATCAACTACGGTCCTTGGGACAGATTAAACGATAACAAACCTTTTATCGACGGCGTGGGCGCAAAACCTCTCGGGGCGAACTTCTACCCGGCCGATATGACAAAAGAAGAATTTGATGCATTGGAAGATCCCCGAAAAACGGATTGGTATAGTGTTGTCCGTCGGGATGCTGCCGGAAAACTCATCGTGCTTTCATTCCACGAAGCTTACCCGGAACAAGTGGCAAAAGCCTCTAAATTACTCGAAGAAGCAGCTGAACTTGCCGAAGATCCGGGATTAAAAAACTACTTGGCATTAAGATCAAAAGCCCTTTTGGATGACGATTACCTGGCCAGCGATTTGGCTTGGATGGATATGCAAAACAACACGCTGGACTTCGTGGTGGGCCCCATCGAAACCTACGAAGATCAACTTTACGGGTACAAAGCTTCTCACTCCGGACAAATCCTCGTGAAAGACAAAGAGTGGAGCAAACGCTTGTCCGAATACGCTCAATACTTGCCCAAATTACAGGAAAACTTACCGGTTCCGGCCAAATACAAAAAGGAAAAAGCAAATGCCAACCCGGACATGAACGCTTATGACGTGATTTACTACGCAGGAGACTGCAATGCCGGAAGCAAAAATATCGCAATCAACCTGCCGAACGACCCGAGAGTACACGCGGCAAAAGGAAGTCGTAAACTGCAATTGAAAAACTCCATGCAGGCCAAATTCGAGAAAATGGTTGTGCCGATATCCAAATTGTTAATTACCCCGGATCAACAGAAACATATCAACTTCGACGCTTTCTTCGAGAACGTAATGTTCCACGAAGTAGCTCATGGGCTGGGAATCAAATACACGCTGAATGGCAAACAAGACGTTCGCTCTGCCCTGCAAAACTACTACACTTCTATCGAGGAAGGTAAAGCGGACATTCTTGGTCTTTTCTGCGTGACCAAACTCGCAGAATGGGGAGTATTGGAAAACAAAGACCTCATGGACAATTACGTGACCTTCATCGCCGGAATCTTCCGTTCCGTTCGTTTTGGTGCCGCCAGCGCCCACGGAAAAGCAAACATGATGCAATTTGCCCATTTCATGGAAAGCGGAGCCATCAGCAAGGATGAAACCACGGGATACTACACCGTAGATTTCGAAAAGATGAAAAAAGACATCGAAGTGATTGCCGGAGAATACATCACGATCGAAGGAGACGGCGACATCCAGAAAGCTACTCAATTAGTAGCAGAAAAGGGTATCGTTCCCCCGACCTTACAGAAAGATTTGGATCGTATCGCGGAAGCTAACATCCCGAAGGATATTTTCTTCAAACAAGGAACCAAAGTTCTAGGGTTATAATCCGAAACGATATTATACAAAATGCCCAAGTTCATGTCGATTTTGAACTTGGGCATTTTTATTATTTCAAATATGCACGAAAGAAAGATTCTATCTTATCAAAAGGAATAACATTTGCCTGGTTATCATACAAATCCACGTGGCTTGCCCCAGGGATAATCAAAAGTTCCTTGTTATCACCTTTCAGTTTCTTGAAAGCATCTTCACTAAAATAGCGGGAATGAGCCTTTTCACCATGAATCATAAGCACGGCATTCCGTATTTCATCGCTGTAAGTCAACAACGGCATATTGATAAATGAAAGTGACGACGTCTTATTCCAACCCTTATTGGAATTAAGTGAACGTTTGTGGTACCCGCGCGGAGTTTTGTAGTAAGCGTAATAATCCTTCACGAACTGCGGGGCATCATCAGGTAACGGATCCACCACACCCCCGGCCAATTCATACGTGCCCTTCTTGGCGTCAATCGTACGCTGGGCATTAAGTTGCCGGCGAAGTTCATATCGTTGATCGGCATCCATCGCGTCAAAATACCCGTTGGCATTCACCCGGCTCATGTCATACATCGTAGACGTAACCGTAGCTTTAATACGCGTGTCCATGGCTGCGGCATTAAGAGCCATTCCTCCCCATCCGCAAATACCTAAAATTCCAATGCGTTCAGGGTCAACATCATCGCGAGTCGAAAGAAAATCAACGGCAGCACTGAAATCCTCCGTGTTGATGTCCGGCGAAGCCACGTACCGAGGCTGCCCTCCGCTTTCACCCGTGTAAGAAGGATCGAAAGCGATTGTCAGAAAACCGCGCTCCGCCAGCGTCTGAGCGTAAAGACCGGATGATTGCTCTTTTACAGCCCCGAAAGGACCGCTCACGGCAATAGCCGCTAACTTCCCCTCGGCATTTTTCGGAATATACATATCCGCGGCAAGCGTGATACCGTAACGATTACGGAAAGTCACCTTCTCGTGGATCACTTTGTTGCTCTGTGGGAAAACCTTGTCCCACTCCTTCACTAATTCTAACTTTTCCATATTCTTCTCTTTTATCTGATCTGCACTTGTTTGGGCACTCGCGATTGTTCCGGCAAGGAACAACATACCTGTTATTACAATGTTTTTTATACTCATACTATTCCATTTTAAATTTCATACCTAACACTTCTAATTTATGATGTAAAAGTATGATATTCCATTCATTGGAGTTGTATACAAATTACCGTAAAACGAACCACTTTTACGGTTTCCGCTTGAGAACACCCTCTTTTCTGTAACTAATTTCCTTCTGCAGACGGTATAAACGAAAAAAAAAGAATCATGAAGAAATTATATTCCAGTACCATATTCAAATTAATCATCGCCGTCATTATCGGGATTCTACTCGGATTTATCGCTAACGAAGGATTCATGAATATTGTTGTTACCGTGAAATACATCCTCGGACAACTGATCTTCTTCATGGTTCCGCTCATTATCTTAGGATTCGTATCCTACTCTATTGCCAAAATGAAGGACAACGCATCCAAAATGCTGTCACTGGCACTCGTCATCGCTTATCTTTCTTCCATTGGTGCAGCCTTCTTTGCCATGGTCTCCGGGTACACCCTGATCCCGCATCTCTCCATCGAACCCGTGAAAGAAACCTTACGACAATTACCGGAACTAATCTTCCGCCTTGACATACCTCCTGTCGTCAGCGTGATGACAGCCCTTGTACTTGCCATCATGATCGGCCTCGCCACCGTGTGGACCAAATCGGAAGTATTCGAAAACCTGCTGGACAATTTTCAAAAAATGGTGTTATTACTCATCAACCGGATTCTTATACCCATTCTCCCCTTCTTCATCGCAGCCAATTTCTGTGCATTAAGCTACGAGGGTGCGATCACGAAACAACTACCCGTGTTCCTTGGCGTTATGGTTATTGTCATCATCTCCCAGTTCGTGTGGCTTTCTTTCTTGTACGTCCTTGCCGGAGCCGTCTCGAAAAAAAATCCTTGGCAGGTATTGAAGTACTACGGCCCCGCCTACCTCACGGCTGTCGGCACGATGTCATCCGCTGCCACGTTAGCCGTTGCGTTAAAATGTGCCAAGAAAAGTCCAGTATTAAAAGACGATGTTATTGATTTCGCCATTCCCCTGTTCTCGAACATCCATTTATGCGGTTCCATACTAACAGAAGTCTTCTTCGTGATGACCGTGTCACTCATGCTTTACGGTTCGCTCCCATCATTAACCGTCATGATCCTGTTCATCATCCTGCTCGGCATCTTTGCCATCGGGGCGCCGGGAGTTCCCGGCGGAACCGTCATCGCCTCTCTGGGAATCGTGATCTCCATACTCGGATTCGATGAAGCCGGAACAGCCCTTCTACTAACCATCTTCGCCTTACAAGATAGTTTCGGAACGGCCTGTAACATCACGGGAGACGGGGCTTTGACACTAATCATGACCAAAGCATCCGGTCACCGTTCTACAAAACATCCCCTTCAAGATAAGATTCATAAAGATACCCCGGATTTTCATAATAAAGGCTACTATTGAAGTCTTCTATCTTGCGGGACAACCATGAATTGTACACTTCTACCAACGTTTCAATCGACTCTTTACCCTGTTTTACACAAATGTCTATGATCAACCTCTTATACACCTTCCCTATATCCCAATGTGTGGGTATCGAGTACTTACTATCAGAAACATTATCAAACGCTCCTTCTTTGATATGATAATTATCAATCAATTCATCACTAACTTTATCTATATTGTCACTATGATATACATCCGCCAACTCGTACAGATGCTGCAATTTATCCTTACCGATAGCGTTAACCACAACATTCCGATGATTTTTCGTTTTTCGACCAATATACTCTATCAGACTACAAACAAAAAATAAATCATTATACTCTTTCTTTTCTCGTCCAATCATTTTTTAGCTCCTCAAACTTCAAAAAAGTAAGACATTTTAGTGCATCCGGAGTACAAAAGTTTATTTGATGCGTGGGATGCTTAAATTTCGCCAAAGCCCAAAATTGCTCTCTTGTAATAATCCCTTGAACAAAATCCGATATATAATTATAGATTTGATCATTAGCCATAGCACCGATCACTATATCATAATTATGTTTCACACCATTACGACAATTTACGATAAAATCGAGCCATTCCTCTGTCATCTCGGTAAAATGAAGAATCTTCAATCCATAATCTATCTCAAAACGAAAAATACTAATTACAGGATTATCGTACCGACGAGCCCAACGTGCAGCCTGTTCTTTCAACTCCGTACAATAAAAACCTCCTCCGAAATCTTTGGCATACTTACCTATAATGATTTCAGGAAATTCGACCTGGCAATACCCTCCATGATATACTTCTATATAATCCATATTGACCGTAAATATAGTAAAAGTTATTATAACGGAAAAGTCAGAAAAGTATTAATAATTAGAAATCACCTTCCGCCAAGAAACACGGCATATCACGAATTCCATCAAGAAAACAAGGAATACCACCACCGCGATCGCAGCCCAAATGCCAAACCACGACAAGCGCATGACCAGCACATGCGCACCCCCGACAAGGACCAGCATAAGCATCAACACGACAACCCGCAACATATTCCGTCCGGAATCCATGGAACTTTTCTCTTTCGAGAAGGGGAAAAGCATCCCGGAAAACCAAAGATAAACGTAACTCACCAACGTACTCACGGCTAGAACAAACAACAAGTCCGGAAGAACCACCCAGCCCAGCATCACGATAAAAATCCCGCAGAGCAACACGTAAGCCGGAAGATAATATTTCACGAACAAAGCCTTGAAACACCCAAGAATCAAAGCTCCCGGACGCACCAACGGTTTAGAGCGATAAAGCCAAAGTAAATCCCCCTTATCCGTGATCGACATATTCATCTGGATTCCAATACCAATCATTGTCATCATGTAAAGAGGCATATAATAAGCAATACCGCCAACTTCCTCCTGCTGTCCCTGGTACAAAAAGAAAATTGCCAGACACACCGTGTAAATCATCATGGGCAAAACACCTTGCCTGAACTTCAAATTATCGCGGGTCATACGCCATCCCAAAACAAAACCCGTCACTTGCATCGGACTCCGACCACACACCCGTGCCAAAGCGTAAAGCCACTCCTCCTTTCCACCCTTACACTTCTTGCTCTCGGGCGTGTACGAGTTTAACCTCCCCGCCTTCACCGAAAAATAAGGAGCGAGATAAGCCACCGTGATATAACCAAGCACACCAACAAGCCCCACCCCGATCAGTGCCAACAACAACACGGGCCCTGTCGGTTGCTTCCCCAGCACGGTCAAAGACATAAAATAACAAGGTGGCGTGAAATACACCCAATTCCCCGGATGAAACACATCCAACTGCACACTCCGTGTAAACTGTCCGACCAATTGATAACTCAAAGCCACCCCGGCAATCAACACCACCTGCGCATAACTCACCACCCGCTGGAACTTCTCCACGGAAACAAAACGCATCACCCCGAGATAAACAGCATTAGCGAAAAGCAACGTGAAAACCGTATTCAAAAACACGGAAACAATAAAAAATACCCCGGATACCACCCCTTTCCAGCAACAGACAATCACCGTCGGGACCACCGACATACAACCGGAAAGAAAAAACATATACACCAACATCGACATCAGGCGAGCAACCAGTATCGTTTTGGAATTCACGGGCAAACACTGCAAAATATGATTGTCCTTCCCGTCAAAAAGAATTCGGGAATACTCCATCATAAAACTCATCAACAACATCAAAAACAAGTACGACTGGAACAACAAAAGCGACACCTCGAAAGCTCCCGATGCTATCCCCGACAAGAAAAAGATCGGCCCGCAGATGCCGAGTAAAATTCCCTGTTTCATCAACGCGTTCGATGCATTCTTCTTGTTCCGCCCGCTCCGGTCAATCCGGTTATCCAGCGTCAACTTTACCGTCACAATGGCCAACATCCGATCGAAATCAACCCCCATACGGGTAAACATCCCCCGGAAGAGCCGTAGGATTTGTGCAACCACCTTGATCATGACTCCCTGTTTTCAAAAGCGTTTACAATCTGTTCCGCTTTCTCCGACTGCCCCGTAACCCCTATTAACTTCGTGAACAAACTCTCCAAAGAATTCACACCCGCCTCTTCCATCAACTCCCGAACCGAACCGTTAGCGATAATCATTCCCTCGTTGATCAAGATCACCCGACTGGCTATTTTCTCCACCACATCCATCAGGTGTGAACAATAAAAGATCGTTTTCCCCTCTTTTGCCAAACGAGCCACGACCTCCTTCACGACAATCACCGCGTTAGCATCCAGCCCGTTCAAAGGTTCATCCATAAAAATCACTTCCGGGTTATGCAACAGCCCCGAAATAATATGCACCTTCTGTTTCATCCCCTTCGAGAAATTTACCATCCGCACGTCCCGGTTCTCCCTCATCTCGAACAACGAGAGCAACTCATCAGCTTTCCGGCTCACCTCCTTCCGATCCAACCCGTACATGGCTCCGATAAACTCCAAGTACTCCATCGGGGTCAAATGCTCGTACATCACCGCATTCTCCGGGATATACCCGATCCGTTTCTTCACCTCTATATCATTTTCCCGCACATCATACCCCAACACATCTACCTTCCCCTCAAAATCCTCCAATAACCCGCACATAATCTTCACGGTCGTGGACTTCCCCGCCCCGTTACTTCCAAGATAACCAATCACCTCTCCCGGGCGAATCTCCATATCAATACCCTTCAACACGTGTAAAACCTCTTTCCCCTTGGGAAAACTCTTTTTCAAACCGGTCACCCGAATCACGCAATCATCTGCCATATACTGAAGTCATTAATTACATCCCAAACATTTTATCACAAAGATAGAAGATTATTTGAATAAAATACGACATCAAATACAGATGAGACGGTCCAACAAGCCTCATCTTACATCACAAACCATCCCTTAGGCTGATTGCCAAGCGGCTTCCCCTCCTGTGCAAGGAGGGGTTAGGGGAGGTAGTCGCTTGAGCCTATAAAGACACACCACCCCGGTTGCAACAATTTTATTATTGATAAAATCCGTATTTTTACAAAGAAAACCTTTTTTATTTGCCAACAAATTCGTTGGCGAAAATTGATACGTTCATTTCTTTCTTTACGGCATGAAAAAATATATTGATGAAGCATTACTAAAAGAAATCGCCCTAAGAATAAAGGTTTTACGAAAGGAGAAAGATCTTTCGCAAATAGAATTCTTAATCGCAACAGACATAAATATTTCCAGAATAGAAATTGCTAAAAATAACATGACGATATCAACCTTAAAAGCAATATGCAATTATTTCGATATCTCATTAAGTGATTTCCTGAAAGATATTCCAAAATCTAAATTTCCAAAGGAATAAATTAGTTACTCTCTATCTTCGGGAAAAAGTACCAGTTGAGGCTGTCTAAAAAGTAAATAGACAGCCTTTTTCTTCATTTTAGAAGGTCGTTAAAAAAGTGCTTAGATGCAAGGCGCTGATTGACAAAGACGAGGGAGCGTACTAAAGTACGTGACCGAATCTTTGGGAAGCAGGAACGCAGCAGATGAGTACTTTTTAAAAAGAAACATCCCGTTTCATCATCCGCTTAATCCGCCTCATCCCGGGTAAACGTCCCACCGTGTTCCGGTTCAAATACCTGTAACTCAAAAGCATCAGCAAAAAGAAAATCCCAGCAATACACGTCCAGCCATATAATTCCTTCACGCTAACCAGCATCGCCTGCCTCATCGTCTCCCCATAAAGCTGCTCCACGGGGATGTGCGCCGCAACAGGATTCACAGCATCCAGATCGGTAGCCAACAACTGGTACTTCTCCGGCAACACATGCTGCATCATCCGTTCATAAATCGCACTTCCGAATGCCGACCCGAACCCCGTCCGCACGAAACCCAACAAAGACAACACCTGGAAGAAATGCTGGAACGACACGAAACCCGAGATATAAACCGTCAACGATATATAAATCATCACGAGCCCCACCCCTCTTAACAACGTCGGCAGGTAAAGCCACTCAATATTCATCCGCGGATCTATCAGGAAAAACATGAAACACTGGTACATCACGACCAGCGCGAACCCCGTAAACACGGCCCTTTTATACCCCCCATGCAAACGAGCGTGCCAGTAATAAACCGCCAAAGCACCCAAAACAATCCCCAGCAAATTCCACCAATTCAGAGACACCGAACTCAGCACGTCATACTTCAAAATACCCCCGGTAAACATATTTTGCAGGATTGTCGGTGTCGCCTGCAAGCAACACAACACCAGAAACGCGAACAATATCGCCCCCATATTGCGGTACCCCAGCGCCTCCTTCGTGATATAAGGATGCCGCAGCGTGTGCATCCGGTTAATATTCAACAACAACGCCACGACCGCAACCACGATTCCCGAACGGATATAAGGAGAATACAACCAGTCATAAAACTTCCCGTATTCAAAAACAAAAACCAACGCCAAAAGAAAAATCGCCCACAAAACACCGCCCAACCAATCTATCCCGTACAACGGCAACGCCTTCATAAACCGAAAATGTCGGGTAAACAGGGCCGCACACAACCATACGACAAGCAACAATCCGACAATCAACCCATGCATGTATCGCCAGTCAGCCCAATACCCCAAATAAACAGTCACCAGCCCCGACAACTGAATACTCCCCAACACGATAAGATACACGACCGGAAAGAACACCGCGAAATTACGAGTCGGCGTGATACTGAGCTGCACGCTCGACAAGCACTCGAACGTCCCCCACATACGCAACATCCCGGCAATAAAACACACCCCGACCAACACGGGAAGACTCCCCGTGCTCATCGTGATCAAATTACAAACAATCAACGCCGGACAAACCATCAAGAAAATCGACCGGGAAGTGAAACGAAACTTCAACCGGAAAAGAATAGGAAAAACAATCGTTGTCCCCACGAACGAAGCATAACCCGCCATCATGATATCCTCCTGCATCAACGCCAACGACCCGACCATCTGAGAAACAGACGCCAAATAAATCCCCCCGCTGAATTGAAACGTCACGGCAAAAAACAAACAAAGAAACACACGTACCCGGTCCGGAACAAAATCCCGGAACATCAGGATACGTGTCGGTATATTCGGTACAGACATCTCCTCTAGTAATTAACCTTACACTCCACGTTCATCCCGGCACGCAAGCGGCTCATATCCTCCGGCCTGTTTCTCCCCGTGAATTCAATACGAACCGGAATACGCTGTTCCACCTTCACGAAATTCCCGGCAGAATTATCCTGCGGGATCAGTGCAAAAGAAGCCCCCGTGGCCTCCGAAATCGACGCCACTCGTCCCTCAAACCTTACTCCTGGGATAGCATCCACCTCGATCTCCACCATCTGCCCCTCCTCCATGCGGGTCGTTTGCCTCTCCTTGTAATTCGCGATCACCCATTTTTCGTTCACGTCCACGAGATTAACCATCGTCTGACCCGGTTGCACGAGCTCCCCCTCGTGTATATTCTTGCGCCCGGTCACCCCGTCGGTCGTGGCCAGAATCACCGTGTACGAAAGATTCAGTCGGGCCAAATTCAACGCGGCCTCGGCAAGCTTGACATTCGCCTCGTTTTGTTCCAAACGCTGCGCCTGCTCTTGCTTCACCAGTGAAACCGCCTGTCGCTGGCGAAGAATTTGCTCGTGGCGAGCCTTCGTTGCCTCGAACTCCGTCTTCACCCGATCAAACTGTTGCACGGTAACCGCCCCCTGCTTCAACAACTCCTTGTAACGCTCGTAGTCTTTCTCCGCGTTCGCCAATCGCACCCGCACCTCCTCCACCCCGGCATCCGTCACCAACACATGACTCTGCGCCGCGTGAACCGTCGTGTGCATCGCGTCCATCCCGACCAGCGCGTTCCGGTAATCCGCCTCCGCCTGGGCCAATCGCAGACAAAACTCGGCATCCTCGATCACCACCAGCGTATCGCCTTTACACACACGCTGGTACTCCTCGAAATATATCTTCTTGATAAACCCCTGTACCCGGGTATTTACCGGGGTAATATGTTGTTTCACCTGGGCATTATTCGTGTACACCACCCGTCCCAAATGAATAAAACGACTGGCCACCCAGCAAATTCCGACAACAATAA